>JAFKJB010000001.1 GCA_017306155.1 Nitrosospira multiformis
TGTCAATCCGGTGGCGGGCACTGTCTCGGGCAACAATGTGCCGATCAGCGTGAATGCAAGCGATGACAGCGGCACTGCGGGAATCACTTATATGCTCTATATCGACGGCACGCTCAAGGCTACCGGAAAAGGAAGTACGCTGGGTTATAGCTGGAACACTCGTCCAAACAATGTTCGTGCGGGAATACACACTATCCGGGCGGTTGCCAGGGACATGGCGGGCAATACGTCGTCTGCTTCGGTGAATGTGACAGTGATCAAGTAAGCAGGTGGAAACCCTGAGCGCTGGCCCGGAAAATACTATCAATCCCGTCATTCCGGGCGAGATCCGGAATCCAGCAAACTGGAATCCCGTCTCGAACCGATAATGGCGTTCGTACTGCTTGTCCGCAGAATTAATGGGATACGTCAACGTTCGAGAAGCTGCCGGGCTTCCTGCCGGGTTCTTTAGACGGCTTTTTGTCGAATATTTTTACAAATGACGGTCTGACTGAATATTTACAGGCTACCCCCGATGCTCAGATCCTTGTCAACGTCCGCCAGAACCCGGCGGCGCAAATCCAAGAATAAGCTTTGGGCAGGTTTCACCTTCGCGCCGGTCTCTGGCGCTGCCGCGGCTGACAGGGCAAGGCGGTGTAAATATTATCGACAACAAAAACCCCGTTTTCGCGGGGTCTTTGTTCGTGCAAGTTGTCTTGTCTTGAGACTCTAGCGTTTCTGGCGCCTGGCTGCCGCGATTCCAAAAAGGCCAAGCCCGAGCAGTGCAAGCGTTCCCGGTTCCGGTATTTCAGTGGAGGGTGACGATCCCTCGCCGGAAATCCAGACGCTGTTGCCATAGCCCTGCACGTGGAGTGCACTGACATATCCGCCATTGCCCGCTGTGGGTGGCGCGGATACCGATAAAGCGTTAAAAGAATCGGCGGTAATGCCCGTGCCCGTCAAGGTGTATACGGATGTTTTACCCTGCGCCAGCTCTCCGGGATTGGTAGTAGTGAAATGAAATGCGAAATCAAAATTGCCGCCGGTGCCATCGGCCTTGAAAGCGTCCTTTCCATTTTCAACCGGGGTCGGAGTGCCAGTAGCCTCAATTCCGCTAACGAAAGTGATGCCGGACAATGGCGCCTGAGCGACGTTGAAGTACCAGTCGTTGACGTAAGCGCCAGCGGACAAATTATTAAAGACATTCATTGTCAGCGTCACCGACCCTGTACCGCCCTGATCGTCGAAAGTCGCTGTCGCGAAAACCGTAGTCGGGCTTGGGCTGGACGGCGCAGTGCCGGAAAACGCGCCCGCAGTAGTGAAATCGATGGTGAAAATTGCTGCCTGGGCTGTTCCTGCCGCAGACAGCAGTCCCAATGCAGCGAACGCTCCCTTCAAATAGCTCTTCATTATTTTCTCCTGATAGGTTTTTATTGGATAGGTTCGAAACTTCAATTTTCGACCTATCGTGTTATTTTTTAAGCAACTTTCATGCCCAAGATTAAAATCCAATAAAATCAGGCTCATTCGTTTCGCATTTTTCCAATTCAGAGTTGATATGTAAAATTATTCGACACAGAGTAGTGCTGTTCGACCCGAGGTAGCACTATTCGACCCGGTTCTGAAGACAGTCTGATAGTTGTCCGAGTGGGCCGCATGTGGGCCGATCTCCCAGGAAAGCGTGTGCGGGTATTGAATCATGCGGGTATTGAGCCAGGCTGCTGAGCAACGTCCTCTGCCCAAAATTCCGGCATCGTGCGGGTACAAAAAAGATGCAAAAAGAAAAAGCAAGCAGCAGCATTTTTCGCCTCCAGACAAAGCAGTGAACAGAATCATTTTTGTGCAGTTGCTTCACCCATAGACCATGGGGGATTCAGATACGATAACGCTGCAATTTTTAATCTGTAAAAGGCAAACCTCGCGAAAGCGGGGGACGCAAAGTCATCGGTCTACCGGGCAAAAGCCCCAGGACGGCAGGGCTGCCAGATAATGCCATTTTCTTGTCGATTATTTGACTGACGAGAAGCTATTAGAGCGTGCTGGCTGGATCTCAATGCTCCGGCGCAGTGCGTTTCGACACCCGGCGTATCAGGCGGTTCCGCCTCCCTCAAGAGGAGGAGCTACGTGAACATCAACCATAAGACGCCTGCAGCCGGACCAAGGAAGCTCGTTTCGGAGCAGCCAGCTGCGGGCATTATTCAATCAGGTATTCGCAACTCGCAACCTGTCCGCAAATCCCGGTACCCCATCTGGAGCGGGGTGCTGGGAATTTTCCTGGGTCTGGCACCGGTCATTTCCGGCGCCCAGCCTCCTGAGGGCAGGGGGCCTGGAATGAACAAGCCGCTAGGCTGGGCGAAGGGCCGCATCCTGGTGATGCCACGCTCCGGGCTGCCGGAAAAGGAACTGGCCAAGGTTCTGGGCGAACATGGCGGCAAGGGCAGGAAGATCGGGCAGAGCAACCTGTACATCGTGGACTTGCCGGGCAATGCTTCGGAGAAGGCGGTGGCGGCACGGTTGGCGCATCACCCGGCA
>JAFKJB010000003.1 GCA_017306155.1 Nitrosospira multiformis
TGCCGGGTGATGCGCCAACCGTGCCGCCACCGCCTTCTCCGAAGCATTGCCCGGCAAGTCCACGATGTACAGGTTGCTCTGCCCGATCTTCCTGCCCTTGCCGCCATGTTCGCCCAGAACCTTGGCCAGTTCCTTTTCCGGCAGCCCGGCGCGTGGCATCACCAGGATGCGGCCCTTCGCCCAGCCTAGCGGCTTGTGTACTCCAGGCCCCCTGCCCTCCGGAGGTTCTGCACTGGACATGACCGGAGCCAGCCCCAGCAAAACTCCCAGTATCGCCACTGCAAAGCGGGGGCGGGATGAGGCAGTACCAGCGGGCAGGGTTGATGTGAGCCTCTCGGCAGGCTGGTCTGGTAAGATGGTCCGATCTTCCCTCTTGTCGGTGTTCACGTTCGACTCCTTTCTGATTGTGGAAAATCAAGTTTCAAAAAAGCAGCAGCTTCTGCCTTTCCAATAAATGATCAGCTTGAGCCCGTTTTAAGCATTTTCTATGCCAACCCTGCTCTTTCAGCCAAAACAGATACTTGGGGGAAACGGGTCCCATGTGACCGTCGCCTTCCGGCGACGCGGAAATGACCGGCGGAGGATAGATTCCTGAGAACAGGGGGATGTGAATGTCGTTGAAGAACGACTATAGCGAGTGGAGTGCGCGCGTAAGGAATATCTTCGGGGGTAAGGATTATCTTCTGGTGCAACTGCTATCGCTTATTGATTACAGGCTGGTCAGAGGCTGGTCGCGGCTCGCCAGAAAACTCCATAACCGGCCGGGTCGCAATCGAGCGCTACTCTGGAGCGGCACGCACGAATGTTCCCGTCACGGTCACTATTCCCGGTTCGGGCAAGGCTTCAATCCGGCCCTTTTCAAAACGCACATGCTGTAACTGCATTGCCACGGCCCACTTCAGCCAATCCGCGAACGGAACAGCCTGGAACGTGACCTGAACCTGATCATCGTCCAACGCATTGATACCATTCAAAGCATGTGAAACCCCCAGGGCATCCGCCTGGGTTTGCGCGAGCGCCTTCAAATCACCGGATGACGGGGACGCGGATGGAGTAATCTTTATGCGCTCATACCCAGCCGCCTGTCGCTCGAACTCTTCTGCCTGGACGCGCAGTTGCGGAAGGCTCGAGCGCAACCGGGTACGCGCCCTGTCCGCTGTGCTGACCAGCCACAGGTAAAGTACCACGCTCAAAATCACCCCCAATATCAGGAGGAGCCGCCGCTCCCGGGGAGAGCGTGCTTCCCATGCTTTCCGCAACCGTTCCCGCAACCATTCCCTCATGGGGCCGTCACCGCGAGCACAATGATTTCGCCCTCCGCATCTGCCGGAAGCGGATTGATATCGGCTCTCAGATCGTTTTCCCGCAGGTGGGCGGCAATACGATTCACGAGTCCTTCCTCGGCGGCCAGTTCAAGCGTCATTCTTTCGCTATCATAGGAAACCGCGCGCAGGCTGCCAGGAGCCAGTTCGCTCAATCCCGGCCCCACTGCTTTGATCATGGGCAAGAAATCGGCGGTATCAGGCACTCCTGCCGCATGCCGCGCCTCGACGAGCTTCCGGCGCATCTGTAGCGCAGGATCCACGACCGCGACCGCAGCTGGAAACAGGGCGCGAAACCGGGTTTCCATTTGCTGATGCAAGGCACGCTCCTCATTGGCAAGCAATGCCCAGTCAGCGGCAACGGCCAGGGAATGAATCACCAACGCTGCCGCGCCGATCCAGACTGCTGGCCGCAGGCGTGAGAAAAACCCCCTGAAAAGAGGCCAGCGCTTGCGTTCCTGCAGCAGGCTGATACTGGATTGCGGTGCCCTGCGCCAATCCCAGGTTCCCGCGAGGTATACAGGAATACCAAGCACGCGTTGCCACGCTTCGATCTGCGGCGCTGTCGCAGGATTCTTCATGACCCCGGCGTCTCCCCCCTCAAAGGTCATTGCGCCTTCCGGCGCAATCGCGTAAAGCGCGATGGAGGCTGGTCTCGCTCCCTCCCTTTCCGCCTCTTCGAGCATAAGATGCAATGACAGCGGAGGAGACGCATCGTCTCCGCAATCTGTCGCCCCCCCTTCAAACTCGCCGGTGCGCACGAAACCTTCCTGGCCATCCCAGGCAAGACTCCATTCTCCCGGTATCCATGGCAATAACAGTGTTTCACAGTAAATTTCATCCACCCGGATAGCAGCAGCCTGAAACGCATCGAGCCACTCTGCCAGCCCTTTTTTATCCACCGCCGCGAGCACCCCCTCGTCTCCAGCGGAACCGATCCAGCTCACCTGATTGGCATCAGGCTCGCGCAGCATCTCTTCTTCCACAGCAAAAGCCAGTACCGATCCAGTCCGTCGCCTGGCAGCGTCGGGCACGCGAGCGCGTGTGAGCAAAGCCTGGGCAGCTGGAATGATCAGTTGGGCGGAACGCGCGTTTTTCGGCAGGTCAGCTATCCGCCCTTCCCCTGTCAAGGGCAGTCCATCATCGCCAATCCATATCCACTGGCAGTTCAATGGTTCCTCCAGAAGAGGGCAACGGATTCTGAGCAGGCTCATGAATATTTACGCCAGACAATAGCGGGCCACCCGCCCTCCTCCCGGTTAAGGAGAACCACTCCGCCGGCCTGCGCTTCGCCGATGGCTACGCGGAGTGTC
The DNA here is from genome assembly GCA_017306155.1 of Nitrosospira multiformis. Classification (GTDB taxonomy): domain Bacteria; phylum Pseudomonadota; class Gammaproteobacteria; order Burkholderiales; family Nitrosomonadaceae; genus Nitrosospira; species Nitrosospira multiformis_F. The sequence goes on from JAFKJB010000003.1 coordinate 2,636, forward strand.
GCGAGAAAATAATTGCTGCTGGTTCCAATATCGCTTTCCTCTACCGCAACGCCTTGGGGAAGACGGTTGAGAAAGTCGGCGTGATCACGAAAATGGACGCGCGCGCGCTGTAGAGTCAATATGCGGGCATTTCCAATTCCCAGGCCCTCGACAATGGCAGCAAGCACTTCGGGTGGCGCGGTATTGACATTGACAGTGGTAAAGCCTGGCAGGGCCGTCACGAACGGGCGCAAGCGGGCGCGGATATCCCTGTTGAAACCACGGATACGGGCCAGTTCCGCTACATCGGTGAGGGGTCTGTTGGCAGTAAGGTACGAGGGGTTCAGCATACCGTAATATTCATCCTCGGCGCCGTGCTGCGGACGAGGTTCGCTGTCAACGTCTATCCAGTCAGCCAGTGCATCGGCAAGCGCATCCGGCAAATCGAGCAAGGCCAGCAAGCGCTTGAAGTGAGCAAGCTGTGCCGCACTGATTTTTCCATCGGGAGCCAGGTTGTTCAGATTGAACAAGCCCTGCTGGTCATGGATGTGCCCCGTGAGTTCACCGTTTTCAACCGGCATCGCCGGCATCTGCAATGCCCAGGGTTCGCCCAGGTGATCGATGCTGCCCATCCGGCTGTCATCGCTCAGCACGGCGCGAACCCAGTCCACCCCTGCCTTGACCATCGCCTGCGCCTGAATGTAATCCTGCGCAAGCTGGCTTTGTCGTGACCAGATACCCTGAGAGGTAATGATGGCTGTTGCGGTTATCGACGCGAGGGCAACGACCCCCATGGCAAGCACCACGGCTACCCCACGTTGTCCTGTTCTCATGTTTTCATTGGAAAATGCGTTCTATTTCCTCTCCCGAGGCTAGCGTAATGCGCAGGCGCACGGCCCGGGGAACGGAAGAAATCGCAGACGCCGGAGAGTCAGGCGCTGCACTTGGCCACGCATTCACCCATGCACGATTTGCGGTAAGATAGTGCAGTTGCATTTTTGCCACTCCGGCCAATACCGGATAACGCATGGCTGCTGCCCCGGAACCGATGTCAAGACCTGGCCACAACCATAACTCGACTTCCCGTTTATCATTCAACAGGTAAGCTGTCCGCCGCGCGGCATCCGCTTCTTCGATGGAGCCCAGGCGGCTGAATTCCATGTAGGGCAACAAACCCCCATCGGACGCCGCTTTTATCACTCCAAGCCAGGCCGGCGAAACGCCCGAGCCGGTTCGAACCGGCCGCGGTATCGCAAGCTGCACATCATGCTCAAACCGCATCAGGAATAAATCTATGCGGCGCCACTTTTCAGTTTCCCGCTTCACATACTCTTGCGCATCGAGTATTGCCGCAAGTCCGCGATAAGACATCACTGCCAGCAAAGACAGAACAGTCAGCGCAACCAGCAGCTCGATCAGGGTAAATCCCTGGAAACTGGTTTTACGCCTGGATTTCATGGAAATGGATTATGAACACTTCTTTCTGGAGGACATGAACGCAAGAAGGCACAGGAAAATCGGGCGGCGATCTTCCGCTCCCGCAAAACCGGCATCGCACTGTCTCCCGGCAAGCCTGCTCACGGATTCCCCGGAATTGCCGGTTGCGCCAGATATCCTGTCAGGTGCGCAAGCAGGTGCGATTCTCCGGCAGGCGCAAATACCGAAATATTGGCTCGCCGAAATGAGGGATTTGCGGTTTCCGCAATATCCGTCCGCCACGCAAAATCCATATTTCCTTGCTTTGCTGTCCCACGATATGTACCCGGCGGCAGCCATACACCCTGGGCACGCTGTTCTGCCAGGAGATTTTCCGCAACCCATCCCGCCAGCAGGCGCGAGCGCAGTTCGCCGGCATTGAGCGTCCCCTGCCCTGCGACACGCAATGCGGCCATGAGGGCAACCGCAATGATTGCCAATGCGACCAGAACCTCAACCAGCGTGAATCCGCGGCCTCTACCGCAGCTGCCCGGATATGATTTCACCATTCACTCTTCCCTCTCCCGGCAATGCCTGCACCTCGCCAATCGGAGATCCTGTGACTGTATAGCGTTCCGTCCCAAAAGATATCTTTATGACATAAGCCGGCATCGAACCGCGGGGACTGAACTCCAGTCGCATAAAATCTGCTGGCGACATTTCGATCAGCATGCCCGTGATCTTCATGCCCTGCGGAAACTTCCGCTCCCGGAAGAGATCATTATTGCGAATTTCTGACCAACCGGCGCCGCGTTGATTCCGCAAAAACCGATAGCTCGAGCCATCTGTTATCCAGGCGAGAGATCTTCCTGACATGCGCGCTTCAGTACCCGCCAGATCAAGGAGTTGCGCCAGCCGCTCCGCCTCGACACGAAGAAGAGTTCGTTCGTCCGGCCGCACTATGCTGCTGATAAGCCCCGCAAAAAGCCCGATAATCACCAGTGCGACAAGCACTTCGATGAGCGTGAACCCGCCTCCGGCTCTTATCTCAGTCACGAATCCTGTTGGCCTTACAGATTCCAGGAGCCAATATCCGCGTCATTACCGTCTCCTCCCCGGGCGCCATCCGCTCCGAAACTGAAAACGTCGATTTCGCCATGAACCCCAGGGTTCAGGTATTGATAAGGATTACCCCAGGGGTCCTTCGGAAGACGCTCGATATATCCTCCCGCTTTCCAGTTGGAGGGAATCGGCGGATCGGCCGGCTTCGTTACCAGTGCCTGCAATCCCTGCTCGGTCTTGGGATAGCGATGGTTGTCGAGACGGTACAGCTTGAGCATCTGCATCAGGCTGGCGACATCCTGCTTTGCTGCGATGATACGCGCTTCATCAGGACGGCTGATGATCTTCGGCACCACCATTACAGCAAGAATTCCAAGAATCACGACTACCACCATGACCTCAAGCAAAGTAAAGCCGCCCTGCCTTCCGCGCGGTTCATACTGGAGGGCAGTCCAAAAGCTTGGAGTTCGTTGTCTTTCAGAGAGTAGATTGGAACCAGGTTTCTCCATCATTTTTACGTAAATACCCATCAAAAAACGGACAAAATGGAACGAAGATTACCCAAGAAACTGTTCATTGTCGACTGCGGTTTTGCACCGTGACACATGCCTCGCGGTTTGCCCCATAATACGCCCTCGACGCAACTTCTACTGACTCCGCCGGGAAAATTCTCAGTCACAGGAAATCGATACCAGCAATAATCCCAAAGAAAACATATTCCTTATTCGCCAAACAGGAACAAATTAACGCTTATTTTGCACGTTTAGAATCAGGAAAGCCGGAAAACAAATCAGGAGGCGACGACACAATGGCGACAGTAAATTGATTCTCGTCAGACGGGAGCGTTGATTCGCGACTTGTCGGCAAAGGAAGTATCGGCTCACATGTTGACACGGACGGATACAGGTCAGTTTCATGTCACAGCGATGGTTATGCGCGAGCAGACTCGGTTATGGAACTTTATGCCACTTGCAACCGAGGTTAAACCCACTGACCGTGGGAATGATGCTGGATGCCACCAAGTATTATTTTCTGTTCTACATTCTAAATGGTTGCCCAAGGCAAATTGGCTGCGGCACTTTCGACAGTACTGTCTGGATGCCCCGGCAGCCACGGTACATCTTCCATTTCTCGCCGCGAGCAAACCGCTCAATAGATTCCGCCTCCTGGCTGAGACGAGACCAATGCACCGGTTTCAGCCGAGTCGCCGCCCGCGATAAACAAAATTTCCGCTTTTTTGATCCGGTCGAGCACGAACGGATCGCTGGCCGCCTCACGCGTCTTTATGACCAGAGTCTCAATGGAATCGATACCGCCCATGTCGTAGACATACTGGTTGTAGCCGTCGGCCCCGCTGGCGCGGATCACCACGAAATCGCCACCTCCCGCCTTCCGGATCATCCACTTGAACGCAGCGTCCACGTCGGGACCTCCGCCCATCAGGAGAGTTGACGGCGACCGTGGCCTTTGCGGCAGGACAGCATCGACCGCGTTGCCCGTTAGGTAATATTCGTAGCCTTTGGGCTTGGGCTCCGCCAATACTCCAAAGGCTGCGCAAACCGCAGCAGCGGCCAGGACAAGGCATGCAAAAAGCCGCGGGAAGGATCTATCCCTGCCCTCTTCGATATCCCTATGCATTAATCGCTCTTTAAAGAGAAGGATGGCGCCAAACAGGGCCTATCACTTATTTATTATTTATTTTGATCGAATGATCCCTTGACGCCAAAATGCTTTCGAGCGAAAAGAAGATGAAAACAGGGTTTAATTCTGCTCCTGACAGAATACATAAAGGAGTATAAACATGTTCATGTTAGCAGCAATTCAGCTCATGCACAGCCCGAAGCATAAAGTGGAATATACTCGCGCAACTTCGCCAAGCCTCAATACGCTTGAACAAGGTACAATTGCGGCTCATGAGCTATTCAGCGAAATCTGACCGATAGAAAGTGACATCACCGAATCTCGCTGAGTATGCAGCAATCTCCACCATGAACTATCGTTTCTTTCAGGAACTCGTCATAAGAATCATTCCCTGATCGAAACTTTCCGATTTTTACTTCAGCCGTATTGAAAAGTTAAGCATTAAAGAATGCCGGAAATCTCGATCGACCGGTCGAATCGTGCGCAAACAGTCCTTGTATACCTGATCATCCTCGCCGCACTCGCACTGCTTGGAGGGGTATTGTTGTACTGGACACGCCTTTGGTTCATTCCCCATCCTCCGCCCAATCTCGAGTCAGGCAGGCGTGCGGGCATGGGAGCGGCCGAAGATATATCGACTGTCAGCGACCTGTTCGGTATTGCACAGCCAGAACAACCCTCCGTTGCTGTTCCTGCCGGACCCGAGATCAGGCTGTTCGGGGTTGTTGCCGCTTCCGGGAGCGGGCGGGGATACGCGATCCTGCAAGTGGATGGAAAAGAGATGCTTGCGGTGCCAGAAGGTGAAAACATCGCTCCCGGCCTCCAGTTGGCTGAGGTTCATACCGAATATATTGTCCTGGAACGTGGCGGAATGCGGGAAACGCTTGCATTGCAGCGCCAGAGCCCGCCTGCAGGTCCTGCTCTTCCGGTGGAGACGGACCTGCCTGGCGAATTTCAGGCGCCGATCATAATTGAATGATGCCGTCATCTCATGGGCTACAGAGGTAAAATCATGCGGCATCGCTCGCTATGTGCAGTTTTTTTATGGATGGCGGTGGCGGGTTGGGCCACTGAGGCCTGGTCCGTAAATTCCTCTGCCGCCCTGCCAGCTGGGGAAATTGATGCCCCGCCGAAAACCCTGCCGGAAGGGGATTCCCTGCGCGCCAGTAAACCTAAGCCTCCTGTTGGCCAGGATCTCGTTACACTCAACTTCGTCAATGCCGATATTGAAGGCGTGGTGAAAGCGGTCAGCGAAATTACCCGGAAAAATTTCATGCTCGATCCGCGCGTCAAGGGTACGATCAACATCGTTTCAGCCAGGCCGGTGCCGAGATCGTCAGTTTACGAAGTATTTCTGTCGGCATTGCGATTGCACGGATATGCAGTTGTCGAGGATTATGGCATCATCAGGATCGTTCCGGAAAGTGATGCCAAATTATACCGGAGCCCGGCACTTGGCCCCGCGAACCAGCGGCAGCCCGCAGGTGACCGCATCCAGACCCAGGTATTTACGCTGCAGTATGAATCCGCGGTGCAGATGGTGCCGATTCTGCGTCCGCTGATCGCTCCCAACAACAGTATCACTGCAAATCCCAACAGCAACACGCTGGTCATTACCGACTACGCGAGCAATCTTCAGCGCCTGGCAAAAATAATTGATTCGATGGATCAGCCCAGTGGAACCGATCCCGTCTCGATACCCCTTCAGCACGCCTCGGCAATCGATGTCGCGCAAACCGTGAACCGGCTGTTTTCGGAATCGACGCAGTCCCAGGCCGAGGGCGTCGCGGACCCCACCCAGCAGCGCTTCACAGTCGTCGCCGATGCCCGCTCGAATACCCTCCTGGCACGCTCCGGAAACCGGGCAGCGCTTGCGCGCCTGCGCCAGCTGGTAACAGTGCTCGATTCTCCGACCAGCGCTGCCGGCAACATGCATGTCGTTTTTCTCAAGAATGCCGATGCAGTCAAGCTTGCCGAAACCCTCCGTGCGATCTATCACAACATGGCGTCCCCGGTTTCCTCATCTTCAGGGCTGAGTCAGGCAACCGGCACGGCTTTTGGAACGTCTTCCCTTGGGTCGTCCACCAGCGGCGGGATGGGTGCCTCGACAGGCGCCTCAATAGGCGGTTCGATGGGCACTTCCATGCCAGGCTCCAGCCTCGGCGCAGGGGCTGTTCCCGCTGCTTCCAGCATCACCCCCGCTCCGATGCAAACTGTCGCCACTTCCGCTGCACCCGGCATCATTCAGGCGGATGCGGCCACCAACTCGATCATTATTACTGCCCCGGATGCTATTTATAACAATTTGCGCGCGGTAATAGAGAAACTCGACGTGCGCCGCGTGCAGGTTTATATCGAAGCGCTGATTGCCGAAATTACTGCCGACAGAGCCGCGGAATTCGGCATTCAGTGGCAAAACCTGAGCAATGCCGCGCAAGGCGGAACCCAGGTTTTCGGCGGCACCAATTTCAATGCGGGCACTGCCGGGGGCGGCAGTATCATCTCCGCCGCCCAGAACCCGATAGCGAATGCAGCGTCGGGCCTGACCATCGGCATCATGAATGGGCTTGTCACGGCTATTCCCGGCATCGGCCCTGTTCTCAACATTCATACGCTCATCCGGGCGCTGGAAACGGATGCCAATGCCAACATTCTTTCCACCCCTACCCTGCTGACACTGAATAACGAAGAAGCCAGGATCGTCATCGGGCAAAACGTTCCGATTCCCACCGGCCAGTTCATTCCGCCAGTGGGGGGTGCCGTTAGCTCCCCGTTTCAGACCGTTTCACGCCATGACGTAGGATTATCATTGAAGATCAAGCCGCTTATCTCGGAAGGCAATACTGTCCGTGTGCAGATTTTTCAGGAGGTCTCGAGCGTCGTTCCCGGCACAGTCAATGCCACCAACGGTTTGATTACCAATAAGCGCTCGATAGAATCGACAGTGCTGGTGGACGACGGGCAGATTCTCGTGCTCGGCGGTCTGATGCAGGATACGGTAAATGACTCGGTTGAAAGAATTCCGCTGATCGGAGCGATTCCCCTGGTCGGGCAATTGTTCAGCTACAACAAGCGGTCACGCAACAAAACCAATCTGATGGTATTCCTGCGGCCGACGCTGATGCGATCGGGCGACGCTGCCGATCCGCTTTCTGGCGCACAGTACGATCGGGTGCTGAGCGAACAGAAAAAAGCCACGCCCGAATTCAATCTCGTGCTTCCGGATATGGAATCGCCTGCTTTGCCGCCGCGTCAACCGCTGCCTGTCATCCATGACAGCGTCACTCCCGATAATCCGGATATCTCCAATACCAACACTCAAGGCAACTGGGACACCGGGGGAGTGATGGATAATACCCCCTGAAACCGGGTTGCAATAATGTCGTCCGACAGGATTCCTTATGTCTTTGTCAAGGCAAATGGAGTGGCCGTGACAAGCGTCACAAGCAATCACGCAGAAGTGGTGGTCCGCGGCGAAGTCCGGGCCGGGGCGCTGGCGGAGCTGCGTCGCGTTCTGGGGGTGCCCCTGCGGGCGCGACGCATCGATACCGATGAGTTCAACGAGGTCGTTGCCGCGCTGTATAACGGCGCAAATGAAGGTGCCGCCGCACTCGCGGATGATCTTGCCCAGGATATAGACCTCTCGAGGTTATTGCAGGAACTGCCGAAGGTCGAGGACCTGCTCGAGAGCCAGGATGACGCTCCCGTCATCCGGCTGATCAATGCGCTCTTTACACAGGCGTTACGCAACGCGGCTTCCGATATCCACATTGAACCTTATGAAACACGCTCGGTCGTGCGGTTGCGGGTGGACGGCACCTTGCGCGACCTGATCGAACCGGCGCGTGCATTGCATGCCGCCCTCATCTCACGCATCAAGATCATGGCGCAGCTCGACATTGCGGAAAAACGCCTCCCGCAGGATGGACGGATTACGCTCAGGATGGCAGGCAGGCCAGTCGATGTACGCGTATCCACCATTCCCACCGCACACGGCGAACGCGCTGTACTGCGTTTGCTGGACAAGCAGGCTGGCCGCCTGGATCTTCCCCGGCTTGGCATGGATGAAATCACGTTGGCTCGCATGGACAGGCTTATTCGCGAGCCCCATGGCATTATCCTCGTAACCGGTCCCACCGGTTCGGGTAAAACAACCACGCTTTACGCTGCCCTGTCGAGGCTGGACTCCGCGTCGCTCAACATCATGACGGTCGAGGACCCCATCGAGTACGATCTGGACGGCATCAGCCAGACCCAGGTCAACCCGCGAATCGAAATGACGTTTGCGCGAGCCTTGCGGACGATCCTGCGGCAAGATCCGGATGTCATCATGATCGGAGAGATTCGCGACCTCGAAACCGCGCAGATCGCGGTACAGGCCAGCCTTACGGGTCATCTGGTATTTGCGACGCTGCATACCAATGATGCGATCAGTGCTGTCACCCGGCTTGTCGACATGGGAGTCGAGCCGTTTCTGCTGGCATCGAGTCTCATCGGCGTAGGCGCCCAGCGCCTGGTGCGGCGGCTCTGCCTGGACTGTCGCCAACCCTGGGACAAAGATATGGGAAACATGGGAAAATTCCCTTCCCTGGGTTCTTTTCCGGCTTCCAGAATTTTATACAAGGCACAGGGCTGTGCTGTTTGCAATCACTCCGGCTACCAGGGACGCACCGGGATTTATGAATTGCTCGCGGTTGACAACGATCTGCGCCGGCGAATTCATGATCGCGCGTCCGAACAAGACCTGCGAGAATATGTGGTTTCCGCCGGAATGCGCTTGTTGCGTGACGATGGCATGCGCCTCGCTGCCCAGGGCATCACCAGCCCGGAGGAAGTCGTGCGTGTGACACGCGAATAGCAGTTCCATATGGAAGCGTACCGCTACGAAGCGCTTGATCCCGAAGGCCGCACGGTAAGGGGCGTGCTGCAGGCGGATACTGCGCGCCAGGCGCGGGCGCAGTTGCGCGCGCAGGGTTTGCTGCCTTCGACCGTCAATCAGGTTCGCGCGCGCGAGGGCAGCCAGGCGTCCTGGGTCCGAGGCTTGCGCCCGGAAGAACTGAGCCTGCTGACACGACAGATGGCTACCCTGCTGACCGCCGGCCTGACAGTCGAGCAGTCGCTTGCTGCGCTGATCGAATCCGCCGAAGAGCCGATGACACGCGAAGTGCTGGGCGGTGTCAAAACAGACGTGATGGCCGGCCTCTCCCTCTCCGCCGCGCTGGGCAGCTATAGCAAGAGTTTTCCCGATTTCTACCGGGCGCTGGTACATGGCGGAGAGGAATCCGGCACCTTGCCGCTGGTACTGCGACATCTTGCCGAGTATCTCGATGCGCGCCAGACACTAAAGCAAAAAACCAGCCTGGCGCTCCTTTACCCGGCACTGGTGACCATTATTGCCATCATCATTGTTGCCGGCCTGCTTATGTATGTGGTTCCCCAGGTAGTGCAGGTATTTCAGCATTCCCGCCAGAGCCTGCCCCTCCTGACCCGCGCGCTGATCGGGTTGAGCGATTTCCTTCTCATGTCGTGGCCTTATCTGATTATCGCCATTACCGCTGCCGGATTTTCCGCACGCGCCGCCCTGCGGCGCGATGACATCAGATACCGATGGCATGCCCTGCTGCTGCGCACCGCATGGCTGGGATCGTTGATTCGCAGCAGCAACACTTCCCGTTTCGCCAGCACCCTTTCCATTCTGATCGGAGGAGGCGTGCCGCTTCTTAAAGCGCTCAGTTCCGGCGCGCGCGTGATGAGCAACCTGGTCATGCGCAGAGCGATCGAAAATACCATCGAACAGGTCCGCGAAGGCGCGAGCCTCTCCAGAGCGCTGCGGGAAACCCGCGTGTTTCCGCCACTGCTCGTGCATCTGGTCGCAAGCGGAGAAATGAGCGGCAAGCTGAAGGAAATGCTCGAACGCGCTGCCCAGCTCGAAGCCCAGGCGCTGGAGCGGCGACTGGGCGTCTTCCTAACGCTGCTGGAACCGATAATGATCCTGGTAATGGGAGGCGTGGTGCTGATGATCGTTCTTGCCATACTGCTCCCCATCATGGAAATCAATCAACTGGTGCATTAACGATGATCCGGCCTGAAAAACAACACCTTTACTCGACGACAGGCGTAGAAAAGAGACTGATACCATAGAACTGATAGAAGGAAACCTGTCCGTCTGGCTCAATACAGGGGACCCAGGGCGACGGCGCGCCCCTGAAAATGCTGATTCCTTGCACTATCCCCTATTGAATCAAACCCCTTGCGAGATCGGCCTTTATGTCTTTTACCGCTTCAAGCCCCACTGCAATGCGCAGCAAACCCTCGGTAATGCCGGCTGCATCGCGGTTTTCCTGGCTGATCCGCCCATGCGTGGTGGTGGCAGGATGGGTAAGAGTGCTCTTGGCATCCCCCAGGTTGGCGGTAATCGAAATCATGCGAACGGAATCCACCACTCTCCATGCCGCTTCTCTTCCCTTCTTCAATTCGAATGAAACGATTCCACCCCCGGTTTTCTGCTGGCGGCTGGCAAGCGCGTGCTGCGGATGCGATGGCAAACCGGGATAATGGACTCTGGCTACGCCGGGTTGCGCTTCCAGCCAGCGCGCAATCTCCAGGGCATTTTCCGAATGCCTTTCCATCCGCAGGTTCAGGGTTTCCATTCCCTTCAGGATCACCCAGGCATTGAACGGACTCAGGCTCGGCCCGGCCGTGCGGAGAAAACCGAAGATTCCCCCGTCCATCACCAGGTCGCGCTTGCCCAGCACCGCACCACCCAGCACCCGGCCCTGGCCTTCAAGATATTTGGTTGCAGAGTGAATCACGAGGTCTGCTCCCAGTTCCAGCGGGCGCTGCAGAGCCGGAGAGCAGAAGCAATTGTCCACGGCGAGCCATGCTCCTGCTTTTTTCGCTATAGCAGCCAGTGCGGCAATATCGGAAATCTCGGTCAGCGGATTGGAGGGCGTTTCCATGAAAAGCAGCCTGGTGGCAGGGCTTACCGCTGCTTCCCAGGCGGAAACGTCCGTAGCGGAAACAAATGTCGTTTCGATGTTGAAGCGCTTGAGGATATTGTTGAACAGGCTGACCGTCGCACCGAACAGGCTGCGGGAAGCCACGATATGGTCCCCCGCGCGGAGAAGTCCCATCGTGCAGGCTAGAATGGCCGACATGCCGGAAGAGGTGGCGACACAGGCTTCCGCGCCCTCCAGGGCAGCCAGCCTTTCCTGAAAAGCGGTAACCGTGGGGTTGGTAAAGCGCGAATAGATATTGCCCGGTTCCACATCGGAAAAGCGTGCTGCGGCCTGTGCGGCGCTGTCGAAGACGAAGCTTGAAGTAAGGAATAAAGCTTCCGAGTGCTCATTGAATTGGCTGCGATGTATGCCCGTATGCAGCGCCAGTGTTTCCAGTTCGAAATCGTCAGACATGCCAGATATCCCCCTCAAATTCCCCAAATAAAAAACCCGCTCAGCATTCGCCAAAAACGGGTTTTCCCGCTTTAGCTGAATTTATACTGCGCCCGCAAGCTGAAGATCAAATCGGCGCCTGCCGTGAAGGTACGCTCGGTACCTGCTTTTGTCAAACCTTCATCAATTCGCCGTTACCAGGTTCAGGTCGAGCTGCGTGCTGGAACGTTTCTCCATGAGAGGAGCGCCACTGCGTTGCGCCTCCAGAACGGCCAGATATTCCGGCGTTACATCCCCGGTAATGTAGCGCCCGTCGAAACACGAAGTCTCGTACTGCGCGATCGACGGATTGACGCGGCGCACATCTTTAATGAGAGAATCGAGCTCCTGATACACCAGATGATCGGCGCCAATTTCCCGGCATATTTCCTCGTTATCCCGCCCCGTGGCAATGAGTTCGTGACGCGTAGGCATATCGATGCCATAAACGTTGGGAAACCGCACGGGGGGTGCGGCAGAAGCAAAAAACACCTTGTTCGCGCCGGCCTCCTTCGCCATCTGGACGATTTCACGGCTGGTAGTGCCGCGTACGATGGAATCATCGACCAGCAGCACATTTTTTCCGCGAAACTCCACGCCCATGGCATTGAGCTTCTGGCGGACCGATTTGCGGCGCAGTTGCTGGCCCGGCATGATAAAGGTTCGCCCGATGTAGCGGTTTTTTACGAAACCTTCACGAAAACTTATGCCCAGGCGGTTGGCAAGCTGCAAGGCACTGGGGCGGCTGGAATCGGGAATCGGAATGACCACATCGATATCGAGATGACTCATCGTGGCTTTGACTTTATCGGCCAGACTCTCTCCCATGTTGAGCCGGGTTTCATAGACTGAAATTCCGTCTATGACCGAATCCGGGCGTGCGAGATAGACATACTCGAAGATGCAGGGATTGTGCGAGGGGCTGGATGCACACTGCTTATTGTAAAAATTGCCGCTGTCATCAATAAAAATTGCCTCGCCCGGCGCAACATCCCTCACCAGCTTGAATCCCAGGGTATCGAGCGCCACACTCTCGGACGCTACCAGATACTCCGCCCCATGCTCGGCTTCCGCGCACCCGAACACAAGGGGACGAATGCCATAAGGATCGCGGAACGCGAGCAGTCCGTAACCTGCAATCATTGCTATGACAGCATAGGCGCCTTTGCAGCGCTCGTGCACGCCGGATACGGCGGCAAAAATAGCGGCGGGATCGAGCTGGTGGTTTTTCGTGCTCCTCTGCAACTCGTGCGCCAGCACATTAAGGAGCACTTCCGAATCCGAATTGGTATTGACGTGCCGCAAATCCTCGCGGAACAGCTCATCTTTGAGTTGTGCGGAATTGGTCAGATTGCCGTTATGCGCGAGTACGATTCCGAATGGCGAGTTGACATAAAACGGCTGTGCCTCTGCGGGAGACTCGGCGGAACCGGCAGTGGGATAACGCACCTGGCCGATCCCCATGTTCCCGAGCAAAGCACGCATATTCCGCGTGCGAAACACGTCGCGCACGAGGCCGCTGTTCTTGTGCATGTGGAAGGTATTTCCCTGGGCGGTAACAATACCGGCCGCATCCTGCCCGCGATGCTGCAGCACCAGCAACCCGTCATAGAGTAACTGGTTTACGGGAACATGCGAGACTAAACCCAGAATTCCACACATGAACGCACTCCGCAAAAATGACTTAGATCGACGCTATACGAAAAGTTGCACGAGTTCATTGAGTGGAATCCGATGCATCCGGTTTACTGTCCTATTGCTTGCGCTTCAGTTCCGCATAGTGGATACGCCTGGACAAATCCTGCGGCAACCACGGCAGCACCACCATTGCTGCAGCCTCCAGGTGCTTGCTCAGCACCGCTTTTCGCCAGAAGGGCTCCTGCGGCAGAGCGGTAAGGCCGGCTGCCAGCACGATTACCAGCACCACCACCAACCCGCGGATAAAACCGAACAGGGAGCCGAAGAATCTGTCGGTGAAGCCCAATCCTATCGTCTGAACCAAAGCTGAAATCAGCATGGTCACGAGACCCATCGCCACCAGGGTTGTCAGGAATAATGCAATGAAAGCCAGCAGGATGCGCAGCGATTCTCCGCCGATAGCTGAAGGCACCATGGGCGCGAATTCTGCGGCCAAAGAATTCGCCACCATGAATGCAACTATCCAGCTGACCAGGGACAATATTTCTCGCACGACGCCGCGCGATACGCTGAGCAGGATCGACACAATCAGTATCGCCAGGACAGCATAATCGAAACCGGTCAGATCAGCGGTAAACATGGCAGAATGCGATACAGCCTTGTGTAAAGGATTTCATGATCCTCACCTACTTTTCTGTAACCACACCTTCGAATCCCAGGTTCTTCAGTTTTTCCCGTGTTTTCTCAGCCTCCTCGCGTGTCGCGAAAGGACCGACGCGTACGCGGGTTACTTCTTCCTTGCCGGATTTCACGATTTCAGTATAGGCGGAGAAATTCTGTGAAGCGACTTTTTCCGATTGCCGGGCTGCTTTTGCCGGCGTAGAAAAAGCGCCTAATTGCACCACAAAGGATATTTCCCGGGAAGCAACCGGCGCAGCGTTTTTAATGGCTTTTTCCATTCGAAAAGCGGCGGGAGGGGCGTTCGTAGCCGTCGCTTCGTTGCGCGGAGCAGCAGGCGCAGGGCTTGCGCCGGTCTTTTCATTGGGGGGGGCAGGCGTCTCACGAGGGGGCACAGCCGTTATATTCTTGCCAGAGGCCGCGTTTGCCTGCTCCGGTCCGCCCTCAGTCCAAAGCATGGATGAAGAGGTTGCAGGAGGCGTATTCGCTGGGGAAACAGATTCGGCGGCAAACTCTTCCACTGAATCCTCAGACGGGATGTGTATGTCTATTTCATGACCGCGCCGGTCAGGCCTGCTGTCGAGGATCATCGGCAATACCACCACTGCCGCGGTTGCCAGTACGATTGCGCCGACCAGACGCCGTCTGGCACGCTTTCTTAGCTGAATCTCTTCTTCGCTGATGGTCTTTGCCATTAAATATCGGGAAGTCTACCTGCGCTCAACCATATTCTTTAACACTTCAGCCACGGTATGGAATGAGCCGAAAACACAAATTCTATCATTTCTGGCTGCCTGCTCACAGGCGTAGGCATATGCCTCGGATGGATTGCGGAACTTGCGGATGGTATGCACGGCGACTTCACCTGCATCCCCCGCGCCCGGCTCGGCGGTTTGCAGCGCCTGGGCAACTTGCGCGGCGACTTCATCCACTGTCGCACCTCTTGGAGCGTCAATGCCCGATACCAGCCAGACATCCACTCTGGACCTCAGCTCCCGCACCACGCCGGCGATATCCTTATCCCTGAGCATCGCGAATACCGCATACGTTCGAGGATAACGCTCCATGCTATCGAGGCTGGCGGCAAACGCTCGCGCTGCACCTGGATTATGGGCAACATCGAGCACCGTGACCGGCCGCCCGGGCAAGACCTGAAACCGTCCTGGCCAAACCACCTCCAGCAACCCATAGCGAATGTCGCTCAGGGTGACCGGGAAGGTATCTTTCAGGGAATCCAGCGCGGCGAGACATGCACTGGCGTTTTTCAACTGACAGGCGCCGCGCAGGGCTGGATAAGGGAGTGCATGTCTGCTCTCGCCGTTCCACCAGTAGCTCCAGGATTGTGGAGCGGTTGAATAACCGAAGTGCTCCCCGATATGCATGAGGTTGGCGCCGATCGATTGCGCATGACGGCGCACGCTTGCAGGCAAATCCGGTTCGGAACAGATCGCCGCCTTTCCCGGCCTGAAAATTCCGGCCTTTTCGAATCCGATCTGTTCACGCGTGCTGCCCAGATAATCCATATGATCGAAGTCTATGCTGGTAAGGACCGCACAATCGGCGTCGAATACATTGACCGCATCCAGCCGCCCCCCTAGCCCCACCTCCAGAATTGCGATTTCCACTTCGGTCTGGCTGAACAAGTACATGGCCGCCAGAGTGCCAAACTCGAAATAAGTCAGGGATACGCCGCTATTCATCCGTGCCGACTCGACAGCGCGGAAAGCCTCGCGCAATTCCTCGTCGCCTGCTTCCCTCCGGTTGATCCGCACACGTTCGTTATATCGCAGCAAGTGGGGCGAGGTATAGCATCCGACGCGATATCCGGCATGGCTCAGGATGGCTTCCAGCATCATGCATGTCGATCCCTTCCCGTTGGTGCCCGCAATGGAAATGATGGAAAATGAAGGCTCGGGCTCCAGCTCCTCCTGAACGCGCCGTATCCGCTCCAGGCCCATTTCGATAGTTGTGGGATGCATGCGCTCCAGATAGTCCAGCCACTCTGGCAACGTTGCAGAAGCAAAGGAGAAAGTGCTCATGCCTGTGATGGCACGGTAAGTGTGATTGTGCGTTGAACGAAAATGCTCAGGATGCGGGAGAGGAAGTGCGCATCAGCAAAGTACACAGGTTGGCGACCTTGTCGCGCATGCGCCGTCGATCGACGATCATGTCTATCGCTCCATGCTCCAGCAGGAACTCGGAGCGCTGGAAGCCTTCCGGCAGGGTCTGCCGCACTGTCTGCTCGATCACTCTCGGTCCCGCAAAACCGATCAGGGCGCCTGGTTCAGCAATCACTACATCCCCAATGAAAGCAAAACTGGCAGACACGCCGCCCATGGTAGGGTCCGTCAGGACCGAAATAAACGGGAGTCCTTCGCGGCTCAGCCGGGTCAGTACGGCAGTGGTTTTGGCCATCTGCATGAGCGACAGCAGGCCCTCCTGCATGCGCGCACCGCCGCTCGCTGCGAAGCATACAAAGGCCAGACGTCGGTCGACGCACGTTTGCACACCACGCATGAAGCGTTCGCCGACCACGGACCCCATCGATCCCCCCATGAAACCGAATTCGAATGCTGCGACAACGACGGGAACCGTCTTGACGCTGCCTTGCATCACGACCAGGGCATCATCTTCGTCAGTCTCTCTTTTCGCCTCCGCCAGCCTGTCGGAGTAACGCTTGTTATCCTTGAATTTAAGGGGATCGAGCGGATGGACTTCCGCCCCGATTTCACGCCGGTTCTCCGGATCCAGAAACAGATCGAGCCGCACGCGCGCGGAGATCCGGTTGTGATGACCGCACTTGGGGCAGACGTTGAGATTGTTTCCCAGATCGGAATAGTAAAGCACTGCCTCACAGGAGGCGCACTTGCTCCACAGTCCCTCAGGCACCGCTTTCTTTTCACCGCTTTCCTTGCGCTTGATCTTGGGCGGGAGAAGTTTCTGAAACCAGCTCATAAGTGTGTAAGTTTAACGGTGGCTGATGGTTCAGGGCTTGGCGCGTCTATTGCAATTCGCAGACTTTTTACCAGACGATGGACATTTGTCAGCACCTCCGCCTTGGGCGATCTTTCAATTTCCTCGATGATGCGGCTTCCCACCACCACTGCATCGGCAAGCTCCGCCACTGCCCGCGCGGTTGTGCCGTCACGTATGCCAAAACCCACTCCGATGGGAATGGAAATGTGGGAACGCAGTCCGTCGAGTTTCTCCGCCACATCACGCAGGTCGAGGTGAAGCGAACCGGTAACGCCTTTCAGCGAAACGTAGTACACATATCCTTCCGCGAGGGACGCCACCCTCTCGACACGCTGCTGTGGCGTAGTCGGAGAAAGCAGGAAAATGGGAGCGATATTCTGGCGTTTCAGGCATTTCACCCACTCCACCGATTCCTCCGGAGGATAATCCACAATCAGCACGCCATCTACGCCGCACGCTTGTGCTCTTGCCGTGAATGCATCATAGCCCATCGCTTCGACCGGATTGGCGTAACCCATCAGCACAATCGGCGTGCTGGAATCACTTTCCCTGAATTCTCCCACCATTGTCAGCACATCCTGCAATGAAACGCGATGCTTCAGCGCACGCTCGGAAGAACGCTGAATCGTCGGCCCATCCGCCATCGGATCGGAAAATGGAACGCCCAGCTCGATGATGTCAGCGCCAGCCTGCACCAGTTCATGCATCAGTGGCACCATCATTCCGGGTTCGGGATCGCCGGCAGTGATAAAAGGAATGAGTGCCTTTCTCCGATTCTGACGCAGTTTGCCAAACAGTGTGGAAATACGGGACATGGACAGACTTTGCAGGTTAGAAGGTGATATGCGAAGCGCGCGCAACGGTAGACATATCCTTGTCGCCACGACCCGACAGGTTCACCAGCAACAGCTTATCGGAAGTGAGCGCAGGTGCGAGCCGGGCCGCGTAAGCCAGCGCATGACTGGATTCGAGCGCGGGAATGATTCCTTCGTAATGGCACAGCGCATGGAATGCTTCCAGAGCCTGCTCATCGGTTATTCCGCTATATTCAGCACGGCCGCTGTCCTTGAGCCAGGCATGCTCCGGCCCTACGCCAGGATAATCCAGGCCTGCCGAAATGGAATGTGTTTCAATGATCTGTCCATTCTCGTCCTGAATGAGGTAAGTACGATTGCCGTGCAGCACGCCAGGCCGTCCCTTCGTCAGGGTGGCGGCATGCTGATCCGTCTCCACTCCGTGTCCGGCCGCCTCCACTCCGATCATCCGGGTACTGCTGTCGAGATACGGATAAAAAAGCCCAATGGCATTCGAGCCGCCGCCCACGCAGGCGATCAGGGCATCGGGCTGCCGTCCATAATCCTCCTGCATCTGGATTATTGCCTCGCGCCCGATAATCGCCTGGAAATCACGTACCATCATGGGATAGGGATGAGGTCCGGCCACAGTGCCGATGATGTAAAAAGTATCTGCAACATTGGTCACCCAGTCGCGCATGGCCTCGTTCAAGGCATCCTTCAGCGTGCGTGAACCGGATTCGACCGGTATGACCTCCGCACCCAGAAGCTTCATCCGGTAAACATTGGCGGCCTGACGCTCCACATCGACCGATCCCATGTAGATGACGCACTCCATCCCGTAACGCGCTGCCACCGTGGCCGTGGCAACACCATGCTGGCCTGCGCCGGTTTCGGCTATTACCCGCGATTTGCCCATTCGCCTGGCCAGTAGCGCCTGTCCCATCGCATTATTGATTTTGTGTGCACCCGTATGATTCAGGTCCTCGCGCTTAAGCAGGATCTGGGCGCCCCCCAGATGCGCCGACCATCGTTTTGCATGATAAATGGGAGTGGGGCGTCCTACATAATGCTTGAGTTCATGGGCAAATTCTCCCTGAAAGTCAGCATCGCTGCGATAGCGCTCATATTGTACGCGCAAATCCTCCAGGGCCGAGATCAGCGTTTCAGCGACAAAGATGCCGCCGTACGGACCAAAGTGACCGTGACTATCCGGAAGATCATAGACTTTCACTGATTCCAACTCCTCGCATGAATGCTGCAATTTTTTCCGAATCCTTAATGCCCTTCGCGGCTTCCACGCCACTGGACACATCTACCGCCCATGGATGCGCCTGCTGGATCGCGCGCGTAATGTTGCCTGCGTTTAATCCCCCCGAAAGAATCAGCGGCAGCGGCAGATTGCGCGGAATCAGATTCCAGTCGAATGCTTCTCCGGTGCCCCCCGGCTCGCCTTCCACATACGTATCCAGCAGCAAACCGATGGCTCCTGCATAAAGGGATGCGTATTGTAGCAAATCCAGCCCCGGCCTGACTCTTACCGCCTTTATATAGGGAAGTGAGAATTGCCGGCAGAACTCGGGGCTTTCGCTGCCGTGAAATTGGAGCAGGTTCAGGCCGGCAACCGAGATGCTTTCATCCACCCACTTTGCCTCGGGGTCGACATAGACCCCCACTGAAGTAATGAATGGCGGCAACGCGGACACGATTCCGCAGGCTCCGGCAGGTGAAATATAACGCGCGCTCCGCTCCCAGAAGACAAGGCCCACGGCGCTCGCTCCGAGATGCACTGCCGCAAGCGCATCTTCCACGCGGGTTATACCGCAAACTTTTACTCGAATCGACATATATCCCTGACTTCCGGTTTTGCTGCCGAAACCCGGTTTCCTGCCGCTTGTCGCTTATGATGTGACGACAGCCGACCTGGTCGTGCCAGGCATTATTGCGGCAAGAGAGGGTTCGACAAAAGGCGGGAGCTTCCAGCGCGCATCATAGGCAACCCCTGCCAAGTATAACCCGGAAGCGGAAAAAGTCGGCGCAGCTTCGCTGCGCTTCCCGTTTTCAAGCAGTTTCCCTATCCAGTCAGGGCGAAATTTACCTTTACCCACATAGATCAGGCAACCGACGATATTACGTACCATGTGGTGCAAAAATGCATTGGCGCGCAACTCAAACGCAACAATGTTTCCCACTCGCGCAATTTCCAGTTTCGTCACGGTGCGCACCGGCGATTTGGCCTGGCATTCAGCAGCGCGAAAGGCGCTGAAATCGTGCTCGCCCACCAGCATCCGGGCCGCCATTTGCATCGATTCGAGATGGAGCGGCTGATGAAACCAGCCGACTTTGTGTTGATGAAGCCCCGGCCGCACCGGATGGTTCAGCAGCAGATAGAGGTAGCAGCGCTCGATTGCACAGTAGCGGGCATGAAAATCATCCGCCGTCCGGGATGCCCATAGCATGGCGATGCCGCCGGGCAGCAGCGCGTTGGTACCCCGCACCCACGCGCTCATGGGTCGTTCCGCCCGAGTATCGAAATGCAGCACCTGGTGGATAGCATGGACTCCTGCATCAGTTCTGCCTGCCGTGATTACGCGGATGGCCTCGCCCGCAATTTCCGACAGGGCCGCTTCCACGGCATCCTGCACGGTATTTCCCCCTGGCTGGCTTTGCCAGCCATAGAAACTGCTGCCGTCATACTCCAGCACCATTGCGATTCTCACGATAAAACCACCATCGTGATTTTGGCGATACTTGTACCGGATCTGCCCAGGGAATTTTTAAACACGCTTCGGAAAACAGAGGTAGTGACGTATAAACAGACGCTTTCCAGCGCAACAGTGGAGTACTGATTGACTAGGCCATCATCGACCATCGCTTCCACGCAGGATATTCTGCAGGAATCTTGCGCTTTCCTGCTACAGAACAAGTGCCCACGGCAACGGCCTCCATTCTTTCTCCCCGTCTTCTGTTTTGGAAGATCGTTTTTTATGCCATTCAGCAGTATGTGTCCTCACTTCCTGATCGGCTTCCGCTATAGGTATTGTATTGATTTCATTGTTATCAGGTATTCTCAGGACGAGCCCTGCCTTGAGTTGATGCATGTTGTTGCCGGAAAATGCTTCGCGGTTCGCGCGAAACAGTGCGACCAGCACCTGATTGAAGCTTGCTTCAGGAGGAAGTGTGATATTTTTTGCGATTCCTGACAGGGTATCGCCTGATTTTACGGGCCCATAGGTCCGATAGAACGGGCTTGACGGGGCTGTCCCTGGAAGGAGTCTGTCCTGTCCTGAGGAGACGCTATCGCGCGCTATAGCTGAATCTGTTTTACCATCTGCGGGGTCAATACGAGGGTAGCACTGCGATGCCTGTTGAGCTGACTCATTTTCCCGAGAGGGCGCGCCCGTTTCGACAAGCGGTAGCAAGGCTGTATATTCGCGCAACAGACGTCCCGATGCCCAGTTCAGCTCAACAAGGATATTCAGGAACGGCTCGTCAACGGGCTGCGGGGAAGTAATCCGGATATAAGGCTGACCATCTGGATGGGTTTCAATCGTGGTTTTAAACGTGGATAAAAGCGGAGAATAATCGACATTTACCTTGCGGAAGACATCATGTGATGCAAGATGAGCATTCAGTGAAGATTTCTCTTCTGTTGTTACCGTCACCAGATCGATTTCCGCCTTGAACGGCTGCCCTTGCACAGAATTGACAGTGAGTCTTCCCAGATCTGCTGCGTGACTGCCTTCCACCGACATCACAGCGGCCAGAAATGAAAAAAACAGACTGCATTTAAACCTCGGCTTCTGCACGGCAGTATACTCTCAGGGAGGAATAATGCCCTATCCCCTGATGAAGATCGGGAACCCGATCAGACACGGGCTGCAGGCATGCAAAACGTGCCCCAGGGTTTCGTTCACGAAGAAAGCGGGTTGCCATCGAACGACAGCCAATCTTCAATCGGGCGATTGCGGAAAAATAACTCTCGAAAAGGCGCAGGGGAAACTCCAGAAGATGGAAATCAGACAGCAGATGGCTTGTTTCACCGTGCGCCCTTTACCGCTTCCGCTTCTATCGGTTCTCAGGCCGCCACCAGGATTCTAAGCATTCTGCGCAGCGGCTCGGCAGCACCCCAGAGCAACTGGTCTCCCACGGTAAAGGCGGAAAGATACTCGCTGCCCATGGCAAGCTTGCGCAATCGGCCAACCGGTACTGTCAGCTTGCCGGTAACCGCAGCAGGAGTCAACTCTTTCAATGTATGCTCCCGCTCATTGGGAACGACCCTTACCCAACTGTTCGAAGCGGCAAGCACGTCTTCAACTTCATCCAGGGGAACATCCTTCTTCAGTTTCACGGTCAGCGCCTGGCTATGGCATCGCATGGCGCCTACGCGAACACAGATACCATCCACGGGAACCGTTCGTTCACCGCGCCCCAGTATCTTGTTCGTCTCGGATTGCCCCTTCCATTCTTCCCGTGTCTGCCCGTTGCCCAAATCCCTGTCTATCCAGGGAATAAGGCTGCCTGCGAGCGGCACACCGAAATTCCCGGTTGGAAAATTTTCATCACGAAGTGTTCCCGCCACTTCACGGTCGATATCGAGTATGCCGGCCGCGGGGTCATCCAGCAGATTTTTCGCCACGCGATGCGCTTCGCCCATTTGCAGAAGCAATTCCCGCATGTTCTGCGCGCCGGCGCCGGAAGCTGCCTGATACGTCATCGCGCTCATCCATTCCACCAGTTCTTCCTTGAAAAGTCCGTTCATGGCCATCAGCATCAGGCTGACAGTGCAATTGCCTCCGATATAATTTTTTATCCCATCGTGCAGCGCCTGCTCGATAACCGGCATGTTGACCGGGTCCAGTATGATGACAGCATCATCTTTCATCCGCAGCGTGGAGGCTGCATCGATCCAGTAACCCTGCCAGCCTGCTTCCCGCAGCCGGGGAAAAATCGCGCCGGTATAATCCCCCCCCTGGCAGGAAACCAGGACATCCATGGACTTGAGCTCGTCTATATCATTCGCGTCCTTCAGTGGCGGGGCCTCCTGGCCGATATCCGGTGCTTTGCCGCCCTTCTGCGAAGTGGAAAAGAAAGTGGGCTCCACCAGTGCAAAATCATTTTCTTCCCGCATGCGTTGCATGAGAACCGACCCTACCATGCCACGCCAACCGATAAAACCGACTCGTTTCATTGATATCTCTCTTCTGGAAGCAATCCTGGTTTGATTCAACTGCAGGATATGAAGTTCTGTATCTATAAACTCCCCAGAACCGCATCCCCCATTGCTGCGGTTCCGATTTTCATCTTTCCCGGCTCATAAATATCCGCAGTCCGGTATCCATCAGCCAGCACTTTTTTCACTGCCCGTTCGATTCGGGATGCCTCTTCCTCCAGATCAAAGGTATAGCGCAACATCATCGCGACCGAGAGTATGGTTGCCAGAGGATTCGCCATGTCCTTGCCGGCAATATCCGGAGCAGAACCATGTATGGGTTCGTAAAGCCCCTTGTTCTGCTCGTCGAGCGATGCCGAAGGCAGCATGCCTATCGAGCCGGTCAGCATGGATGCCTCATCCGAGAGGATGTCGCCGAACATGTTGCCTGTCACAACCACATCGAACTGCCTTGGATTGCGTACAAGCTGCATGGCTGCATTGTCCACCAGCATGTGCGAAAGTTCCACGTCCGGATATTCATCCGCCGTTTCGGTCACCACGTCGCGCCACAGCTGGGTCGATTCCAGTACGTTCATCTTGTCGACAGAGCACAGCCTGCGACTGCGCTTGCGGGCTGCCTGGAAAGCTACCCGCGCTATTCTCCGGATCTCGGCTTCACTGTATATCATGGTATTGTAGCCGATGCGCTGACCATTCCGTAATTCAATACCACGCGGCTCGCCAAAGTAAATATCCCCGGTCAACTCGCGCACGATCAGGATATCAAGCCCCGACACCACCTCGGGCTTGAGCGTGGAAGCATCGGCAAGCTCAGGATAAAGTACCGCAGGCCGGAGATTGGCAAACAGGTTCAAGGCCTTCCGTATGCCGAGAAGGCCCTGCTCCGGCCTGAGCTGCCGGGGCAGCGCGTCATACCGGGGACCGCCCACCGCCCCCAGGATTACGGCATCTGCCTCCGCCACCAGCCTGCGCGTTGCTTCCGGAAAAGGCTCGCCCGCTGCATCTACCGCACACCCGCCCAGCAACCCCTGTTCCAGTTCCAGCTTCAATCCATCGCTTCTCAGCGCTTCCAGCACGCGCCCGGCCTGCGCGACAATTTCCGGTCCGATACCATCTCCGGCCAGAATTGCTATTTTCATAAAATCCTTTTAAAGAGAGAAGCCTGTCAGACGAACAGCCATGGCTGCTCTACGCGGCGTTTTTCTTCGAACGCCCGGATTTTGTCCGCATGCTGCAACGTGAGGCCGATTTCGTCCAGACCATTCAAAAGACTATGCTTGCGGAAAGGATCGATATCGAAAGAGAAAGATTCTCCGGCAGGAGTGGTCACCGATTGCTGTTCCAGATTGACGAGCAATCGGTACCCTTCGATAGCCTCGACTTCGCGGAACAGTTGATCCACTTGTGAGATGTCGAGCACAATGGGAAGCAAGCCGATTTTGAAGCAGTTGTTGAAAAAAATATCGGCAAAACTGGGGGCGATGATTACCTCAAAGCCGTAATCCTGCAAGGCCCAGGGAGCATGTTCGCGGCTGGATCCGCAACCGAAATTGGCGCGTGCAAGAAGTATCCGGGCATCGCGGTAACGCGGCAGGTTAAGCACAAAATCGGGGTTGAGTTTACGGGCGGCAGGGTCGACACCCGGTTCGCCATGATCCAGGTATCGCCATTCATCGAAGAGGTTCTGTCCGAAACCGGACCTCTTGATGGATTTCAGAAATTGCTTGGGAATGATGGCGTCAGTGTCGATATTGGCCCGATCCAGCGGTGCCACCAGCTCCTCGCATGAATGAAATTTTTTCACTGCTGATTATCTTTTTGCAGTTATTTTGCAGATTTTTCCAGGGCTTCTCCCCCGCTTTGAACGTCTTTGCCCACGCCCTGAATGGTGTGGCAGGCAGATAAGCCAAAAACGGTGATCAAGGCAGCCATTACTGTCAGCATTCTCATCATAACTCCCTGTAGTGTAATAAAACTGTTATCGGGGCACTGGATTCTAATATATTTCCCTGACATCCACAAAATGTCCTGCAACCGCGGCGGCGGCGGCCATTGCAGGACTCACCAGGTGAGTACGTCCCGCGGGGCCCTGCCTGCCCTCGAAGTTACGATTGGAAGTGGAAGCGCAGCGCTCGCCGGGCTCCAGCCTGTCGTCATTCATGGCGAGGCACATCGAGCAGCCCGGTTCGCGCCATTCAAATCCCGCATCGCGGAATATCCTGTCGAGCCCCTCCTGCTCCGCCTGATGCTTGACCAGGCCGGATCCCGGCACGACCATCGCAAGCTTGATGCTCTTTGCAATACGACGCCCCCTTACCACCTCGGCGGCAGCCCGCAAATCTTCTATGCGGGCGTTCGTGCAGGAGCCGATGAATATCTTGTCGGGACGAATTTCACTGATCGGGGTATTGGGGGTCAGCGCCATATATTTGAGCGCCCGCTCCATGTCATGACGCTTCACTGCGTCCGCGATTTCTGCCGGATCAGGCACCTTTCCATCCACTGTCGTAACCATTTCCGGGGAGGTCCCCCAGGTTACCTGCGGCTTGATCGAGGGTGCGTCCAGTTGAACAACCTTATCGAAACTCGCGCCCTCATCACTCTTCAGAGTACGCCAATAGGCAACCGCTTTTTCCCATGGATCGCCTTTAGGTGCAAAGGGACGGTCGCGGAGATATTCAATGGTGACATCATCCACCGCCACCATTCCCGCGCGCGCGCCGGCTTCGATCGCCATGTTGCAGAGCGTCATGCGTCCTTCCATCGACAGTCCGCGAATCGCGCTGCCCGCAAACTCGATTGCATAGCCTGTACCCCCGGCGGTACCGATCCTGCCGATAACGGCAAGCGCAATGTCCTTCGCCGTAATGCCATGGCCCAGATTGCCCTCTACTGCGATCTGCATCGCTTTTGATTTCTTTGCCAATAAGCACTGTGTCGCCAGCACATGCTCCACCTCGGAAGTGCCTATGCCAAAAGCAAGGCATGCAAAAGCCCCATGCGTGCTGGTATGCGAGTCGCCGCAAACCACTGTCATTCCAGGCAAAGTGGCACCCTGTTCCGGTCCGATGACATGCACGATACCTTGGCGCCGATCGTTCATTCTGAATTCGGTAATGCCCAATTCCTCGCAATTCTGGTCGAGCGTTTCCACTTGCAGGCGAGATACCGGATCGCTGATGCCGTGATCCCGCCCGGTGGTCGGCACATTGTGGTCTGCTACTGCCAGAATGGAACTGAGGCGCCACGGCTTGCGCCCAACCAGCTTCAACCCTTCGAACGCCTGGGGGCTGGTCACCTCGTGTACGAGGTGACGATCGATATAAAGCAGCGTCATGCCGCCGGGATCATTGGATTCTTCGTGCACCACGTGGCTTTGCCAGAGTTTGTCGTATAACGTTTGCATGTGCGAAATGGGAATGACGGCTTCAAATCTCAATTTTTCATTATCCCATAACAGGATTTCGAGGAACAGCAAGAGGAGGCAATTGTCACGCGGAGCGGTCGATGTCCATTTTCCAGATTACCAGTCCCAGACCGAGCAACACGGCCATCGCACTGATCGTAAAAGTGAGACCTGCCCCCAGCCAGTCCCACGAGTAACCGCTGAATATGCCGCCGATAGTGCCGCCGAGCCCGAACGTAAGGCTGGTGTAGAGCGCTTGCCCCTTCGCCTGGTGGCGCCCGCCGAAGAGCCGGTGCACCACCATCATGGCGGTGGCATGATGCGCGCCGTAGGTTGCGGCGTGCAGTACCTGTGCCAGCAATATGACGAATGGCCATTCCACGCCCCAGCCTATCATCAGGAAGCGTGCTACGGCACAACCGAAACTGAACACCATGATCTGTTTCATGCGAAATCGGCGCATCAGCTGCGGCATCAGGAAAAATATGCCGATCTCGCAGATGACGCCTGTGGCCCACAACCAGCCTACGAGACTTTTGCTGTATCCGTACTCGACAAGATAAATCGAATAAAAGGTGTAGTAGGGGCCATGCGCAAACACCATCAGCAGGCACGCTGCAAAAAAGGCCAGTACTTCCGGTCGTCGGAATATTTGCGGAATGGAATGCCCGGTGGCGGGATGCGTTACTGATCCGACTTCAGGGATCAGGCGTGAAAAAAAGACAATGCCGAACTTGAAGCCAAGGACAGCCCATAGCAGCGAACCGATACTGGTTGCATCCAGCAGATAACCGACACCGGTTACCGCCAGAATGAATCCTACTGAACCCCAGACCCGGATGAGTCCGTATTTTGTGATGCTTTCTCCAAGATATGAAAGCGTCGTTGCCTCGATCAGCGGCAGGGAAGCGCTCCAGAAAAAGCTCATCAGCGCCATGACCACAAACAGCCAGCTATAGGACTCGTCGATAAAAACGCCGCAGTAGCTGATCAAGCCTGCGATTGCAGCCCATCGTACAATGAGCATGCGTTTGCCGATGTGATCTGCAAGCCAGCCCCAGGCAGCTGGAGCAAAGATGCGAGTGACATGCAGCAGGGACATGAGCACGCCGATCTGAAAGGAAGCGAAGGAAAGGGATTTGAGGTAAAGAGTCCAGTAAGGAGCAAAAGCGCCAATAAAGGCAAAATGGAAGAAATAGAAGCCGGAAAGACGCCAATAGGGGATGGATTGCATTTATGCGAGTTTACAGGCTATTTAACGAATCATTTAATCAGCCTGTAACGGATAGTGTTTTAAAGCGTGATGTTCTCCGCCTGTTGCCTGTGTGGTGGAAGGTCGAGCAGCATGCAATCCCATAAAACAAGGGGTGCAGGATAATCCTGCACCCCTTGTTCACTTGACACTACCTAAAAGTTTTTACTTGTGCGTGTGAAAGGTATCGTCGGTTTTGTCTTTCACATGGTCAGCGCCGACCGGTGCAACCGGGATAATTCTTTCATTATTTCGATGAGTAGGTGTCGCATAGTCTTTCTTGGAGCTGGTTTCGTAGCTTGTATCCATGTAAGACTTCGTTCCATAGTAGGAATGGATGGTATTCTGCCAGGACGGGTCCGCCATATCCGGCCAGTTATCCTTATCGAATCCCGGCGCGGAGTTGAGGCGTGCCTTCTCCACATCAAGGATGAAGCGCTTGTTCTCCGTATCGAGTGTCAGCGCGTTCCAGGGCACTGCGAAGAGCTTATCTCCCATTCCCAGAAATCCGCCGAAAGACAGCACGGCATAAGCGATTTTGCCGTTGTTCATGTCGAGCATGATTTCCTGGATGTCGCCAAGATCTTCGTCCCTGGTGTTGTATACATCCTCGCCAATGAGAGTATCCGCACCCATCAGACGAGGCCCGGGACCCTTTCCTTCCTTGTCATGCTTCTTGTACATGCCGTAGGTATCGCGATCTGTATAAGCCATGATTATCTCCTATGAAAGTATGAAATTAGTAAATTCTTAAAGGCTGCTGCTTGAATTTCCTGTTAAGAACTTCTCTTCATTCACCCTCGCCGCTTCGATCCGGCTTCTGCCACTTCCTGCCAGTGTGCCGGTCCTTCCTCGAAGCACTTCAGACACGTGCAGGATGCTCCAACCGGCAAAGAGAGTCAGTACGGTATCGAACAAAAACGGACTTTTCTGCATATCGCATGCAATTCACCCTTATCAGAACTTTATATGTCTGAAAGCGTACAGAAGCGCCCTTTCTATTTGAGGAAAATTGCAATAGCAATTCGTCATCGATAAGAGATAAGGAATGAAGGGAAAATGAAGGAATACAAGGACAGGCTGTTCTACGAAAGGTAAGGCCTCCCCTCCGCTCGAAATGAGCAGCGTCACGCTGCGTAAATGTCACATAGATAAATAATCATGCTGAAAACACTCGATCGCCCTGTCGAATTACCGTCATTGCCGGCATGGCTTCAACGATATCGTGAAGTTCGCAGCCAGACATTGAAACTCGTTGAAACACTTGGGCCGGATGATCAGATGGTCCAGTCCATGGCCGATGCGAGTCCATCCAAATGGCATCTCGCCCATACCACGTGGTTCTTCGAGGAATTCATCCTCGCGCAGCATTTTCACCGTTATGCCCGTTTCGATGAGCGGTTCAGCTTTCTCTTCAATTCGTACTACAAACGGCTGGGAGGGCATCCCCATCGCTCTATTCGGGGTACGTTTTCCCGTCCCAACCTCGATCAGGTTCGTCTTTATCGTGTCTGCGTAGACAATGCCATGGAGGAGTTGCTCGCGCGCGAAGCTTCAGCCGAAGTTTTACGATTGCTTGAGCTAGGGTTGAATCATGAGCAGCAACATCAGGAACTGATCGTTACGGATATCAAGCATGCCTTCTGGATCAATCCTCTGCGGCCCAGCTATCAGCCGGAACGAATGCGCGTTGTTGCAGCAACCGCGACGACTGTTCCATCGCTGGAATGGTATTGTTTTGACGAAGGCCTCTACCAGACAGGGCACGATACGCCTGATTTTGCCTTTGATAATGAATTACCCCGGCATCCCACTTATCTGAGTCCCTTCTGCATTGCCTCCCGTCTTGTAACGAACGGGGAATACCTGGAATTCATGGCCGACGGAGGCTATACGCGGCCGGAATTATGGCTGTCGGATGCCTGGGATCATGTATGCGAGAATCAATGGACAGCGCCGCTCTACTGGGAACAGATGGGCGATGGCTGGAGCCAGTTCACCTGCCGCGGTACCGTGCCGCTCGACCCGGGCGAACCGGTATGTCATGTGAGCTTTTATGAAGCGGACGCGTTCGCGCGCTGGGCAGGCGTCCGCCTGCCAACGGAATCCGAATGGGAAGTCGCTGCGAAATCCAGCGGATGCACGGCCATTTCTGCAAACCTGCTTGAAAGCGGAATTTATCATCCCGCGCCCACCGTTCATTCCAGATCGCAACGACCGGGCATGCAACAGATGCTGGGCGATGCGTGGGAATGGACGTCAAGTCCTTATTCCGCCTATCCTGGTTATTGTCCGCCAGCGGGGGCGGAAGGAGAATATAACGGGAAATTCATGTGTAACCAGATGGTCCTGCGCGGCGGTTCCTGCGTGACACCTCGATCTCATATACGAGAGTCATACCGCAATTTCTTTCTGCCGCAGAAGCGCTGGCAGTTCTCCGGGATACGCCTGGCTAATGACCGTAATGACAAGGCTGCATGATGATCATATCGAAATACCTAAACCGGAAACCAGCTCCTGCTCCGCTCCCTTCCATCGCCGAGGATGTGCTGGCAGGCTTTTCTCGCACACCCAAAAGCCTGCCACCGAAGCTTCTTTACGATGCGACGGGATCCGCCTTGTTTGAACAGATCACCTGTCTGCCGGAATATTATCCCACGCGAACGGAAGCAGGCATCCTGACAGCCCATGCGGAGGAGATATGCAGCCATCTTCGCCGCAATGTCTCGGTCAGCGAACTTGGGGCCGGCGCCGCCACCAAGACCCGCATTCTGCTGCGTTCTCTTGTGCAACGGCAATTCGGCGTGAACTATTTTCCGCTCGATGTCTCCGATGCCGCCTTGCGGTTGGCCAAGGATGAGGTGGAAGGCGAATTGAGGACAGTGAAAGTTCACCCGCAGCTTGGAGATTTCGACAACCTGGCATTTCTTGAACATCAGACTCCGCCACGCCTTGTTCTTTATATCGGTTCCAGTATCGGAAACCTGGAAAATGATCAAGCGGTAGCTCTGCTGCAAAACATTGCACTGAATCTGTCAATCGGAGATAAACTGCTGCTCGGGGCAGATCTCGTCAAGGATGCCGAAGTCATGCGCGCGGCGTATGACGATGGAGAGGGAGTGACCGCTTTATTCAATAAAAACCTTCTTGCCCGGATCAACCGGGAACTAGGCGGGCACTTCGATCCCGAATCGTTTTGCCATGTCTCATTCTGGAATGAGGCAGAATCACGCATTGAACTGCATCTTGAAAGCGCTTACCGGCAGGCGATCAGGATAGATGCGCTTGATATGGCATTCCACTTTGATCGGGGCGAACGGATTCATACGGAAAACAGTTACAAATACACCGTTGAGCATCTCGAAAACCTGCTCCGATCCGGCGGCTTCCAGGTCGAGCATACCTGGACGGACCCTGATTCCTGGTTTGCGGTCAGCCTTGGCGTAATAACATGAAAAACCGCTCGGATTTATGATCCGATTGATGTGATCTCGATTCCGGTATGATTTCCATTTCCGAGTTGCAACTCGCGGCACTCGGGTAGCTCGTCCATTCGCTGTATCAGTATCAAAGACGGGGCCAAACAGTAAAATTACAGGAAGACAAATGTGTTCGGATAAAAAATCCGCGCCGGGAATCGAGAATGAGGAACATGAATGTTTGAGTGGCTGACAAGTCCGGAAGCATGGGTTGCATTAGTGACGTTGACGGCGCTGGAAATCGTTCTGGGTATCGACAACATTATCTTCATCTCAATACTGGTAGGGCGTCTTCCCGAAGCCCGGCGAAATTTTGCCAGGAGGATGGGCCTTGGTCTCGCGATGCTGAGCCGGCTTGCGCTCTTGTTCTCGATCTCCTGGGTAATGGGCCTGACCAAACCCTGGTTTGCTGTTTTCGGTAATTCCATTTCAGGGCGCGATGTCGTCCTGATCGGAGGAGGACTGTTTCTCCTGTTCAAGGCCACCCATGAAATACATAACAGTCTGGAAGGCACGGACAACAGCAGCAGGAACATCTCCGCCACGAGCGTAGGCATGGTCCTGCTACAGATTGCCATCCTTGATATTGTGTTCTCGCTGGATTCCGTCATAACGGCTGTCGGCCTGGTCGACCACATTACATTGATGGCTATTGCCATCATTCTCGCGGTTCTGGTCATGCTCCTGGCAGCCAAGCCGATAGGAGATTTCGTAGAGAACCATCCGACAATCAAAATCCTTGCCCTTTCCTTCCTGATACTGGTCGGCGTTACCCTCATCGTCGAGGGGTTCGACGTCCATGTTCCGAAAGGCTACATCTACTTTGCCATGGCTTTCTCGGTCACTGTGGAATTTCTCAACCTTCGGCTACGCAAGAAAACGGTGGAACCGGTCAGGTTGCACCGGCATATAGACAATGTCGACTGACGATGGACCCCGGCTTTTCGCCAGCGTATCGGCTGGATCTTCGCTCGCATGCTTGACTGGCAAAACGGACACCTGTATTCCGCCCGCTTCGGGGACGTCTATTTCTCAAGGGATTCGGGACTGGAAGAAAAACGGTACGTCTTCCTGCGAGGCAACCGGCTGGCCGACCGGTTCGGATCGTTGCAGCCCGGCACCGCGTTTTCCATTGGAGAAACGGGGTTCGGCACAGGACTGAGCTTTTTATGTGCCTGGCAGCTATTCGATGCAGTTGCATCACCTGGAGCCAGCCTCGATTTTTTCAGCATTGAAAAATATCCGCTCGATGAAGAAGAACTGAGCGCAGCGCTCGCACTCTGGCCCCAACTGCGCCCATATACCGCTGGGCTCATGCTGCGCTGGCGGCGGCGCGTACCCGGATGGAATCGATGGAGTTTTGCCGGGGGAAGGGTACGTCTCACGCTGGCAATAGAAGACGTGGCCGAAGCGCTGCCTGAAACGCATGGTATCGATGCATGGTTTCTTGACGGCTTTTCACCCGCGCGAAATCCGGAAATGTGGACACAGCAGATTTTCCACTGCATTGCACGCGCATCGCGGGCAGGCGCAAGCTTTGCGACCTATACCTGTGCCGGCGTTGTTCGTCGCGCTTTAGAGCAAGCAGGGTTTCAGGTCAGAAAAATATCCGGCTTTGGCCGTAAGCGTGAAATGCTGCAGGGTGAGCTTCCTGGCCCGTTTCCCGTTCGACCTGCTCCCTCCACCGCGATCGTTATCGGAGGGGGAGTAGCGGGATGTGCCGCTGCTTCGGCGCTGGCCGACCGTGGGCTTGTAGTTGAACTCCTGGAATCGGAGCCCTTCCTCGCGGCCGGCGCATCAGGCAACCCGATTGGCATACTGCATGCCCGCCTGAGTGCAGGAATGAATGCCCTGCACCGTTTCGTGCTGGCCTCCTACGGACATGCGCTCACCTTGCTTGACGAGAAGCTGCCCGTCGACGATGTCATGCGAAGTGAATGCGGAGAGCTACAGTTGTCATTCTCCGCCGAAGAAGCAAGACGGATCGAGAAGCTTGCGGCCCTCAATTGGCCCTCGCATGTATTCCGGTCAGTAGATGCGGCCGAAGCATCGGCCCTTGCGGGAATTGAGCTTGCATACGGCGGCCTCTGGTTCCCCGGCAGCGGCTGGCTCGCTCCGCCGCAACTTTGTGCAGCATTGCTTGGCAGTCCGCTTATCACCCTGTATACCGGTCGTACGGTAAAATCACTTATTCGAACGGGTCACGGCTGGTGTGTGCAGACAGAAGATCAGAGGGAGCAAGTGTCGTCCCTGGAGGCTGAGATAGTTGTTGTTTGCACCGGGTACCAGGTGAAATCGCTTCCGGCGTTGGCAAACCTGCCGCTAACCCCGGTACGCGGGCAGCTTACGTTGATTCCTGCAACGCCCGCAAGCCGGAATCTCCGCACCATCGTATGCGGGAGCGGCTATCTCGCTCCTGTTGTTGCAGGACGGCATGTGGCGGGAGCAACCCATCGTTTCAACGATACATCGATTAACCTGAATGTACCGGAGCATGCTGAAAACTTATCCAGACTACGCGAAATCTCTCCCGTGCTCCAAAGGCTGAGTGACGATGTAATTCAAGATGCCAGGCAGCTTGAGCAACTGGAGGGACGCGCCTCTATCAGGGGATCTGCTCCAGGCGCCATGCCGCTCGTCGGGAAACTTCTGCCCGGACTGTATACCAGCCTCGGCCATGGAACGCGGGGACTGATTACCGCGGGACTTTCAGCCGAATCGGTTGCGGCAACTGCGTGCGCGCAATTACTGCCACTGCCATTGTCTGTGGTCAATGCGCTCTCGCCTGCCCGGAGGATTTCTACCGCTGCTCCGGTTTCAGACAAGGGATAAAGTGTACTAGAGTCCAATGGGCAACGTGATTGAAAACCAGTAGAATACGCTCGCATCTCTCTCGGATGATTCCCTTTACACCGCTCTTGACATGGTTTGCTCTGTACAAGGAAACCGATCCCGGGCTGTTCTATCCGTTGGCAGAGAGAGCGAGTTTTGAACGCTGGCAGGAACGCTCTTACAGAGGAATCTTATGAACGCAAAACCCAAGCCCGAGCCGCTAAAAGGCGCGCAGCCCAATCCTCAGCCGACGCAGCCACCCATGCCGATCAGCTGCTGGACGAGCGCTGCCATCGGCATTACTACCTACATATTCGAGGAATCGGAGGAAGCTCTGCGTCAATCCGGCCTCGTACCCGATTGGCTCGGTTATCCCGCGGATCCGGGTCACGGCGTGGCCGTGCCTGCTCATCCCGACTTCCCTAACTACCTGAAGCTCCTGAGGCTGAAAAATGGCCATTTGCGTCTCACAATCGACGTTCGTGCCGTATGGAAAGCAGACGGTCAATTTCAGCGTTTTCTGGGCGGCCTGACAGCCGATGCAAACCTTTCCCTGGTTAAAAGAGAGTCGGCCTGATATCAAGGCACCTTCTTCATTCGAAGAATCTCCGATACAAAAAAGAAGGGTTGGGCAAAACTGCCCAACCCTTTCTCATGCACGGAGAGTGTGCATGCTCCAGGTGTTTAGTCCCTTCGCAGAACCACTCGCCAAAATTTTCTCAAGTTTTTTCCTGGGGATCCTGATGCTCTTCCGGGACGTGATGGTCGGGAGTAATAACTTTCCCGTAGGACGACGGGTCAGGTGATTCCGGGATGGAAGGTTTGCAGCCGGCAGCAGTAAACAATATCAGTGCGGCAGCCAGAAATGTGAGTTTCATTTATCCGTTCTCCGTAAGAAATGGAATATTTGCTCTTGTAATTGTTACGGAAAGAATAATGTTCCCTTCTGCCATTTACTGTTTTGATCCAGATCAACTCGGGGAGTGATATCTCGGGGAGCGATATATTCGGGTTACTCCCGATAAAATGAAAGCGGCCGCACTACGCTTATATTTTTGATCGTCAGCCAGTCCAGGTCATCTTCATGGTAGAACCTGCTGCGTATCCATCCCCCTTGTACGATATAAGACTTCTGCATAAGTATTGCAACAACCCTGTGTAATAATAAAACGCTTCAATAAAACCTGAAATGGATCGGCCTGGCTACACCCTTTATGTGAAACCAATCGCAGGGCATGTCATACGAGTAAGAGATTTTTCAGCAATTACCCCTATCACCTTCTAAAACTCTGTTTTCACCAGAGATTGCTTGCTGATTTTCCCGAGAAAACAGTATCCTGGACAAACAGGGAAGGCTGGAGTACGGGTTTGACGCTACGCTCGAACAACCCCTGCTTTCATTATAAAGTGCCCTGAACCGAACCTTCTGCACGTCTGTTCACGCGGGAAACCATAAATATACCCAAAGCACCGATCATGATAAGCGCGAGAACGGTAGGCTCCGGAACTGCGCCGCCAGGCAATTGAGTCGGTGCAGGATCAAAATACGTCTGGTTCGTCAGCCCCTGGTTACCCACGTTCAGATACCCGGATGCAACAAGCTGCGAGGAAGAATTACTTTTTAACCAATTCATGGTCCAGCTCGCACCCTGCATGTCGAGTTCGTAAGTTTTTCCGTCGACCACGAAATCTTTCACGAAGGAAAACCCACTGAATACGCCGTTCTCGAACTGTATGGAAGGTCCTCCTAAAATACCCGCGTCTCCAAATTCAAACTCCAGTGGGGCACTCCCAAATTCCATACCGAAGATAGTACTGTTTGATGCGCCGGCAACTGCTGCGAGTGCAATGGTCACGGCGCCAGTACCGGGTATGAGACTTTGATCGAATAACACATTGCCGCTGACGCTGCCGGCGGCACAGCCGCTGCATGTACTGGTCCCCTGCAAGCCCAGGCTGTTAGCCAGTCCGCCCGTGGCGAGAATCCCGCCGGAGAAATCGGCAGTCATATAAATAGGCGCTGCCTGAGCAGCCGATACAGCTGCCGCAAGAATCCCGGATACAATTGTGCTGTGAAGAAATTTATTCATACTCCCCCCTGAATATTGAAAAGAAAACAATAGAATCGGACGCCATCTTACCTAAGGCATGTCATATCGCTATTGGACCTAAGTACATCCTGTACTTTGGTACAGGGGGAAACACTTTGGTACAGGGGGAAAACGCGGGCCTCGGCTTTATCGGAACAGAGCCGGAAGGTGATCAAGCTGCTGATAGAGAGATGCGATTGATTCTCAGGAAAGGAATGGGGGATAAAGGACACATGGAAGCTTTCACGAAGACAGTCGGACTGACTGCGATTATCCGGTGAATCTGGGC
Source organism: Nitrosospira multiformis (assembly GCA_017306155.1). Classification (GTDB taxonomy): domain Bacteria; phylum Pseudomonadota; class Gammaproteobacteria; order Burkholderiales; family Nitrosomonadaceae; genus Nitrosospira; species Nitrosospira multiformis_F. The sequence goes on from JAFKJB010000003.1 coordinate 38,774, forward strand.
ATCACGTACACGGTTAAAAGCTCTGGATTCTATTCTGTTTCCTCTCCATACATCTCGGCTCCCATGAGCCAGTACGCACCGGTGCTGACATAATCCGCCCAAGCGGAAAATAGAGGTGATATGTAATATATGGCAATCTTCCAAAATGAAAATCAGGAACGGGGAATCGAGAAGTTGATTCTCTCGCTCAGCTCAGGCGTGATTATGGACTCCGTGAAAGAATACTCGGGGTCATCCGGCAGAATCGCCGGTCCACGATCTGGCAACGCCTGTAACGATCAGTCGAGCCGTTCGAAAGAATGCGGAAGGCGTTATGAACACAACCGAGGTCGCGAGGAGGCATTGAAATACCATTGAACCGCGGAAAAAAGCAGGGGTACTTCAATTGCACAACAACTTTCTGATTTACCCATGAAGAACCAAAATAAAAACGGTTTACTGGAATTACCCAATAAACCGTTGATTTTTATGGCGCGCCCGGCAGGATTCGAACCCACGACCCCTTGGTTCGTAGCCAAGTACTCTATCCAACTGAGCTACGGGCGCTATGACTGTAAGTTCTGGTTATTCAGTCGTGCGTGATTATATCAGACTGGTGCGCTTGAGAGTCAAAGCATTGGAGCATTTCATCCGATCCTGAAATTTTGCCCTAATCACGGTTTGTTCTGAGATTCCATGTTTTGATTACATCTTCTCGAAAACCACTACGAATGAAGGCGATGTAGCAGAACTGATCATGATATTTCATAATCCATAAATAAGCTCGTTCCCGTTTGGAGGGGAGCGAGGACGCCCGGATGACTACCGGTCGGGGATGAGCACTGCGGCACCCGTCAATTTCCCTTCCCGCAATCTTGTCAAAGCCGTATTCGCCTGACTGAGCGGAAAGGATTCCGTAGTAACATGGATTGGCACTTGCGGTGCCAGTTTTAAGAATTCCTCGGCATCTTGGCGGGTAAGGTTGGCAACGGAGACCAGACGTTTTTCCCGCCACAGGATGTCATAAGGAAAAGCGGGAATGTCACTCATGTGAATTCCTCCGCAGACGACGATTCCGCCGGGACAAATAGCGCGCAGAGCGATAGGCACAAGGGCTCCTACCGGAGCAAAGATGATGGCCGCGTCGAGTTCTTCGGGGGGCGTCGTATTCGAGCTTCCCGCCCAGTCCGCGCCCATCTTGCAGGCGAATTCTTGGGCGGCTGCATCGCCCGGACGTGTAAACGCGAACAGTTTGCGTCCCTGGTAATGCAGAATTTGAGCCGCAATGTGCGCCGCGGCGCCAAAGCCGTAGATACCTACCCGCGCGGCATTGCCCGCCATCTTGAGTGCGCGGTATCCGATCAAGCCGGCGCATAGCAGCGGAGCAGCTTCCGCGTCGCTATAACGGTCCGGAATGCGAAAACAATAGCGGGCATCCGCGACCGTATATTCCGCGTAACCGCCGTCGATCTGATACCCGGTGAATCTGGCATTCGAACACAGATTTTCCCGCCCGCTGAGACAATAGCGGCAGTGCCCGCATGTCCAGCCCAGCCAAGGGATACCGACCCTTTCACCCACTGCGAAATCCCGAACCTCCACTCCGCGTGCAATCACGCGTCCCACGATTTCATGCCCCGGGATAACAGGCAGTTTCGGATGAGGCAGTTCTCCGTCCACCACGTGCAGGTCAGTGCGGCAGACTGCACAGGCCGCAATCTCGATCAATAACTGACCAGGACCCGGCTGGGGACGCGGGATACAGCGCATCTGAATCTTTTTCCGGGGGACCTCCAGTACCATTGCCTGCATCAAGTCGTTTGAGGTACTCATCTTAAAAAAACAAAAAGTTGAAAGTACCGAGAGGGTCGCCTCCGCTTACGCAACCATCGCACCAGAAAAGGCGACATGAAAACACCTCCGTTCAAGTCCACCCTCGAATGCTTTAACCAGCGTATTTCCTTATGCTATACCCTTTTCCGCACAATCAAATCATTTTTCTGTTCAAGAATAACGGAGAAGACAGTTATGCCGCTGCAAGGGATAAGTTCATTACTCTGCTTTTGGGCCAGCGACCTCACGAGATAGCACTATCGTGATTGACCCTGATCAAGCTCCCGCCCGTACGTGAACCCTCATTCTCCCGGCTTCTCATTCCTGGGTGTCAACGAGTAATTTGAGCTGCGGAGCGGTTCTCCCGATGCACGTCGGTGAACAGCTTGCTGCATAAGGGCGTGTCTACACCCGGCACACCCAACCTGCACTTTATGCCCGCAGGCAGCCTGGAATCCTCATTAGCAATTTCCATTCGTACTCCAAAAGTACCGCTCGCTGTATCCATGACTTTATCTACGATTTTCACCCGAGACTTTTTATCATTAACGGGAGACAAGGGTATTCATTAGACTTGTTTTTGCGAAGAACATGTTTAATGGAGGCAATACCCTAATACCCCGTGCTCCAATCGCTTTATTTTGCCAGACAGCAACTGGCTGCCCTTCTGCTGCTCAAGACCGTACAGGCCAAACGAGCCAGAAAGATGTTGCCCCAATTGCTCATGCTGCTTGAACAGTTCGCTCACAGCCCAGCCCAGACATTGGCCAGCACCTTACGTTCATGGCTCGAGCCCATTGTCAGAATGGGGCGCTTCTCGAAGTCCAACGGGATTACCGAGGACTTCCACACTAAAATGGAAATGCTCTCGCGTCGTGCGTATGGGTTCAGGAATTTTGAGAATTACCGCATGAGGGTCCTGGCTCAATGCGGTTGGAACGGTGTGATCAACCGTGTCTGATGAATGACCCATCCCCGTTAATGGGAAAGAGCCAAAGAGCCTTAGGATTTGGTGGCGGAGAGAGAGGGATTCGAACCCTCGATAAGCTTTTTGAGCCTATACTCCCTTAGCAGGGGAGCGCCTTCGACCACTCGGCCATCTCTCCAACAAAGCCGCATTAGGATAGCGGTTTAGAACTTCCGGGTCAAACAAAGGTTATGAAACTCGGCAAGTGGAATATCACGATGCCTGGTCGAGTTCGAATATCTTGTGCAATACGCGCACCGCCAGTTCCATGTATTTTTCATCCACGACCACTGAAATCTTTATTTCGGAAGTGGAGATCATCTGGATGTTGATGCCTTCTTCTGCCAGCGTACGGAACATTTTGCTGGCAATGCCCACGTGCGAGCGCATGCCGACGCCCACCACCGAGACTTTTGCGATTCTGTCGCCCCCGATCACACCCCGGGCGCCGATGTGGGGCTGCACCTGGTTTTCCAGGATATCCATGGTTCTCGCAAATTCATTGCGATTCACGGTGAATGAAAAATCGGTCATGCCATCATGGCCAACATTCTGGATGATCATGTCTACATCGATATTCGCGTCCGCCACGGGACCGAGAATCTGATAGGCGATGCCGGGACGGTCCGGCACACCCAGCACCGTAATCTTGGCTTCGTCGCGATTGAATGCGATGCCTGAAATAATCGCCCGCTCCATGTTTTTTTCTTCCTCGAAAGTGATGAGGGTACCCTCTCCTTCCTCCTCGAAACTGGAGAGCACCCGCAATTTAACCTTGTATTTTCCTGCGAACTCCACTGCGCGGATTTGCAGCACCTTGGAACCGAGGCTTGCCATTTCAAGCATTTCTTCAAAGGTAACCGTCTTCAGCCTGCGCGCTTCGGGCACGATGCGGGGATCGGTCGTATAAACCCCGTCTACATCCGTATATATCTGGCATTCATCCGCCTTGAGCGCTGCCGCGAGGGCAACGGCCGTGGTGTCGGAACCACCTCGGCCCAATGTGGTGATACTGCCTGTCTCGTCCACTCCCTGAAAGCCCGCTACCGCCACTACATATCCCGCATCGAGGTCGGCGCGTATTTTGTCCTCATCAATTTTGAGTATGCGCGCCTTGGTATAAGCGCTGTCGGTGTGAATGCGCACCTGGGGGCCGGTATAGCTCTTCGCCTTGATGCCCAGATCCATCAGCGCCATTGATAGCAGGGCGACGGAAACCTGCTCGCCGGTGGAAACCATGACATCCAGTTCCCGGGGGTCCGGATGAGCCTGGAATTCCCTGGCCAGCGCAATAAGACGGTTTGTCTCTCCGCTCATGGCGGACACCACGACCACTACCTGATCGCCTCGCGCCTGGAATCTCGCCACCCGGCGCGCGACATTCTTGATGCGCTCCGTACTGCCCACCGATGTGCCGCCGTATTTTTGAACAATAAATGTCACGATAACCTGCTTGACTGAAAATGGCAAAGCCGCGGGCAAAACCCCGTATGCCGGATCAATTCAGGGATTTAAGGTCCCGCTATGGATATTGTGTTCGAATTTTACCTTATTACCGGAAAGAAAACCCGAGAACCTTCGCAGGAGCTTTTTCCAGGTTCGGTGATATGCAAAATGATAAACGGGAAAACCTCCAGAATATTGACGCAGGTCAAATTCAGGGCCGGGAGCCGCTCCGTTCAGGGAAAACCTGATTGATTAAGGGGTTTCTTAATACTTGCATAGAATAAAAAAACAAATTAAATTTATGTATGTGCAATACTCCTATAACATAAAAGCACGTTTATACTAATTACATAACCTGTCGGGGTGCCTCAATGAAACTCTTCGAAGAAATATCCAATCCTCGTGAAATTCGGCGCAAGCTGGGTCTCAATCAGCATGATTTCTGGAGCAAGGTCGGTGTCACCCAAAGCGGTGGTTCCCGTTATGAGAGCGGAAGAAATATGCCCAGGCCGGTAAGGGAACTGGTACGGCTCGTGCATATCGAGCACATCGATCTTTCCAAGATCAAGAAAGACGATCTGGCCGTTGCGGCCTTACTGAAAAGCAAGGATCCTGAACTGTACAAGAGCCTGAAGAAAGCCTCCAAGGCCAAGCAGTAGGACAATACCGGAAACCTGTCCGGATCACTGCTCAAGCTTTCATCGGAGAGTCAGGAAGGAGAAAAATCAAGCTATGGATTCAGCTTTACAGCGAGTCCCCGGCGTCTTATTTGTCCCGAAAATGCCTCCATCCACTCCTGCCTGATCTTCGTGAGTCGCGGTCCCTCCGGCTGCAAGGATGGACGCGCAAGACCATACAGAAGCACCCCTTCGAGTACCCCCCCCTCGCTCAGGAATTCCTCGATAAATCTCAAATACGCTTCAGATTCGTTTCTGGAAGGTGGCATCCCGTCGATCTGAAATACGCAGGTCTGCAACCATGTAGGACACAGGGATGCAGACAGTTGCAGATTTCCGCGCATCTTTTTCAAGCTCATGCGCGTGTTATTGATCAGCTGCCTCCCCTCCCGGGTAACGCTGTCCAGCTTGAACCATACTTCGCCATTGAACGTTGCCATCCGGCTCAACCCGCGCTGGACACTGTCGCGATCTATCAGGCTGCCATTTGTGATCAATACCAGCTTGAGCGCTTCAGGCAGGGTGTAATCGGCTTTTACCCGTCCGAGCAGTTCGATGACCTGCTCGAATTCCCTGGCGCTGGTCGACTCGCCATTGCCGGATAAAGCGATATCATGGAGACACCTTGCCTCGGCAGGCACTTGCCTTTGCATGAAATCACCATATACGATTTCGTGCAGCAATGCCCGCAACTCGGCTTCAAGTTTGGCCAGGTCAATCGCAGGAGCAGTACCTCGCGAGAGATTCGGCACCTGACAGTAGATGCAGCGCCAGTTGCATGCATTGTTCGGATTAAGATTGATTCCGATCGACACGCCCCCGGCACGGCGCGAAATAACAGGATAAACATAGGTCATCCCGGTTATATCGCGGCTATGATCTGCCACATCCAATCGTTTGGAAATTTGCTGCAATGCTACAATCCCATAATGTTAATCACACGCAGACTGGAATTCGATGCCGGCCATCGTATACCTTTCCACAAGAGTCAGTGCCGGCATCTGCACGGCCATCGTTACGCCATAGAAATCACCCTGTCAGGCGAAATTATCACTGAACCCGGTGTCTCCGAGCAAGGCATGGTCATGGATTATTCGGAGGTCAAGCGTATCGCGAAAAAAGTGCTGGTGGATAAATGGGACCATGCGTTCCTTGCATTTGCGGAAGACCACAAGTTGCTGGAATTCCTCCAGTCCCTGGAGGACCATAAGACCGTGGTGCTGGATACGCCGCCCACGGCGGAAAATCTAGCTCTCACCGCTTTCCGCATACTCGATGAGGCATATCAGGATCACTATGGCAATCATCTCAGGCTGGAGCAGGTGCGCCTGTTCGAAACGCCCAACTGCTGGGCCGATGCAGTGCGAGGGCGACTTTGATTGTCCATTTCATCCATACCCATTGTTTGATGATCGGTCACAGCCTGGCACATGAAATCAAGAGGATCGAGACCGCCTGTTTTGAAGATGAGGATATTCCCTTCATTGCAACCGCACATGCTTTTTTTGCTAACATGACATCGCGAGTAACCACTGAGGATTGAAATGCTGAATCAGCCCGTTCCCGATTTTGAACTTCCTTCGACCAGTAACAAGATATTTCGTTTATCAGCAGCTCACGGAAAAAACCTGGTCATCTATTTTTACCCCAAGGACGACACTCCGGGATGCACCACAGAGGGCCAGGAATTCCGGGATGCTTACGCCGAATTTACCGACGCCGATTGCGACATAGTGGGTATTTCGCGTGACAACATCAAGTCCCACGAGAAATTCAAGGCAAAAATGAATTTTCCGTTCGAGTTGCTGAGCGACACGGACGAGACGGTTTGCAATCTGTTCGGTGTGATGAAGATGAAAAACATGTACGGCAAGCAGGTCCGCGGCATCGACCGGAGTACATTCGTAGTCGATACGAAAGGGATACTCCGGCGCGAATGGCGAAGTGTCAAAGTGTCAGGACATGTCCAGGAAGTCCTGGAGTTTGTGAAAACCCTGCCCAGCCAGAATCATGAGCCCTAGAAAGTCCGGTTCTTCCACGGCTTCCAAGTCATCCGCTTCCGTCGCTCCGGCCACCCGCGTGATGCCGAAGCTGTTCGTGCTCGACAGCAATGTGCTGATGCACGATCCCACCAGCCTGTTCCGTTTCCAGGAGCATGACATCTACATCACGATGACCACGCTCGAGGAACTCGACAACAACAAGAAAGGGATGTCGGAGGTTGCCCGCAATGCGCGCCAGACCAGCCGTTTTCTGGACGAAATCGTCAGCAGCGCGATAACCGACATCGACGAGGGCATTCCCTTGCAGCCGCATGGCACCAAGAATGCAACTGGCAGGCTGTTCCTCCAGACGCAGGCGATCACAAACGTTCTGCCGGTATATCTGGCAAGCGGCAGCGCGGACAACCAGATTATTGGGGCAGTCAAGTTTTTGCACGATACCCACCAGAACCGTGTCGTCACACTGGTCTCCAAAGACATCAACATGCGCATCAAGGCGCGCGCCCTGGGACTGGCGGCCGAGGATTATTTCAATGACAAGGTTCTGGAAGACACCGATGTCCTCTTTTCAGGCATTCAGGAACTGCCAGAGGATTTCTGGGAAGAACATGACAAGGACATGGAGTCCTGGCAGCAGTCGGGGCAGACATTCTATCGTGTGACCGGCCCCCTTGCCGGCGGCTTCGTAATCAATCAGTTCGTTTATCTGGAGCATGACAAACCGTTTTACGCGCAGGTCAAGGAGACCAGCGGGAGAACAGCCGTTCTGCAGACGCTGAAGGATTTTACTCATCAAAAAAACAATGTCTGGGGCATCACGGCGCGCAATCGCGAGCAGAATTTCGCGCTCAATCTTCTGATGAATCCGGAAGTGGATTTTGTCACCCTGCTGGGACAGGCAGGTACCGGCAAAACATTGCTTACACTGGCAGCGGGGCTGATGCAGACACTGGAGTACAAGGTGTACTCCGAAATCATCATGACGCGCGTGACAGTCCCGGTGGGTGAGGATATCGGGTTTCTGCCCGGCACCGAAGAAGAAAAGATGACTCCCTGGATGGGCGCCCTGGAAGACAACCTGGACGTGCTCAACAAGACAGATAACAGCGCCGGAGAATGGGGACGAGCCGCAACGCTCGATCTGATTCGCTCCCGCATCAAGATAAAATCGCTCAATTTCATGCGGGGGCGCACTTTCATCAACAAGTTCCTGATAATCGACGAAGCGCAGAACCTGACACCCAAGCAGATGAAAACGCTTATTACCCGTGCCGGCCCTGCCACCAAGGTCGTATGCCTGGGTAACATCGCGCAGATAGATACGCCCTATTTATCGGAGGGAAGTTCAGGGTTGACCTATGTGGTGGACCGGTTCAAGGGATGGAATCACAGCGGTCACGTGACGCTGCAACGCGGCGAGCGTTCCAGGCTGGCGGATTACGCTGCGGAAATACTGTAAGGGTTATTGCCGGCAAGACCTGCGCGCGCCGCCTCCCGGTCTTATAGACAGGCCGAGCCATGCCGGATAAGTCGCCAGGCAGAGCCTGACCTGCACCTGCACTTCCAGAAACGTGTTCTGACAACAGCGAAAGACAGTCGAACCGGCAGCCTTAATAATGCCCTGATCTGGCGTAGCTTTCGAATCGGGTATATTCGCCCAGAAAAGTCAGATCGACCTTGCCGATCGGCCCGTTCCGCTGCTTTCCTATAATGATTTCGGCGATTCCCTTGTCCTGTGTCTCCGGGTTATAGACTTCGTCCCGGTAGATGAAAAGAATCAGATCGGCATCCTGCTCGATTGCGCCGGACTCGCGCAAATCGGACATGACCGGACGCTTGTTCGGACGCTGCTCAAGACTTCGATTCAACTGGGATAAGGCGACAACGGGCACATGCAGTTCTTTTGCCAGTGCCTTGAGGGAGCGGGATATTTCGGAAATCTCCGTGGCGCGGTTCTCGCCCTGGCTGGCGGCCGACATCAACTGGAGATAATCCACCACGATCAATCCCAGGTCCCCATGCTGGCGATGCAGACGGCGGGCGCGCGCCCTTAATTCCAGGGCATTCAAAGCGGCACTTTCATCAATAAAAAGCGGAGCGTCGTTCAGCTTTCCAAGCGCATGCGTCAGGCGGGACCAATCCTCGTCCAGCAGGCGTCCGGTACGCACCTTGTGCTGATCCAGCCTTCCGACGGAGCCCAGCATGCGCATCGCCAGTTGCGCACCCCCCATTTCCATGCTGAAGACCGCTACCGGCTTTTGGAGCGTGAGTGCGACATGCTCGGCAATATTGAGCGAAAAGGCGGTCTTGCCCATCGATGGCCGGCCGGCGACAATGACAAGATCGCCCGGCTGAAAGCCCGAAGTCTTTTCATCCAGATCATGGAAGCCGGTTGCGATTCCGGTAACATCGCTTTGATTATCCTGGTTGTAGAGCGTCTCTATACGCTCCACAACCTCCTTCAACAGGGGCTGGATATCGATAAAACCCTGCTTGCCCCGCGCACCCGCCTCGGCAATTTCAAAAACCCTGGCCTCGGCTTCATCCAGCAGGGTGGCGGCTGAACGCCCGGCCGGATTGTACGCCGAATCGGTAATGCCGGTGCCCACCTGGGCAAGCTTGCGCATGATCGACCGTTCACGCACGATTTCCGCATAGCGCCGGATATTTGCAGCCGAGGGCGTGTTCTGTACGATGACCCCGACGTAAGCGAGCCCCCCGACCCCCTGCAATTCCGCGGATATCTCAAGGGATTCCGCTACCGTGATGACATCGGCCGGTTTGCTATGCTCGACCAGTTTGCAGATATGTCGATAGATGAGCCTGTGATCCTGTCGGTAAAAGTCCTCTTCCGTGATCACATCAGCCACTTTATCCCATGCGTGATTGTCCAGCATCAAGCCGCCCAGTACCGATTGCTCCGCTTCAACCGAATGCGGTGGCAATTTATATGATTCGAGCGATTGGTCGTTTGAAGCTGCCGTGAGAAATTGGGCCATGGAGTTACGGGACGTTAGCGTTACGGACGTGTCCGGATTTTAACACTGCTTGCAGTGCACCAAAAATGAAAAAGGGCTGTTGCCAGCCCCTTTTTGAAGATGAAAAACAGAAACCTTTTCAGGATGTCGATTCGCCCAGAACGGATACGACGATATGTGCAGCCACATCCGTGTGCAGCACGACCGTCACCGGGTGGTCGCCCACCTGCTTCAACGAGCCCTGCGGCATGCGTATCATGGACCTTTCAACTTCAAACCCTTGGGCTTTCAGCGCATCCTCGATATCCGCATTGGTAACTGAACCGAACAGCTTGCCATCCACGCCTGCCTTTTGCGTGATCTGCAGCATCAACCCTTCCAGTTTGGCAGCACGAGCCTGGGCGGCGGCCAGGATATCCGCCTGGGTTTTCTCCAGTTCCGCGCGCTTTGCCTCGAACTCGGCAATAGCCGCCTGGGTGGCGCGCTTTGCCTTGCCCTGCGGGATAAGGAAATTGCGCGCGTAACCATTTTTAACCTTTACAACGTCACCCAACTGGCCCAGGTTGACAACTTTCTCCATCAGTATGATCTGCATATCAGCTCTCCTCAGTGCAAATCAGTATAAGGAAGCAATGCCAGAAAGCGGGCGCGCTCCACGGCAGTACTCAGTTGACGCTGGTATCTGGACTTCGTCCCCGTTATGCGCGCAGGGATGATCCTGCCGTTCTCGTTGATGAAATCCTTCAATAACTCGATGTCCTTGTAATCGACTGTCTTGATGCCTTCCGCGGTAAAGCGGCAGAACTTCCTGCGTTTGAACAGAGGGCGGTTGGCCTTCTTGTCCTTGTCCTTGTCCTTGCCATCCTTACGTTTAGAAAAAAAACGTGCCATAATTTTTCCTGTCTATATTCCTGTCTATAAATGAGATCCGTCAGATAGGATCGATCCGGTTTACATGCAGCGCCAACTGCAAACTCATGCGGCTTTTTCTTGCAAGAAATCCGGCCAGCTTTACTGTCGCCCCTGGAACCAGGCCTGCGACAGTTTCGGCCATCTGCGCCAGGGCTACGGCGAAAACTTCACACTCCACCTGCCTGGGCTTCCCCGCTTCGATTTGGCGGGAAACGTGCCTGATCTTGAGTTCGACTACTGCCACTCCAGCCGGGCTATAACGCAAGCTGCCGATTTCCGTGATCGTTCCGCAAATTTCAGTCCGATTGCAATCCAACGACTTGGCAGCCTAGGTCGCAAGCGTCGTTTCCCTGGCTTCCTCTGCGGGCTGCGGAGCGGGTTTGGCTTTCTCTTCGCGCATCATGGGTGAGGGTGCGGTAATCGGCTCATCCATTTTGATGGTGAGGTGGCGCAATATGGCGTCATTGAATTTGAATGCGTGTTCCAGCTCGTCCAGCGTTTCCTGATCACATTCAATGTTCATGAGCACATAATGCGCCTTGTGAACCTTCTGGATCAGGTACGCGAGCTGGCGCCGTCCCCAGTCTTCCAGGCGATGCACCTGCCCGTTTCTGGCGGTTACGATGCTGCGATACCGCTCGATCATTGCGGATACCTGCTCGCTTTGATCGGGATGAACAATGAATATGATTTCGTAATGTCGCATGCAGTCTCCTTATGGGTAAAGCCTCCCGCGATGCGGGCACGGTGAGGCAAGGTCGAATGTTTCAAAGAGGCCGGTACTATACTCAACCCGCCGGGAAATATCAATTTTAATCGGGGGTTATATCGAGCCCGGGAGCATATCTCTGGCGGTGCGTTTCAAACAGGCAGATGCCCGCGCTCACGGAAACGTTGAGGCTCTCTACGCTGCCCAGCATGGGAATCGAAACAAGCTGATCGCAGTTCTCCCGCGTCAACCGGCGCATTCCTTTCTCTTCCGAACCCAGTACCCATGCGACGGGTCCATCAAGCTTGAGGACGCCAAGCTCCATATCGGCATCGGCAGCTGTTCCCAGGATTGTTACCCCCCGCTCCTTCACTCCGCGCAGAGTACGGGCGAGATTCGTCACGGAAATGTAGGGTACGTTATCCGCCGCCCCGCTTGCCACCTTGTGCACCGCGGCGGTTAACCCCACAGCGCGGTCTTTCGGTGCAATCACGGCATGAACACCGAAAGCATCCGCGACACGCAGGCAGGCACCGAGGTTATGGGGATCCTGGATTCCATCCAGCACCAGAAGCAGCGCGGGTTCAGTTAGGGTATCGAGCACATCGTCGATATCCACATACGCACGGGCGGGGTCGATACGCGCAACTACGCCCTGGTGCCGGGCACTGCCCGCCAAAGCCATGAGCCTCGCGGTGTCGCATGCAATCAGCCGTATGCCCTGGGTTTCCGCCAGTGCTGCCAGATCGCGGGCACGCTGATCCCTTCGCTCCGCATCGAGGAAAATCTCCCGGACGCTGGCCGGATTCTGGCGCAGCCGGCTGGTAATCGCATGAAAACCGAATATAAAACGCGAGCCGGACATCTATGGCAAGGTAGCAAGAAAGATAAGCGGAGTGACATTCACGATGAAATCAACTCGCTGCCCCGGTTTTTATTTTCCCTGCGGCCAGAGCGTTTTCGGCGAGCACAAAATCTATCTTGCTGGATTCCAGGTCGACTCTGACCAGCTTGATTCTGAGCCGGTCGCCCAGTCGATAGCGCTTCCCGGTGCGCTCTCCCAGCAACATGTGCCTGACTGCGTCAAAATGGAAATAATCGCTGGGCAGTTCTGAAACATGCACGAGTCCTTCGACATAAATTCCATCCAATGCTACAAAAAGGCCAAAACTTGCGACACCGCTGACAACTCCCTCAAAGCATTCTCCGATCCTGTCCTGCATGTAATAGCATTTGAGCCATGTCTCGACATCGCGCGTGGCCTCATCCGCTCGCCGCTCCGTCTGTGAACAATGCTCGCCCAGTTCATGCCAGTTGCCGGGAGAGTATGCTGCCTTGTTCAGGACAGCCTTGATGGCTCGATGTACCAGCAGATCGGGATAACGCCTGATGGGCGACGTAAAGTGCGTGTAGGATTCATATGCCAGGCCGAAATGGCCGACATTGTCAGGACTGTACACCGCCTGGCGCAAGGAGCGAAGCATGACGGTCTGCAGCAGTTGCGCATCGGGCCGATCCTTTATTGTAGATAACGTACGAGCATAATCTTTCGCCTTGGGAGCGTCCCCTCCGCCTAACTGAACACCGAATTCCTTGAGAAAATCACGCAGGGCAACCAGTTTTTCCGGTGTCGGACCTTCATGGATGCGATAGAGAGTCGCCTGCTTGTGCCTCTGCAGAAAATCGGAAGCGCACACATTGGCGGCGAGCATGCATTCTTCGATGATGCGATGCGCGTCATTGCGTTGTATCGGCAGGATGCGCTCGATTTTGCCCTCCTCGTTGAAGATCATGTGCGTTTCGATCGTTTCAAAATCAATTGCCCCACGCTGGTTGCGCGCGTTCAGCAATACCTTGAATAATTTGTAGAGCAACTGGAGGTGCGGCAGAAGATCCTTGTATTGTTTCGCTTCCTCTCCCTTGGGATTCTCCAGCATGGCCGCCACTTTTGTATAGGTAAGCCGGGCGTGCGAAAACATGACTGCAGGATAAAAACGATAGTCCCTGAAGTCGCCTGCAAAATCCAGGCTTATTTCGCATACCATAGATAAACGATCCACTTCCGGATTGAGCGAACAGAGCCCGTTCGATAGCGCTTCCGGCAGCATGGGGATGACGCGTCGTGGAAAATAGACAGAGTTCCCACGATTGTATGCCTCCTGATCAAGTGCATCGCCCGGCTTTACATAATGGCTGACGTCGGCGATGGCAACATAAAGCTTATAGTCCTTCCCGTCGCGCTCGCAATATACGGCGTCATCGAAATCCCGCGCGGTTTCGCCATCTATGGTCACCAATGGGAGATGACGGAGGTCCTCCCTCTTGACCAGGTCTTTTTTTAACACCCTGGATGGAAGACGTTTCGAAAGCTTTTCCACTTCCTGTGGAAACTGGTAAGGCAAGTCGTGCTTGCGAAGCGCAATTTCGATCTCCATTCCGGGAGCCGTATACTCGCCCAGAATCTCCTTGATGCGGCCGATAGGCTGCGCATGTTTGCTTGGCTGCCGGAGGATTTCCACCATGACCACCTGACCTGCCCTTGCGTTGATCGATTCTTCTATGGGGATCAGAATATCCTGACTGATACGTCTGTTCTCCGCCTCCACGTAAAGAATTCCGTGATCCGCATGTAGTCGCCCCACCAGTTGCGTTACCGCACGTTCCAGCACCTCCACAATAACCCCTTCCCTGCGGCCTCGCCGGTCAACCCCGATTTCACGCACCATCACGCGATCACCATGCAGCGCCTTGCGCATTTCCTTGGCGCTCAAAAACAAATCGGGACTGCCATCGTCGGGCACCAGAAAACCAAATTCATCCGGGTGGCCCTGAACCCTGCCTTTGATAAGATCAAGCTTCTCCACCATGCAGATATCGCCCTTCCGGTTGCGCATGATCTGGCCTTCACGCAACATGGCAGAAAGACGACGGCTGAAGATTTCATCTTCTTCTTCGGTGATCCCCAGCAGATTCTGCAATGCTTCCTCAGGCACTGGAACGCCCTGCTCTTCAAGTATCTGGAGTATGAATTCCCGGCTGGGCAGCGCATGCCCATAACGCTCTTTTTCCCGTTCAAGATAAGGGTCAAGCTTGCGGAGCTTTTGTTTCTTCTTGATTGTCAAAGCTGATTTCCTATAGAATTGCGCCTCTGTCCCATCATTGGACAGATTCGCTCATTGCCCAGATGGCGGAATTGGTAGACGCACTAGGTTCAGGTCCTAGCGGTGGCAACACTGTGGAGGTTCGAGTCCTCTTCTGGGCACCAATCAAAACATTCCCGCCGATCCCCTGTACTGACTGCCCAAATGGCACAGGAAGCGCTGCTTTTCTCAGTATAGCAGGACAGTGCATCGCACTCCGGAATTACCCCTATCCCCCATTTCTTCCTTTCGTTACCCTCAGGTCCTGCAGCGATTTCAGCCAGGAGATTTCAAGGAATATCTAGCTGTAAAATTTTACAGCTATCCATGCCTGGTGATCCGTTGTTTCATAACATATGCGCTGACACAAACCATTCAGACGTACTGGAGAAGAGCGACAAGAACTCCCGGTAGACTTTTTGGGCTATCAAGAATAACAGATGACAATCCCGCTTCCCCCGCAGGCCATACGCACGGACCGATCGACAAACCTAAAGATAGCCTTTTCAATCCTTGGAAAAGGACGGCAAGGGGTTCTTTTCTTGATGATTCGATGGATAAAGTGGAGCGAATTACTGCCGTTAAAGAACTGTCTTCAAGAAATAGGACATGTTCCAGTATGTTCCGCAACCGTATTCCCGGCATTCTGTTATCTGACGTCATTCCCTCCAGCACGAGATCCGATAAGACGAAAATGTATCGGGAAGGATATTCCGGGGAGAACTGTTATCCGTTTTCCGCGCGATTTTAAATTCTTCCGGCTTAGATTACAGTTGCCTGAGCTCATCCAGATGAACGATATTGTGGCCGCCTTTAACGAATATTTCGAAGTTATCGATGTCGACACTCCGGAATTATTGCGTGAGGCATTCCGGGTTCGCTATCAAGTGCTATGTGTCGAACAACGTGCTCCAGGTTTTCCAGCATCGCGCTATCCAGATAAAATGGAAAGCGATGACTATGACCGCCACTCGTCCCATATACTTCTGCGTCACTGTCCTTCTGGCGCCATTGTCGGAACGGCTCGCCTGATTTTGGCAGATCCGCTCGACCCCGAAAAACCGTTTCCGACTGAGCGATACATGACGCTCAATTCAGATCCTGTCGACATCGCTAGCATCCCCCGGCAGAACATAGGGGAAATATCACGTCTTCATATTACCCGCGAATTTCGCCGTCGCAAGGAGGATCATGAGGGAAGCGAAGCAGGAGTGACTTTTGAAGAAAACGGGATAAAAATGCGACGACGTTTCCCTCACCCGATTCTGGCCCTTGCCGTTGGTCTCATACGGATATCCGCCTCCCATGGCATTACCCATTGGATTTCGATCATGGATCCCGCGCTGAACAGATTGTTAAGTGCCTACGGATTACAGCATGACTCCATTGGTCCGCTAACCGAGTACTACGGTCAGCGAGGGCCCTATTATGCCAACCTTACCCACATGCTGGATAGGATGAATAAAAAACATAAAGATATCTGGGAGTTGGTTACTGATTACGGCAGGGTCATTCCAAAGCGCCAGAGGGATGTGATTTCACCGGCACCTCATCCTTCTGCTCTTGCCAATATTTAAAGCGGTGGCGCCCGAGCCACGCTCACGATAAAGCGTGGCTTTCTCGCAATTATGACGCTATCATTTTTCATCGAACATCCCAACGACCCAAGCTGTCCTGAGCACTCCCCGTGACGTAACGCAAGGTAATGTCTGCGGGGCAGATAAAAATTGTGACCATTAAAATAAGAATCAGTCATCTGGTTTCGTCTATATGCCTGCTGCTCGGCCTTTTATTCATGGCGAGTAAAACTTGGGCAGTCGAGCCCTACGAGATCGTCACGAACTCCGGCGTCAGCGAAAAAAACCTCTCCAAAAGCTCCTTGCGTGCCATCTTCGGCATGCGCCTGCATACGTGGCCGGATGGCAACCCCATTCATGTGTTCGTGCTTCCGGATGATGCCCCCTTGCATATCGCGTTCTCCAAGGAAAAACTGAATATTTTTCCCTATCAACTCCGCGCAGCATGGGACCGGCTGGTGTTCTCGGGCACGGGACAGGCGCCGGAAACGGTCGCTTCTCTAGAGGAAATGCTTGCAAAAGTCGGTAGCACCCCCGGAGCCATTGGCTATTTAACCCGATCCAGAATGAATGGCAGTGTCAATGTTCTGCACGTCAAGTAACCCCATTCGCCGCTATTGGATGCGAGATGCTGTCCGGCTCGCCGTGGTGTCTGCCATCCTTTCGAATTGTGTTGCTTACGCGCAGAAACTGCCGATTCCTCAGAACCTGCCGAACAACCTGCAAATACATGGCTTTGCCAGCCAGAGCTGGCTCAAGAGCACGGACAACAATAACGTTTTCGGGAAAAGCAGTTCCGATAGCGGAAGTTTTGACTTCAGGGAACTGGGGCTGAATGCTTCCATGAGGCCCAGGCCCAACCTCCAGCTTTCGGCTCAGATGATTTCCCGCACTGCGGGAAAAGGGAGTCCAGGCAATATCCGGCTCGATTACGGATTCATTGACTATACATTTCTATCGGAAGAAAACAGCAAGATAGGAATACGTCTTGGCAGAATGAAGAATCCGCTCGGCTTTTACAATGACACGCGCGACGTTCCCTTCACGCGGCCCAGCATACTTTTACCTCAATCCATCTATTTTGATCGCGTACGCAAGGTTGCAATTGCTGCGGACGGAGTACATTTATACGGTGAATACCGTTTCGATCACGGGGTCCTATCTTTCCAGGGTGGACCGGTACGTCCATTGGTCAGAGGTGCTGAAGCAGAAGTAGCGCTGTTGGGCCCGGGGATAGCAGGCCATTTTGCTCCAGATATCTCCTATATTGGCCGTATAAGCTATGAACTCGATGAGGGCCGGCTTCGTTTTGCATTCAGCGGAACGGATTTGAACATAGATTATGATCCCGTGAGCGGCGACCGGCTTGGCCCGGGCTCAATTCGCTTTACGCCTCTCATTTTCTCCGCGCAATATAATGCAGAACGCTGGAGTTTCACTTCGGAATACGCACTCCGCCATTTCGAATATAAAAATTTTAACGTAGCGTCCCTTAATCTGGATTTCTTTGGCGAGAGTTATTACTTTCAGGGGGCTTATCGAATCACACCGGAATGGGAAGCGGTTGCCCGTTACGATGTACTGTATACGGACAGCGATGACCGCAGCGGAAAAAAATGGGCGGCAGCTACAGGCGGCGATGCGCATCGGCGATATGCCAAAGACATTACCGTGGGACTGCGCTGGAATGTCACGCCCGAGTTCATGTTGCGTGCCGAGTATCATCGCGTAAATGGGACAGCCTGGCTTTCGACTCTCGATAATCCCAACTCGGGAGACCTGTCGCCGCATTGGAATCTGTTTTCCATCCTCGGTTCCTACCGGTTCTAGCCATGCTGCAGGATAAGTATTTTCATAATCAGGCTACGCAGAGAAATGGAGCGATAGCACCTGAAAAGCCCCAGAAATTCCTGGGGCTGAAGTGGAAAGTTCTGCTGCTGAGCAGTCTCATACTGATTGCCATCGTGGTTTCATTCACGGGAATTACCTACCTGAGCCTGATGGATGACTTCGAAAGCCAGAGAAACGCCCAGCACCAGCGCTATGCCAAGGAAGTTGAAGGGCTGATTGACCAGGTTTCGATAAATTTGCATCAACTCGCCGGATTGGTTCCTTTCCTGGAAGGAATGGGTAAAAGCCTGCTCTCCGGTAACAAAAAATACGTCACTCAGGCATTTGATCCATATTGGATGCCTTTGCAGCTCCACAAGGGTATCGAATTGCTGCGTTTTTACGATAGCTCAAATCAGCAACTGGCAAGTTGGGGAATTTCCCAGCCTGTCACTCATGACGCGTTGATATCCGCCTGGGTACACGAAGTGAATGCGCAGGAAAAGCCGATGAGTCACCTCAGCTGCCCCAGCAGCTGCATGCAATTTGCCGTGGCGCCCCTGCTCGTGGAAGGTAACAATGTAGGGGTGATCGTCATCGGGACCCCCCTGGTCGATGTGATCCTGGGTTTCAAGGATATCTCGGGCGCTGATATCGCCTTGCTGGTGAGCGAAAAAGGCGATTTGCCCAAAAGCAGCCAGGTAAAAATTGCAAACTGGAATGTTACGATTGCTGCACACAGCAGAGAAATGAACACTGTTGTCCTGGATGACGCTGCAGCGAATTATCCGGACATGGAAAACCTCGAGGAGGGTATCCTGGTTTCGTGGCGCGACAGGCACCTGCAGATAAAGCCCCTGTTTCTGGAGAGAATGGCCGTGTCGGAAGATGATGCTCATTTCATGGTTGTAACTGACATCACTTCCACGATCCGCACCATTCACAACTCGACACAGCAAAACATGATAATTGGCCTGGTCGGGCTCATACTCTCTGAAATACTGTTGTTCATCATTCTCACCAAGCCGCTGTCGCGGCTCAAGCACATCGTTTTTACTCTTCCTCTTCTGGCCCGCAGCAGTTTCAAGAATTTTCGCCTGGAACTTCGCTCTGCCAGCCAGAAACGATGGGTGAAAGATGAGATTGACCTGCTGGATGAAACAGCGGTGGCCCTGTCGCATCAACTGGAGAAGCTCGAGGATCAGGTAGCGGACAGGACCCGTATACTGGCGAGCAAGATGCACGAGCTAGGCAAGGAGAGAGATTTCATCAACAATCTGCTGGACATTGCGCAAGTGATCGTAATCACGCAAAAGTCGGATAGTGAAATTCTCACACTCAATGCCTATGGTGAAACGCTTATTCAGTATACCGAAAAAGAACTGCAGGGAACGCCCTTCCTCCATCTTCTGGCGCTCGACGGGAATCTGCACGATCTTCCCGTTCACCTGGAAGAGGTGCGATGCCAACGAAGAGACCAGCTTCGGCACGAAGCGAATATCGTATGCAAGGACGCTTCCATTCGTAATATTCTGTGGCTGCATTCACGCTTGACCCGACACACCGAGGATGACCCCGCAATGTTATCGGTAGGCCTCGACATGACGGAACACAAGCGCGCTGAAGGACGTCTTGCCTGGCTGGCGGATCATGATCCGCTCACGGATCTTTTCAATCGCCGCCGCTTCCAGGAAGAACTGGAACAGATGCTGAATCTTGCCGCGCGCTACGGGTATTCCGGAGCCTTACTCTTTTTCGATCTGGACCAGTTCAAGTACATCAACGATACCAGCGGGCATCAGGCGGGGGATGCCTTGCTTAAAATGGTGGCGCGCTTGCTGCTTGGCAACATCCGCAGCGTCGATATACTCGGGCGCCTGGGAGGCGATGAATTCGCGGTGATTTTGCCCCAAACCACAGCCGAAGGGGCGATAGAAGTGGCAAAAAATACGCTTGCGAGCCTGAATCAGGGAAAGATTACGATAAATGGCCGCACTCATAAAGCATCAGCCAGCATTGGTATTGCGCTTTTCCCGGAGCATGGCAGCAATGTCCACGACCTCCTGGCCGCGGCCGACCTTGCCATGTATCAGGCAAAGGAAGCCGGACGAGGAGGATGGCATTTGTTTTCTGACGAAGAGAAAACACGTGAACGCATGCACACGCTCGTCTATTGGAAGGAAAAGATTGAGTATGCCCTTTCACACGAACGCTTCCTGTTCTATTTCCAGCCCATCATGCATGTTCGGCGCAGGACCATCGATCATTACGAGGTGCTGCTGCGCATGATCGACAATGATGGAACCATTCTTGCGCCCCAGTTTTTCATTCCCGCCGCAGAACAGACCGGACTTATCCATGCCATTGACCACATGGTTTTACGTAAATCGATTGCGCAATCGGCTGAAATACAGCGTGCCGGTCAGCGCATCCGTTTTTCCATAAACTTGTCGGCGCATGCATTTCACGATCCGGAGCTGCTGCCGATACTGAAAGATGCATTTGCCGAGCATGGCGCGGATCCATCGAATTTCATGTTTGAAATAACCGAGACAGCAGCACTGGAAGATTTGCCCGCGGCACGGGAACTCATGGAGATGATCAAGAAGCTGGGCTGCAGTTTCACGCTGGATGATTTCGGAGTCGGTTTCTCCTCCTTCTACTACATCCGGCAACTGCCGATCGATGTCGTAAAGATCGATGGCTCATTCATACGAAATCTGGCGGACAGCCCCGATGACCAGATACTGGTGCAGGCTTTGTGCGATGTGGCAAGAGGATTCGGAAAGAAGACAACAGCGGAGTTCGTGGAAAATGCAGCGACTTTTTCAATCCTTGAGAAAATGCAAATCGACTATGCCCAGGGATTCCTGATTGGGACACCCTCCCCCGCTTACAACACATCATTCGGTAATTTCTTGAAGATGTGACGGAACGCGTGCTGGCATTCCGGGGAATGTGTTGAAGAAACAGGCCGTTGATCCCCATCCATCGGCCCTTGGCCTATTGGAAGCGCTGCATCTTTCACGCTTCGTCCGGCTCGGGATCCTCGGTAAACCCTACTTTTGTGTCGCTATCGGCTGAGTCTTCTTTCTGGCTTTGCTTGCAACCGGCTTTGCCGGGAATTTTTGGAGTTGTGCAGACGACATCCGCGTTTTGTGCCCTATGGCGCAGCGCATGGTCCATCAGTACCAGTGCGAGCATTGCTTCCGCGATGGGCGTGGCCCGGATACCGACACACGGGTCATGCCTGCCGTGAGTTTCCACCATTGCCGGATTGCCCGTCTTGTCTACTGAGCATCGCGGCAGGCGTATGCTGGAAGTAGGCTTGACGGCGATGTTCACGACGATATCCTGTCCCGTCGAAATACCGCCCAATATGCCTCCTGCATTGTTGCTGAGGAAACCTCCTGGGCTGATTTCATCGGAGTGCTCGGTTCCCTTCTGGCTCACAGCAGCAAATCCAGCTCCGATTTCGACCCCTTTAACCGCGTTGATGCTCATCATGGCATAGGCGATTTCAGCATCCAGCCGGTCATATACCGGCTCGCCCCAACCCACAGGCACACCTTCGGCAACGACACGAATCCTGGCCCCCACCGAATCGCCCGATTTTCGCAGCTTGTCCATGAATTCTTCCAGGCTTGGCACGATGTCCGGATCAGCCGAAAAAAAAGGGTTCTCCCCCACCGCTTCCCATTGCTTGAATGGAATCTCGACAGGTCCCAGTTGCGCCATGTGACCTCGTACTACCACTCCGTATTTTGCATGCAGCCATTTTTTCGCTATGGCTGCGGCCGCCACGCGTACGGCAGTTTCGCGCGCGGATGAACGCCCCCCGCCCCGGTAATCGCGTACGCCGTATTTTTGCCAATAAACATAGTCCGCGTGCCCCGGGCGGAAAGTGTCCATGATTTTGCTGTAGTCCTTGCTGCGCTGGTCTTCGTTGCGAATCAACAGCGCAATCGGAGTACCCGTAGTTTTTCCCTCGAACACACCTGATAGAATTTCTACAGTGTCCGACTCGCGCCTCTGGGTCACGTGACGGGAGGTACCGGGCTTGCGCCGGTCCAGATCCTGCTGGATATCCTCAGCGGACAGCGCCATCCCCGGGGGACAACCATCCACTACGCACCCTATGGCAGGACCATGGGATTCCCCGAAAGATGTGACGCAAAACAGTTTGCCAAAAGTATTGCCAGACATTTCACTTTTCTAGCCAAATCAAGGCCCGAAGTTTAACATATCCCCATAGCTTACCGTCCCCCGGTACGTCCTTCATTCCTGTTCCACCATAGCCGGAGAATCAGTGCGTATTATCGCTCAGCAATCCAGAAAGAAGAATAAAGGGAAATCATGAAAGCCATCCTGATGAGTGCTCCGGGCGCGCCCGAGGTATTGAGACCGGCCGATGTTCCCGTGCCCGATCTTGCCGGCGCGTTCGATGTCCGGGTGAAATTGCATGCGGCAGGCGTAAACCCGATCGATACCAAAGTGCGCAAGGCCAATACGTATTACCCGGACAGGCTTCCATCCATCCTCGGGTGTGACGGGGCAGGCGTGGTTGAAGCGGTTGGCAGTTCAGTGACTCGGGTGCGCACAGGCGATGAAGTCTTCTTTTTCAATAACGGCCTGGGTGGCGCACCTGGAAACTATGCGGAATACGCGGTCGTGCATGAAGATTATCTGGCATCGAAACCCCGGAATCTGTCAATGGTGGAAGCAGCTGCCGTTCCGTTGGCCCTGATTACCGCATGGGAAGCCCTGATAAAGCGTGGCCATCTCAAGGAAGGCCAGACCGCGCTGATTCATGCAGGCGCAGGCGGAGTGGGACATATCGCCATCCAGCTTGCCCGCTACCTGAAAGCGCGGGTTGCCACGACGATTTCGACCGAGGAAAAAGCCGTCTTCGTACAATCTCTAGGCACCGAACTTGCAATCGATTATCGTCGTCATGATTTCGTTGACACAGCGCTCGACTGGACGCAGGGGCTGGGCGTGAACTTCGCCCTGGATACTGTCGGTGGAGAAACATTCTGCAAATCCTTTTCCGCCATCCGGCTGTATGGCAGGATAGTGTCGCTGCTCTCAACATCCTGTGATGCAAAGCAACTCAATATTGCCCGGCTGCGCAACCTGAGCATCGGCTACGTGCAAATGGCTGCTCCCCTTTACTTCGGTTTACATCCCGCGCGTGTCGTGCAAACCGGCATACTGGAGCAAGGCGCGAGGTTGCTCGAACAAGGCATCCTCAAGGTTCATGTCAGCCGGACGCTCCCCTTGGCAGAAGCGGCCGAAGCGCACCGTTTGATCGAAGCAGGACATACCCTGGGCAAGATAGTGCTGAAGATTGCGTAGCGGTTTCATTCTTCCAAGGCAGTTCGCCACTTGCCCGAGGTCGGGTTTTCAAGAAAAATCCTGAATTTCCACAGTTCCTCCCGATTTTCAGCTTTTTCCCTCGCCGGTTGAAATCCCCACTTCCGATCCCAGGTCGATTGCAAGACGCTGGAGTGCTTCGCCTTCATCCAGACCATCGAGGAAGCGCCGGGGTATCCCCGATAAGCCGACCTGGGCTCCAACGAGTGCACCGGTCAAAGCAGCCCGCGCCTGATTTTCGCCGCCGCCATTCACTGCGTGGAGCACAGCGGATTCGAAATCATTCGGAAAACGGGCAGTGAGATGATAGGCCGCGGGAAGCTGATGATAAATGGCGCAGGTCATGCCATAAACAATGGAGACTTTCCATGCGGGTTCTATCCGGATATCCGGGTCCAGCGCGGCGGCTGCCACATATGAGGGCGTGAGCAGGGCATCCGGAGAGATGAAGTATCCGCTTTCGCACGGAATATCCTCTTGAGGCGGCTGCAAGTCGGTATGCGCCATCGTATGGAAAGGTAATTTTCCCGCTCTTGCCAATCGCATGAGCTTGCCGGAAAGACTCCTGTTGAGCTGATGCCCCTGCACCAGGAGACTCAATACCGATCCATACGCGACAGTCAGGGCAATAACAGTATCGTCGATCTGGGTAAGCCGGGTATTGCTGGAGATGGCGGCTGCCATCTCCTGCGGCTGGAAGGTGTAACGGACCGCCAGGGCCAACGTGCGTCCTATCGCTTCGGTGGTATCGGCCTGACCTCCCGTTTGACCCCATGGCAGGTTCTGCTGGACACGCCTGCGCCAGGCGTCTCGTATCGACTGCTGGGTATATCCGCCCGGACCATTCACAGGCATGCCGTTCAGAAACGGGAATATTTCCTCATCCATCCGCCTGCAGAAATCCGCTTCATCATAACCGCCCCGCTCGATGAGCGAGCGCAGCATGAGCCGAAGAAGGATACCGGTCTGGGAGAACTGGCCTGCCTTGAGATTGCTGTGGTAGCGGCCGGGCTTGGGATCGGCATAGGTCGTGATCCAGTCGCCATAATCGCGGCGCAGCACCGCCAGATCGTAGTACCAGTGGGGGCCGAGGCCCAGGGCATCTCCGATAAAAGCGCCCATGATGGCGCCGGCGGCGCGGTTCTGTATGGCGGGGTCGAACATGTTCTGATCCTCCTCTTCGCAGGAAATGCTTGCGATGCACAAATTTCAGCTTCGAATCGTGAAGCGCAACATCAGGCGAAAGAGCCGTTTTGTTACACCGATCGCATGAGGGATGTATCCGAACATTCTCGATAAGTGGGAGCAAGGTATGACCTGCATCCCCCTATCCAGCTGTTAAAGGTTGAAGGGAGTCTGAAAAAAAGTCCTGAGCATCTCCACACCCCACGCCACACCGAATCCGGTTACCGGACTGCCAACCGCGCCCAACCCTTCCTTGTGGTTGCTCGCAGAAAGGTCCATGTGCAACCAGGGGATGTTATCCACGAAGCGGTTGAGAAATCTGGCGGCAAGAATGTGATCCGCCTCGTTCTCCAGGGTGCATTGCCTGATATCGGCAATCTTGCTTTCCAGTTCGACATCATAATCGGCATCGAGGGGAAATCTCCAGACCCGTTCGCCTGTCACCCTCCCTGCGGTCAGCGCCTTCTGCATCAACTCTTCGCGATTGCTGAAAATACCACTGTAGCGCGATCCCAGCGCCGCGCGCATGCTTCCTGTCAGCGTTGCAAAATCCATCATCATGTCGGGCCTCTCTCTCGCCGCCATCGTCAGGGTATCCGCAAGCACCATCCGTCCTTCGGCATCGGTATGGACAATCTCTACAGTAGTCCCATTGAGCGTCCTGATGACATCGTTCTGCTTGTAGGCATGGGGACCGATATGGTTCTGCGCGAGGGCAAGCCAGCAATCGATGTTCACGGGGAGATTGGCACGGGTTGCAGCCAACAGTATGCCCAGGGCAACAGCAGATCCGTTCATGTCCTCATGCATGCCATGCATATAACGCGCCGGCTTCAGGTTATGCCCCCCGGTATCGAAGCAGATACCCTTGCCCACCAGGGCGACTGTCTTGTCCCCTTCTTTCGTCCGCCGCCGCAAGTGCACAATGGCCGCGTCTTCGGAATCGCTCCCCTGGGCAACCGCGACAAAAGCACCTGCGCCCATCTCGCGGAGCGCTTTGACATCAAAGTCCTGATAATCCCAGCCTTCCCTTGCCGCCAGTTCCTGGACGCGCTTGCGGTAGAGCCCTGGCGTCAATTCATTGGACGGCAGCACCGTAAGCTCGCGTGTAAGCAGATTTCCTTCCGCGGTAGCTTTCAGCAAGGCAAAGTTGCCCGCTTCCTCATGCCCGTGCAGCACGATCCGTTCGAGTCCGCGGCTGTTCTCCTCCTCCTTGGCTGTTTTGCGCGATGGCAGCAATGGGCCATTGATCCATGCCGCGTAAAGCGCCAGTTGCGCGGCCTTCCGCTTTTCGCTGGAATCGCCATAAACGATAATGTTTATTTCGGAAGGGTTTTCTTCCAGCAACAGCTGCAAGGCTTTACGCATCGATACTTGCTGCTCGAACACGGATTTGACCGGATCGATCCTCACCCACGCGCATAGCGCGCCATTCGCAAGATTGGCTGAAACCGGCATCTCTTTGATTTCTTCCGCCTTCATTTTGCGCCGCGACAACAAGGTGCTCAGCAAATCTTTTCCGAAAAAATCCAGCTCACCCGATGGTTCGGCCCCGCCTGGCAATACCACCAGGATATGAGTAGCCTTGCCTGCCTCACTGGTGGATACCAAGGGAGTATTCTTCTGTTCAAGCGCTGCAAGCATGGAAGCCCCTTTACTTTATATCTGTTAGAATGAAACCTCGTCCATTACCCATTATACGCGGGACGCTTCCTTTTACTATTCCACTCGCTGACGTTACCGACTTCGATGCGCCAGTACCTCGATCTCATGCAGCACGTTCTGGACCACGGGCAAAAAAAATCCGACCGCACGGGTACCGGCACGCTTTCTGTTTTCGGCTACCAGATGCGCTTCGACCTGTCGGAAGGCTTTCCCCTGCTGACGACGAAGAAGCTGCATCTGAAATCCATCATTTATGAACTGCTCTGGTTTCTGAAAGGTGATACCAATATAAAGTATCTCAAGAAAAACGGTGTCTCCATCTGGGATGAGTGGGCGGATGAGAATGGCGACCTGGGGCCGATATATGGCCGCCAATGGCGCTCGTGGCCGGACGGGAAGGGAGGCCATATCGATCAGGTCAGGCAGGTGGTCGAGCAGATCAGGAAAACACCCGATTCCCGCCGCATGCTCGTATCATCCTGGAATGTGGGTGAACTGCAGGAAATGAAGCTGGCGCCTTGCCATGCGCTGTTTCAGTTCTATGTGGCAGATGGCAGGCTTTCCTGCCAGCTTTACCAGCGCAGTGCTGACATCTTCCTAGGTGTTCCGTTCAACATTGCCTCGTACGCTCTGCTTACGCTGATGCTGGCGCAGAGCTGCGATTTACGGACAGGTGAATTCATCCATACCCTTGGCGACGCGCATCTTTATCTCAACCATCTGGAACAGACACGCGAGCAATTAGGGCGATCGCCGAAAAAACTGCCCATAATGAGATTGAACCCGGCAATCAGGGATGTTTTCGACTTCCGGTACGAGGATTTCACCCTGGAAGGGTATGATCCTCATCCGTCAATCAGGGCGCCCATTGCAGTATGACAACACCTCGACTCTCCGTTCTGGCGGCGATGGCGCAAAACCGCATAATCGGCAATAACAATGCGATTCCCTGGTGCTTGCCGCACGACCTCAAGCACTTCAAGGTGCTTACGATGGGGCATCCCATCATCATGGGACGCAAGACGCATGAATCCATCGGCCGGCTTCTTCCCGGCCGCACCAGCATCATTATTACGAGACAACCGGATTATGAAGCTCCGGGCGCGCTGGTTGCCAGATCCATTGGAGAAGCGCTGAGCATCTGCAGCCAGACCAAAAGCGAAGAGGGAGAGCACCTCGATCAAGTGAACGAATGTTTCGTCATCGGGGGTGCTGACATATTCCAGCAGATGCTGCCGCTATGTGATCGCATATACATGACCGAGATCCACAGGAATTTCGAGGGTGATGCGTATTTTCCGGAATTTGACAGGAATGATTGGCGGGAGGTCTCGCGCGAGAAGCACGTGGATAACAATGGGCTGGAGTATCATTTTGCCACACTCGATCGCAAGGCAGGTCAGCAGGCACAACGCGACCAATGATCCGGGAATCGCGAATTCTGAATCCCGACTCTGATTCCTGGCAGGCGTTCCTGCAAAAAAGTGGCGGGCCCAGATAACTGGACCCGCCTTTTTTATTATTATTGTCCGGTTGCGCTGCCTGATTGTCCCTGAATTGGCCTGTCCGGAACCGGGCGGGCAGGCTGGAGTCCTGATTTTATCGGTTACAGGACGACAACCTCCGGCAAAGGAAAGCCGTTGAAGTTGCTGGCGTAGGCTGTCGTATAGGCGCCGGCATTGGGAATATAGATGAAATCACCTTCCTCGATATCTTCCGGCAGCATTTCATCCCGCATCAGAATATCGACCGAATCGCAGGTCGGCCCCGCTACAGACCAGGGAATGCTCGATCCCGTGCGATCGGAAAGAATTTCATACCGCAAACCCTCCGTGACCTCGATCACACCGCCGAAGACCCCCGCATCCCAATACATCCAGCGTTTGCCGTTGCGGGTCGCCGTCCCTACTACGCGGCAGACAAAATAGGCCGCATCCGAGACGAGGTAGCGTCCGGGCTCCGCCATGATGCGAATGTTCTCCGGCAGATTCGCAATCGCTTCGTTCACGACTTCACCGATAACTTCTATCGATGGAATGGGCTTGACATGCCGCACCGGGTAACCGCCGCCGATGTTGAGCAAACGCGGTGACAATCCTGCCTGGCGCATGTCGGCGAACACTTTGATCGCCCGTTCGATGCCGACCCGCCAGTTCTGTGGATTGCGGCATTGCGAACCGACGTGAAAAGTCACTCCGGCCAGATCAGCCTTGAGGTTGGCGGCTTCGTCAATGATTTCCTTGATCTCGCCCATATGGGTGCCGAACTTGCCGGCGAGCGGCCAGTCGCTCCCGATATTGGGCGTATCTATCCGCAAATACAGTTTCGCGTCCGGCTTCACGCTGACGATCTTGCGCAACTCCTCGATACTATCCAGCACATACCACTCCACACCTTTGGCTGCGGCATATTCCAGGTACGCGCGCGACTTCATCGGATTGCTGTAATAAATATCCGCAGGAGGCACATCCAGGCTGAGCAGGAGGTCAAGCTCTGAGATGGAGGCAATTTCAAATCCAACGCCTTCCTCGATCAGCGTTTTCAATACGCGCGGATCAGGATTGGCCTTGACTGCATAGTGCGGTTGCACACGCGGCATGGCGGCTTTGAATCTTCGGGCTTTATTGCGGATGATATTACTGTCAACCAGCAGAAACGGCTTGCTGTAGCCCTTTTTGAGGGCTGCCTGAACATGTTCAAAATCCAGGCTGACTTCGGGGTGGGTATCGAATATTTCTTCTGCTTCTACGGTCTGCCGTAGAGCGGTATTGCGCATTTGCATGATCGTCCTTCCTTTTGGAGGCGCTACGTTACGGGAGTATGGATGTTTACCAGATCAGCCGTGATGAAGTAGTTTGCTTTGCTTGTCATGATGACCTCCTGTCCCTCAGTTGGATAACGTAAAAAAATGCGGATTATAGACTTGATTGCGCTGGAATCAAGTGTTTTTTTGAATGATGAAAAGACCCATTGCCCAGCCCAAAGTTCCCCCCCCCGGAGCATGGTAATGCTCATCAATATTCAGGTGCTCGGCCCCGCTGCCCGAAGCTTGCGCAAGCAAGCGGTAAGCAAGTGGCAAGCAAGTGAAGCGGGCGATTTTCGTGAAGAGAAGAACGTATGACGCTCAGATTTTTGGCAGCGTCACTCCATGCTGTCCCTGGTATTTCCCTCCCCTGTCCCGGTAAGAGGTTTCGCAGACCTCGTCGGATTCGAAAAAAATTACCTGGGCGACACCTTCATTCGCATAAATCTTTGCGGGAAGAGGGGTGGTATTGGAAAACTCCAGTGTAACGAAGCCTTCCCATTCCGGCTCGAAGGGGGTGACATTGACAATGATACCGCAACGGGCATAAGTGGATTTCCCGAGGCAAATGGTCAGCACATTTCTCGGGATGCGAAAGTATTCAACCGTGCGCGCAAGCGCAAAGGAATTAGGCGGAATAAGACAGACATTGCTTTTAACATCGACAAAGGAATTGGAATCGAAATTCTTGGGATCCACGATGGCGGAGTTGATATTGGTGAACAGCTTGAATTCATCCGAGCAGCGAATGTCGTACCCGTAACTCGAAGTGCCGTATGAAACGATCCTGTGTCCGTCAGGAGCATGCCTGACCTGATTCGGCTCGAACGGCTCGATCATGCCGTGCTCCATCGCCATCCGGCGAATCCATTTATCCGACTTGATTGTCATGTTGAAAGAAGGAATGCGATGTGAATGGAATGTACAGACGGCGAAATCGGAGAGCGGGCAGGCAAAACAGTCCAGCTCCTCTTCCAGATGCCAATCCTTCCGTTTCGGGGAATCAGGTATCCTCAACCACGATCCTGGCGAACAGCGCGGAATGGTCCAGTGACAATTCGTCGATCTTTACGGCGAGGCGCCGCGCGATACCGCGATAAATTTCAGCTATTCGCTCGCCAGGCTCTGCAACGACTGTCGGACTGCCGGAATCGGTATGTTCGCGAATTTTTATATCGAGGGGCAGTGCGCCCAACAATTCCACATCGTAATCCCTGCACATTTTTTCCGCGCCGCCCGCGCCAAAAATATGCTCTTCATGCCCGCAGTTTGAGCAAATGTGCGTGCTCATATTTTCGATGATGCCAATGATGGGAATGCCTACCTTCTGGAACATCTTCAAACCCTTGCGCGCATCAAGCAGCGCAATATCCTGAGGCGTCGTGACAATGACGGCTCCGGTCACCGGCACTTTTTGCGCAAGTGTCAACTGGATATCGCCCGTTCCCGGCGGCATGTCCACAATGAGATAATCCACCTCTTCCCACCGGGTATCGGTCAGCAACTGCTGCAGTGCCTGGGTAACCATGGGCCCGCGCCACACCATCGGCGTTTCCGCATCGATCAGAAGCCCGATGGACATGGCCTGAATGCCATGTGCTCTCATCGGTTCGATGGTCTTGCCATCGGGAGAATCCGGCCTGCCGGTAACGCCCAGCATTTGCGGTTGGGAAGGACCATAGATATCCGCATCCAGTATCCCGACAGAAGCCCCTTCGGCAGCCAGCGCCAGCGCAAGATTGACGGCCGTGGCAGACTTGCCTACCCCACCCTTGCCGGAGGCCACAGCAATGATATTCTTGACTCCGGGGATGAGTTTCACCCCACGCTGCACCGCGTGGGAAACGATCCTGCTTGAGACATTGGCATTTACGTTGCCCACTCCGGGAATGGCTTTGAGTTTTTCGATCACCTGGGCGCGAATATTCGCCATCACGCTTTTTGCCGGATAACCGAGCACAATATCCAGCGATACATTATTGCCCTCGATGACGACATTGCGCGCTTCGTTGGTGCTTACATAATCCTTGCCCGTGGTGAAATCGGTAATTTCCCCGAGTGCGGCCAATATCTGCTGTTCTGTGATAGCCATTTTTTGAACTCCTTTGATCTGAGGCCACTGATGACTCGAATATTAACAAATATCCAGGGTTCGCGAACTCTTGCCTATGAGGATGAAGCATTTGCCCTCTCCAGGGAGAAAATTGCCGCTTCACTGTCGAACGCCATTTAAAAAGAAATGAGCAAGGAGTGCTGAAAATCCTTTTCGTCAGCCCCAAAGACCGCAAGCCTCACAGTTTGTTACAATTGTCATTTTGCATCTTTTCGAATCCCTTCTTAATCGCTTGATGAACAAACGGAAAATCCTCGTCACCTCGGCCCTGCCCTATGCCAACGGCAGCATCCACCTCGGTCATCTGGTGGAGTACATACAGACTGACATCTGGGTTCGTTTCCAGAAAATGCAAGAGCACGAAGTGCATTATGTTTGCGCGGACGATGCGCATGGCACGCCGATCATGCTTCGCGCAGAACAGGAAGGCATTACTCCACGGCAACTGATAGACCGCGTATGGCATGAACATAAGGCGGATTTCGATGGCTTCCATGTTGGTTTCGACCACTATTACACTACCGATTCGCCTGAAAATCAGGCGTTTTGCGAAGATATCTACCGCCAGCTCAGGGCAAGGGATCTGATTGCCAAACGTTCGGTGGAACAGTTTTATGACCCAGTCAAACAAATGTTTCTGCCGGATCGATATATCAAGGGCGAATGCCCCACATGTCATGCCGGCGACCAGTATGGAGATTCCTGTGAGGCTTGCGGCGCCACCTATTCACCCACTGACCTCATCGATCCCTACTCTGCCGTCTCCGGCGCCAAGCCGGAGCGCCGCACTTCGAACCACTACTTTTTCAAGCTTTCGGATATACGCTGCGAAACTTTCCTCAAAAACTGGATATTTGAATCGATTCCGGCTCAGTCAGGCATTGCCCTGGAAACGAGACCCCGACTTCAACCTGAAGCAGCCAATAAAATGAAGGAGTGGCTTTCAGCCGGCCTCGTGGATTGGGATATTTCGCGTGATGCGCCTTATTTCGGCTTCCCTATTCCACATACGGGCGGAAAGAAATTCTTCTATGTATGGCTGGATGCACCCGTCGGCTATTTCGGCAGTTTCAAGAGCTACTTCAAGCAGAACCAGAGAACCCAGGCCGAGATCGACGAATTCCTGCGTCCTGGCGGCAATACGGAAATGGTGCATTTCATAGGGAAGGACATTCTCTACTTTCACGCCCTGTTCTGGCCGGCGATGCTGGAATTCTCGGGATATCGCACCCCTACCCAGATTTATGCTCACGGGTTTCTCACCGTCAACGGCCAGAAAATGTCCAAATCCCGCGGGACTTTCATCACCGCTGAGAGCTATTTGAAGCAAGGCCTGAATCCGGAATGGCTGCGTTATTACTACGCTGCCAAGCTCAACGACAGCATGGAGGATATCGATCTCAACTTTGAGGATTTTGTCGCCCGCGTGAACAGCGATCTGGTGGGGAAATATGTCAACATCGCCAGCAGATGCGCAGGATTCATCATCAAAAAATTCGAGGGCAAGCTTACGCACAACATTTCGGAAACCAGCCGGAAATGGTTCAACCAGTTTCTTTTTTGCGAGCTTGGCGAGGGAGATACTTTCCTTGGCCGTCATATGTCCATTGCAAATTTCTATGAACGCAGGGAATTCAGCAAAGCGATCAAGGAAATCATGTCGGCGGCGGATGTGGCCAACCAGTATGTGGACCGGATGAAGCCCTGGACATTAGCGAAAGATAGCAGGAATGACAGGGAACTGCATGAAGTATGCAGCATCGCGCTGAATATGTTCCGGATTCTGACAGTGTACCTGAAACCGGTGCTGCCGAAGCTTGCGCTGGAAGCGGAGCAGTTCCTGGGATTGGATTCCCTTACATGGAAGGATGCGAATTCTCAGCACCGACTATTGCCGGAGGGACATCGGATCAACGATTACGAGCACCTGATGACCCGGATCGATCCGAAACAGATTGAAATGCTTACCAATGCAAACAAGGAAAGCCTGGCGCCTGCAAAGTCACAGCAGGCTGCACAAGCTATAGAAGCCATGGAAAAAAATTCTTCCGCCATACCTGCACCTGCAAAAACAGGAGAAACAGGCCAAGCCGATGCATCGCACATCTCCATCGAGGATTTCGGCAAAGTCGATCTCAGGGTCGCAAAAATCCTCGATGCGGAGCAGGTGCCGGGCGCCGACAAGCTGCTCAAGCTCACCCTGGATATCGCTTCGGAACAGCGAACCGTATTTGCAGGCATAAAATCCGCCTATGATCCCGCTCAGCTCAAGGGACGTCTGACCATCATGGTTGCCAACCTGGCACCGCGCAAGATGAAGTTCGGTGTATCCGAAGGCATGGTGCTGGCCGCCGGGGACGGTGACGGCCCTTATCTGCTTTCTCCCGATGAAGGCGCGCGTCCCGGAATGAAGGTGAAATAACGAGTCTGGATTTCCAGACTCGGCAAAACTCTCCTCAAACGCCCGCTGAAGACAGGGGACTAGCAGGAGTGTTCGCTATCGGCCCATGCGCGAGGCTGTCAGCTTTACGTCAGCATGCTCCCAGGCCTTTTTGAAGCGTGCCTCGATAACGCCCGCCTCGGCTTCCTTTTTCTGAGCACGCAGGGCCTGCAGCAGCCCGAAAAGAGCCCAGCCACTGTCGCGATTGCGTTGCAGATCGTTCCAGTAGACCGTCTCTGCTTCGTCCGGGTACCCCGCCTCCAGCAGGACGGCGCCGAGCGCGAGCCGCGGCGGATAGTGCCATTCGGCGGGCTCCGTATAAACCAGCGCATCCTCGTAGCGGACCGCGCGTTCAAGATGCGCTATGGCCGAATCGAATTTGCCGCGCGCGGCGTCAATTTCACCGGCCAGCACTTCAGGAGCGATTTTGAGGATTGTCCGCGGCGTATTCTTGGAGAAGAGCGCACCGTCCAGGCCTGGGTCTTTCATGATTTCGCGCAAAATACCCAGTTCCTGTTCGGCTTTGGAGAGTCGCCCGGTTGCGACAAATGCCAGGCCCCGGACATAATGCCAGCTCCCCTTGAGGAATGTATTCGTGGCGGGGGGCGAGGGCTCATCCAATATCTCCTGCCAGTGCCCGAACCTCGCGAGAGCCCAGTAAGGCGCCATGCGGAACACGGCAGTCAGGGGCATTTCCTTCAACAGGCTATCGTTTATCCTGCTGGCGGTCTTGCGGGCGGATTCGATCGCGATTCTGCCTTGACCGCTTGCCGTTGCAGAAAACGAAAGAAAGTGAATATTATGCGGATAGTACGCCATCGGGTACAGTCCCTGTGCCTGGCATTGGGCGATGTAGTCCTCGTCGGCTGCTATTGCCAACTGGTTGCTTTCTATCGCATCCGCATACCGTCCCACCCGCTGATAAATATGCGAGGGCATGTGTATCATGTGTCCCGCTGCAGGCATCAGCGAGGGCATGTGTATCATGTGTCCCGCTGCAGGCATCAGCGGGAGCAGGGTATCCGCGGCTTTCTCTGCGCGCTCGGGCGTGCTCGTCGGCTCCAGCAGATGAATTTGCATATGCAATGCAGCGGGATGCGCGGGATGGCGACGCAACACTTCCTCGGTCAGCGCCACGATTTCGGCCGTTCCCTCGTAGGGGTGGCCGTCCCGCATCCAGTATCCCCAGGGACGAAGGTCCATCACCGATTCCACATAGAGCATGGCGATATCGGGGTCAGCGGAAAAGCGCCGATGCACCGTCCGCATTGCTTCAGCATAAGCCTTGTCATTTGCCGTACGGTTCCCGGAATCGCCCGAATAGCGTTTCTCCAGCGCGCTGATCAGCGCCTGTTCCCTTTTCGAGGCCGATCCCATCAGCGATTTCGCCTTTTGCACCAGCTTCAAGGCATCGGATTCATCGTCGGGATCCATGGGTGCGTTGATATTGGGGCCCAGCACCAGTGCCTGCCCCCAGTACGCCATGGCAAGCGCAGGATCGAATCGCGTGGCTTCGCGGAATGCGCGCCGCGCTTCGGCATGGTTAAAGCCGTAGGCCAAATTGATACCCTGATTGATAAAGAGCTGCGCTCTTTTATTTCGCGTGCTGACCGGAAATACATGAGTCCCGAGGTTCTGCAGTCTCGGTGCCAGCTGCCCATCCAGGCCTGGCTGGTTCGCCATGGGTGAAGCTTCATAATGCTTGTGGTTTGATCCCTGCGCCGCAGGGGCCGGGCTATGCTCGCCCACAGCCGAGTCACGCGCTTCCGAGGATGGGCAAAAGACGCTTGTCCCAGCCAATACCAGTCCCATCATAAGGAAATTAAAGGCACGAGATTGCATGTACATCTCCTTGAAAGTATTTTTACAGTTGAATGGATTGCTTACTCTATTGCCCGAATTTCCGTTCCAGCGACTCTCTGCGCATTTATATCTCCTGTTTAGATAAATATGACTGGTCGTATTTACCAAAGGTAAAAAATTAGCGAGATGCAGATGTAAGAGGCCTGAAAAAATCTCCGAGCAGGTCCTGGCAACATTGCCTGACAGGCCCGGATGATTTTTCGATTTTCGCCCTCAGCAAGCCCCCCTGCCAGGCATTTATCAATAAATCGGCCATTTCTCCTGCCGATTTGTCTACCCTGACCGTTCCTTGTTGCTGAGCCTTGACCAAACCGGATTGCAGCAGGTCCCGATATCGGGTAACAGCCGTCTGAAGGGATTGCTGACAAAGAAGACTGGTATCGCCGATCTCGCCCATCAAATTGCCAAGCAGGCAGCCGCCCTGGAAATCGTTTTTCTCCAGCTCCGTAACAAGCTCATCAAAATAACACTGTATTGCATCCAGTGCATCGGTTTCGGAATATCGTAAATGAGTGGTCAGCTGGGCGATAAAAGGGTCGACGTAATGCTGGATGACCTTGGCGCCAAAATCTTCCTTGCTGTCGAAATAATTATAAAAAGAGCCCTTGGGGATATTTACCGCATCCAGAATCTCCTGGAGCCCGGTGCCGTGGTAACCTTGCCGCATGAGCATACTCACACCCTGATTCAACAAGGCATCCCGGCTCGCTTCCTTTTTTGCAGATCGTGACATAGGGAAATAATATGACCGGTTGTCTTATTTTGTCAACTGTTCTTTACCCATGCTCATGCGGTAAACCGCTCACCTCTGTAATTCCCCTCTATCTATATTTGACTCACCAACCGGATTGAATATTCTGCATCCAAGCGGAGATAACCTGTTTTTACCCACGAAAAAATCCTTTTTGTATCCTGCAATACGATATATCAGGAAACCTTCATGCCAGTTTTACTATCTCTCTCGTTTAATTTCCGGTTTCCAAGATATCATTTTCTGGTTTTGGCAAGTAAATTAGGGGGCGGCCCGATCGGTTCGAATTTTCTCAACAACGGAATATCCTCTTTGCTTATCCAGCGGATATCCGTATCAAATGTATTGTGAGGTCCCCAGCTGCCGGTAAATTTCTTACCATCAGGCGTGAAAGTCCAGCACATTTCTTCACCCGGGGTATTGATGACATCCCCGAGATTGATCGGTTTCTGCCATTCTCCATTGGCATCCTGATGTGAGATCCACATGTCGTGCCCACCCCGGGAAGCCGGATCAATCCGTGTACTGGTGACGACCATACTTTTGCCATCTTTTGACACCCCGGTCCAGTGCATATGGTCACGCTGTGGAGAATTGATTTTCGCGCCCAGGCTCACCGGCTTCTGCCACATCCCGTCTTTTTTCTCGACTTTCCAGATATCGCTTTCCTGCGTGACTCCCGGTTGGCTGTAATTGAAATAAATCAGGCTGTCGGAAACAATAATCGGACAATGTTCCTCCCCGGTTGGAGTATTGATACTGGGAAGTTCCGGAACATCGTTCCAGTTTCTGGCCGACTGCCATACACCATTCACTTTCTGAACGACATAAAGATCGCCGGATAGCAGGTTACCTGGTTCATATCTCGTAAAATAAATGACATTACCATCATCCGAGAAGCTGGGTTCCAGGTCCCAGGCCGCTGTATTGATATTTGGCCCTACGGCCGGATCGATGTCAGGACCGAGGTGAACGGGTTCCTGCCACACGCCATCCACATTGCGAGCCATCCATATGTCGAAATTGTAACGCGTGCCGGGTGATTCGATACTGCCTTCGCGGGTTGAAACAAAAATAGCTGTTTTGCCGTCTGCACTATAGGTAATTTCTATTTCGGAACCTGATGAGTTGATGGGTGCGCCCATATCTTTTGATGCAGCAGGCGGCTCGGTCACTCCACTGCCTTCGGCTCCGTGCATGCCCGGCATGGCATAAGACAAATTCCCTGCCAGCATTAAAACCGGTAGCGTGGAACAAAACTTCATAACAGAGCTGCCTTTCATTCTGCTTCTCCTCTTCAGGTAAAATCAAACCCTTGATTCTCTTTCGAGATTCCAGCTCATGCCCAAAATTGCAATCTCGCAAATCTCAAGGCTTTTCCGCCTCGAACAGTATGGCCTGCATCGGATAACGCGCGGGGTTTGAGCCATACTCTCTTGTCAGCGCTTCCGCCAGCACCTCGACTATCTCCTCCGGCTCGACCCCGCCGCGCTCTCTGATCTCCTCAATTACGGGACAAAATACCAGGCCCCGCGCGAAGGCCGGCACATCCTGAATATCGTATTCCCGTGTCTGAACTGAGATGACAATCCGTCCAAAGCCTGAGCGAATAAGTATTTCCTTGATAGGGTCTATTTCGAAGGAGGAAACGGGGTCCTCAAGAAACCGGGGCGGGTTCGATGGAAAAAACTGCTTCAGCACTTCGAAAGTCAGACTGGCGAAGGGGTTGTAACGCCGCGAATCCCACACGCTGAACAAGTATTGCCCGCCACGCTTCAATACCCGATACACCTCGCGAAACGCCGCCTCTTTATCGAAGAACATCACTCCAAACTGGCAGACTGCCGCATCGAACGCTTCATTTTCGAAAGGCAGTGCCGTAGCGTCCGCAACCTGGAAGGCGACCTGCTCGTGGGGAAGAAACTTTGCACGCGCGATGTCCATCATGGCGTCGCTGATATCGATCGCGCTCAGCAGCGCATCCTCGGGGAGCACGTCA
Source organism: Nitrosospira multiformis (assembly GCA_017306155.1). Lineage (GTDB taxonomy): Bacteria > Pseudomonadota > Gammaproteobacteria > Burkholderiales > Nitrosomonadaceae > Nitrosospira > Nitrosospira multiformis_F. The sequence continues at coordinate 77,020 of JAFKJB010000003.1, forward strand.
CGCAAGTGACGGGTAACTATTCCCGTCCCTGCCGCGATTTCGAGCATGTGGCGGACTGATCTTCCGGTTGCGCGTCTCGCAATGTCGATAGCATAGTGCTCAAAAAGCACGGGCCCGAGATCACGATCGTACGCGATGGCGACATCGCCGACATAACCTGCCATTCCAAGAATCCTCCGGTTGTAGACTGATTACAGGTACAAGGGCCTTGAGCTGTTCAGTCTCACAGGATGTGTTGCGGGTCTATAATGGTTATGTTTCGCGGCTGTCTGAATTTCATGTTGAATTTCTCCTTTGCTTGAACAGTCAGCGCTTTCTGAAAATACGATAAAGAATTGCTCCGGCGATCAGTAGAAACAAGGGCCAGAGCTGAGGGAGGCCGTCATACCAGACCGTGCCCACGATAATGGGGATTTCCAGCGTGAAATCAGCCTGGTTCCCATCCTTCCCGGATAGATAAAGCCGGTATTCACCCGCCTCGACCATGTTCAGCACATGGGTGATGATGCCGGTTTCGTAGGTTTTCGATGGCACCGTCATCAGAGTCTTCACCGGCATGCCGCTTTCCATTTTTGCAAGCCTCATGGCCAGCGGCCATTCACGCGCAGATTCGGGGTAAAGAAGATCGATCGTGACATCCAGGATTCCGGGGCTGGGTATTTTTCCGCACAGGACAGGGACGGACATCGCACCTGTTGCGTCCTCAGGGATTTCATAGTCCCCTGGAATGAAATAACCCGAATAGCCAATCACCAGGGAGGCGGACTCTATGGTGCAGGTGCCGCCGCGAAAGCCCTTCGGATAGGTGTTTGACTGATCCCCTTGAGAGCTCACATGAAACTGCAAACCGACTGCGACGATAACCGCGAGAGATCCAGCCAGGATCAGGAAACGCCGCATGCCTGTCGATAAATTTGCCCAGATGCCGTCCATTGATTTCTCCTGTAAAAATTCTGGCCTAAGTCTATTCCATGGCGGCAGCCGCGGAGGATGCACAGTCTTCCGCTGGAGAGGGAGCGCATTCCATGCACCGCAAAATATCTTCGGCGGCAAGCCTGGCAATATAGGCTGGCTGGCTGTTCTGGGTGACCATGGCAGTCACGATCGCCCCTTCGATGAGCAAGCCCAGTTTCTGAGTGACCATATCCGGATCCCTGGCTCCGCTTTCCCCAACCAGCGCCCTCAGCCGGTCAATTATCTGATCCCGGTACGCACCTGCTACATCCTTTACCCAACGGCTATCCTTTTCATGCTCCGCCACGGCGTTAATGAATACGCAGCCGAAGAAGTCTTCCTTCGCGAACCATTTTTCCAGCAGATCGAACAGGGCCAGGATGCGCGCCCCGGGGGAACACTTGAGATGCGGCAGGTCCAGGTCGAACCAGCGAAACCACATGTTCGCTTCCGTATCGAATACCGCCTTGAGCAGATTTTCCTTTGAGCCGTAGTGCGCATAGAGGCTGGCACGAGCCACTCCTGCTTCCTCGAGAATCCGTGTAATGCCGGTCGCATGGATTCCGGCGCGGCAGAACAGGCGGCGCGCTGCAAGAAGCAATTTTTCCTCGGTCGATTTGCGTTCTTTCTTCATCACACCATTCCTCCACGATCTGCATGGACAGATGCGGGCCTGGCCGGATGGGCTGCGACCGATCACTGCGAGATCTGTACACCGGTCATCTCCATTCCCCTGGTCGTTATGAAAACCCAGCCAGTTCGGTCTGCTTGCAGCTGATCTCGACATCGAGCGGCACCGGCCGGATGATCGTATCCGGAACGGGCGCGGTTTTCAGCAACCTGTCCATGATTTCCTTCACCCTGTCGGGGGAGGAATCAGTCTGAATATTCACCGCTACCCGGATGCTTTCAAAGCCGGGATCAGCCGTTTCAAGACCAAAGACGGCACGGAAATTCACCCGACCAGAAACGTCGAGGCGCAGTGATTTCACTGTGATGCCGGCGGCGGACAATCCGCCAATATAGGTGGCGACAAGACAACCGCCGATTGCGCTAAGCAGCATATCCTCCGGGGTCATGCCGCTTCCCTTGCCGCCGTACTGCTCGGGCTCGTCACCGATGACTTCCTGGCCATCCATGGCAGAGGATACGGTGCGATATCCGTTTTTCCAGACGATAGTCGACTCATACCGGGGGTGGGCGAAAGGTCCGTCTGCATCGGCCTCGATACGATCCCGCGTTGCCCGCAACCTGTCGACATCAATTCCATTCAGGCATTTCATTGTCATCATTCACCTCCATGTCGTCACAGAAAATATTGATGCCACTATTGATTTCCGTACATCACGGCGATATCAAAACAGACCGATCAGTCTGGTTTTGATTCTACCCCCGGAATAAAGACATTACAAGAGAAATGGGTATGATTTTCTTTGAAGGCTGGACAATTCCTCATGCGAAGCTAACGGTAGCAATCTACATTTCGAAATAGCCCTCTTGCAGCAAGATAAACCAGTTAAAAAGAATAATCTGGCAAGCAGTTCTTGAAATGGTCCATATTTAAAAAGTGGCTGGAAACCTCGTGGAGTGAAATACTGTTCTCCTGACGATCCGCTCTACTGCTATCGGAAAATCCTTAGATGTGCGCGCCGTATCAGTCCATCGAAAATATTGACAGAGCTCGCCAGTTATATCGTCAAGAAAATCCTAAGTTCAAGGGGATATGGCCTGACCGCCGTGGATCAGGAAAAACGGATACGATCTACGCCTGCTGTCCCGCCAGGTTCTCCGTCTCGAGCTTCAATGGTCCCTTGCCGGAATACCTGTCCAGGTAGAGATAGATCACCGGTGTGATGAACAGAGTGATCACCTGAGAAAACAGTAGTCCCCCTACCACGGCCAGGCCCAGCGGCTGGCGCAATTCCGCGCCCGCTCCCAGCCCCAGGGCGATGGGAAGTGCCCCCATCAGGGCTGCCAGGGTGGTCATCATGATTGGCCGGAAACGCATCAGACACGCAGTCCTGATCGCCTCCTGCGGCATCATCCCTTCGTTGCGCTGGGCGTCGAGCGCGAAATCGATCATCATGATCGCGTTCTTTTTGACTATGCCGATCAGCATAAGGATGCCGATCATGGCGATGATCGACAATTCCATATTGAACAGCCATAGCATTCCCAAGGCTCCAACCGCAGCAGATGGCAATCCTGAAAGTATCGTAAGGGGATGGATATAGCTTTCATACAACACGCCCAGCAAAACATAGATGACCAGCAACGCCCCGATGATGAGTATCACCTGGCTTGCCTGTGAAGACTGGAATGCCGCCGCATCGCCCGCATAGCTCGTGAGAATGCTGGCGGGCACATTCAGTTCGCGCTTGAACTTCTCTATTTGGGCAGAGGCTTCTCCCAGCGCGGCCCCGGGTGCGAGATTGAACGAGATGGTCAACGACTCGAGCTGGCCGGAGTGATTGATCGCAAGGGGTCCCACCTGGCGTTCAACCGATGCGACGCTGGAGAGTGGCACCAGCATACCATTCTTGCCGCGCAGGTAGATTTTATCGAACGCGCTCTCGTCAGCGCGGTCCTCTGCGGCCACCTGCAGGATAACCGCATAGCTGTCGCTGGAAGTATAGATCGTTGATACCTGGCGCTCACCAAACGCGCTGTACAGCAGGGAACGGATATCGGACATCTGCACGCCAAGGAGATTGACCTTGTCGCGATTGATATTGAGTTGCGCCTGCAGGCCCTTCAACTGGGAATCGCTGGTAACATCGCGGAATATCGGATCTGCACGCAGGCGCGCCATCAGGCCCTCCGCCGCGCCGCGCAACTCCTCCGCGCGCACACTCCGCATGACGTATTGATAGCGGCTCTTGCTGGTGCGCCCTCCCAGCCTAAGATTCTGCAAGGGATTGATGAACACGTTGACGCCGGGAATGGTACTCACCTCGCGCCGTAAATCTTCCGTCACCTTGCTGAGAGAAGGACGTTCACTCCGCGGCTTCAAGGTCATGAACAAGCGGGCGCTATTGCTTTCAGTCGCATTGACGAGGAGCGTATCGACCGCCGGATTGGCGCCTATGACTTCCCCCGTTTGCTGCAACAATTCCGTCATGGCCGGGAAGGAAATGTCTTCAACCGCATCCACCGTGATCAGCGCCTGGCCGATATCCTCCGTGGGGAAAAAACCTTTGGGCAAGACCACGAACAAACCTGCCGTGGCAATGAAGGTGCCTATGGCAATGCCGAGCACGGTACGGCGATGAAGCAATGCGAGATCAAGGACGCGTTCATAGACCCCCAGGGTACGAATGAATCCGCGCTCGAACCAGGCAGTCCACTTCAGGCTTCTGCTCTCGGACTCGTGCCGGCCGATATACCGGCTTGTCATCACCGGCACCAGCGTGAGCGAGACAAGCGCCGACATCATGACGGCAATTCCCACTACCCCTGCAAACTCATGAAAAAGCAGGCCGATTACCCCCGGCATGAAGAAAATCGGAATGAAGACGGCAACCAGCGAGAGGGAAATCGACATGATGGTAAAACTGACCTCCTTCGACCCCACCAGAGCCGCCTGCAAGGGCGACATGCCCCTCTCGATATGACGAACGATATTCTCCAGCATTACGATGGCATCATCCACCACCAGACCTACCGCAAGGGTGATGGCCAGCAACGAAATGTTGTCCAGGCTGTAATCGAGCAGATACATCATCGCTACGGTTCCGAGCAGCGAGATCGGCAGCGACAGCGCTGGAATCAGCGTGGCGGAAGCCTTGCGCAGGAACAGGAAAATCACAAGCAGCACGAGTACGATCGTTACCGCCAGCGTCACCTGTACATCATGAATCGAATCACGAATCGAAACCGAGCGGTCGCTGATCAGCTTGAGCTGCACCGATGAAGGCATTTGCGCGACCAGCGCCGGCAGGATGGCTTTTATGGCATCCACGGTCGCCACCGTATTCGCACCGGGCTGACGCTGCACTGACAAGGTTATTGCCCGCTCGCCATTGACCCAGCTTGCGGTCTTGACCGACTGCACGCTGTCTTCAACCTGCGCCACTTCCGAAAGACGCACGGGATTGCCTGCATCAGAGGTCGCCACGATCAGGTCCGCGAAGACAGCCGCATTTCCGAGCTGGCGGTTGGCCTGAATGGTAAGCGTCTGGCGCGGACCTTCGAGAGTGCCTATCGGGGTGTTGGCGTTGGCGGTGCCCAGTGCAGCGGCGATATCGTCCAGAGTCAGATTGCGGACAGCAAGTGCTTCCGCATTGACATGGATACGTACGGCATATTTTTTCTGGCCGTTGATCTGGACCTGCGCAACACCTAGCAGCGTTGACAAAGTGGGAGCAATCAGGTCTTCGGCAAGGCTGTTCAATTCCGGCAGCGACATCGAAGGCGATGTCAGCGAAAGAAAGATGATGGGCGAATCCGCAGGATTGATCTTGCGGTATGAAGGTGGCGACGTCATCTCGATCGGGAGAGCGCGCTCGGCTCGCAGCAAGGCCGCCTGTACGTCAATTGCCGCACTGTCGATATCCCGTCTCTGGTCGAATTCCAGTGTAATCGCGGTATTGCCAAGCGTGCTTGTGGAACTGATTACCGAAAGACCGGAGATCGTCGAGAATTGCCGCTCCAGTTGCGTGGCCACAGAGGAAGCCATTGTCTCGGGGCTGGCGCCCGGCAATACCGCTGTCACCGAAATGGTAGGCGAGTCATAACTGGGAAGGGCGGCAATAGGCAGATTACCATAAGCCGCAATGCCGGCGAGAATAGCCGAGGCTGACAGCAGCACCGTCATGATCGGACGGCGAATGCACAGTTCCGAGAGATTCATCGCGCTGGCTTGATGCGGGTTACAGGCCTGCTTTGCCAAAAGAATTTGCTCATCCGGGATTTCTACCTGCTGGCCCGGCGCCGGTCTTGATGGAACTCGCCTCCGTTACGGCGCTGCCCGGACGGAGATTCTGCGCCCCCTCGGCGACCACATGCATCCCGGAAGTAATGCCCTTTCCCTCTACTACCGCAAACCCCTCCTGGACCAGGCGCACGCCGACTGAAAAAGGCTTTACCTTTCCAGTTTCGTCCAGTACATACAGGAATTTTCCTTCCGGTCCGTTCTGCACGGCCTGCACCGGCACCGTCAGGACATGGGCCAAAGTCTGCGGCGCGAGCGACACCATGACAAACATGCCAGGCCACAGGTGCCTGTCTGCATTGGGAAACTCTGCCTTGAGACGAATTGTACCGCTTGCCGTATCGACGGCATTATCGATAAATATCAGACGGCCGGTTCTCGTCTGTTTTTGCGGCCCATTCAGCTCGACGGTTACCGGCACCTCGCCTTTCGCAAAAGCCTGCTGCAAAGGTATGAACTCGCGTTCCGGCAAAGTGAAGCTGACGTTGATCGGATCGATCTGGGTGATGTTCACCAAAGCATCATTGGGCTGCACCAGGCTGCCCTGGTATACCGAAATGGCACCCGAACGACCGGAAATCGGGGCAGTGATTTCACTGAAACCGCGCGCGATCCGGTTCGCCTGGGCTGTGGCCTCATCGACTGTAAGCTGGGCGCGCAGCGCATCCACCTGATTCTCCGCCACATCCAGGGCCGCCTGCGAAATAAAATTCTGCCGGAACAGTTCCCGCTGGCGTTCAAGGTTACGTTCCGCATTTCTCAGATCCGCGCGTGACTTCGCCAGTTGCCCCTCGGTCCTGCGCACATTCGCATCCTCGGTGCGCGCGTCGAGCGTGAAAAGCGGCTCGCCCTTTCGCACGAATTGGCCTTCCCTGATGTGCACAGCACTGATCATTGCGCTCAGCTGGGGCCGCACGGCCACCGTCTGCTGTGCCGACACGGTACCGTTGGCAGCGAGTTGCACCGGCACATTCTGCTGGCTGATGGCTGCTGTTATTACCGGGGTGGGTTCCGGAGCCTTCTTCTTCGCATCGGTCGCTCCACTCGGGCTGCGCCACACCCAGGCACCTGCTATCAGGAGTACGAGTATAAGACCGAGAATTGTGACTCTCAGGCGCCGGACAGGTGCAGCCGTTTTTATTTCAGAAATAGCTTCCATCAGCGAGACTTAACCGAATGCGATCGAATTATGATCCAGAAAGGGAGAGGAGCATACCAAGAAGTACAGCGGGAAGCACCGTCTTATCAATTGCGCACACGGTGAGATACTTTTCAGCTTCTTCAATCCACGATTTTTCCTCCGGCAAGCCGTATTCTCCCCGCACAGCGGCTGGAAATGGCTTCATCGTGTGTTACCAGGATGAGCGTTGTCCCCCGCTCGCGGTTCAGTTCAAACATGAGCTCTATGATTTGGGCGCCTGTCGCGGAATCAAGATTGCCTGTCGGTTCATCCGCCAATACCAGTTGAGGCTGGGTAACAAAGGCGCGCGCAATGGCGACGCGTTGCTGCTCTCCTCCCGAGAGCTGGCGCGGATAATGCCTTAGACGCTGTCCAAGCCCCACGCGTTCAAGCAATGTGCGCGACGCACTGCCTGCATCCGGCATATTTGCAAGCTCCAGGGGCAGCATCACGTTTTCGATCGCAGTGAGCGCCGGCAACAGCTGAAATGACTGGAAGACAAATCCCAGCATGCGTCCGCGCAGGGTTGCGCGCGCATCCTCGTCCAGCAGAAAAATATCCTCGCCATCAAGGTGAACCTTACCGCTCGAAGGCGTATCTAATCCTGCTAACAACCCAAGCAATGTCGATTTTCCTGAACCCGACGCTCCTACTATGGCGACGGAATCGCCGGGATTTACACTTAAATCGATGTTCTCCAGAATAGTGAGTTGTTCGTCGCCGGTACTCACCTGCTTGGTCAATCCGGTTGCCTGCACGATGGGCCGTACTACAACATTATCTGTCATGAAAAATTTCCTGGTTATTCTCTGTCTGGCATCGGCTTTCTTTACCCCAGCTTCGGGCGCAACCGTAACGCCCGGCCCTGCCCCCGCCTCGGGGACCACGACCATCATGGTATTCGGCGACAGCTTGTCCGCCGGTTATGGCTTGCCCCCGGATGCAGGCTGGGTCAACCTGCTCAAGAATCGGCTGCAAGCGCAATCACAGACATATCTGATCAATAACAGCATCAGTGGCGAAACCGCATGGGGAGGACGCAACCGGATCGGGAAAGCGCTCAAGACCCATCGTCCTGACATCGTCATTGTCGAGCTGGGAGGCAATGATGGGCTGAGAGGAGCGTCCATCGAATCCATCCGGGGTAATCTCGAAGCCATCATTGAAGCCTGCAAGCGGAACAATGCCACCGTACTGTTGGCCGGAATGCAATTGCCGCCAAATTATGGCATAACCTATACCCGAAAGTTTCAGGATATTTACCCTCAGCTCGCCAAACGCCACGACGTCAAACTCGTACCGTTCCTCCTGGATGGCTTTGGTAACAAACGCGAATTTTTCCAGGCAGATGGAATACATCCCACCGCTCATGCCCAGGAAAAAATCGTGGAAAACGTCTGGAAAGTATTGAAAACGATGCTTGGGGCTCCCCAGGAGTCTTCCCCACCGCTTGCTTACGACTATCCGGGCACGCGGTGAGGCCCAGGCTGGGATCAGCCTGTCTGCGAGTTTGTCACTGTTCAGAAATTGAGGTAATGTAATAAGGAACCCCATCAGGAATAGCATCATCGGAGATGTTGCGAAGATCAATATTTATTGATCCGGCCAGAAATACTGTGGATCCCGTCATCCGGGGCTTGATCCGAATCCGCAAGCTGAATCCAGCCCAAACCAATAGTCGAAGTCGTCCGATACCGGCTTCAGCCGGTGACGTTTTTACTGTTGCTCGCCGACTCAATAGTAAGTTCATCCTGGGAACATGAATAAAGAAAATGACCGGTAACTATAGACATATTCTCCTGGCCGTGGACTTTTCGGAGCACGGAAATCACGTTATCCGCAAAGCAAGGTATCTGTCGGAAACATTTCAGGCAAAGCTCAGCATTATTCATGTGCTGGATAACATTCCCATGCCTGATATGGCTTATGGAACGATTGTCCCTCTCGAGGAATATTCAGCTTACGAGTTGCTGGAAGCGGAAAAAAAGAAGCTGGAACAGGTGGCTGACCGTTTGGGAGTGGGTATCTGTCAGCGCTGGCTGGTATGGGGCGTCCCTGCACAGGAAATAGTTCGCATAGCAGAACAGGAACAGGTCGACCTCATTATTGTCGGTTCGCACGGGCGTCATGGCCTTGCACTGCTGCTGGGATCGACGGCAAACAGCGTTCTCCATCATGCAAAATGCGATGTTATCGCCATTCGCCTGCAGGATGAAATAACGAGCGAGGAATCGATACTGGAGAGATCAGCGCTCGATCCCCTGGCGTCCTAGCCCGGTCTCCGTTTTGCAATCCAGTCACTCCACGGCCTCAGCCGGTATTGCAGTATACGCTATTGACGGCATCACCAGAATTTCCACCAGGGCTCGCCGTTGGCTCCCGTCGAGTCGGACAGGAAACGGCTGTTTGGAAAGTTTTTTCTCATGACACGATCCGCATCATCGCGCAAATCAGCCATGCCCAGGGCGTCGTAGGCTTTCACCATGATGAACAAGGCCTCTTCCGTGGCCGGTGTCTGCGGATACTCCTTCACTGCATATTGGGCCCGGTTGGCCGCAGCAACATACCCTCCCCGTTTCATATAGTAGCGGGCCACCTGTATTTCATTCAGCGCGACGACGTTGACCAGATGCTTCATGCGTTGCACTGCATCCGGCGTGTACTTGCTCTTGGGAAAACGGTTCACCAGCTCTTTGAAATTTTCAAATGATTCGTGCGATGCCTTGGGATCGCGCTCGCTCATGTCCTGGTTGAGGATTTTTTCCGTGACGATGCCCATCAACCCCAGGTCATCGTTGAAATTCGCCAGACCCTTCAGGTAATACGCATAATCCACATTGGGATGGTTTGGATGAAGCTTGATGAAGCGATCGGCAGCCGCAATCGCCAGTGCCTGCTCGCCATCCTTGTAATGCGCATAGCCGATTTCCAACTGCGCCTGCTGCGCATAGCGCCCGTATGGATAACGCGCTTCCAGCGCTTCGAACAGTTTGATGGCGGCAGCATAATTGCCGTCGTTCAATTCCGATTTTGCCTCGGTATAGTATTTACTTGCAGACCAGGCATTGGTGTCCTGCATCTCCTTGGGAAACAGGCCGCATGCCGATAGCAGCAGCACGATAAATAAAGCTACACTACGTAACATGATGAGTCCGGCGCCAGGAAAAAGGAATAACCATTATAGCGCAAAGCCTATAGCGCCCGAATCAGGGCATCCGCCGCCGGAATCGCCCGCGGGGATTGTGGAGCTGATCATTCCTGGACATTGCGCCGGGCTCAGGCTGGATCAGGCCCTGGCGCAACTATTGTCCGAGTGGTCCCGGAGCCGGCTCCAGTCGTGGATTCTGGAAAAACGGGTAAGTGTAGATGGCGCAAGCAGCATTCCCCGGCAGAAAGTGTGGGGCGGGGAAAAGATCCTGCTCTATCCTGCGCGTGATTCTGCTGAAACAGCGCACGCGCCGGAAGCGATTGCACTGGATATTATCCACGAAGATGATGCTATCATTATCATCAATAAGCCCGCCGGGCTCGTGGTCCATCCCGGCAGCGGAAACTGGCACGGCACTCTGCTCAATGCATTGCTGCACCATTCCCTGCAATTGAGCGGCATACCGCGCTCCGGTATCGTTCACCGGCTGGACAAGGAAACCAGCGGCCTCCTGGTAGTGGCAAAAACCCTGGAAGCCCAAACCAGCCTGGTGCGGCAATTGCAAGAGCGCACGGTTAAACGGGATTATCTGGCGCTGGTCTGGGGTTGCATTTCCTCCCACGGATGGGTTGACGCGCCGGTCGGCCGCCATCCGGTACAGCGGACCAGAATGGCAGTAGTCGCAAGTGGCAAGGAAGCACGCACGCGTTACGAGGTATTGGAGCAATTCGCCGATTGCACATTGCTGCGGTGCAGCCTGGAGACGGGACGCACCCACCAGATACGTGTCCATATGGAATCTCTCGGCCATCCCCTGGTAGGAGATCCGGTATATGGCGGCAAAGCAAAAAAAGGCAGTGGTGCGACGATGCAGCTGGCCATTTTTCCCCGGCAGGCATTGCACGCTCACCGGCTGGAACTGAAGCATCCGCAGCACGGCCAGAGAATGGGGTGGGAGGCGCCATTGCCGGAAGACATGAGCAATCTGCAGCTGATGCTTCGGAAAGCGCGTGATGAAGAATCCCGTGCAATTCCAGCCATGATCAAATGACCAAATGAACGACTGGATCACTCCCGACTGGCCTGCGCCGCCCAATGTCAAGGCATTGTTCACTACACGCAACGGTGGAGTAAGTCATGCCCCTTATGCCAGCCTTAACCTCGGCGACCATGTGGGCGATGATACGGGAGCGGTTGAACAAAACCGCGCCCTGCTGCGGCGACTTCTACCCGCCGAACCTCGGTGGCTGAACCAGGTGCACGGCACGAACACGATCAGTATCGACCGCAATGATTGTACGTCTCCCTCCTGCGGCGACGCTGCATTCAGCCAGCGCTCCGATCACGTCTGCGCGATTCTTGTAGCCGACTGCCTGCCCATACTGTTATGCGATCAGGAAGGAACTGCAGTGAGCGCGCTTCATGGCGGGTGGCGCGGATTGGCCGGAGGAATCGTGGAAGAGACCATCTCTGCAATGAGAACAGACCCGGCTTCTCTCATGGCCTGGCTCGGTCCGGCAATCGGTCCAGCACATTTCGAGGTCGGGGAGGAAGTGCGTCTGGCTTTTACCCGACGCGATGAAAAAGCCGTCCTCGCCTTCCGCCCGGCCTCCCCTGAGGGAAAATGGTATGCCGATCTTTTCCTGCTGGCGCGACAGCAGTTGAAGAATGCCGGCATTACCCAGGTATATGGCGGGGGACAATGTACTTTCAGTGATCCCGCAAGATATTTCTCTTATCGGCGCGATGGCAGCACCGGGCGCATGGCCGCCCTGATCTGGCTGGTATAAATCCGGCCAGTACGGCAACAACAGCAATAGCGGCGACAATATGCCGGATGGAATGGCCCCCCTCCAACTCCACGATGTCATCATCGCAATTTGTAGCTTGCAACAGCGTATAATCGCGCCTTTTCCCGCGAGTGTCTCAATAGCATCGATGTCGACCTTTGCCTGGATTATCGTCACCAGCCTGTTCGGAGGCATCCTGAGCGTATTGTTCGCCGCCATGCTGACGCTCAACACGCGCGCCTCCTGGGTTCAGATGTTGATCTCGTATGCCATTGGGGCGCTATTGGGAGCTGCTTTTCTCAACGCACTGCCGGAGGCGCTGGAGCTTTCGAAAAACCCGGGGCAAATGACAGCCACGGTGCTGTTCGGCATCCTGCTATTCTTCATTCTGGAAAAACTGGTATTGTGGCGTCACTGCCATTCGGAAGAATGTGAAGTTCATGATCCCACCCGAAGCGTAATCACCTCCGGAACGCATCAGCACGATCACGGCCGCAGCGGCATGATGATCATGCTGGGCGACACGTTTCACAATTTTGTCGATGGCATACTGATTGCCGCAGCTTTCATGGCTGACATACAACTGGGCATTGTCACCGCCATTGCCATCATCGCCCATGAAATCCCCCAGGAAGCCAGCGATTTTCTGATACTGCTCAATTCCGGCTATACCCGGAAACAGGCTCTGCTTTTCAATCTGCTGTCCAGCGCGGCCACTCTGCTCGGGAGCATGTCGGCCTATTTCATGCTGCAGGATATGAGACACCTGATTCCATCGCTGCTGGGCCTTGCAGCGGCGGCCATGATTTACGTGGCAATGTCGGACCTCATCCCCGGCCTGCACAAGCGCCCGGAAATCGACGCGACCATCAAGCAGGTCGCCCTCATCACGCTCGGTATCAGCTCGATCTGGTTAGCCGGAAATCTGTTTGCCCATCATGCGTGAGCTTCATTTACTCAAGCCCGTCTCCTCCTCAGAAATCCTGAAGAGTATTCCCAGTCTTCCGGGGATCCCGAGCCAGATGTTTTGTCTCTGCAAAAATACATCCTTCTTCTCACTCTGACTTTCCCTTGAGGAAAGCGATATTACAAATCAAATGGCATCTCTGAAACAGCAGGCTCCCCGTATCGGCTTTGTTTCCCTCGGTTGCCCGAAAGCCTTGGTGGACTCCGAGCAGATCCTTACCCAACTGCGTGCCGAAGGCTATGAAACTTCCTCTACCTACGAGGATGCCGACCTTGTAGTCGTCAATACCTGCGGTTTTATCGACAGCGCAGTGGAGGAATCGCTCGATGCTATCGGCGAGGCGCTGGCGGAAAACGGCAAGGTGATCGTCACGGGTTGCCTGGGAGCAAAAGAAGGCGGCGATGTGGTCAAGCAAGCTCATCCGCAAGTGCTGGCGGTGACAGGCCCTCACGCCCTGCCCGAAGTCATGACAGCGATTCACATGCATCTGCCCCAGCCGCACGATCCCTATACCAGTCTCATTCCTCCGCAGGGCATAAAGCTGACGCCGAGGCATTACGCCTACCTGAAGATTTCCGAAGGTTGCAATCACCGTTGTACCTTCTGCATCATCCCGTCGATGCGCGGCGACCTCGTCAGCCGCCCCATCCATCAGGTCATGGAGGAGGCGGAAAACCTGGTAAATGCAGGAGTCAGGGAATTGCTGGTCATTTCACAAGATACCAGCGCCTATGGAGTAGACGTTAAATATCGCACTGGCTTCTGGCAAGGCAGGCCGCTGAAAACGCGGATGACGGAGCTGGCGCGCGCTCTGGGTGAGTTAGGGGCATGGGTTCGTCTCCATTATGTCTACCCTTACCCGCATGTCGATGAAGTGATTCCGCTCATGGCCGAGGGGAAAATTCTCCCGTATCTCGATGTGCCGTTTCAGCATGCCAGCCCGCGTATCTTGAAGGCGATGAAACGCCCGGCCAGCTCCGAAGACAATCTTTCCCGCATTCGGCGATGGCGGGAAGTCTGTCCGGATATCACACTGCGCAGCACTTTCATTGTCGGCTTTCCCGGAGAGACGGAGACGGAATTCGAACAACTCCTGGAGTTTCTTGAGGAAGCGCAACTCGATCGCGTTGGCTGCTTTGCCTATTCACCTGTCGAAGGTGCTGCGGCGAATATGCTTTCCGACCCTGTGCCGGAAGAGGTGAAAGAAGCGCGCCGCGCACACTTCATGGCAACACAGGAAAAAATCAGTGCTGAACGCCTCACTCGCAAAATCGGCAAACGCATGATGGTACTGATAGACGACATAAGCAAAAACAAGGCTATTGCCCGCAGCACTGCCGATGCGCCTGAAATTGACGGCGTGGTTTATATCAACAGAGTGAAAAATGTAAAACCGGGTGAATTTATCGAGGTTGAAATCACTCATTCCGACGCGCATGACCTGCACGCACTACCAGTCAGCGACAATCGGACTCAGGAATCCCGAACATCTATCAGTTGACAAGCACAGCATTGGGCGATAATTTCCGGTAAAAGCTGCTTGCAGGCATCATGGCCCAATAACAGGTGAGTAAGTAGAAACTGAACTGGACGGGAGACAAAGTTGAAAAATATTTTTGCTGTTTTTACTGTTCTACTGGCTTTTATAGCCGCTGCTGCAACCGCCAGTGAAATCGACAAGCGTCAGGTTCTCGCTCTGAATGAGCTTCAGCGCGATCACATATTGACGGAAATGCGCACCCTGCTATCAGGAACCCAACGTATTCTCGAAGCCCTCTCCAAGGAAGACATGGTGGCGGTAGCAGAGCATGCTCGCGCGCTGGGGGTGGGCATGGCGCATAAGGGGGAAGACCATCTCCGGTCAGTGCTGCCAAAGGAATTCATGCAGCTCGGCATGTCCGTGCACAAGGCGTTCGACGAAATCGCCGCTGATGCCGAGTCCCGGAAAGACCCGCGGCATACCTTGCGACAATTGAGCGAATCGATGATGAAGTGTTCCGCTTGCCATGTCACTTACCAGATTCGCGTCACAGAGCAGCCAGATGTCCCATCAGGGGGTCCAGCGATAGAACGCTCCCATAGCCACCATTAGCTAAGAAAGAGTTCTCTGGCGGTATTGCTGGGATACATGGAAGTGAAGAAATATCGAATGATGATCAATACTTTGCTCCATTCCATCCTTCATGAATAGAGGAAGGCCACCGTCTGGCGGCAGGAAAATGGCCGCGCAGGAATCTGTCCAACCGGGGAAGTAAGGAAAAAATAATCAGGATCAGAGCTGTATTTCAGTGTCAGAAGATACCGCTCCGATCCTGATTTGCTATTTATTATTATTGTCGTAGTTATTGTTATTACTGCTCCCCTCCCCTGTTTTTATCCATCACCCAGCTTCGGGAAATCTGCCGGGGATGAGGCATATATTGCCCATTTTGCTTCTTGTCTCCCATAGTCTGAATCTGATCAGGCACTTGGAAGCCATGGGTCATGTTCGTACGCCTGTTATTAAAAGGGAGTCAATAATATTATTAGCAAATGCCGTGCCAGTTATAACAATCCTTCTAAAACAAATAGTTAGTTTTAATACCCTGCTTTCCATGTATAAGAGTGTAATAAATTCCGACAAATAGTGGGTCTATCTGATCATGCCGTCTGGCAAAAATGGAAAAACCGCAATTTCCCTTCAAGCTTTCATTGGCGCACATTCATCCATTTTTCTTCCATGACTTAACCATTTCTCTTTCTGCTTCTGCTCCCTCCTGGCTTGCCTCAAAAGCCCGAATGCGTTTTACTAGGAGAATGGATGGTATTGTAGCGGAACTGTTCAGCTATACTTTATAGGGACAACGATTGCGCTACGAGGAATAAAGTAACCAATACCGGGAAAGACTGATACCAGGAAGAGCGGAAAAGCTAATCCTGACAAGGGTTCCTGAGGATAATCATGATGCCTGAGAATCAGGGCAGCAGTTCACCGCTGGTATTGCGCCGCGTTACCGGTGCCAAGGGGATTTCGTGCGTAGTGGTTGAAGGGAACTGTACCCTCGCTGTCATCGGCGAGCGGATTCAGCAGATTGCTGCGGAGCTCTCCCAGTTGGCAAGTGAACCGGAACTGCGATGGGATCTTACCCAGGTGGCACACATGGACGACGCAGGGGCCGTTCTCCTGTGGCGCGGCTGGGGTGGCCATCAGCCCCGATATCTGTTTGTAAAACCCGAGCACCAAAGGTTTTTCGAGCGCCTGGAAGAAATGCCGGCACCTCCTCCTCCGGTAATGCGGAATCGCCTGTGGCCAATTACAGTGCTGGGAAAGGCGGTTTTCCTTTTGTGGGCGCATTTGGTCAGTCTCGTAATTCTGGCGGGTCAACTGGTTCTGGAAATAAAGTATCTGGCAGGCCGCCCCTCGCGAATACCGTGGCGCGAAATTTCGGCGAATCTGTACCGGACCGGAGCACAGGCACTGGGTATCACGGCACTGGTCGGATTTCTCATCGGTGTCGTATTGAGCTACCTCTCTTCCCGGCAGCTGCAAATATTTGGAGCCGATATCTTCATCGTCAACATTCTTGGCCTCAGCGTTATCCGGGAGATTGGTCCCGTGCTTGCCGCGATCCTGGTCGCTGGCCGCTCCGGGTCATCGATGACTGCGCAATTGGGCGTAATGCGGGTAACCGAGGAACTGGATGCGCTGACGGTCATGGGTATTCCCCACAGCCTTCGGCTGATCCTGCCGAAAGTGATCGCTCTCGGTCTTGCGATGCCACTCGTTGTGCTATGGACAAGCGCGGTTGCACTGATAGGAGGAATGGTCGTTGCCGAGATTCAGCTTGGGCTGGGCCACAAGTTTTTTCTGAGCAGGCTTCCGGATGTGGTCGCCGTCTCCAATTTATGGCTGGGGCTGGGCAAAGGGATTGCGTGCGGGATGGCAATCGCCCTGATTTCATGTCATTTCGGTTTGAGAATCAAATCCAATACGGAAAGCCTGGGCGCAGGTACAACGAACTCGGTCGTCACATCCATTACCGTGGTAATCATTATTGATGCAATTTTTGCCGTCGTCTTTGCGGATGTGGGATTAAGGTAAAGCGGAATTGCATGCCGAGAGATAACTGCATTATCGAGGTGGAGGGGTTGTATACCCGGTTCGGCAACCACGTCGTGCATGAAAATATCGGGCTTTGCGTGCAGCGTGGAGAAGTATTGACGCTGGTGGGAGGCTCCGGTAGCGGAAAGACAGCGCTCATGCGGCAGATACTCGGCCTCGACACCCCCGCGGAAGGTACGGTGCGGGTTTTCGGAGAACCGTTGCGCAATCAGAATCGCCAGCAGATACAGAACATGCGAAACCGCTGTGGTGTATTGTTCCAGAAAGGCGCGCTGTTCAGCGCGTTGTCGGTCTATGACAATATTGCCTTGCCCATGCGCGAACTGCGCATGCTGGATGAAGACATGATTCGCGATCTCGTGATGCTCAAGCTCGAAATGGTGGAAATCGCGCCTGCCCATGCAAACAAGATGCCTGCCGAGCTTTCCGGCGGCATGATCAAGCGCATCGCGCTGGCACGCGCGATGGCGCTTGACCCGGAACTCCTGTTTCTGGACGAGCCAACGGCCGGGCTCGATCCGGAGCTCAGCGATGGATTCGTCAGGCTCATCAAGACGATGAAATCCGAGTTGACTTTCACGATTGTCATGGCGACTCACGATCTCGACACGCTGGTGGCACTTTCCGATCGTGTCGCGGTGCTGGCGGACAAGCGCCTGGTGGCGTTGGGAACCCTGCGAGAGGTAATAAACACCAACCACGCTTTCATTTCCAATTTTTTCTGCGGCGTACGCGGCAGGAAAACATTGAGAAGCAACAACAGCATCTTAAACAGCATCTTATAAGGGGGCGATTATGGAAAACCGTGCCCATGCCCTGGCAGCGGGTTTATTCGTAATTATTCTGAGTACGGCGCTGGCGGCTGCCATCATGTGGTTCGGAGGCGACACCATGATGCGCGCCAAATACATGCTCGTGTCGGAGGTTCCGGTTTCAGGCCTGAATTCTCAGGCAACGGTGCGTTATCGGGGAGTAACGGTTGGTAAAGTCGAGAACATCAAGCTGGATAAAAAGGACCCGCATAAGATTCTGGTTCAGATTGCAGTGGACAAGAACGTGCCTTTGACCCGGAATGCATTTGCCCAACTGGGTTACCAGGGTTTGACGGGTCTGGCATACGTGCAGCTGAATGATGAGGACGGCGAGGCCGAACTACTGGAAACCGATTCGGATGAACCCGCCCGAATTCCCCTGCGCCCCTCGTTATTCGACAACATCACCAGTTCGGGCCAACACCTGCTTGGTACCGCCAACGTATTGATTGAAAGAATGAATCTCCTCCTCGAAGACGAGAATCGGACGCGATTCACGCATATACTGGAAAATACGGAAAAGGCGACAGGCCGCCTGTCCAAAGTTCTCAACCAGTTGGAACCCGGGCTCCAGGCAATCCCGGGGCTCGCTGCTGAAGCAAGTTCGGTGATGAAAAATGCCGACCGGCTTGTAGCCGACCTCAACCAGATCACCTCCAGGCTGAACCGGCAGGGAGGAGCCGTCGATGGCCTTTCCGTGGCCACGGTAGAACTGGGCGAAACCATGCGGTCATTCCGGGAAGCAACGGAAGGTATCAAAAATACCACCCGCAACGTCGACCGGGTATTGCTCCAACTGGAAGATCAACCGGCAAGCCTGCTGTTTGGCCGCTCTCCACCACCGCCGGGCCCCGGAGAGACAGGTTTTGTACCGCCAGGAAACAGATGAGATGAAAAAATACTTGGTTCTTGCAATGGCAATTGCAGCACTGGCAGCGTGTGCTGCTATTCGTAATCCGGCACCGGTAGCGATATATGATTTCGGATTACAACCCCTCCCTGCCCTGCTTAGCGCGGACGACACGGAGGGAAGCAAGCAACTGCGAACAAGTCTGCTGGTCGCTGAAACCATTGCACCTGCCTGGCTCGACAGCACGTCGATTCATTACCGGTTAGCCTATGATGATCCCACCCGGTTTTTCGCTTACCGCAGCAGCCGCTGGGCCTCCACACCCGCAAAGCTGCTCACCCAGCGCGTCAGAACACGCATTGCCGCCATTAATGAACGGGGAGTGATGAACCCTGGCGAAGGTACACGCGCGGATTATATATTGCGGCTCGACCTCGAAGAATTTGCCCAAGTATTCGATACGCCCTCCCGGAGCAGCGCCATCGTGCAACTTCGCGCCAGCCTGGTCGATCGCGTCGCCCGTTACGCGGTTTCCCAGCGCAGCTTTAGGGTAGAACTGCCCGCGCCGACGGCGAATGCCACCGGCGCCGTAAAAGCCCTTGCGGAGGCGAGTGACCAACTGATTGAAAGCCTGATCGGATGGCTTGAGCAGGAACTTCGGGATAAAGGAAAGGAAAGTTTTTCGGAAGGATGATATTTTTCACGAGCCTGGACTGATGGCCAAATGGCCATAGAGCATTCCGCTTCCGGCATCTGCTGCTTCCCGACCCAATGCGCGTAAGCACGAAGCTCACCGCACCGCTCCCCTCGCTGCAAAATCCCCGATGTCCTTATCGCAATGAGCTGGCCGGCATGACAGCGCGGGTACGGGAATCAGACACAAAGCCGGATTAAACTGCTAACCTGTCAGTTTGGACGTTGTTAAGCCTCAAACGTCATCTTTCAAGTACCACATTTGCATTTGTACGAGGAAATATTTATGAAACGTTCGCTTACCCTGGCCGCGAGCTTGCTTGCGCTGTCACTGCTCAGCGCTTGCGCAGGCAAGACTCCCCTGCTCAAAAGCAACTCACCCGCAAAATCCACTGAACCCGGCTACCCGACCATAGAGCGGCTGGTCGCGGGATGCGCCGAGGGTGAAAAACCGTTCGATTGCGATCGGCGTGCCATACTCGCTATGCAGGGTGGATATGAAGTCCAGTTTAAATTCGACGAAACCGTCGTACTGCAGCCAGGCTACAAGCGCGCGGAACCGAAGCGCAGCATGGGATTCGAGTTCGTGCTCCTGGCGGAAGATACTGGCCGCAAGATTTCACTGCAACATATCCTGGTGATGGGTGATGGCACAGTCACCAAGCACTGGCGCCAGGACTGGGTCTATGAAGCGCCGACGCGCTGGGTCTACACCGGCAGCCAGCGGTTCGAGCAACAAAAGCGTGATCCTGCTGAAGTACCTGGAACATGGACACAACTGGTTTACGAGGTGAACGACGCGCCGCGCTACTCGGGCAATGGCAAATGGAACCATCGATACGATGTATCGACATGGACTTCGGAGCGCAACTGGCGGCCGCTGCCGCGCCGTGAGTACACCAAGCGCAGCGACTACCAGATCATCAGTACGGAGAATCGCCATACCATTGCACCCCAGGGATGGACTCATGAGCAGGACAGCACCAAGGTTATCCAGGCGCCAGATGAGAAAGATGCGGTATTGGTGCGCGAGTTCGGTTTCAATGAATACCGGCGCATCAAGGGCTACGACTTTCAACCTGCGGTAAACTACTGGAATGGTACTTCCGCCTTCTGGGCAGATGTGCGCAAACGGTGGGAGAACGAGTTCGCCACTGGCTCGATTACGCTATCGGTTGTTCCTGGTGATGAGTCCTTTAACATGGCAGTTCTTGATCTCGCCGATGCATACAGGAAAAATCCTCAAGCCGATATCTACCAGAAAAAGCTCGACGATATCTTCAGCAAATACGTCAACGTCAGGAAGATACAGACCGGCCTCAGATAAGCAGACGGATCCGGATCCATCTACTTGAGCGTGCCAAACACTCTGCGGATCAATTCGTTATCCTGTTCCGCAGGGTTATCGCGTATGACCTGTTCCTTCTCTGCCATCAGCAGGTAGATTCCGTCCAGGGTTTTTTGCGTGACATGGTTTTCTATATTTGCGTGCTTTTCCGCAATCAATCCGATCTTCGCACCCTTTCCGGCAAAGTCGTTGTATTTTTTCAGCACGTCAGCCTGCTCAATCGCTTTTTTTACAACCGGCAAAAATTGATCGGAAAGCGTGTCGGATGAGGTGTCACGAAAGTACCGCGTCGCTCCGTCGTCTCCCTTCGCAAGTATCGCTTTCGCATCATCGACAGGCATATCCTGCACTGCATTTATCAGCAATGCCCTTCCTTCCGCTGCTGCCGTTTCAGCCGCGTGATTCATGGCGGCGATCAACCTATCAGCATGCTTGTTCATACCCACGGAGCGCATCAAACTCTCTGCTTTTTGCAGAGAGACGGGTAACGGGATTTTTGCCTGGGGATGATGGAGAAAACCGTTTGGAACCCCAAGTGTATCTATCGCGGCATTCACACTCAGTGTAAGTGCTTGCTTCATACCGTCGGCCACCTCTTCCTCTGCAAGAGCATCGCTTGCTGCAGCGGAAACAGGGATGGAAATGAAAAAGCAGCTGACAATAGCAGGAATGGTGCGCATTGGAGTAACTCCTGTCGGGTTTGCGTAACCAGCCTTGAAATTCCTCTCTTGGCTGATTTTCTTCGCTAAAACCGCTACCTCTGTATGATGCCCGCCTCATGAGCCTGCTGATCCGCATGATAGCTGGAACGGACCATGGGTCCGCAAGCGGCATTGCTGAAACCCATTTCGATTGCGGCACGTTCAAATTCCTTGAATGCCTCCGGGGTGACATAACGCATGACAGGAAGATGCCCGATGCCTGGCTGCAGATACTGACCAATGGTAAGCATCTCGACATCATGCGCGCGCAAGTCGCGCATCACGCCCAGGATCTCCTCGTCAGCTTCTCCCAATCCCAGCATCAACCCGGATTTGGTGGGGATATCCGGAAAATGCGCCTTGAAGTCCTTCAATAACCGGAGCGAATGGGTGTAGTCCGCACCCGGGCGGCACTGCCGGTAGAGGCGGGGTACCGTTTCGAGGTTATGGTTCATAACATCAGGTGGGCAGGCAAATAATTTTTCCAGCGCAATATCCAGTCTCCCGCGAAAATCCGGCACCAGGATCTCTATCTTTGTTTGCGGCGAATGGGCTCGAACCTCGCGGATGCAATCCACGAAATGCTGCGCCCCGCCATCCCGCAAATCATCCCGGTCAACGCTCGTGATAACCACATATTTCAACTTCATGGCGGCAATGGATTGCGCGAGGTGCAGCGGTTCTTCGGGATCCGGGGGACGCGGCCGGCCATGCGCCACATCGCAGAAAGGGCAGCGGCGGGTACAGAGATCGCCCAGTATCATGAAAGTAGCAGTGCCTTTGCCGAAGCATTCGCCGATATTGGGACAGGAAGCTTCCTCACATACCGTGTGCAGCTTCTGCTCCCGTAAAATCCGCTTGACCTCATAAAACTCCTGGCTGTTGGAAGATCGCACTCTGATCCAGGAAGGTTTACGCAGCAACTGATCGGGGGATTGCGGCGCGATTTTGACCGGATTGCGCGCGGTTTTTGCAACGCCTTTCTGGCGACTTTCAATTGTCATGATAAGGAATAAACGCCTTCTTGATATTGATCCATATTAATCCGGAATATCCGGATCGGCTGATATCCATCTTTAAGATACTCTCGAAATTATTATCCCAGCCTGCTCCTCAGTTTTTCGGCAAGCTTTTCTTGCAGCGTTTCCAGCTCTTCGGTTATACCGAGATCGCTGGTTTGCGTAACCCTTAACCCTGCATAGCCACAAGGGTTGATAGCCATAAACGGAGAGAGATCCATGCTGACATTCAGAGCCAGGCCATGGTAGCAGCATCCATTTTTTATCTTCAGTCCCAGTGCCGCAATTTTTGCGCCGCCAACGTATACTCCTGGTGCAGTTTCGTTGCCACAGGCATCGACATGATACTCACCCAGCAAGTCTACCACGGCACCCTCCATTTTTCTGACCAGGTCACGCACGCCTAACTTGAGACGTCGCATATCCAGCAACAAATACGCAATAATCTGGCCTGGGCCGTGATAGGTGATTTGACCACCACGATCCGTACTTACTACGGGAATGCCTGGATTGTAGAGCAAATGCTCGGGTTTGCCGGCAACACCCTGGGTATAGACCGGCCAATGCTGCAACAGCCAGATTTCGTCAGAGGTATTTTGCGTGCGACTTGCCGTGAACACCTTCATCGCCTGCCAGATGGAAAGATAATCCATCACAGCAGCATATCTGACTTCAAGTGCTGAAGTAGTCCTGCGCAAGGAAGAGAGTGTGGACTCCAGGCTAACGGGCTGTATCACGGATATAAGCTTCCTGAATCCGGACAGGAATCGCGGAACAGAATCAGATCGCTAAAGTACCATTATCACGATGGGATGATCGCACAATTCCTGATATAGCCCATCCAGTTGCTTGCGAGAAACAGCGCGAATCGTACACGTGATGCTGAGATAATTGCTTTTTCTGCTGATTCTTGCCTCCATGGTCGCCTCGTCAAAATCCGGAGCGTGGCGCTTCACAATCGCCAGTACATTCTGCGCAAAATCCTGGCGCCGATATTCCAGTGTTGCAGCACTGGGTGGAATGCCGGACGGCGATCCGACGCGCCCCATGATTTTAATCGGGAAATCGCAGGGATATTCGATCAGGGTGCTCTCATCAGACGAAGTCACAGGTTTCACGACCTTCAGGATATCGAAGAGTTGCCTCGCATGGTGGTTTGTTTATAACTTTGATAGAACTGGTAAAGCAATGCAAATATTCTGCCGGGTTTCCCCTCACCCACCGGTTGGTTATCGAGACGGGTAATCGGCATGATTTCTTTGGTCGAGGATGTCAGCAAAAGTTCCTCGGCAGTGCGCACCTCGTGTTCCTTAATCGCACGAACTTCATGGGGAATGCCATTCGCCTGCGCCAGCTCCAGCACCACGTCATAGGTGATGCCCGGCAGCATCAGGTGATTCTTGGGCGGAGCCAGCAGAATTCCATTTCTTACGACAAAGATATTGCTTGCCGCCCCCTCGGTCATGAAACCGTCGCGAAACAATACCGTTTCCAGGGCGTCTTCGTCGATCGCCATCTGTCGCAGCAGTACATTGGGCAAGAGCGAGATTGCCTTGATATCGCAGCGCAACCATCGGTTATCATTGGCCGAAATCGCTACTGCGCCGGTATGCAGCAGCCCGGGCGGCGGTGTCAGCAACGGATTGCTCATAATGAAGACAGTGGGCGCGACACCGTGTGGAAAGGCATGGTCGCGCCGGGCGACCCCTCGGGTAATATGCAGATAGATATACTGATCCTCGCCTTCATTCAGAGCGACGAGTTGTTCCAGTAAATGCGTCCATTCGCTGTCCGAATGCGGATTTTGCAGGCGAATGCCATCAAGACTGTACTGGAGCCGGCGCAGATGCTCAGACAGACGAAAAGGTTTGCGGGAATAGACAGGAATAACCTCATATACCCCATCGCCAAAAATAAAACCCCTATCCAGCACAGGAATACGTGCTTCTTCGATTCTGAGGAAATCGCCGTTGAGATAGATCATGATCAGCCTGGATAGCTCGGATCTTTGCTTCTAGTTAAGAAGAAGCCGCATGCTATCCCATGCCCGCCCAAAAATATTCGCGGCACTGACGGTTTCGAGCGCTACCAGCGGATGTTCAACCACTTGCTTCCCTTCGAGCGTAAACTTCACTGTGCCAACTTTTTGACCCGCAGTGACGGGAGCGAGAAGTGGCTGCTTATATTCCATCCTGGCTTTGAGCTTGTCAGTCTGATGACGGGGAAGCGAAAAATAAACATCATTTCCGAATCCCGTCCTGAGTTTATCCTGGGCGCCTTTCCATAAAGGGATAGCAACCACCTCCTGTTCTCCCGGATAGAGACGAACAGTGTCGTAGAACTGAAAACCATAATTCAGCAGACGCTGACTTTCCATCGCACGTGCGCTCTCCGAGGCGGTTCCCATCACCACTGCAACCAACCGGCGCTGTCCCCGCCTGGCTGAGGTAATGAGGCAGTAACCGGCTGCTTCAGTGTGTCCTGTCTTCATCCCGTCGACGTTCGGGTCAAGCCAGAGCAGGCGATTACGGTTCGCTTGAGTGATTTTGTTATAGGTATATTCCTTGAGGGAGTAGAGCGGATAATATTCTGGAAAATCGCGGATGATGGCGGTCGCGAGCAAGGCGAGATCGTACGCGGTGCTGTAATGATCCGGGTTCGGAAGCCCGGTTGAATTGGCAAAACGCGTGTTCTTCATGCCCAGGCGCATCGCCTCCTTATTCATCGCTTGAGCGAATGCCTCCTCCGATCCTGAAACGGCCTCCGCCAGTGCAATAGACGCATCGTTTCCTGACTGCACGATCATGCCGCGTATCAATTCATCGACCGTTACCGGCTTCTTCGGCTCGATGAACATGCGGGAACCTTGCGCTCGCCATGCATGTGTCGAGACTGGCACAGCTTGCGTCAAGGTAACACGTTTCTGATACAGGGCTGCAAAAACCACGTAAGCCGTCATCAGCTTCGTCAGCGACGCCGGTTCGACGCGTTCATGGCCATTTTTGCTCACGAGCACCTGTCCGCTCTGAAGGTCGGCAAGCATGTAAGATTTGGCGGCGACGGAGAGGGTTTGCGGTGGCGTGTGAAACTGAGGTTGCTGAGCGGCCAATGGCAGGGCAAGCAGACACAGCGATAAAGGAAGCAAGCGTCTCATGGCAATCTGCAAAAAAGCATTATTATATCCCAGCCATACCGAAGACGTTATCCGCCGGGGTCTGAATCCTCCCCAGCTTAAAGTCAGGGGATCCCTGTAGTGCTCAGACGTGGCAGTCAAAGGTTACCCCGCGCTGTCGCAGGCGGCGCTCTTCAGCAGGAGTAACGAATTTAAAAGTGCCACGCTCCGAATGGCTTTCCCGGCTCTATTTTTCGGCGCGGTTACGCCCGCACAAGCTGAATCCATCGTTCCATCCCAGCCGGTACTGCTTGTCTCCCGCAAACCTCTGCTCATCCTTCGCTCCATTTGCAGTCTTCTTCGCAGTCTCACAACCATCGATATAGCCATCCTTGAAGCCGGGCGAATAACCAGAAAGGTTGTAAACCGGTCGGGTAGATTGTGGCGGAGATGAAGGCGAGGGCGCCGTCGAAGCCGGAGGGGGCGTCGAAGCCGGAGGGGGTATCGAAGCCGAAGGTGGCGATACGGGCTGTGATTCCTTCTGACTTGTAGTGGTAGGCGTGCAGCCCAGAATCGTGGTGACCAAAAGAATTGCCGCAATTGCTCGCATTGTGCTTTCCTCGTTCAGAATGAGATATTTTGCAGGCATTTGAGTTCGTTGCGCATTCTTTTTTTTCAACGTCTGCGGTTACCGCCGAACATGCCTCCCAGAATGCCGCGGAAAATTTCACGGCCGGCACGCGAGCCGATGGAACGCGCCGCGCTGCGTGCGGCAGTATCGAGAATGCCGGGTTTATATCCGCCGCGCGGACCGGTTTTGCCGAGCAGCATATCACCCAGCACATCCATCACACCCTCTTCGGCCTCGGCCTTTTTTGCCCTGCCAAGGACGGGAGCTTCCCCATCTCTTCCGGCATTCTGGGTATTCTGAGCCCGGTCTTTGAGTACTTCGTATGCGGACTCACGGTCCACCTGTTGCTCGTAATGGCCGAAAATTATCGAGGATTTGATGATGCCTGCGCGTTCCGCATCGGTGATCGACCCTATCCTCGATTCAGGCGGCAGGATAAATGCCCGCTCAACCATGGCGGGACGGCCTTTCTC
Source organism: Nitrosospira multiformis (assembly GCA_017306155.1). GTDB lineage: Bacteria > Pseudomonadota > Gammaproteobacteria > Burkholderiales > Nitrosomonadaceae > Nitrosospira > Nitrosospira multiformis_F. The sequence continues at coordinate 103,733 of JAFKJB010000003.1, forward strand.
GTCCAGCAACGAAACGAGCGCCTCACCCACCGAAAGTTCACTGATCACCTTTTCGGTGTCCAGACCGGGATTCGCCCGCATGGTCTGCGCAGCAGACCGCACTGCCTTCTGATCGCGCGGCGTAAACGCGCGCAAGGCATGCTGTACGCGATTACCGAGCTGTCCCAGAACGGTTTCAGGAACATCGAGAGGATTTTGTGTTACAAAATACACGCCCACTCCCTTCGATCTTATCAACCTCACGACCTGTTCTATTTTCTCCAGGAGAGGACGGGGCGCATCATTGAACAGCAGATGGGCTTCATCGAAGAAAAATACCAGTTTCGGTTTCTCGGGATCGCCTATTTCAGGAAGATGCTCGAACAACTCTGACAGTATCCACAGCAAAAAAGTGGAATACAATTTGGGAGCGTTCAGCAATTTGTCGGCTGCAAGGATGTTTATCATCCCGCGCCCCTTGCTGTCCACCTGCATCAGGTCATGAATATCGAGCATCGGCTCGCCGAACAGGATATCGCCGCCCTGCTGCTCGATTTCCAGAAGCGAACGCTGGATGGCACCGATCGAGGCGGCGGAAATGTTGCCGTACTGCACGGTGAAGTCCTTCGCGTTGTCGCCTACAAACTGCAACAATGCACGCAGATCCTTCGTGTCGAGCAGCAGAAGCCCGTTATCATCCGCAATCTTGAATACCAGTGTCAGTACGCCCTGCTGCGTTTCGTTCAGATTGAATAACCGGCCCAACAGTAGCGGACCCATGTCGGATACGGTGGTTCGCACGGGATGTCCGGCTTTTCCGTAAATATCCCAAAATGTAACCGGGTATGCAGTCCATTCAGGTTCCGGAAGGTGGAGTTGCGTCAGCCGCTCCTTCATTTTGACTGAAGCGGCGCCGGAAAAGGAGAGTCCCGCCAGATCACCCTTTACATCGGCCATGAATACGGGCACGCCGATCGACGAGAAGCGTTCTGCCAGTACCTGGAGCGTAACGGTCTTACCTGTGCCGGTCGCGCCGGTGATCAGGCCATGCCGGTTGGCGAAGCCAGGCAATAAACCAAGGGGATGGTCAGATTGTGCGATCAGCAACGGTTGTGCCATAGTGCCCTCATGAATGCCGCTTACAAGCTCTGTACTCTGTATATTGTATGCGAGTATGCGAACTGTATCAGTTTTTCCTCGCTTGCTCACCCCGCCCAGCCAGCGATCTCGAGCAACAGCAGCAGGATGAGCCATAGCACCAGGGTGCGCCAGATGAGACCGATGGCACCCTGCAGGAAATCCATGTCGGCTTCTTCACCCACGCCTACCTCGGGGCGGTGATATGCGCCGGCTTCTTCTCGCAACGGGTCTCCCAGACGCACGCCAAGCGCACCTGCTCCACTGGCAAGAATGATTCCCTGGTTCTGATTCGCCCACGATGCCGCCTGCGCGCGCCAGCAATAAACCGCATCCTCGAAGTTGCCCGCAATGGCAAAGCTCAGCGCTGTTACCCTCGCGGGCAGCCAGTCGATGACGTAAAACGCCTTTACCGCAAAAATACCAAAGCCATCCGGGCGCTCCCCCCAGGCGTCATTCAGCAATTCCGCAAGACGATACAGCATGGGCCCGAGCGGCCCGGGCAGCAAGGTGAACCAGACGATGATGCCAAGCATGCTACGATGAGCATGGATCAACCCCAACTCGATGGCAATCCGCGAAATATCCTCACTGCTGGTACCGTCCGCCTCCACGCCGTAGTATTCCTTCAAGAGATCGCGTGCAAGCGGCAAATCTTCGTTCCTGAGCGCCCCCTTTATTTCGTTCAGGGAATAGCTGAACTGACGAAAGCCCGTGGTGAGATAAAGTATTGCCACGTTCCACGCCCACGCCAGCAGCGGACTGACTCCATATAGGAAATAATAAACCAGGAGGGAGAGTATCAGGAAAGGTCCTGCCGCGACTACCCAGGCAATGATGCCGTGACGATGGATGCCGGTGTTGAAATGACGCTCCAGTAAATCGGCATAGGAAAGGAAAGAGGAGACAATATGCTTGCGCGCGCTGCCGGAGCGCCATTGATCCAGCAGAAGAGCGAAAATCAACGAAAGAAAATTCATTGCGAGAAAATCATGCTGCCTTCTTCAAAGCAGTTCCAGGGATAAGCATTATTCAACCTAGCAACCTAGTGCAGACTTGAGAACCTTGCCCATCTCGGCGGGATTTCGCGCGACTTTAATCCCGCATTCCTCCAGTACCGCAAGCTTTTCCTGAGCGGTTCCCCGGCCGCCCGAAATAACGGCGCCGGCGTGACCCATGCGCCTGCCCGGAGGTGCTGTCAAACCCGCGATATATCCTACCACTGGTTTACGCATATTCTCCTTGATCCAGCGGGCGCAATCCTCCTCATCGGTACCGCCGATCTCCCCCACCATTAAAACAGCATCGGTTTCATCATCTTCGTTGAACAGCTGCATCACATCCAGGTGCCGCAAGCCATTCACCGGGTCGCCGCCGGTACCGATGCATGTGGATTGACCCAATCCCTGCTCCATCAGTTGCGCCACTGCTTCGTAGGTGAGCGTCCCGGAACGGGAGACTACACCGACGCGTCCCTTTCGATGAATATAACCCGGCATGATACCGATCTTGATCTCGTCAGGCGTAATGATGCCGGGACAGTTCGGTCCTACCAGCCGCGTTTTTCGTCCTTCCATCCTGCGGCAGGCACGTATCATATCGCGCACGGGGATACCCTCGGTGATACAGATCACCAGATCCAGTTCCGCATCCACCGCTTCATCGATTGCGGCTGCGGCGAATGGCGGCGGTACATAGATTACAGAAACGGTGGCTCCTGTTGCCTGCTTTGCTTCCTCTACTGTGGCGAAAATCGGGATGCCTTCAAAATCCTCGCCCCCTTTCTTCGGATTGACTCCGGCAACAAAGCATTCTTTTCCATGAGCATAATCACGACACATCCGTGTGTGGAATTGCCCAGTCTTGCCGGTGATCCCCTGCGTCATGACACGCGTGTCACGGTCGATCAGGATCGACATACTGACTTTCCTCGTTTGCCGATTCTGTTCATGATCCTGTAGCCGGAATGGCGGCTGAAGTGGCCGAAGCGGCTGATGCAGTTGCGGTAACGACCTTTTCCGCGGCATCCGCCATATTCCCGGCTGAAATGATGGCAAGACCTGATTCAGCCAGGATTTTTTTTCCAATATCCGCATTCGTGCCTTCGAGGCGGACCACCAGGGGAACATGCAGTCTCACTTCACGCGCTGCTGTCACTACTCCCTCCGCAATGACGTCGCATCTCATGATGCCGCCGAATATATTGATCAGTATGGCTTGCAGCCTAGGATTGCGCAGCATCAGCTTGAATGCTTCCGTGACTTTTTCAGTGGTTGCGCCTCCCCCCACGTCGAGAAAATTGGCCGGGTTTCCTCCGTAGAGCTTGATGATATCCATGGTAGCCATCGCAAGACCGGCGCCATTTACCAGGCAACCTATATTGCCATCAAGCGAAATGTAGGAAAGGCCATACCTGGATGCCTCGATTTCCGCTGCATCTTCCTCGTCAAGATCACGCAAACCGGCGATATCGGGGTGCCGGAACAGCGCGTTATCGTCAAAATTCATCTTCGCATCGAGTGCTGCAATGTGGTTTTCGCCGGTGAGTATCAGCGGATTGATTTCGACGAGCGATGCATCCGTGCTGTCGTAAGCGCGGTATAGATTCTGCAACAGCGCAGCCGTTTCCACCACTGCCGCACCGGAAAAACCGATCCTGTTCGTGATATCTTCCGCTTCCGCAACGGTCAGCCCCACCTCCGGATCGATATACACTTTGTGTATCTTTTCCGGATGATCGGCAGCGACCTGCTCGATATCCATCCCACCTTCGGCACTCGCCATCAGGCAGACACGGCGGCGGCCACGATCCACCACCAGCCCGATGTAAAACTCCTTCCTGATATCGATTCCCTGTTCGATCAGCAGACGTCGTACAACCTGGCCCTGCGGGCCCGTCTGCGGCGTGATGAGTGTCATGCCGAGTATTTTCGCGGCAAATTGTTTCACCTCGTCAAGTGATCTGGCAATCTTCACCCCGCCACCCTTCCCGCGCCCCCCCGCATGGATCTGGGCCTTGACCACCCATGTGCTTCCACCCAGTTTCTCAGCGGCTGCTACTGCTTCATCCACGCTGAAGCAGGGGTGCCCGCGAGGTATAGGGATACCAAACTGATGCAGAATATATTTGGCCTGGTATTCATGGATTTTCATGATACCTCCAACGACGTGAATAGGGAGTATAGCTCAATAGCTGTGCCAGTGTACGAGGATAGGAACAGAGGTCGACATCCTGCTTTCCCGCCGCCGAACGGCGAGGGTTCCTCTGGATTACGGGTAACACCGCAATTGCCAATTGCCGGCAATTGCCGCCTGCAACCGCAATCTACACATCCTCTATTTCACAGAGAACCACGGTAACATTGTCCTTTCCTCCAGCTTCCAAAGCTGCCGAGATCAGTCTCTCCAATTTCTGCTCAAGAGATTCCGCGGAAGCGAGCACAATTTCGATGTCCGCATTCTCCACCATGTCGGTCAATCCATCCGAACACAATAAAAAAATATCGTTGCCGAGCACGCCCCCTTGCACGATATCGCATGCCATCGACGAATCGGTTCCCACGACACGCAGGAGAATGTTTTTCCGGGGATGATGCTTTGCCTCCTCGGGCGTGAGCATGCCCCTGTCCACCTGTGACTGTACCAGCGAATGGTCTTTAGTCAACTGCTGCAACCTTCCGTCGCGCAGCAGATACACCCTGCTATCGCCCACATGGCCGATAACATACCGGCCACCGTCGAACACGAGAATATCTGCTGTGCATCCCATTCCTACATCCTCGGGGTGCTGGATGATGTGTTCGAGCATGCGCCCCTTTGCCAACTCGAATACGTGCTGAATGCGATCAGCAACGGCATCTTCCGGAGGGAAAGTCAGTTCGGAAAATGTACTTCGCACCCTGTCGACAAAATATTGACTGGCGGCTTCGCCGGCCGCAGCACCCCCCATCCCGTCTGCAAGTGCCAGGACCCGGGCTTGTGGTATGATCAGGTAACTATCCTCATTGTTATCCCGCCACAGGCCCACGTCGGTTGCACCGGCTGAATGCAGGCTGATCAAGTATAACCTCTGGTTTGCAGTTGTTCGATATGCTCGATGTATTTTCCGACCTTGATGACTCTTCTTCGACCTGGAGCAGTGCATGTACCCGCGGATATCGGGGAGCATTGCATTACAGGAAGAACGTCCTGCTGTCCGTCAGAGTTTAGCGGTCTTTGTACCCGCAATCTTTGTTTGTATCCGTTTATCTGGGAGAAAAGCATGCAAAGGACCTTTTTACTGCTTACGACCGTTTGCGCAATGTTCGGTTCCTTGTCCCCCTTGTCCTCAGCCGCTGCCGAACAGGGCAGCAATAGAGGTGTTACCTATCGACCCGATGTTACCTTTACCCTTCGCACAGACATTGGCGAGGGTAAACTGGTATTTATCGGTGAGGCAGGTGCAATCGCGGGCAAAATCAACCCCGACCTGGAGGTAAGCCCGGGGGCAGTGGTACAGATCAACCTGATCAACGGCGATGGTGCGACGCATGACATCGCCATTCCCGAACAGGGTGCCAAATCGGATAATATCACGGCAAAAGGCGCTGCAACCTCGATGGTATTTCGCGCGACCCGTACCGGCACCTTTGAATACCTCTGCACATTACCCGGGCACAAGGCTGCCGGCATGTTCGGCCGTCTCATTGTCGGCAAGCTGCGCGAGGAGGCAAAAGGGCATGTCATCAACGTGGCCCAGGACCCGCGCGCGGTCGGAGAACCGGTGGGAACCCGTGCTTCAAAGCATTTGACACTCGATCTCGAAGCAACCGAAATCGAAGGGCAGTTCTCGGACAAGAGCACCTATAAATACTGGACTTTCAATAACAGGGTGCCTGGACCGCTCCTGCGCGTGAAGGCAGGGGATACCATCACCATCAATCTGCATAACAACGCAAGCAGCACCAACATCCATTCGATAGACTTCCACGCCGTAACGGGGCCGGGCGGAGGAGCGGCTGTCACCCAGGCGCCGCCGGGCGAGACGAAGAGCTTCACCTTCAAGGCGCTTCACCCTGGACTGTTCGTCTACCATTGCGCAACTCCCATGGTTGCCCACCATATTGCAAACGGCATGTATGGCATGATTCTGGTCGAGCCCGAGGGGGGGTTGCCCAAAGTTGACAGGGAATTCTACATAATGCAGGGCGAACTCTACACCACCCACTCCCACAATGCGCAAGGCCTGCAGGAGTTTTCGCTGGAAAATCTGCTCGCGGAGAATCCCCAGCACCTGATGTTCAATGGCACCATGGATGCGCTTACAAAAATTTACACCATGGAGGCGAACACGGGCGACAACGTGCGTATCTATTTCGGTGTGGGCGGCCCCAACCTCGCCTCCAGCTTCCACATCATCGGGGAAGTCTTCGATAAGGTGTACGACCAGGCTTCATTGACCAGTTCACCATTGACGGATGTGCAAACGACGCTCGTCCCGCCGGGGGGTGCCACCATTGTGGAATTCAAGGTGGATTATCCAGGCCGCTATATTCTGGTCGATCACGCGCTGTCACGTATGGAGAAAGGACTGGCGGGCTATCTCACTGTGCGTGGCGGGGCAAGCCCGGAAATATTCAAGCCATAAAGAATATAAAGGATCAGAGGCGATTTCTCAGGAAACGATCGCCTCTGATCCTTTATATTATTGTCTGTCCGGCTGCTTATACGGTTTCTTGTTCATTACTTCCTGATCTCTGTATTCCTGCTTCACTCCCTCCGGTAAATCCTTTGGCATCTTCTCCCGCATGATCTCGGAGGTTGAGCTGGGCGCATTCTTGTCGACGTCTTTCTTGCTCATGTCTTGATGAGATTTATCCATTGCGCCCTTGTCCGAATCATGCGATCCCGCAAACGCGCTGAAGCTGCAAACCGCCGTGAAGGATGCCAGAACAACTATCGATGTGAGTTTATTCATGTCGAGCTCCTGTAAATAAATGGATGACAGATGAAATAACGCAAGTTTCGGTGACGAATACAGGTAATGCTTTCTAACGTTGAACCCTCCAAGCGGGAGGCTGGCGAATTTTCACAGCCTGCAATACGCTTGCAGGGACAATATATATACTCTCTTCCCCGAAATTATCGGTGCGCTAACGCACCCTCGGTATACCCGCCTTCAACAGTCAGGCATTGTACTTCCGTACGATGTACTTCAGGCCAATGGTAATTGGCGCTGAACTCTATAAGATGAAAGCGTGCTAATAAAGCAGGAGAAAAAAATGAAACTGAGTGATGGGGAAAAACTGATTCTATTAATGCTGAGCGAGGTGTTCGAAAAGCTTAAGGTGGAGGGCAGTATTGACCCGGCGCTTGTAAAAAATGCCATTTCCCACGATCACCCCTGGGCATTGAAATGGGAATACGAGCGGGTTTCAGCGTTATCCGGAAAAAATAATCTGCCAGGCAGCCAGATAGTCGATATCCTCAATATGTGGACTCTCATAGAGTAGGATTTATTGTCTGGATTGAACTCACATTTTTTATTAAAACTTTATAGAAACGTGGGAACTTTTTACTTTCAGCCCGCATCAAACATCATGCGGGCAGACGTTTTTTGTTCGCGTGTGAAGGTATCGGTGGCCTGACGTCATTTGGCGGGTCATCAATTTGATCGTATTTTTTAGCATGTCATCTTGATTCTGAAAGGGGGTTATCATGGAAATGGCAATTCTCGTAGTAGGCATAGGTGCTGTTGCTCTCTGGTATTTCAAATCCAAGGAAGGACGGAGAGAAAAATAATACTGATCCACAATACTAAAACTCAAAGTTCACCCAAATCCATCAGCCGATGCTCAAGAAACAAGAGCATCGGCTCCTTGTAACTCCTTATAGCTCTTTGTAACGAAACTTCCAGGAAAACGAGAAAGCTGTTTTTTGGAAAACGGAGAATAACCACCACCTGCTCCGGCAGGTTTTTATTGCCCACATTCTCCAATCAATTTCCTTCAGCTTACGTTAACTATTTAACGGTAATGTTTTATTCTCACGGTTAAACTTCCTACTCGTTTCCCTCCTCCCAAAAACAGGGAAACGAATTCAATGCAGCTCCCCTAGGCCCGGCTCACGCCGGGCTTTTTTTGCAGCCTTGAAAGAGATCAATCGATGGAATAGCGCCGCTGAAACGACTTTTATTCACCAGCAAGATGAATTGGCAAAAGGATAGTATTGTCATGTGGGACGATAACGTGACGCCATTATCTACCCACCCCAAGCCCTTTGTCCCTACGGGGCTTGGGTTCTTCCATGTATGACTCGCCGAATCCCCTCAATCCTCATAGACGCAAATGCAGAATAGCCGGGGAGAGTCGCGCACAAAGCTACTTGGCACAAAGAACACCCTGAGAGTTATAAATTTCTGTGTGCGGATATTCACAAATGCAGGTGGCGATGCGCTCGATTTCCTCAAGGTTTCCGGCTGCTGCCTCCGTGTTGGCGCCAGCTTCACCTTGAGCAAATGACGATCACAGAAAACATAGAATATCTTAATATTTTACTTTATATACAGCTAGTTATTGAATAATTCTTCTAAAATAGAGCTATTAGGGCACTCGTTTGATGTTTGTAGCACTTGAGGTATTGGCATGAGCGACACTTGGGCTTTACATTTTAAAATGAGAAAATTTTTTTGAGGGGAATGCAAGTGGAAATTCAGTTGGAGGGAAGGGATAAGAATTCAGGGAGTGACTTAGGAGGCAGTTTAATTGACTCAGTATTATCTCCAACTGTAATAGAGCTAGCCCCGTCACTTACTGATGTTCTGCTCAGCCAATTGACGGATGGAGAACTCCTCGGTCAAGTACCGGGTGTTTCAAACATTTTATAACGTATACAAAGGAGCCATCACGATTCAAAATCACCTTTTTCTAAAAAAGATTGCATTTTTTTGTGCGACTCGGAGAAAAAACACCCTGACGAGAGGACAAAGTTTGAAAAAGAATTGGAAGTAGATCACAAGCTGCGCACTAAGGTTGGGGAAAACCTTCTTTTGATATTGGAGCGAATAGACCACTTCGAAAAAGCGTCCGTTCTTGCCAAGGTTTTTGCGGGCAGACTCCGAGGAGATATAGATAAGGACACGTTTTATAAGTTGGGGACCGCAATAAATAATGCCTCAATTACTGACCTTCGAACGCTTGAACAAGCTTACACAAAAATTGCCAGTTACGATCCCAAGGCGGGAAAGCTTTTTTCCGATACTTTGGATTATGCCACCGCCCAATCATTATTTAGCGTTGGATTAGTTGGCGAGGATGGGTATATGGAAACGACTTATACTGCTAATGAACTCGGTTCGTGCCTCCTGAGACTTCTAAAACACGGCTAGCACGCAAATCTGGATAGTGTTCCATCTGTACCCCAAAAAATGAAAAAGGCTTACGTTTTTACACGTGAGCCTTTGAAATTATGGTGGGTCTGGTTGGACTCGAACCAACGACCAAGGGATTATGAGTCCCCTGCTCTAACCGACTGAGCTACAGACCCTCTTACAACTTTAAAACTCTTAACCTGGAACTGTATTGAACTGACACTGAAGGGCTGCTCAGCCTTCAGTATCCAGGAAGCTGCGCAGGCGCTCGGAGCGGGACGGGTGGCGCAGCTTGCGCAGCGCCTTGGCCTCGATCTGGCGGATGCGCTCGCGCGTCACGTCGAACTGCTTGCCGACCTCCTCCAGCGTGTGGTCGGTATTCATTTCGATGCCGAAACGCATGCGCAGTACTTTTGCTTCGCGCGGTGTCAGCGAATCCAGTATATCTTTCGTAACATCGCGCAGGCTGGCGTAAACCGCCGCATCCGCAGGCGCCATGGTGGCGGAATCTTCGATGAAATCCCCGAGATGAGAATCTTCGTCGTCCCCGATCGGGGTCTCCATGGAAATCGGTTCCTTGGAAATCTTGAGGATTTTACGAATCTTCTCTTCCGGCATTTCCATTTTCTGTGCGAGGATGGCGGGTTCCGGCTCCTGTCCGGTTTCCTGCAGGATCTGGCGGGAAATGCGGTTCATCTTGTTGATCGTTTCGATCATATGCACCGGGATACGGATGGTGCGCGCCTGATCGGCGATGGAACGTGTGATGGCCTGACGAATCCACCAGGTTGCGTAAGTGGAAAACTTGTATCCGCGCCGGTATTCGAATTTATCCACCGCCTTCATCAGGCCGATGTTGCCTTCCTGTATGAGATCGAGGAACTGCAATCCCCGATTGGTGTATTTTTTGGCGATGGAAATCACCAGCCGCAAATTCGCTTCGGTCATTTCACGTTTGGCGCGGCGCGCTTTCGCCTCGCCCGTGGACATGCGGCGGTTGATTTCCTTGAGCTCCTTCAAGGGAATACCGACCTGCTTTTGCAGTGCCAGCAGGTTCTGTTGCTGTTCCACGATCTCGGGACGATAACGTTCCAGCGTTGCGTTGTAGGGCTTGCCGAGCGCAATCTCCTCATCTACCCAGTTCAGGTTGCTCTCGTTACCGGGGAAAGCCTTGATGAAATGGTTACGCGTCATTCCCACCTTGCTTATGCAAAGCTCCATTATTTTTCGCTCGTAACCGCGCATTTCATCCACCAGCGCGCGTTGCGTATCGCACAGCCGTTCAACCATTTTGGCAGAGAAGCGGATAGCCATCAGCTCGGATGAAACCTGCTCCTGGATGTCTTTATAAGCTTTGTTGCCCGACCCTTTCCTTTCGAGCACCTTCTGCATCTCGTCATAAGCCTTTTGAACCACTTCAAAACGCTCCAGCGCGTCATTTTTCAGCTTGAGGAGATTGGCATTTGCGACGGCCGTGACATCCTCGTCTTCTCCTGTGTCGGAGTCCAATTCCTGTTCCAGGGATTCATCGGAAATCTCTTCGCTGATAATTTCTTCCGTGCTGGGATCGAGCAACCCATCCACCAGTTCATCGACACGCATCTCGTCTTTCGACACTCTATCGGCGAGTTCGAGAATTGCGGCTATGGTTGTCGGACAGGCGGAAATCGCCTGGATCATGTGCTTCAAGCCGTCCTCGATACGCTTTGCGATTTCGATTTCGCTCTCGCGCGTCAGCAGTTCCACCGACCCCATTTCGCGCATATACATCCGGACAGGGTCGGTTGTGCGTCCGAACTCCGAATCCACGGTGGAAAGCGCGGCTTCCGCTTCTTCCACCACATCCTCGTCGGCCACGGTAGGCGCGGTTTCAGACATGAGCAGCGTTTCCGCATCGGGCGCTTCGTCATAAACGGAAATCCCGACGTCATTGATCATGCTGATGATATTCTCGATCTGCTCCGCGTCGAGCATGTCGTCGGGGAGATGATCATTGATTTCGGCGTAAGTGAGATAGCCGCGCTCCTTGCCCTGCACGATCAGGTTCTTGAGACGCAGGCGGCGCGCCTCGAGCTCCTGCGAGGCAACAGCTTTTTCCGGATCCCTGGCCTGGGAGTTTTTTCCTTCCCGGCCTGCCTTTGATCTTGCGAGCTTGCCATTGGCAAGGACAGGTTCTTTTGCCGCTATCACCGCCTTCGCAATCTCGGTCACCTGCTCCGGAGCTTTAGCCATTGAATCTGTTTCCGTTTCACTGTCATTTTCGAACATTTCTTCATCCGCCCCCGTCAGTTCTTTTGCTGCTGCTTCTTTCGCCTGCGCTCTCAACAGCTTCTTCATATCTTCAGATTCCTTGATTGCCATCCGAACCTCGCCCTCAGGTTGACCCGAAATTTCGGCAGACACAGCCGTCTTTGCTCTTACCGCCATCTGGACTTGCGCCCCGGCCCTGGTTTGACCACGCCCTTTTCCGAGTTCTTTCCGCTGAAAAGTAAAATTTTTCCATTATATCAGAACATGCTTGCATTCTTCATGCCACAACTGACAGTTCCACTTCATGGCATCGCCATTCGCTGAAGCTCCTGTCTTTCCTCAAGGGTAAGGGCGCTCAGGGATTTATTGTGCAGCACTGCCATGCGTTGCTTGCGCTTCATTTCATGTAATCGCGCCATCGCTCCTGCAAATTCCGCTTCCAGGTCGATCTCGCCGTCCCAGCCAAGTGTTTTGCTTACTGCCTGTTCAAGCAGGGGACGATGGGGGCTGTTACGAAAATGAGCAATCGTCAAAGGTATCCACGTACTTCCTCCAATATGGGGGTGAGCGTCGATAAATTCAACCAGTGCCGCAAGCGCTGCTATTTCTTTCTCATATTCCTGGTTATAGGTGAGCAGATCCCTGTCCAGCTTCTCAATGCAGGCAGGGTTGTACAACAATACCTGGAGCAGCCATTCGTAGGGAGAAACAGGCTTCGGACGGGAAGGCTTTTCACGGACCGGAAAAGCGGTAACCCGTCTGATCTTCAAAATACCCTCCAGTTCCTGCTCGCTCAGGCCACTGATCTCCGTCAATCGCTTCACCAGCATCAATGCAAGTCCGGGTGCGGCGATTCGCGCCAGCAAGGGTTTGGCATCCTGCACCAGCTTGGCACGGCCCTCGCTACTTTTGAGGTCGGCTCGCGCAGACAGTTCCCTGAAAAGAAAAACAGACAGGGGTAATGTTTGTTCAAGCAGTTTTTCGAAGGCGCTCCTGCCATGGGTGCGGATATAACTGTCAGGATCCTCCCCCTCCGGCAGGAAAAGAAAACTGATGCTCTTGCCGTCGGCAAGCTGTGCGAGGCTGTCCTCCAGCGCGCGCCAGGCCGCTTTTTTTCCAGCGCTGTCTGCATCAAAGCAAAAGACGATATTATCCGTCTGCCGCAGCAGCTTCTGGATATGGTAAGGCGTGGTGGCAGTGCCCAGGGTAGCCACCGCGTATTCGATTCCATGCTGGGAAAGAGCCACTACATCCATGTAGCCCTCCACCACGATAACCTTTCCCGCTTCCCGGATTGCCCGCCGGGCGCCAAAGAGGTTGTAGAGTTCGCGGCCTTTCTGGAACAGAGGCGTTTCCGGGGAATTGAGATACTTGGGCTCCCCCTTCTCCAGCACTCTGCCACCAAATCCGACAATCATCCCTTTGAGATTGACGATGGGAAACATGATGCGATCGCGAAACCGGTCATAACACTTGCCCCCGTCGCTCTCGACCATCAATCCGGCCTGTACCAGCAGGCGTTTCCCGGCATTCTCCGGCTGCCTGGAGAATGGAGCATGCAGGTTCTGCCAGCCCGCAGGAGCATATCCGATACCAAAACGCGCAGCGGTTGCGCCCGTCAGGCCACGCTGCTTCAGATAGTCGATCGCATTTTTTGAAAGCTTGAGTTGCTCCCGGTAAAAACGCGCAGCAACCTTCATTGCCTCAAGCAGCGCACCCGGGGAGTATTCTGTTCCATCTGCTCCCTCTGTTCCTTGCGGTTTTGTCTGTGCAGAATCTGGTTGAGACCCTGGCCTCGTTTCAGCTTGTTGCACGGGGACCTGGAGCCCGACTCGGGCCGCAAGTTCATTCACGGCTTCCACGAAATGCATGCCGCCGTATTCCATCACGAAGCCAATGGCATTACCGTGGGCACCGCAACCGAAACAATGGTAAAACTGCTTGGTGGGGCTTACCGTGAAGGAGGGGGTTTTTTCACTATGAAACGGGCAGCAGGCGCTATAGTTCGCACCTGCTCTCCTGAGGGGCACATCGCGCTCGATGACATCGACAATGTCTGTCCGGTCGAGCAGTTCCTGAATGAATGATTGTGAAATCATCTATGACAGATCAGACAAGCATATGGAGAGTGGAGCGCGGACAGAAAACTCACTTGAAACCCGCTTGTGAGAAAAGAGCACCCCACTTTTGATACACGCAGCACCTGCAATTGAAGTCCGCTACCTCAATGAGGCCGCAAGCGATGTGTCAGACGGCGAGCCTGGTCCTGACCAGAGCAGATACTTTGCTCATATCCGCCCGCCCGGAAAGCCTGGGCTTGAGCAGCGCCATTACCCGCCCCATATCCTGTTGTCCCCTGGCGCCGGCAGCGGAAATCGCTTCAGCGACAGCATATTCCACCTCGGTATCGCTCAACGCCTGAGGCATGTAGGACTGCAGCACCTCCATTTCATATTTCTCTGCATCCGCGCGATCCTGCCGGTGAGCTGCTTCATATTGGACAATGGAATCCCTGCGCTGCTTGAGCATTTTTTCGATAACGGCAATGACGGCCGCATCATCCAGCTCCTTGCGCTCATCCACCTCACGCTGCTTTATTGCAGCCTGCAACAGCCGGATGGCATCACGCCGCCGCGCATCCCCCGCTCGCATCGCGGCTTTCATATCTTCGGTTATTTGCTGTTTCAGACTCACGGCGGCGAACGCAATTTACAGAGATTTACGGATAACTGTTTATTTTTTGACTGACTTGAACTAGTAAAGTTTCGGTGGAAGCAACTGGCTGCGCAGGCGCTTGTAAGTGCGTTTTACTGCCGCCGCCAGCTTTCGCTTGCGCTCAGCGGTCGGTTTTTCGTAAAATTCCCTGGCACGCAATTCCGTAAGCAGGCCCGTTTTCTCTATCGTGCGCTTAAAGCGGCGCATTGCGACTTCAAAGGGCTCGTTTTCCTTGACTTTAATAGTGGTCATGAAGATGTGGTTCCTTTCCTGAAAATGTTGATCAATAAAAAAGTGACAACTGCCTTCGTCTAATATAGACAGCCCGCTATTATATAACAAGTAACAATCCCTAAAAACTCCTGTAAAGAATCTGATTCTCTCTGCCTCAATTGCTTGTACTCGGTATTGAAACCTCCTGCGACGAAACGGGTGTCGCGCTTTATCACACCCGGCAGGGTTTACTGAGCCATGCGCTATATTCACAAACCGAAATGCACGGGGAATATGGCGGAGTGGTTCCGGAACTTGCCTCCCGCGATCACATCAGGCGATTGCTGCCCCTCATCCGGCAGATATTTGCCGAAGCCAGCCTCACACTGCAAGACCTGGATGCCATCGCCTACACTCGGGGTCCGGGACTCGCGGGTGCATTGCTGGTAGGCGCAAGCGTGGCAGCCGCGCTTGGCCTTGCGCTCAAGGTTCCCGTGCTCGGGATTCACCACCTCGAAGGTCATCTTTTATCTCCTCTGCTCTCCGACCCTGCCCCTGTTTTTCCATTCGTGGCGCTGCTCGTATCAGGCGGCCATACGCAACTGATGGAAGTGACCGGCCTGGGGCAATATCGGTTGCTTGGCGAAACGGTGGATGATGCGGCAGGAGAAGCTTTCGACAAAACGGCCAAGCTGCTTGGGCTGGGTTATCCAGGGGGCCCTGCGCTTTCCCGGCTGGCGGATGAATTTTCCCGGACAGGCCAATCCCCGCGCTTTGAGCTTCCGCGCCCCATGCTCCATAGCGGCGATTTCAATTTCAGCTTCAGTGGCCTCAAAACGGCCGTATTGACACTGGTGAACAAACACGAGATGACGCCGCAGAGTCGGGGCGCGATCGCACAGGCTTTCCAGGAGGCAGCGGTCGAAGTGCTGACCGAGAAATCGCTTGCGGCCCTTGCAAAAACAGGACTTACCCAACTGGTGGTAGCCGGCGGGGTGGGAGCAAACCGCCGGCTGAGAAGCAATCTCGACCGCAGGGCGGAAATGATTGGCGCTACGGTATATTATCCGAAACTCGAATTCTGCACCGATAACGGTGCGATGATCGCATTTGCAGGGGCGATGCGTATGGAATCTGGCCTGGAACCTGGAGAAACCGAGGATTTAAAGCCCGGCAGGTTTACGATAAACCCCCGGTGGGATCTGGAAATGCAGGAAATCGGCCCGGATGCATAAGATGCTCTCGGGCTTCTGCGCTTGCTCTGCTCGGCGGACAAAATAACCGGAAAGGCAGGTTGCGCAGCACCCCTCAGGAGTCGCTGCGCTTGCCAATACGCGATTCCCTGCCAGCGATCAGGCTGGCGATATTTGACTTATGCCGCCAGATAAGCAGCAGGGACATGCTGAAAACAGCAAGGGTGCGCGCTTCGAAACCGAGAAAAAACAAGGCATAGAGTGGCGCCAGGCCTGCTGCCGCTATTGCCGCCAGCGATGAAAAACGCCAGATCACCGCTACTGCGAGCCAGATTGTGACCGCAAGCAATCCCATCCAGGGATTGAATCCCAACAGTATTCCCAGCGCGGTTGCCACTCCCTTCCCACCCCTGAAATGCAGAAACACGGGAAACAGGTGGCCTAGAAAAACCGCCAGGGCCGTTGCCGCAACTGCCTCGTTACCCAGGCCCAAAAAGGGTGCATAATACTCCGCCAGCGCAACCGCAAGCCAGCCTTTGCCTGCGTCCCCCAGCAATGTAAATATCGCTGCGGATTTTTTCCCGGATCGAAGGACGTTCGTGGCGCCGGGGTTGCCTGAGCCGTACGTGCGCGGATCAGGCAGTTGAAAAAACCGGCTCGCCAGCAGGCCAAAGGAAATCGACCCCAGCAAATATGCGGGCAGAACCAAAGCTATCAGCGTCATCTTGGTAAATAGAATAAAATCCCCTGCTGATTCTACTTCAAAAACAGCTTCGGCAATGTTGCTCGCCGGGCTTCAATGCTTAACAATGGATACTATCTTCCTGCATGAACTCAAAGTTAAAACGCTGATTGGCATTTACCCGTGGGAACTCAAAGTTGCGCAGACGATCCAGCTCGATCTGGAGATCGCATTGCCTGGAAGCCGCGCCTGTCAGACCGATAATTTCGAGGACGCGCTGGATTATGCCCTTATTGTGCAGCGCATTCACGAAGTCCTTTCCGAAAGGCATTTTTCCCTGCTTGAAGCCTTGGCCGAGCATATCGCGCAGACCATCCTGCTCGAATTCAAATCCCCGTGGATCAAGGTAAGCGTAGCGAAACTCAGTGCGATTCGCGGTGTGAAGAAAGTGGGCGTGCGCATCGAGCGCGCATCATGCGGCGCTTAAGTATCCGGAAAAGCGCCCCGGAACCAGTTCAAGCCAACAATGGCATGCTTTGAACGTCATGCCGGCGAAAGCCGGCATGACGTTTGTACCGTTTGCTCACCGAATTGAAGACATCAGCCGGCCGCGAGTGCTGCCTCTATTTCAGTAAAGGTCCTGGCAATTTCCACTGAAGGAATGATGGTCCCGAGCTGCTTTTCGATTTGCGTCAGGGAAAAAATTCCGCAAACGGCAGGCTTGGCATCCACGCCATTCTCTATTACCAAGGTGTGCTGCCGGCCGGTGTCACACAGACTGGCGATGATATTTCCGACTTTTGCATGCTGGATTTCTGACATGTGAATCGCTTCCAGGCGATCCAAAGGGGTCATGATGTCGGAAACAAGAATTTCATTGTGCTTGACGCACCTTTCCTGAACGAAACGCAGCGGTTTTTCCCCCAGAATATCGGTCGCCGTGATAATGCCTGCGAGAAGCTTGTCCCCATTCAATACAAGCAGAGACCGTATTCCGCGCAGCATCATATAAGCATTAGCCGACTCCATGGTCACATCCGGCTCGATTACAGCGGCCGGAATATGCCGTAAGTCGGTCATTACGGCGAGCGCGGGTGATGTCAGAGTTACCGGTTCAGGCTGGGCTGGCGTTGCCACCCGTACAGCGCCCGTGAGACGCTGGACCGGGAGGAGATGATAGTCGGACATAACGATATCCTCCACGTTAGAGAGGGAATACGCTTGAAATCAGTGAAATCGAATTCAAGCATTCCCCTGAATCTAACTCTACGCCCACCTTCACAAAGGGTCAATGCGACTTTTTGTAGCGGTGGAATATAACATAGCAAACCGCAAAACGCGCCTCTCATCATGCCAGGCCTGCTGCCTGGTTCGACAGCCTTTCATCCATTTCATTTAGAGTACGGCGTTACCCATGCTTCCCGACAGAAAAAATCTGTCGCGGCGCAAAAACTGTCAGCGCCTGCTCGATCCGACCCTATGTGGGAAAGCGAACAGAGCGCGTAGTCAAACTGTAGGAGATTATTTCATCTTATCGCAGAGCGGGTTCCAATTGGCCCCGTTCCGGTTTGCGATTCGCGCAAGGCATCGATTGAAAACGTTCAGTAACTGCTATTTTGCTACTTTATCCGACAGTTTCTTTCGTGGAGAACGTTATATGAAAAACGAATACAGACGCTTCGATCTCAATACTGCCGAATTTGATAACTGGCTTGAACCTGCCACTACCAGGATGGCAAAGCATGCAAAATCAAATAAAAATAAACTCTGGGGGGACTTCGAGGGTAGCCGGATAAATCGAAAGAAAAAATGCGAAGCCAGATCCGACTTGCGGACGAAATAGATAACGATCTTTTCCTGAATCAGCAAGCCCTTCGACAGATTCCGGGAACAGGCTTCATCTCTCTCAGGGATTGTCGAAGTGACTGATAGCTTTGACGCCCTCGATATCCCTGTTCAACTGCCTCAGCATCGACACTGGTTCGGTCGCCTGGGTAATAGGTCTGCCAATAACAAGATAACTCGCGCCGTTCTCGATTGCCTGACGGGGGGTTGATATCCTCCGCTGTTCGTCCGGAGAACTATCGGCCGGTCGTATTCCCGGCGTGACCAGACAGAAATCCGCACCCATCGCCTTCCTCAGTCTGGACGCTTCGAGCGCGGAACATACGACTCCATCCAGGCCGCAATCCCGCGTGAGCGATGCAAGACGCTGCACCACGTCCTGTGGGTCGCCCTTCAGCCCCACCTCATCGAGATCGCTCTGATCCATGCTGGTCAGCAGTGTCACTGCGATGAGCCTCGCTGAGCCCGGCGGCACAGCCTCACGCGCTGCTGCCAGCATTCTTCTTCCCCCCAGCGCATGCACGTTCATCATCCACACCCCCAGGGCTGCGGCTGTCCTGCACGCATTTGCCACCGTTGTGGGAATGTCATGGAATTTCAGATCGAGGAAGATCTCGAAGCCTTTATCCATCATCTTTTCCACCAGCTGCGGCCCGGCAGCGGTGAAAAGTTCTTTGCCGACTTTAAGCCGGCATAGCGAGGGATCCAGACGGGCTACGAGATTGAGTGCGGACCTTGAATCCGGAAAATCCAGGGCGACGATGACACGGGGATCGTTCATATGCAATTTATCGGGAACGGAAATCACAGGAAAGTACAGTTGATTTACAGATGAACGTCCGGGACGTCGTATTTTCTCCGATATGAGGCAAGTTGCCGTCTTTGCCGGAATACGATGGCGAGGCAGCCTGCTGCGCCAAGCGCCACCCCGAGCGCAAAGAAAAACAATATTACCAGTACCAGCGGTGCTGTCCATTCATAACCGAAGTAATAATAAAGCGTTACCGGTTCGACATTTCTCACGGCAAAGCCCAGCAGGAGGAGAAACAGCACAATCCGCAGGAACCATATCAGATAACGCATGATCAATTTTTCCGGAAAAGAACTCGCGTTGACATCAGGAGCATTGCTCAAACCAGGATGACAGCGCGCAGGCAATCGGGTGAACGCGTCTCACCTGCATAAAAAAAGCGGCATGACTTTCAATCATGCCGCCATTATATCCATCCGTTCGATTCGCGTTTTTCAGTTTTTCTGATCCACCCGCTCCCTCATTTCCTTTCCTGCCTTGAAATGAGGGACGTATTTTTCCGGTACCCGGACTTTTTCTCCCGATTTCGGATTGCGCCCGACACGCGGAGGACGATAGTTCAGATCGAAACTGCCGAATCCGCGAATTTCAATACGCTGCCCCTGTGACAAACTCTTCGCCATCGCGTCAAGTATAACCTTGACTGCCAGCTCGGCATCTTTTGTTCCCAGTTGAGGATAGCGAGCCGCAAGCCTCGCGATCAGTTCAGACTTTGTCATGACGCCCTTTATTGTTCCGTATTCTTAACATCCATCTTGGCTTTGAGCAAAGCACCCAGACTGGTGGTTCCCGCGCTGGCGGATGCGTCACCTGCCACCTTCTGCATCGCATCGGATTCCTCAGCCATATCCTTTGCCTTGATGGAAAGATTAATACCGCGGTTTTTGCGATCGACGTTAATGACCATCGCCTCGACCGCATCACCTTCCTTCAAATGAGAGCGAATGTCCTCAACCCGGTCGCGCGACACTTCTGAGGCGCGCAGGTAGCCTTCGACATCATTCTCGAGTGAAATCACGGCACCCTTCGCATCAATCGACTTTACCGTACCTTTGACAATGCTGTTCTTGTCATGAACCGAGACAAAGCTATTGAAGGGATCACCTTCCAGTTGCTTGATGCCAAGAGAGATGCGCTCGCGCTCCACATCGATGGACAACACGACTGCCTCGACCTCGTCACCCTTCTTGTAATTGCGCACGGCTTCTTCGCCCGGCTGATTCCAGGAAAGATCGGAAAGATGCACCAACCCGTCTATCCCGCCTTGCAATCCGATAAAGACGCCGAAATCCGTAATGGATTTGATCTGGCCACGCACCTTGTCGCCTTTTTGATGATTCATGGCGAAATCTTCCCACGGATTCACTTTGCACTGCTTCATGCCAAGCGAGATGCGCCGCCGTTCCTCATCGATCTCAAGAATCATCACTTCCACTTCATCGCCCAATTGCACCACTTTGGACGGGTACACGTTCTTGTTGGTCCAATCCATCTCCGAGACGTGCACGAGGCCTTCGATGCCTTGCTCGATTTCAACAAATGCACCGTAATCGGTAAGATTGCTGACCTTGCCGAACAGGCGGGTATGGGGAGGATAACGCCGCGACAACCCTACCCACGGGTCTTCCGTCAATTGCTTCATGCCCAGCGAGACGCGGTTTTTTTCCTGATCGAATTTGAGGACTTTCGCGGTTACTTCATCACCCACGCTGATGACTTCGGAGGGATGCTTCACCCGTCGCCATGCAAGATCGGTAATGTGGAGCAAACCGTCTATGCCTCCCAGATCCACGAATGCGCCGTAATCGGTGATATTCTTGACAATACCCTTGACGATGGCGCCTTCGGTCAGATTGGCGAGTAACGTCTGGCGGTCGGCGCCCTGGGTTTCTTCCAGCACAGCGCGGCGAGACACCACCACGTTGTTTCGCTTCCGGTCAAGCTTGATAACCTTGAATTCCATCTCCTTGTTTTCGTAAGGAGTCGTATCCTTGACTGGCCGGATGTCCACCAGCGAGCCGGGCAGAAAGGCGCGAATGCCATTGATCATGGCAGTCAATCCACCTTTGACCTTGCCGCTCACGACACCCGATACGATGGCGCCGTTCTCCATCGCAGCTTCCAGATCGTGCCAGGCGGTAAGGCGCTTTGCTTTGTCCCGTGACAGACGGGTTTCGCCATAGCCATCTTCCAGCGCCTCGATGGCGACGCTGACGAAATCGCCGGGCTTGGCTTCAACTTCGCCCTTGTCGTTCTTGAATTCGTCGACGGGGATGAAACTCTCTGATTTGAGTCCGGCGTTTACGACTACGATGTTGTAATCGACCCGGACGACCTGTGCGGTGATGACTTCACCGATACGCATTTCCTGGCGGGAAAGACTTTCTTCAAATAACGCTGCAAAACTTTCGGAAGAATCGACAGCGGGGGAAACAGTAGCCATTGTAAAAACACCTGATGTGGGTCCCATCAAAGCCGGCAGGTTTTCATGGGGTTAAAGTTAATAATAACTGCCCTGAGGGTTCTCTTTTTTCTGAGAGCCCATAACGATATGATATGGCAGCGCTCGTAGCTCGTATTACGTATTACCGACGTTTCATCTGCCCGGACATTCGAAATATCCGGGTTCAACTGCACTTCCTGCTCTGGTTCATCCTGAATCCAGCTGCCCGGCATTCGATGCGATTGAATATGAAAAAACACAAATGGCCCGGGGAACGGATTTTTTACGTGTTCCTGTCATTCAGGAGGCTTGCAGCCAAGCGAGGGCAGGCTTACAGGATTTGACGGATAGAACCTCTCTACGCGACATACTCAAGCGGGTCCTTTTGCAGAAATTTCAGCGTACAGACTCAATACGCGATCTACCGCCTGGTTGATGTCGAGTGAAGTGGTATCCAGCAAGTGTGTCCCTACGCCCAATTGCAATGGCGCAATACTGCGATTGCAATCCCGCGCATCACGCTCCCGTATGTCCTGCAAAAGGGTGGCAATATTAGCACCCATTCCTTTTTCCATCAACTGCTTATAACGCCGCTGAGCACGTGTTTCAGCAGTCGCGGTGAGAAATACTTTGAGAATGGCAGCGGGAAACACAACCGATCCCATGTCACGGCCGTCGGCTACCAGCCCCGGAATCCGGCGGAATGCACGCTGCCGTTCCAGCAGCGCGGCGCGAACGAGAGGATAAGCGGCTACTCTGGACGCCGCATTGCCGCATTCTTCCGAACGTATTGCATCCGTGACGCTTTCATTGTTCAGGCGAATCTCCGCTCCTGCAAAAACGACATTCAGATGTGCAGCGACTTCGCTCAGCGCATGTTCATCCTTAAGTTCGATTCCCGATCGCATTGCGGCCAGCGCCGCCAGACGGTACAGCGCGCCGCTGTCCAGATAGTGAAAGCCAAGTTTTGCGGCGACCCGTTGCGCTACGGTGCCCTTGCCGGAAGCAGAAGGACCGTCAATTGCGATGACGGGAATATCCTGAATATTCTTATCGTTCATGAAATATCAAAAGAATCGCCCGGGGCGGCGAATTTACCCTGGACTGGACCGGCATGGGTGATGGCCGCAAATTTTTCGAAATAGTCAGGAAACGTCTTTGAGACACACTGGGGATCATTGATTCGAACAGGCGCGCCAAAAGATGCGAGGGAAAAGCACATTGCCATGCGATGATCGTCATAGGTATCAATAGCCGCATTTGCCACCAACTCCCCGGCAGGCGGTGTGATTTGCAGAAAATCGCATCCTTCCCCCACTTCTGCGCCGAGTTTGCGCAATTCCTGCGCCATGGCTGCAATACGATCGGTTTCCTTTACCCGCCAGCTCGCGATATTCCTGAGGATGGTAGTCCCCTGCGCGAACAAGGCTGTCACTGCAAGCGTCATCGCTGCATCCGGAATATGGTTGCAGTCCAGATCGATTGCTCGCAGGCTACCAGATACGGGAGCCCCTGCTTCTATCCAGTTATCGCCAAACCTGATATCCGCCCCCATCTGCTCGAGCGCCTCGGCAAAGCGAATATCTCCCTGGACACTGTCACGTCCTATGCCTTCGACACGTACGGGCCCTCCCCCGACAGCGCCGGCTGCAAGAAAATAGGAGGCGGAGGATGCATCACCCTCGACGGATACCTGACGAAGACTTCGATAGCGCTGGTCTGCGGAGACAGCGAAGCGCCGCCAGCCCTCCCGTTCCACCTGCACCCCGAAACGCGCCATCAAGGCGAGGGTAAGATCGATGTAGGGTTGAGAAATCAGCTCCCCTGTCACGGTAATGGCTGGTAATACATCCTTTCCCGCTCGCAGGAAAGGCAGCACCATCAGCAGGGCAGTAAGGAACTGGCTCGATACATTGCCCCTTACCGTTATTTCTCCAGGATGGATCTGCCCGGGTTTGATCTGGAGCGGCGGAAAACCTTCCTTCCCGAGATAGGTGATATTCGCGCCTGCCTGACGCAGGGCGTCGACCAGATCGCCAATGGGGCGTTCATGCATGCGCGGTACGCCGGACAGGCGGTAGTGCCCTTGAGCGAGGGCCAGCACGGCTGTCAATGGACGGAAAACGGTACCGGCGTTCCCTAAAAACAGATCCGCTTCCGTTGCAGGAAAACGAAGGGGAAACCGGCTCCCCACCCCCTGCACGCGATAATGGCCGTTACCAATCTGAAGAACGGAGACACCCAGAGCGGAAAGCGCATCGAGCATGCGGGCAGTATCATCGGAAGCCAGCAGGCCGCATATATCGGTTACCCCCTCGGACAGCGCGGCAAGCAACAAAATTCGATTGGAAATGCTCTTTGAGCCCGGCAAACGAACGATGCCTTGCGCACGCCTGACTGCCGGCAGATCAATAAATTCCACACGCTGCCTTCACATGTTGCCTTAAGAAAGCTGCCATAAGGATTATCTTCATCGGGATTGTCTTCATCGATAAACAGCCAGTCCGGCGATAAAACCCGCTATTATAATCGACCTCCAATTCCGAATAAATAATAAGCACAACTGGCTCCCGGGAAGCAGATCACCTCGAATCGCCGGTATCTCCCGGACATCCGGGTATGGAAGGACGCATTGGCATTGAAAATGGCGCACTGGTTCAAAGATAATTCCCAGACCATCGGGCGCACGCCCTTGGTCCGGCTCAATCGCATCACGGATGGCGCTCTGGCAACGGTACTGGCCAAGATCGAAAGCCGCAATCCCGCTTATTCTGTAAAATGCCGTATCGGCGCGGCAATGATCGAAGACGCGGAGCGTCGCGGACTGCTTTGCGCCGGAATAGAACTGGTGGAACCTACCAGCGGCAATACGGGCATCGCCCTTGCTTCTGTCGCGGCTGCGCGCGGCATACCACTGACATTGACCATGCCTGAAACCATGGGTCTGGAACGCCGCAAGCTGCTTGGCGCTTACGGGGCAAAACTGGTGCTGACCGAGGGCGCACGGGGCATGAAAGGTGCGGTAGCAAAGGCCGAAGAAATCGTTGCCTCCGATCCAGGCCGATACCTCCTGCTTCAACAATTTTCCAATCCGGCCAACCCCGACGTTCACGAACGCACTACGGGGGCGGAAATCTGGAACGATACCGATGGGGCAATCGATATTTTTGTTGCCGGCGTGGGCACGGGAGGCACCATTACCGGTGTTTCACGATATATAAAGGGGACGAAGAAAAAGTCCATCATCTCAGTCGCCGTTGAGCCCGCCGCCAGCCCGGTGATCACGCAGCATCGGGCTGGCAAACCACTGAAACCCGGACCTCATCGAATTCCGGGAATTGGCGCAGGATTCATTCCTGCAAATCTGGACCTCTCCCTCGTGGATGATGTACAGCAGATCAGCAATGAAGACGCGATTCGCTATGCACGTCGTCTTGCGCGCGAAGAAGGCATTATCTCGGGGATTTCATGCGGCGCAGCGGTTGCAGCCGCATTAAACCATGCGAAGCGAGCGGACAATGCCGGCAAAACCATTGTTGTCGTTCTGCCGGATTCAGGAGAACGCTATCTGAGCTCCAGCCTTTTTGAGGACGTTTAAAAAGCACGCTCGGGAGATTGTTCAGGAACAGTCAGGTGGATGTGATAATAAATGTAAATGAAGGAGTATTTCCGATTGAAACGAACAGGGCTGGAAATTGGCGGCGTGGTGTCCGAATTGCGCGCACTGCGGCTCAAATCCCTGGAAAGCCGCCAGAGACGCGACAGGCCGCCCAAGCTTCCTTCCCGCAAGGTGCTGGTCGGCATTGCGGATGGACTGGGAGCCGTGCTGTTTCCCAATCGTCTGGGAATGCCCGATCTCACCAATGAAAGCGTTGATTATTATGTAGGCCACACGCTCGATGTAACGCTGCGGGAATTGATGGTGCAGGTGCGCCGTGAATTGCGCTTTGCTGGCGATGCGGACGCGCCAGGCAATTCCGAGAGAGAGCGGGCAGCAGGAATTACGCAAGCCTTTGCCCAAAGGCTGCCGCATATACGCAGTTTGCTTGAAAGCGACATTCAGGCAGCCTATGAAGGAGACCCGGCGGCACGAAGCGTAGATGAGGTTCTGGTATGCTATCCCGGAATTACCGCCATTACCTACTACAGGCTCGCGCATGAGTTGCACCGGCTGGGCGCGCCCTTGATCGCCAGAATGATTTCTGAAATTGCTCATTCTTCCACCGGCATCGAAATCCACCCCGGTGCGCAAATCGGCGGATTCTTCTTCATAGACCATGGCACGGGCGTGGTCATCGGCGAGACTGCCATCATCGGCGAGCATGTGCGCCTGTACCAGGCTGTCACCCTCGGCGCGAAGCGCTTTCCAGTGGATGAGCATGGGGCCCTGGTAAAAGGCAATTTGCGTCATCCCGTCGTCGAGGATGATGTCGTCATCTACGCTGGCGCGACGATCTTGGGACGCATCACCATCGGCCGAGGCTCGACCATTGGCGGGAATGTATGGCTCACCCGCAGCGTGCCTCCCGGCAGCATCATTTCCCAGGCACAGACACGCAATGAAGTGTTCGATGGCGGAGCCGGTATCTAGTCGGCTTGCGGGCTGCGCAAATCTGCTCGCAAAACACGTCGTCATCATCCCGCCGTGCGTGAGAATCCGGACCAGGCTTCGTTGCGGAAAGCTGATGGACTGCAAATGCTGAAGTACTGCGGTTTTTCCGGGCTTTCTATCCCGGAAAACAACCCCGCGGCGTCAGTTCCGCGATACCACGGTTTCGGTGGTTGACGCTCGCACAGGCAATATTTAGACTTGTGGAAAAAAACAGGTACAAACATCGCAATGAGCCCCTCAAGCAGGACAGTCACCCCACCCGATATCATGTATCCAAAATGCATCAAGTGCGGGAGCGAAAGAACGCACCATTCGCGCGTGCGTCCCGGCGAGCGGACATTGGGTATGCTGTTCCTTCGACCCGTACGTTGCCGGCAATGCAAGGAGCGCTTCTGGGTGAAAAATCCGAATGCCTTTCTTGCATTGGGGGGAGCGCTGTTCATCGGCGCATTGCTGATTACAACGGTCTGGCTGATCATAGAGCACAACATGACAGATCCCTATATGGGATCTGTCGCGGAAACTGGAACCCAGGATCCTGTTGATTCTGCTGTCCCCGCGACCAGCAAACCGCGGAATGATCAGGAAGCGCTCCGCAGCCCGGCACCGGGAACGCGCAGAACTCATGACATCCCCCAGTCGTCCGGAAGCATCACTCCTTCCGCTCCTGCGCGAAATCCCATGGAGGACCATCATTTTACCGTTCGGCTATATCAGGAGGCGGCGATTAACGGAGACGCGGATTCCCAGTACAAGCTCGGGCTGCTGTATCTGACGGGGAACGGCGCACTCCAGGACTTTGCCGAAGCTGCAAAATGGCTCCAGCTGGCTGCAGAGCAAGGCTACGGACCCGCACAATATGAACTGGGCCTCATCTATCGCAATGGATACGGCCTCCCTGCGGACCCTATGCAAAGCTACGTATGGTTGAATCTTGCGGCTGCCGCCGGCGTTCAGCAGGCCATAGCAGCCAGGGATGAAGTCATGCGCGCACTCAGCAGCAAGCAACTGGCGCAGGCACAGAAGATTTCCCGCGAGTGGCTGGCGGCACGAACCGGACTGGAAAGCGGAAAAGAGGCTGACCGGGTTGAATCAGCACCTCACCCGCGTAAATAATAACTGCCAAACCAGGCGCCACTGAATAACACGTCCTTCCCTTCACCAGAACAACTGACTGCCAGGGAGCTATCCTGCCTGGATAAATGGTTCTCGCAAGTCAAGGAAGGAGATTTCATCTCATGAAAACATGAAAATTCGTCCAACATTTCGATGAAGAGGAAATCCTCGTGAGTGAAACTTTCGACGTTATTATCATCGGCGCCGGTACCGCAGGGTTGGCCGCTCTCAGGGAAGTAAAGAAGCGAACCGACAATTTCGCCATTATCAACGATGGTCCCTGGGGGACAGTCTGCGCGCGCGTCGGGTGCATGCCTTCCAAGGCACTGATCGAGGCCGCAAAGGCGTTACATCGCCGCACCTCCTTTGAGGAATTCGGCATCCATGGAGCAGATTGTCTCACGCCGGATATCGCAGCTGTCCTGAAACGTGTGCGCCGGCTGCGGGATGACTTTGTCGCCAGCACGCTCAAGGCGACGGAAGTGCTGGGAGAGCGGGCCATTTCGGGGCGTGCGCGTCTTCTTGAAACAGGAAGGCTCGAGGTAAACGGGCGGGAATTGCGCGCCCGGAATATTATCATTGCCACTGGCTCCCGACCGTTTGTACCTTCTTCCTGGCTTGCGCTCGACAGGCAGATCCTGACGACTGACACGTTATTCGAACAGAAGACACTTCCCGATCGCGTAGCGGTCATAGGCCTGGGGGCGGTAGGGGTGGAAATGGCTCAAGCGCTTGCGCGGCTGGGAATCGAGGTAACGGCATTCAGTAAAAGCGACACCATCGCCGGTTTGAGCGATCCGAAGGTCAATGCGGTTGCGGCAGAGCTTCTTGCAGACGAGTTCAGGGTGCATCTGGGCGGGCAGGCCGACCTCCGGGTGGCCGATGGAGATATGCGTGTGCGTGCCGGGGCACAGGAAACCGCAGCCGATGCTGTTCTTGCCAGTCTGGGCCGCAGGCCTAATATCGAGAACCTGGGGCTGGAGACGCTGGGCATCCAGTTGAATGAAAGAGGGCTGCCCCCTGTCGATCCCCATACCATGCAGATAGCGGACCTGCCGGTTTTCATGGCAGGAGATGTAAGCGGCATGGTACCTCTATTGCATGAGGCAGCGGACGAGGGCCACATTGCAGGAATCAATGCCACCCATCCCGCTCCCATTCACTTTGAGCGTCGCACGCCACTTGCGATCGTGTTTACTGATCCCGGCATAGCCATCGTCGGTAAAAAACATGCCTCTCTCGCCAGCGGAACATTGGCGGGAGAGGTGCATTTCGAACGCCAGAGCCGGGCACGCATGGCGCAACGTAACGAAGGCATTCTGCGCATTTACGCCGAACCGGTCAGCGGCAGGCTGCTCGGAGCTGAAATGTGCAGTCCCGATGCGGAGCACATGGCGCACCTTCTGGCACTGGCAATCGGCCGCTCACTCACCGTGCATGACATGCTGCGCATGCCTTTTTATCATCCCGTCCTGGAAGAAGGTCTGCGGACTGCATTACGCGAACTCTCGAAACAACTTCCCCGCTGTCGCGAATCCGACCTTGCAGGCTGTGAGGCATTCGGTGCACAGGCGCTGGATTGATGCAACACGGACGTCGCGTTGCAGGTTTCGATACTTCATCAGCATATTGCCGGAACGCCGGCATGAAATTCGAGGATACCGGAACGGATATCGAAAACATACAAATGCAGTCAGTGCCAGAACTTAATATTTACACGGGAAGTCTTAGCTCGGGAATAACGGAAGGGAAAACCTGATGAATGAATTCGCATTTGCCAGAGTGCTGCATGTCCTGGGAGTTGTGCTGTGGATCGGGGGGGTTGCCATGGTGACGGTGGTGCTGTTTCCCATTATGGCGAAAATGAAATCCGCAACCGAGCGGACGGAATTTTTCAGTCGCATCGAAAACCGTTTTGCTCCCCAGGCGCGCTGGACAACACTGATCGTGGGTCTGAGCGGCTTCTACATGGTGCATGTTCTCGACGCCTGGCATCGTTTTACCGAGTTCCGCTTCTGGTGGATGCACGCCATGGTTGCCGTGTGGCTGATCTTCACCTTGATGCTGTTCATAGTGGAACCCCTGGTATTTCGCAGGCAGAAGGCAAAAATGTTTCAACGCGATCCCGCGAAGACTTTCGCGCTGGCTCAGCGGATGCACCGGATATTGCTGAGCTTGAGTCTCGTTACCGTTGCCGGGGCAGTAGCCGGCAGCCACGGCTGGATGCTGCAGGGAGGATAGGCATGAGTTATGCAGCAATAAAAATGATCCATGTCGGCAGCGTTATAATAAGCTATCTTTTGTTTTCATTGCGCAGCATCTGGATGATCCAGGGATCTGCTGGCCTGAAACGACGCTGGGTAAAAATCACACCGCATATAGTGGATACAGTACTGCTTGCGAGTGCTGTCGTGCTGGCTATCCGTATTCAACAGGATCCGATACATGACTCCTGGCTCAGCGCCAAGGTCATCGGGTTGCTGCTGTATGTCGGTCTGGGCATGATGGCGCTAAGATTTGGAAAAACGCGCAAGGCAAAAATACTGGCCTGCATCGCAGCCCAATTCGTATTTATTTACATCGTACTGGTCGCCCTGACAAAAAATCCCGCAGTTTTTTCCCCCATCTCGTAAGAAACTGGATCGCAGGCCTTGCATTTTCCGAAAAATCTTTCAAAATGCCCTGCCAATGCTCTCCGAGCGATTGCTGTGCCTTACATAAAACGTAGTGTTATTTTATAGAACGCCCATGCCTGTCTTAACCTTTCTCTGCAAGAACCTACTCATATGCTAGCGCGGTGGCGGTGGTGGGTTTACCCTTTGGCCGCGCTTTTTGCATTGAGTGTCATCGCGGCTCTGATTTTCGGTTTCGCAGCATTGGTGACTATCCGTGCCTTGCCCTCGCTCGATGCTTTGACAGACTATCGGCCCAAGGTACCGTTACGCGTATATAGCGCGGAGGGCATCCTGATCGGCGAATTTGGAGAAGAACGACGCCAGGTTGTCAAAATCGATTCAGTTCCGCTGCGACTGAAGCAGGCAATTCTGGCTGCTGAAGACGACCGGTTTTATCAGCATGGCGGGGTAGACTATACGGGCATATTGCGTGCCGCTTATTCCAATTTCACCTCCGGAGGCCTGCGTCAGGGTGCCAGTACCATCACGATGCAGGTAGCACGAAATTTTTTCCTGACAAAGGAAAAAACACTGAACCGTAAATTCAGCGAAGCTCTGCTTGCATTCAAGATCGAACACAGTTTAAGCAAGGACCAGATTCTCGAACTCTATTTCAACCAGATTTACCTCGGTCAGCGTTCGTACGGTTTTGCCGCTGCCGCTCAGGTTTACTTCGGTAAAAGCCTGAACAGGATCAATCTGGCCGAAGCCGCGATGCTCGCGGGACTCCCCAAAGCGCCTTCGCGCTTCAATCCGGTCGTCAATCCGCAACGTGCGAGGGCGCGGCAGGTATATGTGCTCCGGCGCATGCGTGAGCTGGGCTACATCCCGAACGAGGAGTTCGAACAAGCGGAAAAACAACCGCTGCAAATCAAGCGGGAATCTCAGGAATACGCTCTGCGGGCGGATTACGTCGCAGAAATGGCGCGCCAGGCCATGTATCAGCACCACCACGAGGATGCGTACACAAGAGGTTACAAGGTTTATACCACTATCCGTTTTCTCGATCAGGAAGCCGCTTATAACGCGGTACGCCAGGGTGTGCTGGACTATGATAACCGGCACGGTTATCGCGGTCCGGAAGCGGTCATAAAGCTGCCGGCGCAGGACTTGAAGCGGGAAGAGGTACTCGAGGAAGCCTTGCAGGAGGTGACTGACAGCGATGGCATTCTTGCCGCGGTGGCGCTGGAGGCCAACCCGAAGCGGGTCAAGGCGTACCTCAAAGGCGGCGAGATCATCGAAATCAAGGGCGACGGGCTCAAATTCGCGCAGCAATTTCTGGCTGCCAAACCTGCTGCCAACCAGCAGGTTATTCGGCCAGGCTCCCTGATCCGTGTCCACAAAAACGAAAAAGGCGCCTGGGAGATTACACAGCTGCCGCAGGTAGAGGCCTCGCTGGTTGCCATTAATCCCCATGATGGGGCAATCCGCGCCCTGGTGGGGGGGTTTGATTTCAACCGCAACCAGTTCAACCACGTTACTCAGGCATGGCGCCAGCCCGGCTCCAGCTTCAAGCCATTCATTTATTCCGCGTCTCTGGAAAAAGGCTTCACACCGGCCACTGTCATCAATGATGCTCCGCTTTCGTTTACGGCCGAAGAAACGGGGAGCGATCAGTGGGATCCTCGAAATTTCGGGGACAGGTATGATGGGCCGTTGCGCATGCGTGAAGCGCTGGCGAGATCAAAGAATCTGGTATCCATTCGCATTCTGCAGGCAATCGACGTTCAGTACGCGCAGGATTATGTGACACGCTTCGGTTTTGATCCCAAGCAGCACCCAGCCTACCTTGCGATGGCGCTCGGCGCAGGTTCAGTCACCCCGATGCAGATGGCGGTAGGTTACGCTGCATTCGCCAATGGCGGATTTCTGATATCCCCTTATCTCATACAACGCGTAGAGGATGTCAACGGCAATATCGTGGAACAACCGAAACCCCTGCTGGCAGGTGAAAACGCCAAGCAGATTATCGATCCACGCAATGCCTTTCTCATGTCGAGCATGATGCGGGACGTGGTGCAGCGCGGAACCGCAACCAGAGCGAAACAGTTGGGCCGTAACGATCTGGCTGGTAAAACCGGTACTACCAGTAATTATGTCGACGCCTGGTTCTGCGGATATCAGCCCGATCTGGTCGCCATTGCCTGGATCGGTTTCGATAACCCGAAATCGATGGGAGACAATGAAACCGGCGGTCGGGCGGCGCTCCCCATCTGGATGAATTACATGGACAAGGCGTTGAAAGGTGTACCGGTCGCCTCCTATTCCCCTCCGAGTGGTATCACAACCGCCAGGATCAATCCGGAAACCGGCCTGAGGGGCAATGGCGCGACACTGGAGGAATACTTCATGGAGGAGCAGCTTCCTCCCGAGGAGGAGGATCCGATAGATATCACGATCAGGTCGGTGGAGGACATCATAAACGACTTTCTGTCGAATTAAAAAATCAAGATTACGGCAGTTGTCTTGAAATCGAAAGGCTACATCGGCATCAAGATATGTGCTTCATACCTGAAGCGCTACGAGTTTCTTTGTCAACGACTCGTGAAGGAGCAACCCTGCACAAAGGCGATGCTCCTGACCTCGCGGCGTAACGCTGCTGAGACTTGGAATATTTGACGAAATGCCCGAGATGATAGGTTTCAAGGGTTTCATCACTGGCCGGGCGGGACAGGGCGCAGCAGAGGCAGTTCGTTTCGGATAGCGCAAAGCTTACCGCTGCTTCAGCCATTCAGCCACTTCCATGGCGTAATAAGTCAGAATGCCATCGGCTCCCGCGCGCTTGCAGGCAAGCAGCGCTTCAAGCACACAGGCCTTTTCATCCAGCCAGCCGTTTTGCCCGGCTGCTTTCAGCATCGCATACTCGCCGCTCACCTGATAAACGAAGGTGGGCGCGCCGAAGCGCTCCTTGATGCGCCGGACGATGTCGAGGTAGGGCAGCCCTGGCTTGATCATGACCATATCCGCACCCTCCTCCAGATCCAGTCCCACTTCCCATAATGCTTCATCCGAGTTGGCAGGGTCCATCTGATAGGTGTATTTGTTTCCAGCCCCTAGATTGGCGGCCGAGCCAACGGCATCGCGAAAGGGGCCATAAAAACTGGAGGCATATTTTGCGGAATAAGCAAGGATACGGGTATGAATGAAGCCGCGGCTCTCCAGCGCAGTGCGAATTGCGCCTATGCGCCCATCCATCATATCCGATGGTGCAACCACGTCAGCGCCCGCTTGGGCATGCGCCAGAGCCTGTTGAGCCAAAACGGCCACCGTTTCCTCGTTCATCACATAACCGCTGTCATCGATCAATCCATCCTGTCCATGACTCGTGTAGGGGTCGAGGGCGATGTCGGTAATGATACCCAGTTCGGGAAAGCGTGCTTTCAACGTGCTTACTACCCGTGGTACCAGGCCGGAGGGATTGAGCGCTTCGGAGGCGGTTTCATTTTTCAGCCCCGCGTCGATGACCGGAAAGATAGCCAGTGCCGGGATCCCCAGTTCCAGGCATTTTTCGGCATGGGATAGCAGAACGTCCAGGCTTTGCCGCACAACGCCGGGCATGGATGGGACTTTTTCCTCACGTTTTTCACCCTCCAGCACGAATACTGGATAGATCAGATCATCCGCATGTAACTGATTTTCACGCATCAGACGGCGGGAAAATTCATCGCGACGCATGCGCCGCATTCTTTTTTGGGGAAATTGACTGATGACTGGCATGATAATTCTACAAAAAAAGAAAAAATCCGATAGAAAATCAAAAATCCGGGAACTTGTGGCTGGATTTTATATCTTAATAGCAGACGTTGTTTATTTGTCTCCCGCTTTTCCTCCCTGAGCGGGTACCTTAATCTCTAATTAAGGTAGTTTGCCCCCGGTTTTATTCCCCTTTAACCGGGGGTTTTTTATTTCTGGCGTTCGGTGTTTCCGGCGCATTTCCCTTATTGCTCTCCGGCGCATCCATCTCCCCGATCACGCCGGTATCCGGGTCGATCCTTGATCCAAACCATGTATCAAGCAAGGCAGTTATCTCCTCAACACCTTCTCTGCTTGTGCTGGAAAACAATTGTACGCTGCATTGCGGATAAGACTCGCGTAAAAAAGCCAGTACGGTTTTGAGAACCTTCTGCCTCTGCTGCCGCGTGAGCTTGTCCGACTTGGTAAGCAGCACATGCACCGCTTTCTTCGTCGGTGCAAACCAGGCAAGCATTTGCCGATCCAGCGGTGTTAAAGGATGCCGTATATCCATGATAAGCACCATGCCGTAAAGCGATTGCCTCGTCTGAAGGTAGGTGCCGAGGAGGCGCTCCCAATGCTGACGGACTTCCGCTGGCACTTTGGCATAACCGTAGCCGGGCAGATCCACCAGGAATCTGTCGTTCCCCAGCCGGAAAAAATTCAGATGCTGGGTTCGTCCCGGTGTTTTACTGACGAAAGCGAGACGATTACGATTTGCCAGGGCGTTGATCGCACTGGACTTGCCCGCGTTCGAACGGCCGGCGAAGGCTATCTCGACCCCAACAGGCACAGGCAGGTCGCGCAGCTCGCTGACGGTAGTGTAAAAAATTGCGTTCTGAAAAACGGACATATCCAATCTAGGCCCTGCGTCCGCGGGACGCAAAAGCAGATCAATTTCCGATGGAATCTTCCGGGGAAGCCGCGACTCCTCCCGAAGCTGTTTCTGAAGTCTCCCGGGCAATGGCCAGCAGGCCTTGCAGAACGAGATTATCCATCACTTTCACGTTCACGTTAAGCTGAGGCTGCAACTGCTGCGCGGCACCGCCGCTGAGAATGCACTCAGGCATGCGACCAAGGGTACCGGCAAGCAAGGCCGCCATACGTTCTATTGCGCCCGCCATCGCGTGCAGCGCACCACTATAGAGCGCATCGGCGGTGCTGTCAGGATAATCACAGAATTTTCCGTTCCCCGATTCCAGTGATCCAAGGTTTTCCACCAGTGTCTTCCGCATCAGATCGATGCCGGGGGTAATGATCCCCCCGAGAAATTCACCTGTGTCGGAAAGAGCATCTGCCGTCATGGCGGTTCCCGCATCGACTACCAGGCACCCCTGCCGTTCCAGCACCCACGCTGCCACGAGCGCCGCCCAGCGGTCGCTGCCAAGCTGTGCAGGGTTGGCGTAATAGTTGCGGACACCGCATTGATAGGGAGCGGCAGTAATCCATTGCGGCTCTGTTTTCCACCGTGCCAGTAGCTCCGACAGGCTGGTTCTGGTCTGGATGCTGGCGACATTGGATATCACTACCCGTGAAGGTTCGTGCAGATTCCTCCATTCCCGCTCGAGACATGCTGTGTCGCCCTGCGCCGCGGCCCCCTGCGTGAGCCAGTTGCGGCCATCGTGCAGGCCCCATTTCACGCATGTGTTGCCGGAATCCACCACCAGAAGAAGCGGTTTCATTTATGCCATCCTGCGCAGCGATATCTCGCCGCCGCTGAAACTGCGGAGACCCGATGACGTTTGCAGCAACAGCGATCCGCTATCCGATACTCCGTGCACCATTCCCTCCTGACCCGACCCGTCAGGCAGCTTAAGAGAGACAGCTTTGCCTTCACATACATGATGATCAACCCATTCCTCCTTGAACGGCGCAAAACCCGATTGCTCAAATTCTCTCAATACTTGAGCAATATTCAGCAACAATTCAGCCAGCAATTTATTGCGATCCGGCATTTCTCCACGGATGGCAAAAATATCCGTTGCGCCCTGGTCTATCCGCGCCTGAACGCTGTCTGACAACTTCAGGTTCATGCCTGTGCCGATTACAGCGACGGTGGGACCGAGCATATCGCCATGCAGTTCTATGAGTATGCCTGCCAGTTTACAGAAATTGAACATGACATCGTTTGGCCATTTGAGGACGGCTCCTTGTATCCCCGAGGATTCGAGCGCCCGTACTATTGCAACTCCTATGGCAAGGCTCAAACCCGAAAGGAAACTTGCGCTTTGCTGAAACCGCCACAGCACGGAAAACGCGAGACTGCCTCCCAGGCCCGAGTGCCATTGCCGTCCTCTTCGTCCACGCCCCTTCGTTTGCAGCTCGGCCGCTACCACATGAATGAACCCCTTGCCCAGGCTCAAACGGTTGTCCGCCTCATACAGTAAAAGGCTGTTCGTGGAATCGATCGTATCGAGTATTTCAAGATTGAATCTGTCTGCCTGATCACCAAGATACTCAAGGATGACATTTCGTTCCAGCCATTGCACCTGGTCGAGCAGGCGATAGCCGCGCCCCTTGATTTTATGAATGGTCAATCCGGCCTCATTCGCGTCGCGGAGGGCGTTCGATACGCTGGCGCGGGAAACTCCCAGCGCCTCCGCGATAGCCGGGCCTGCATGAAATTCGTTATCGCTCAGCAGCCGGAGAATGGAAAAGGCGAGTGGATTCATGTAGTCAGTGTAGTGCAAATAAATGAAAATGGAACGTTCCTATGAGCATTCTCATTCACAGCAAAAGAAATGCAGGAAGAAAGTCAGCTAGCGTACCTGCTCTAATTTGGCTCGATACGTTATTCAACTATAATGAGCAGCCGGGCAAGGGCAAACGAACAGGCCTGAGCAGAACGGTACTTCCGTTTGCCCATGAATTCCCGGAAAAGACGAGCAGGCATTCCCTTTCAAGAGGTCCAGTTTGAACGAAAAAGCTACACCTGGCGATGCAACATCGGCGGCGTCCAATTTTATACGCAATATCATCGAAGAAGATAATCGCACCGGCAAATGGAACGGACGGGTTGAAACGCGCTTTCCGCCCGAACCCAATGGCTACCTGCACATCGGTCATGCCAAAAGCATTTGCCTCAATTTTGGTCTGGCGCGCGACTATAGCGGAATATGTCATCTGCGCTTCGATGACACCAACCCCGAAAAAGAAGAGCAGGAGTATGTCGATTCAATAATGGAGGCGGTAAGATGGCTCGGCTTCGAATGGGGCGAGCATTTGCACTATGCATCGGACTATTTCGACAAGCTCTATGAATTTGCCGAATACCTCATCAAGCAGGGTAAAGCCTACGTGGACAGCCTGAGTGCCGAGGAAATCCGCGCGCTCCGTGGCACGCTTACCGAGGCGGGTGAAAACAGTCCTTATCGGGACCGCTCCATCGAAGAGAATCTCGACCTGTTCCGTCGCATGAAGGCTGGCGAATTTCCTGACGGCGCTCACGTTCTGCGCACCAGAATCGATATGGCTTCCCCCAACATCAATCTGCGCGATCCCGTGATTTACCGGATTCGCCATGTCCGCCATCACCGGACGGGTGACAAATGGTGTATCTATCCGATGTATGACTACACCCACTGCATATCCGATGCGCTGGAAAGGATCACGCATTCGCTGTGCACGCTGGAATTCGAGGATCATCGTCCCCTCTATGACTGGGTACTGGATCAATTGGCGGACGTCGTTCCCTGTCATCCGCAACAGATCGAATTTGCACGTTTGAATCTCACCTACACCGTCATGAGCAAGCGCAAGCTGATCGAACTGGTTACCGGAGGCTTTGTGGAGGGGTGGGATGACCCGCGCATGAATACGCTTGCCGGAGTAAGGCGGCGCGGCTACACGCCGGAATCCATCCGCCTGTTTGCAGAACGCATCGGTGTCAGCAAGGCCGACTCATGGATAGACATGGGCATTCTGGAAGACTGCCTGCGCGAAGATATGAATGAACGCGCGCAGCGGCGCCTGGCCATCCTCGATCCCCTCAGGGTCGTTATCGATAACTATCCGCAGAATGCCGAGGAAGAGTGCTCTGCGCCCAATCATCCGCAAAAGCCGGAATGGGGAGGCCGCATCGTGCTCCTGACGAAAACGATCTACATCGAGCGCAGCGACTTCATAGAGAATCCTCCCAAAGGTTATTTCCGTCTGTCGCCTGGCAGGGAAGTACGATTGCGGTACGCCTATATCGTAAAATGCGTGGATGTTGTGAAGGGCGTCAATGGCGAAATCCTGGAAATCCATTGCACCTATGATCCGGACAGCAAGAGTGGCACGCCCGAAGCGGATAGACGCAAGGTCAAGGGCAACATTCACTGGCTTTCAGCCGCCCATGCGCAACCAGCCGAAGTACGGCTTTATGATCGCTTGTTCAGCCAGGCCCACCCTGACACAGGTGGCCAGGACTACAAAGCGTTTCTGAATCCGGATTCAAAGAAGGTCCTTACAGCCTATGTCGAACCCGCACTCATGGCAGCACAGCCGGAAGAACGTTTTCAATTCGAGCGCCATGGCTACTTTGTCGCAGACCTGAAGGAAACAGAACCGGGAAGACCTGTATTCAATCGCGCAGTCACACTACGCGATTCGTGGGGCAAAACGGGTTGATTTCTAGCAAGTATGCTGGCTTTCCTGTGGACACAGGGTGGTGCCGATTTGTACGATTTTGCTCCCCCGCCAGTTGAATGGACGGCTTGTATCGAGATTCTCTTAAATTGGTACTTCCCTTTCTCGTTTTTTTTCGCTAGGATATTGAAAAATGACGGACAGCCGAAAACTGCCGGTTTACGAAGCAATAAAAATATAATTCATATAATTCCTGATATTCCTGATATTCTTGCATCTGTTCCTGTCACTCTGGGTTTCAACCTGGCATCAATTGTGGCAAGTATCATTAATACGCCCCTGCCTTGCAGAATTAACTGGACGTCAGTTGGTACATCTTTCATTTGAGCGATTCGGAAAAGCACATGAGTCATACCCACCATATTTCTGACGGAAATTTTGAGACCGAAGTATTGCAATCGACAGTACCTGTGCTGGTTGACTATTGGGCAGAATGGTGTGGACCGTGCAAGATGATAGCGCCCATCCTGGACGAGGTGGCCAAGGAATATGGTGAGCGCCTCAAGATTGCCAAGCTCAATATTGACGAAAATCAGGCTACGCCGCCCAAATATGGTATTCGCGGCATCCCTACCCTCATGCTCTTCAAAAACGGAAATATCGAAGCCACCAAAGTGGGCGCGTTATCGAAATCCCAGCTCACTGCTTTTATTGACAGCCATATCTAAAACTGTTAAGTTACAATTAACGCATTCCGCAAACTTTCTGGCTAGTTTCCGGTTCGATTACCTTCGCCGCTTCGAATTCTCGTTCGGCTCCATCGGTTTTCCCAACGCTTCCTGACGCTTTCTTTAGTTCCTCTTCTTCACCACGGATTCCGTTCATGCATCTATCCGACCTCAAAAACTTCCATGTTACCGAACTGGTGGAGATGGCAATTGCCAATGAAATTGACGGCGCCAACCGGCTACGGAAACAGGATCTGATTTTCGCGTTATTGAAGAATCAGGCACGGAAAGGCGAAAGCATTTTCGGCGAAGGCACTCTGGAAGTGCTGCAGGATGGTTTCGGCTTCTTGCGTTCTCCCGACACTTCATATCTCGCCGGCCCGGATGACATTTATGTCTCACCCAGCCAGATACGGCGCTTCAACCTTCATACGGGAGATTCGATAGAGGGTGAAATAAGGACGCCCAAGGATGGGGAGCGTTATTTTGCGCTGGTCAAGGTCGATAAGGTCAATGGAGAACCCCCTGAAAACTCCAAGCACAAAATACTGTTTGAAAATCTCACCCCGCTCTTCCCCACGGAGCGACTGCAGCTCGAACGCGAGATCAAAGCCGAAGAAAACGTTACCAGCCGCATCATCGATCTGATTGCACCCATCGGCAAAGGACAGCGAGGTCTCCTGGTAGCCAGCCCCAAATCCGGCAAGACCGTCATGCTTCAGCACATCGCTCACGCCATTGCCGCCAATTACCCGGATGTGATGCTGATGGTGCTGCTGATAGATGAGCGGCCCGAAGAAGTGACCGAGATGATCCGGTCGGTAAGAGGTGAAGTAATTTCTTCCACTTTCGATGAGCCGGCCGTGCGTCATGTGCAAGTCGCGGACATGGTCATCGAAAAAGCCAAGCGGCTGGTGGAACACAAGAAGGATGTGGTAATTCTGCTGGATTCGATCACCCGTCTCGCGCGGGCCTATAACACAGTGGTACCCGCTTCCGGAAAAGTGCTGACGGGCGGTGTGGATGCCAACGCGCTGCAGCGGCCGAAGCGGTTTTTTGGCGCGGCGCGCAATATCGAGGAGGGTGGCTCTCTCACCATTATTGCCACCGCTTTGGTCGACACCGGCTCGCGCATGGACGACGTGATTTATGAGGAATTCAAGGGTACCGGCAACATGGAAATCCATCTTGACCGACGCATGGCGGAAAAACGCATTTATCCCGCCATCAACGTCAATCGTTCCGGCACCCGCCGCGAAGAGCTCCTGATCAAGCCCGATGTGTTGCAGAAAATCTGGGTGCTGCGCAAGCTGCTCTACCCGATGGATGACATGGAAGCAATGGAGTTTCTGCTCGACAAGATCAAGGCGACGAAGAACAACGCGGATTTCTTCGATTCAATGCGGCGAGTCTAAAATCATTCAATCTGAACATCAGGCGCCTCCGCCTTCGGAATGCCTTGTTGCATCCCGTTTCCGACTGGAGGATAATACGCGGCTTTACCCGAAATCAGGCAGACATCATCCGGGGAGCATTTGCAAGCCGAGGATCATTTCATGAAACCAGACATTCATCCAGATTATCAGGAAATAACCGTGACCTGCAGTTGCGGTAGTACTTTTCAAACCCGCTCCACCATGGGCAAACCCCTGCATATCGAGGTTTGCTCGGTTTGTCACCCGTTCTATACAGGTAAACAAAAGATCGTTGATACTGCCGGGCGTGTCGAGAAATTCCGTCAGAAATACGGCAAGAAAGCGGAAAAGCAACCGACAGCTTGATAGCCGGTTACTGAGCTTTGAAAAAAAGGCAGCCTCTTGGCTGCCTTTTTTTCAAGTAGGCAATAATGAGATTCACGAAACTCATTTTTAAATCCGCTGTCGTGCTCGACTTCATGGACCTGATTGCGACAGGATAAACCATACCCTACGGGGTGACTTATCCTGCAAGCTTACCTTTTCGGCCGGCAGCATCGGCCCGTCTGCCGCATTCGCCCGTTGCTGGCCTGAATTTTCCCGTGCAATTGAAAGCCTCCGACCGTTTACCGTGGAGGAAAAAATCCTTGGACTCGCCCAAAGTTTCCAACCCGCAGGGTGATTGAAGGCTTGCGCACCGATCTGGCACAAAATTCGCCACTCGCTATCGACGCCGGAAGCTACCTGCGCCTGCTCAGTAATACCTGAAAATGAGCCCGTAGCAGGATAATCATAAAATCATCAAGTAAGCGAATTTTTGCTGTGATGGGATTGAGCCTGTTCAGGGTGCGGATAGTATTCACAATAGTTCTTCTTATTTTCTTTCCGCCTCTTGATTTATTCGTTTGTGCAGTCAGACTTACGAGGAGCAGTTCCAGGAAAAAATGAAAAGGATGGTATTGGCAACCTTTTTTCTAAATGTAAGCGCCTCCGCAGAAGCAGGCAGCGAGCCTGACAATAATCTGCACTCGCCATTGACGTTCGCTGCCTATGTTGAAGGTTACTACAGTCACGATTTCAACGAGCCGGTAAATAAGGCTAAACCTCCTTTTCTCAGCAGCTTCAGCAAAAGTAACCAACCGGCAGTAAATCTCGCCTTTATAAAGGCATCGTATGCAACATCGGATATCAGAGCAAATTTTGCACTGGCAGCAGGCACCTACATGAATGCAAACTATTCCGCAGAACCCGGCATGCTGGGTCATTTATACGAAAGCAGTATCGCCTTGAGACTATCCGATAAAAATGAACTCTGGCTGGAAGCTGGCGTTTTCCCTTCGCATATCGGCTTTGAAAGCGCCACAGGAAAAAACAATTGGACCCTGACGAGAAGCATGGGGGCGGAGAACACCCCCTATTTCGAGTCAGGCGTCAGAGTCAACTTCACTTCAACCGATGATAAATGGTTTTTAAGCGGGCTGGTGCTGAACGGCTGGCAACATATAAAACCGGTGGATGGAAACACGCTTCCCGCCTTCGGCACGCAGATTACCTACAGACCTTCTCCTGAAATAACGTTCAATAGCAGCACCTTTGCAGGCAGCGACAAACCCGACAGTCGCCGGCAAATGCGTTACTTCCATAATTTTTACGGAATTTTCAAACTGAACGAGGTGCTTGCCGCAACCGTTGGATTCGATATCGGTGTCGAACAAAAAAGCAAGCATTCGGACAGCCTGAATATGTGGTTCAACCCTACAGTTATCCTGAGATATGTGCAAACGCCCAGAACGGCCGTTGCGGTGAGGGCAGAATATTACAATGACAAACAAGATGTAATCATTACATCCGCGGCGCCTCATGGTTTCGGGGCATGGGGCTTTTCAGCCAATTTCGATTACAACATCACTGACAATCTGCTATGGAGGCTTGAGGCCAGAACGCTGCGCAGCAATGACGATGTTTTTGCTGGCAAAAACGGTACCTCCAAAGATAATGCCACCTTTTTCACTACGTCGATCATCGGCCACTTTTAAGGGCAATAACGTATGGGGTGATCTTTGGTCTAAGCCGCGGCTTCCCATACTCCTTCCGCTGCACTGTTTGTTCCGCTTCGGCAAGTTTTGTTTTATTGGCGGAGACCGCCTCGACGAAAATCAACCTTTTGATACTTTGAACTGCGGCAAGCGCATTTGTGCCAAAGCGAACAGAATCGGGTAAGCGACATGTAATAAAATTAACGCAGAACTGAAAGTTCATAACCCTATGCACAGGTTATTATTATCTTTTTACCCTTTTAATGAGCTTCACTTATGGCCGTTTACCAGGACAGCAGTTATCTCATTCGCTGCGACCATTTTTGACTTCAACGTTAGACGTGCACCGGGTACCAACGCATCGGTAAGTGGTATTTATCGGTGCATAGGCTGAATTCCTATCGAAGTTTACGTCCCAATTCCTTTTTTTTGCAGCTCCGCCTTTGCCTCCTGGCTTTTCTCCAGATCCAGTTCCATGTATTTCAGCACCGCGGGGGTTTTCGTAAACTGTATATCGCGATACTCGACTACCTGAATGCGGTTACCCCAAGGATCGAGGAAGTCGAGGAAACCGCCTGCGAGCATTGTCGCTCCCGCCGCTTCAGCAAGTTCGCGCACATTTGAGCGGTCATCGACCACAAGACCGAAATGCCTGTCATTATCCTGACTTTGCGATCGCCCTTCCATCAGTGCAATGAACTGGTCTCCCATATCGATAAAGGCCGCGCCCTGGCCTCGTCCTCGTAACTCAAAGGTGAAGATGCGGCTATAAAAAGCCAGTGCTTCTTCGATATTGCCGACCTCCAGTGCAACATGGTTCATGCCGACCATGCGGGGTTTTGTCTTTTCGCCCATCTGTTTCCTCCGAATGAATGCAATATCCTGTTGCTGATACCATTATTTGCCTGTTTCAGGTTTTTCCTTATTACTTTCATATATCCGGAACCGGTTTGATATTTCCTTCCTGGCCAGCCTGCCCGGCACCGCAAACAGCAGGAACCGGTATAGCGTTTATACCTCCTGCATAAGCAATGGATAATCCGTAATCACCCCATCCATGTCCAGCTCCCGGCACTCCTCATGCTCTGCCCGGGTTATCGGACCATAAACGAAGTTGCGAAAGCCATTCGTGGCGGCCTGCTTCAACAAGGCGTCATCCAGCACATTGTAATCCCAAACCAGATGGTTGATCCTCGCGTTGCCATCACAATCGAAACCAGCCAGCAGGGAATCGAGGATTTGCGGCCGGTGCGCAACCAGCAGGCCGCACTCGAGCTTTAATGATGCCGCGCAGGTTGCAATCAGATCATGCCGGAAAGAGCTGACGATAATACGATGGCGGGTTTGATACTTTTCCAGAACACCCAATACCGTTGACAAGCAATCCAGGGTTTTGATCTCGACATTCCATAGGATGTCCGGAAAGTGTGCGAGCGCCTCATCCAGGGTAGGTATCTCGCGCCCCAGCGCATTTTCGATTTCGCTATGGGTAAGATCCCGCACTGCCTGTCCGGTTGCCATTACCCTGTCATGAACCAGCACCGGCACGCCATCCCGGCTCATGCGCACATCGGTCTCGATTCCGTTTACACCTGCTCGTACCGCTGCTTCAAAAGCGGCAAGTGTATTCTCGGGAACCTCGGCGTGATAACCACGATGCGCCAGTATCAGCATAATCGGTGTCCTCCTTAGCGTCTTCCCAGGCTCGCATTTATGAATTTACCCAAGGCATTTGCCCAGTCTTCCCTCGTGTAAATGAGACCTTCAT
Source organism: Nitrosospira multiformis (assembly GCA_017306155.1). Taxonomy (GTDB): domain Bacteria; phylum Pseudomonadota; class Gammaproteobacteria; order Burkholderiales; family Nitrosomonadaceae; genus Nitrosospira; species Nitrosospira multiformis_F. The sequence goes on from JAFKJB010000003.1 coordinate 147,999, forward strand.
TGTGACCGCCCTGCAACTCGATGAATTGCTTCGGATAGCGTGCTCTCTCGTACAGTTTCTGCCCTTGCCTGAACGGCACAATTTCATCCTGGGAACTGTGTGCGACGAATACCGGGCATGTCACATCCTTCAAGTACCCGAGAGTGTTGTATTCGAAACGGGATAGTCGCCGGATGGGAAGATAGGGGTAAAGCTGCGCTCCCATGTCAGGGATCGAGGTAAATGCAGAGGCCAGAACCAACACGCCAGGCATTTCGCGCGCTGCCAACCAGGAAGCGATTGCTCCGCCAAGAGATTCACCGAACAACACAATGTCCGCAGGCGGAATTGCCTTCTTTTCGGTTACGTACTGCCATGCGGCAACAGCATCCCGATAGGTCCCCTGTTCTGTCGGTTTGCCGCTGCTTTCGCCGTACCCGCGATAATCGAAAATGAAGGTGTTATATCCAAGCCGGTAAAACATCGATAAATAGCCGATCCGGTGTGAAATATTCCCGGCATTTCCATGAAAAAACAGGACAGTCGCTCTCGCAGCAGGTGCCGGGACAAACCAGCCGTGCAGTCTTTCGCCATCCGCGGTCTCCAGTTCGACAGATTCGTAAACAAGCCCTGAATGATGGGGAGTTTCCGTGATGCCACGTCCAATTTCGGGATAATAAACGAGCTTGGGCTGGACGAAGAATATCAGCGTCGCGAAAACGACATAGATGAGTGCAGCCATGATGGCCAAGCCGAGCAGCATGCGCATGGATTGTTTAATCCGCAATTAATCCCTGAAGCCGACAGCTATAATAGCGATTTTTCAGTCAACAGTAACAGGAACACGAATGAATCTTGACAGAGTCGGCTCCGGCCGCGACGTGCCGAACGATTTCAACGTCATCATAGAAATACCCATGAATGCCGATCCCATCAAATACGAGGTGGATAAGGAAACAGGCGCGATGTTCGTTGACCGCTTCATGTCCACGTGCATGCACTACCCCTGCAATTACGGTTATATTCCGCACACACTCTCGGAAGATGGGGATCCCGTGGATGTTCTGGTGATTTCACCGGTTCCGCTCATCTCAGGAGTGGTGGTACGGTGCCGGCCGCTGGGCATGCTTCAAATGACCGATGAGGCAGGCGGAGACGCGAAGGTTCTGGCGGTGCCAATCGACAAACTGTGCGCCCTCTACCGTGCGGTGAAATCTCACGCTGATTTGTCTGAACTGACACGCTCGCAGATTGCCCATTTTTTCGAACACTACAAGGATCTGGAACCCGGCAAATGGGTGAAGATAACCGGATGGGCAGGGGTAACGGAAGCCGAAGTGGAAATTACAAGTGGAGTAAGCCGCTATAACTCAGCTACGAAAAAACCAATGTTTTAAAGCTGGGCAAGAGCACTGGAAAACAGCGGGCAGCATGAAAAAATGAGTTGGCTCGAACGCATCGTATTGAAGGGTGAGATCGTCACCCTGGAACCGCTTGCACCTGATCACATCGAGTCTTTGCGATGTGCGGTCAGGGATGGAGAATTCTGGAAGCTCTGGTTTGCAAACGTGCCCTCGCCCGGGCAAATGGAAAATTACGTCACCAGCGCCCTTCAAAATGCTGAAAAAGGAAACATCGCATTTGCGGTGAGGCTCAATGCAACAGACGGAATCGTGGGCACGACCCGTTTCTATAACGTGGATGAAGCAAACAGGCGCCCCATGCTCGGCTACACATGGTATGCGAAATCGGCCTGCAAAACAGGAGTGAATACGGAAAGCAAGCTGCTATTGCTCCAGCATGTCTTTGAGAAAAAGAATGCGATAGCGGTAGAGTTCAGGACACATTTTTTCAACCAGGTTTCGAGGGCCGCAATTGAAAGGCTGGGGGCGAAACAGGATGGAATATTGCGCAACCACCAGATCATGCGCGATGGCTCCATCCGCGATACTGTCGTTTACTCGATCCTCCAGCATGAATGGCCGGCCGTGAAGAACAATCTGCTGGACAAGCTCTCGCTCTCCTCAAACCAGAGGAATGCCGCAGCCGGGTAATATATTGCATTAGATATATCGCGGGGCGGACTCGGGTTCTTCCAGCAGGAACTTCAAAAGCGGGCAAATCCTCCAAGCTTTGGGCGGTGCAATCGCAGAGTCGCATATCAGTCGCCATCGCCAATCGAGGAATAAAAAATGAGGAACAGGCATGAATCGACGAAAACTGCTGGGATTGCTTGGAATAACCGGAATCAGCATGGCGGGGCGACATTCATCCATCCACGCCGGAACCGGGGAGGTAGCCCGTAAGATGATTTCATGCGTGATAACGCCCCAGCAAACGGAAGGCCCCTATTTCGTCGATGAGCGCCTGCACCGTTCAGACGTTCGATCCGATCCTTCCGATGGCTCGGTAAAGGACGGGTAAAGGACGGCCTCCCGCTTGCACTCGAAATGCGCGTTTTCATAGTGGGCAACAAAGGTACGGACAGCTGCCTGCCGCTTGCCAATGCCATAGTCGATATCTGGCATTGCGATGCGCAGGGAATCTATTCTGATGTCGAGGACAGGAATTTCAATACGGTGGGGAAGAAGTTCCTGCGCGGTTACCAGATAACGGACAGGAACGGCAGCGTGCGTTTTATCACTATTTATCCTGGCTGGTATCCTGGCAGAACTGTTCATATTCATTTCAAGGTACGTACCGATCCCGGTTATGCGCGCGGTCGCGAATTTACGTCACAACTCTACTTCGATGATGCGATTACCGATAAGATGCACGCACGGCCCCCTTATGCCGGGCACGCAAGAAAGGGTTCATATCGGCAGAGAACCAGGAATGAAGATGACGGCATTTATCTCAAGGGTGGAAGGCAGCTGATGCTCCAGCTTGCCGAAGCGGAGGCAGGCTATGCAACTGCATTCGATGTGGGGCTGGAAACAGAGAAAAGAGATTGAAGAAGGCATGCATGAGCCAGAACGACTTGTACCCTTACTGGAGAGGGTAGCATAACTCAAACCAGCTTGAACTCCGACTCCTGACGTCGCTCCCGCTGCCCCAGCGAGGCCTGAATCGCATCATCCACTGTTTCCAGAAAAACGAACTCCAACGTGGAACGCGTCGTCTCAGGCACCTCGCGCAGGTCTTTCTCATTGCGCGCAGGCAGCAGCACCGTGCGCAGGCCCGCCCGCTGGGCGGCAAGCACCTTCTCCTTGATACCCCCCACCGGCAGCACCATTCCCCGCAGGCTGATCTCACCCGTCATCGCCACATCGCGGTGTACCGGCCGGTTGGTAAATAGCGAAGCAAGTGCTATAAACATCGCCACACCCGCACTGGGACCATCTTTAGGGATAGCGCCCGCCGGCACGTGCACGTGCACATCAATGCCTTCAAATAAGGATGCGGAAATGTGAAGACTGTCTGCCCGGCCTTTCAGCAACGTAAGTGCGGCCTGAGCGCTTTCCTTCATCACACCGCCAAGCTGCCCGGTTAAAATAAGCTGCCCCCGCCCGCTCACCCGCGTTGCCTCGATAAAAAGGATGTCGCCGCCTACAGGCGTCCAGGCAAGTCCCGTCGCAACACCTGGCAAACTGGTAAGCAGCCCGGTTTCGTGCTCGAATTTAGCAGGCCCGAGGATAGTATCCAGATCCGCGGCATCCACGCGCACCCTGGCCTCTGCATCCGAGGCAACCCGCATGGCTGCATGCCGCATGACCCGCCCGATCTCCCGTTCGAGTTGCCGTACTCCTGCCTCACGGGTGTAATTGGCAATGATGCCATCGAGCGCTTCCACCGTTATCTCGCACTGATCCTCGTTCAGACCATTGGCCTCACGTTGACGGCTTACGAGGTAACGCTGCGCGATCTGAAGCTTCTCCTCCCGGGTATAGCCGGGCAGATCAATAATCTCCATCCGGTCGCGCACCGGAGGCGGCACGTTATCAATGACGTTTGCCGTGGCGATGAAAACAACACGGCTCAAATCGAAGGGCACTCCCAGGTAGTTGTCCCGGAACGTGGAATTCTGCTCGGGGTCCAGCACCTCAAGCAGGGCTGCCGATGGATCGCCGTGGAGGCTGGCTGACATCTTGTCAACTTCATCGAGCATCATCACGCAGTTGCGTGCGCCAGCCTTGCGCAGGCTTTGCACAATGTTACCCGGCATGGCGCCAATGTAGGTGCGACGATGGCCCCGCATTTCCGCCTCGTCGTGCACGCCCCCCAACGACACGCGCACGAATGGCCGCTGCAATGCCCGCGCGATGCTCTGGCCGAGCGAAGTCTTGCCCACCCCCGGCGGCCCGACAAAGCACAGGATAGGGGCGCGCCCTTGCGGCCTCAATTTCTGCACGGCCAGGAATTCGATAATGCGCTGCTTGACGCGCTCGAGCCCGAAATGATCGTGTTCGAGAATCCGGCGTGCAGCATCGAGGTCGATGAGCGCATCCTCCGGGAGCTTCCAGGGCAGCTCCGTCATCCATTCAAGGTAAGTGTGCAGCATCGAATATTCGCTTGAAGCCGAGGGCATGCGCTTTAAGCGCTGTAATTCCTTTCTGGCCTGCGCCTCGATCTCTTCCGGCATGCCGGCCGCGGCGATCGCTTCATCCAGCTTTTCTATTTCCTCGTCGTCCCCCTCCGTCTCACCGAGCTCTTTCTGGATCGTCTTCAATTGCTCACGCAACAGAAACTTGCGCTCACGGTCCTCCAGGTGCTCTTTCGTACGCTCACCAATCTCCTGTGATAGTCTCAGCACCTCGATGCGGCGCGACAAAATCTGAAGCACCTTGCGCAGCCGCTCCTCGGTGCTGACCGTTTCGAGCAGCATCTGTTTCTCGGCAACTTCGGTATCGAGCAGGCTTGCCGCAATATCAGCCAGATGCGAAGGGGCGCGGGTAGCTTGCAGCGCGTGCGCCAGTTCTGCCGGTACGCCGGGCAGCAGAGAGAGTATCTCCACCGTACGCTCCCGCAACTGCATCGCAAGGGCTTCAGCCTCCGTCGATACCTCATCGGGTTCCTTAATAAGCCGCACACGGGCGGCGAGAAACGGATGATCCTCGATCATTTCCTCGATGGAAAAGCGACCCAATCCCTGGCAGACGGCATGCCACAGCCCGTCAGACGAAGCAAGATGCCGGACAACGTTCACCACTGTACCTACGTTAAACAGCGCATCCTGCCCCGGCTCATCCACAGCAGGATCTTTCTGCAGGATGATGCCAAGCGGCCGTTTAGGGTCCAGCACATGCTCCAGCGCGGCAATGGATCTGGCGCGACCCACCGTGATTGCCGTCAGAACATGCGGAAATAGCACGACATTGCGCATGGGTATGAGGGCAATCACGTCCTGCGGCAATTCCGGCTTGGCTACGATAAGCTCTCCCATGGTGGTCTCTCTGTAGAAACATTCGAGGAATCGGCTGAGCAATCCGTGTAGTTCCCCGGCTCAGGCGCGTTCAATAGCTTTGGCAATCTGGCTGCAATACCACAGCAAGGAAACCTGTTCTCCTTAGCTTAGTCTAGCATCGCGCGGCTGCGGGTCAACTTCTATCGCGGGTTGCCGTAGAGATATGAGTGAGAAACGCGCAGAGGAACCCGTATTGTAATACAGATGTGATTTAGATAATCTCTGCCTCTAGCTCTTCCATGTTTTTACGTCAACCAGAAAAATTATCAAGCAAAAATTCAGGAGCCTATAGAAGGAAGCGCTGGATATTCGGCAAAAGAATAAATAATGATTCCTCCTACAAGTGCTTTCGGAAAACTTCAACGAAACGAGCCTGGAACTGTTACTGCCTGGCATCCCTTGATCGATCACATGATCGACGTCGCATCGGTTTTTGAATGCTTGTGCGCTTGTCGATCAATTCGCCGTTCAATGGAAAGAGCGGCAAGACGGGCACTAAATGAATGCGACATCGCGCGTCTGGCCGCACTCGCTTTCCTGCACGATATCGGAAAGGCAAACAGTGGATTTCAGGCCAAACGATGGAAAAACCCGGCGGAAGTCCCCAAAGGGTGGCCCGGTCATGCAGGGCATGGAATCGAAGCTCTCACGCTTTTTGAACCTTCCAGTCGACTTCAACACTTGTTAGCGCTCTTGCCTATTGAAGAGATGGATACGTGGGGGGAGGCCTGCTATCCATTGTTAATTGCCAGCATCAGTCATCACGGACGCCCCCTCAAGAATACAACCAGTGATTGGAATGGAATCTGGAAACCAGTTACCGGCGCTTACGATCCGGCGATTGTGCTGCGCGAAATTGGAGAGCGAGTTGTAGATTGTTTCCCACAAGCCTTCAAAACGAATGGCAAAGTGCTACCTGATGTGCCCGCGTTTGGGCATCTGTTCGCCGGCCTGGTGCAACTGGCAGACTGGCTGGGATCGGATACCGATTTTTTCTCATACTCCGAAAAAGGTGAGAACCGAGCTGTTTCAGCAAAGGAAAGAGCACAAAAAGCTGTTTCTGCGATCGGCCTCGATGCAGATAGCTGGCGAAACAAGTTAAATATTCACGTTCCGAGCTTCACAGAGGCTTTCGGCATTGCGGCACCTCGACCTATCCAGGCAGCGATGACAGATGACCAGCTTGGTCCTTTGGTCATAGTCGAATCAGAAACCGGCAGTGGAAAAACGGAGGCTGCTTTATGGCGATTTATACATTTACTACGAAAGGGAGAGATCGACAGCCTTTATTTCGCTCTTCCCACCCGCGTCTCAGCTTCGCAGATTTATAACCGCGTTCAGGCCGCTGTCAAAAACCTCTGGCCGGAAAACCCACCCTTAATTGTGCGTGCCTTGCCAGGTTACGTGAATGCCGACGGCGCGGACGCAAAGCAATTGCCAAACTTTAAAGTGCAATGGTCTGATAATCCTGATGATGCCAAGGCTCATGAACGTTGGGCAGCGGAATCCTCCAAGCGATTCCTCGCCGCGCCGATTGCAGTGGGAACCGTCGATCAGGCGCTGCTTGGCGGGCTACAGGTCCGGCACGCCCATTTGCGTTATGCGATGCTGTCGCGCAGCCTGCTCGTCGTGGACGAAGTGCACGCATCCGATGCTTACATGACCGTATTGATGGAACGGCTACTTCAGGCTCATCTCAATAATGGCGGCCATGCATTGCTGCTTTCGGCGACGCTGGGTTCCCGTGCCCGGAACCGTTATCTGGCGCTTTCGCCTGACGCAAGACGGGCGGCAACAGAGGCTATGTCCTTCGATAAAGCCTGCGCCGTTCCTTATCCGGCGATTTCCGATTCTCGGCGCGTTCAGGCGGTCGATGCTGCTGGCTACGTAAAAAGGGTGGCATGGACGACGCATGACGTGATCGATGAGCCCAGCAGGATTGCGCAAATGGCGATAGACACGGCCAAGGAGGGAGCAAAAGTCCTCGTCATACGCAATACTGTAGCGGCCGCGATTGCCACACTGACCGCGATCGAGGAAAACATTCCAGAGGCGTCCTGGCTCTTTTCTGTAAATGGCACTTCCACATTGCACCACAGCCGCTTCAGCCGACAGGATCGCCCAATACTGGATCGAGCCATTGAAGCGCGGCTTGGAAAATACCGGCCTCCCGGTTCCTGCATTGTAGTCGGCACGCAGACGCTGGAGCAGAGCCTGGATATCGATGCTGATGTCTTGATCACCGATCTGTGCCCTATGGATGTGCTGCTGCAACGCATTGGGCGGCTCCACCGCCATCCTGCGAACGAGCGGCCTCAAGCGTTTCAAACGGCGCAAGCCTGGATATTGACTCCAGCTGGGCATGACCTTGATCCGTTAATTGCCAAACCCCAGCACGGTTTGGGTATGTTCCGCAATGGCGGGGGAATCTACATGGATTTGCGCATATTGGAAGCAACGCAAATGTTGCTTCACAAACATGCCGCCACCTTAATTCCGGATGACAATCGCTACCTGGTCGAGATGGCGACACATCCTGAAAAGCTGAATGATATCCAGGAAAAGAAAGGCGAGAAATGGCAGGACATAGGACAAAGGATTGAAGGAGATACAGGCGCCAGAAAAACGATCGGACACCTGCAAGCACTCGACGTTTCGCAGATATTCGATGAGCAGCAGGAGTTCCCGAACGGTGTTCATATTGCAACTCGATTGGGAGCACAAGACCGCATTCTCAATTTCAACCCTTATCCGCCCGGACCATTTGGCGAGCCAATCAAGGAACTGCCCGTTCGTTACCATCTGCTACCTCGCGATCTTCCACCCGATGTTTTGCCAAGTGAGATAAGACAAGAAAAAACAAGCCTTACCTTTCATTTGGGTGCAGTGCAATTCCGATATTCTCGTTTTGGATTGGAACGCATTGACGTCACGCAATCCGCTGACTCTGGAGATTTCCTTGACGCTTCATACTCCCTGCTTGATGAACCGCTGATACACGCACGGCTGGCGCATGGCGGTCAATCCGTGAGATTTAGCCTGCCCGGCCTGTTCATGGCGCTCGTGCAGGATGAAGTGCGCGATTTCCCCGCGCTACGCCCGCATCAGCGCCATCCGTGGCATGCCTTTACGGTTCAGATTGCGGCAATGGCATTGCATCAGGCTGGAGAAACTCAACCTTTTGTAACAGAGCAGGCATGGAAGGATGCTCTACTGGCACTTACCCCCGAGCATCCGGATGGCTCCGCCTGGTGCCTGATCTCTCCACATGACAAGCCCGCCTTCATGCAGCCGCCGATACCGGATGGCGTGGTAACGGACTGGAAAACGTTACGCGCGCCTGACGAACTGGACATGCTCGTCACCTCAAAAAACCATGATCTGAAAGCCGCCAGGATGTGGCAAGCGGAACCGGATGACTGGGTAATGGCGTTGATCAGTTTGCAAACGCAGGAAGGATTCCTGGGGGCCGGAAATTATGGAATTTCCCGTATGAATGGAGGGTTCGCCAGCCGTCCGGCCCTCGGGGTGGTTCCCAAAGGCCATTGGGGGCGCCGCTGGCAACGGGATATTGCGGCACTGTTGAGTAATCGGGACAAGATAGCCGAACACATGAGCCTCAGTGCTGAAAACGGTATCGGACTCTTGTGGGTGGTACCGTGGAGCGGCGAAAAGAGTCTGGCTTTTTCTTCCCTTGATCCTTTCTATATCGAGATCTGCCGCCGCATTCGCTTTATTTCACAGGCCAATGGCCTGGCGATCGGTGCAATCGCCACCGGTAGCAAAGTCCCTCGTGTCAAAGCAAAGGACCGCAACGGCGTTACAGGGGACCCGTGGATGCCTGTCGACATCACGGCTGGTAAGGCATTGACCATTACCGGTGAAGGATTTCATTATAAGTTAGCTGCTGAGCTGCTTTTTGGCAACAAATTCCTGCGCCCGATCGCGCAGGTGACCGGTGCAGCAGACGGAACGGAAGGCATAGCGGTACTTGCGCAAGGTGTGACGCGAGGTCAGGGCAAAACCGAGGGCTATCACGAACGGCGTATCCCTATCTCCCCAAAGGTTCGCGGACTGCTTTTGCAGAAAGAATTTGATCTTCTGGCAACCATCGCTGGTGAGCGCGTTGAGGCTATTGCAAAAATACGAGGCGTACTGTGGGCTGCCGTGGCTACCCTGTTCGAGCAGGGAACCGTGAAAGATAGGTTTTCAGACAGCGCAAAAAATAAAGCCAGCGACGTTACCGAATCCTTCGAACAAGGCGAGGACGCGCGCTTCTTTGAAGAACTCAACGCGGAGATTGAATCCCGAGATCCTGATCGCACGCGCTTGCAGTGGCTTCTATCCATGGCAGAGCGCGCCGAAATCATACTGAAAAACACTTTTATCGCCGGACCTCAAAGCGGCGAACGCCGTTACCGAGCCCGTTCTACCGCGATGGCCAGGTTTCATAGCGGCCTGCGAAGCAGCAAAACCATTCCTGCTCTCGCCGATTATTATCGTCGAATAACCACTAATAAAGAGGATGTTCATGAGCCTGTCTGATGTTGCTCAATCGGCGCTGCCCGAAAAACAAATTAACGACACGGCAGCTATCCCTCCCAGACAGGAGCAGTCAATCTCGCGCCTGGCACACGTCATTGCCCAGGCGGCTCGCTTTTCCGGTGATAAGCATGGGCTGGACAATGGCGAACGGGCAGCACTGGCTCGGCTGGATCCCGATGGCGAAATCCGTCCTCATCAAGTGGCGGCGCTGTCGCGGGCGCTGATATATGCCGGTATTGAGCCGGATACGTTAAAACCCGAAGCGTGGCACGTGTGGGCGCTGATTGCGCACGGCATGGCTTTGGCCGGGCATGACGCAAGCCAAAATCTGGGACAGCAGCTCAGCAGTGCTGGAGTATCCGAATCTCGCGTTACCAAACTGCTCACCTCTCGCGGTGATGCCTTCCGTCAGATATTGCCACGACTGTTGCGGCTGCTTGCCAGCAAAGGGATTGCCGTTAACTGGTATGAGTTAGGCGGGCTGATACTCAATCAGGCACGCGACGAAGAAAAAGCTGAAGCCATACGGCTAAAAATCGCGGGACGGTTTTTTGCTGCTGAAGCAAAAAAAGATTGAAATATCAACCTTACAATTGGGAGACCCATAATGCCACTGCCACGCTTCATTCAGATCCACACCCTGCACGCTTACCCCGCCGCACTGCTCAACCGCGACGATGCAGGTCTGGCAAAACGCTTGCCGTTGGGCGATGCCATCCGCACGCGGATTTCCTCGCAGTGCCTGAAACGGCACTGGCGCATGACAGATGATCAGTTTGGATTGTCACGCCTGGATGTACCGATGGCTGTCCGCTCGCGAGTCACGCTGGAGCTTATCAGCAGGCGCATTCAGGACAACGGCGTTCCCCCTGAGTTGGCGCAGGCTGCCGCAGAAGCACTGCGTGAGGCCGGCCTGCTGGATAAGGGCGGCAAGGATAAAAAGGGTGAAGATGCCCTCAAAACGGGGCAGGCAGTGTTAATGGGCAAGCCGGAAATTGACTATCTAGTGGCACGTTGCACTGAATTGGCTCAATCCAGTCCTGATGAAAAGTCGATCAAGACTGCGATTGGCAAAACACTAAAAAACGAACAGAAAAACATTGAGGCACTCAAGCATGGCAGCGGGCTCGAATCCGCCTTGTTTGGCCGTATGGTAACCTCGGATATTCTTGCCAGCCGGGAAGCCTCCATCTACGTTTCCCACGCCTTTACCGTCCATCAGGCACAGGTGGAAAACGATTATTTCACGGTGGTGGATGATCTTTCGAGGGAAGCGGGCGAGTTGGGTTCCGCCGGTATTTTTGACACCGAACTTGCCTCAGGCCTCTATTACGGCTACGTAGTGGTCGATGTGCCGCAGTTGATTGAAAACCTGGAAGGCATCCCAGCCGAGGACTGTTTCGCCGAGACTACACGTCAGGAACGCCGCGAACTCGCGGGGCGCGTCGTGCAACATCTGGTACATCTGATCGCCACCGTCAGCCCTGGCGCAAAGCGAGGTTCTACCGCACCTTTCGATTGGGCGAAACTCGTGCTGGTGGAGGCGGGCGATTGGCAGCCACGCAGCCTGGCCGGTGCATTTCACGACGCGCTGCCGTTGGAGGATAAAATCGGCACAGGGAGCCTCCGGCAACGGGCGGCGGGGCGCATGGCGGCCGAAATCCAGGCGATGGATGAAGCTTATGGAGCGCCGCTTTCTCGCCGTTATCTGGCACTGGACCCTGTCAGTGTGCCAAGCGGCACCCGTCATAATCTTGCGCAACTGGCAGAATGGGCAAGCAGTATCGTGCGGCAGGGAGTCTGTTGAATGCCACGTCATCTTTTGTTGCAACTGGATGCGCCTCTTATCGCTTTTGGCGGTGAAACCATCGACAACTTTGGCGTTATCCGCGACTTCCCGGCGGTTTCCATGATTACCGGACTGCTCGCAAATGCGCTTGGCTGGCGGCGGGAGGAGAGTGCATTGCATGACCGGTTGCAGAACCGGCTGATAATTGGGTCACGTCTGAATACACCCGTGCAGCGCCTCACTGACTTTCAAACCGCACAGTTGGGAAAAGATGACAAAGCCTGGACAACATGGGGTACACCGGAAGAAAGACGCGGAGGCGCAGACACTTATAAAGGGCCGCACTTACGCTACCGTGACTATCACGCCGGGTTGAATGTTCTCGTCGCACTGCGTCTGGAACCTATGGAGGAAGTTCCCGCATTGGACGATCTTGCTCATGCACTGGATCATCCTGCGCGCCCGCTGTTTATCGGCCGCAAATCCTGCTTACCCAACCGAAGGATTTTTGCCGGCTGGCAGGAAGCCGACAACGTGCTGCATGCCCTCCAATCCGCCCGGTTCCCTGACGTGAGTAATGCCCCGTCCGTACGTATGCAGTGGCCCGAAGGCGAGGGCCGGCTTCCTGGAAATGGAGACCGCTTGATTGATCTGTGCGACGAGCGCAACTGGACCAGCGGTGTACACGGCGGCTGGAGGCCGGTCCGCGAGGGAAGCTTCATACCCCTGCTATCGGAAGGGGCGCAAACATGACCCTCAAATTGATGCGCTTGCAGCCTGATGTTGTATCCCTGACTGCCTGGGCAGTTCGCAACAACGTGTTATCGCCCGATGGCGATGATGGATATGCATTGCACAGTTTGCTCAATAACGTATTTGGTGAACAGGCACCCAAACCCTTCCGTCATCTGGGTGGTGGGCAAGGATTGCTTGCCTATACATCGGCAGAACTCGAATCCCTGCGCTTGAGCGCAAGCTTGGCTACTCCTGATGCCGCGCGCGCATTGGGTCTGGATGAGTTGGACGCACGCCCGTTTCCTGATACATGGAAGGAGGGACAGAGCCTTGGGTTCGAAGTGAAGGTGCGGCCGGTGGTTCGAACTAAAGACGGCCGCGAACGGGACGTGTTTTTACATGCGGTTGGAGTTGCCTCATCAGTCGGCTCCAATGAAAGCAAGATAATACGGGCAGAAATCTATCGCGACTGGCTTGTAAAGCAGTTTGCGGGTGATGAGGCGGCGCAAATCATGCATGCACAGATGGAATCGTTCTGTTTGACACATGTTTTGCGCAAGGAAAGCGCCCGAAATGATGGAAAACGCAGGTCACGCGCTGTTTCCGGGCCAAGCGTGGTTTTCAAAGGGCAATTACAAATTGGCAGTTCAGTTGCATTTACCAGACTGCTTGCGCGGGGCGTAGGACGACATCGGGCATTTGGTTTCGGCATGCTGTTGCTCAAACCTCCCGCTCTATGCTGAAAGGCCGCCTGGGGCTTGAAACCGCCCGTATACCCCATGCCGATCGCCACGGTTTGATATGGTTGGACCGTGGGGAGCTTTGCGTAGTCGATGGCTGCCTCAATTTCCAGTCTGGCAAAAATACACCCTCACTGCAGATTCTTCAGCTACCTCATCAGGCAATATCGATGATATTGCTGGGACCGGGCAGCAGCGTCACTCATGATGCGCTCCGCCTGCTGGCCCGGCACGGCACTTTAATGGCGGCAGTCGGAGTGGATGGCGTGCGCACCTATACGGCCCCACCTCTCATGCCGGATCGCTCGGATGTGGCACGGCGGCAGGCGGAGTTGTGGGGAAGCCTACGACGGCGTATAAGTGTGGCGCGTCACATGTATGCATTACGATTAGGAGAGGTATTGCCGCATCGTGACCTGGATACTTTACGGGGGATTGAAGGCGCGCGTGTCAAGATGATTTATCGTCTCATGGCTGAAAAATATGACATTCAATGGAATGGCCGCCACTATGACCGGACAAATCCAAACGCTGCGGATATGCCAAACCAGGCGATCAATCATGCGGCTACTGCTGTGCAGGCTGCTGCCGCCATTGCCGTACAGTCATTGGCGGCTATTCCCCAACTCGGGTTTATTCACGAGGATTCAGGGCAGGCGTTTGTACTCGATATTGCAGATCTTTTCAGGGATTCCATAACGCTGCACATCGCTTTTTCGGCAGCAAAAAAGGCTGGGAACAGCGATGAAACAATAGATCGATTGGTAAGGCGTGAGGCAGCAGTAACCTTCAGAAAACAGGGAGTAATCCCCTCGATGATAGACAAAATCAAACAAGTCCTGCGTACCGAGGAGAAAAATGGCGCTGGTAGTGATAATGACGCGTGATGTTGCTTACCGTTATCGCGGGTTTCTTTCTTCGATAATGCTCGAGATTGCTCCAACCGTATATCTCTCTCCACGCATGAATCCCGGAGTAAGAGAAAGAGCGTGGGAAGTTCTCGCGGATTGGCACGAGGCCGAACCACAAGGAAGTATTGTCATGGTTTGGAGAGATACAAATGAAACCGGTGGAGTAGGCATAAAAAATTTAGGCAATCCCCCCTGCGAATTGATGGAAATTGATGGTATGTGGGTGAGCAAACGATAATGCAATTTGATCTTTAACAAAACGGATGATTTTTAAATAATACTTTTGTAGCTCAGTAGCTTAACTACAAGAGATTCCCCCGCACCTGCGGGGATAGACCCGCGAAACTCGCCACTCCCCGTTTGGCCATGCAGATTCCCCCGCACCTGCGGGGATAGACCCGCAAGAAGCGCATCGAGGAAGTCGGCGGCGTCGATTCCCCCGCACCTGCGGGGATAGACCCTCGCTTGATGTTATGGTGTGATTCTAATGTGAGATTCCCCCGCACCTGCGGGGATAGACCCACTATGCGGAGCCTGGACAGCGGATACTCGATGATTCCCCCGCACCTGCGGGGATAGACCCGAGAGTTTCACCACGACGATGGGTGGAGTGCCGATTCCCCCGCACCTGCGGGGATAGACCCCAGACCGCAAAGGCTCAGAAAGCCGCCATGCGGATTCCCCCGCACCTGCGGGGATAGACCCAAGCGCGTGGTGCTCTACAGCCCGACAGGTAGGATTCCCCCGCACCTGCGGGGATAGACCCGCTGCCCGATATGTATCCAAAGACAGGCGAAAGATTCCCCCGCACCTGCGGGGATAGACCGTAGTGCGTAGTGCCGTCCCAGCCCGTGCAGTAGATTCCCCCGCACCTGCGGGGATAAGACCGGGTGAATGAGGTCCTTTGGATAATGACATATCGATTAAGCCGGGCAGACAGTAAAAACAAAATTACCTTTACTTTTGTATATACATATGTAAAGTAGAATGATGTTGATAGATGGATTTGACTGGGACCGGGAAACCGCGAGAAATTTAGAAAGCATGGTGTTTCCATTGCTGAAATTGAGGGAGTTTTCAAAAGCCATCCCCACATTGCTCCTGACATCAGGCATTCAATAACAGAAGATCGTTATATTGCGATTGGCAGAAACAGGGAGAGCAGACCGATTTTTGTGGCGTTTTCCATTCGAATGAAAGAAGGCAGAGTATTCATTCGGCCGATTAGCGCAAGATATATGCATCGTAAGGAAATTGAGAATTATGAAAAGGAAAATCCCAAAACTCAGGACTGATAAGGAAACGGAAGAATTCCTTGATCAGGATTTGTCCAATCTGGATTTTTCGCAGTTCAAACCAGTTCAGTTCGAGTTCCAGAAAAAGAATGTGCCAGTGAATTTGCGGATATCGCAAGCGATGCTGACTGCCATTAAGGAGGAAGCGGAAGAACGCGGCATTCCTTACACCCGGCTTATGCGGGAAATGATTGAAAAGGAATTAAAAAAGCGACGACTCAAGGGCTGTAAAGCGGGTCAACCCTATTGAACAAGCATTCGTGCAGGCAATAAATAACCCGCGACTAAGGCCGCAGAGATTTCTTGCGAAGATGCTGTGAATCGCTTCCGAAAACTACTGTTCCGGTCCAAGAAAATACACTGCAAACTGCTTCGCACCGCTTATGCTCCGCTGCAGGATCGGAAGGCCCGGAGAAACAAACATTATTTACAGATAAGTTCTCAAGGCTCGTAATATATAAGTAAATTATTATGATAACAATCAAAACATGTGACTTTTATTTATAGTAATACTGGGTACAATGTTCCAATGTCATGAACGCATCAGGATGGAGTGACTTCCACTTCATCCATTTCATTGGAGATTGGAGTCTACCTATCATGGAAAAAGAAATAAGGAAATTTTTAACATTCATATCCATGCTGGGCTTGCTGGCCTCTTGCACCGAGACCGGCATGCTCGAAGCAAGGAATGGCAATACGGGCATAGCCACACAAAATATCAGAACTTTTGTCGACCATGACGAACTCGCCCGGCGGTATGAAAACCGCGCCAGGAAACTCCTGGAAATAGCAGCGGAACACGAGAAACGGCTCCGGTATTACGAGGACGAAAGCTACTCATACGGAAGACACGAGCAGAATTCACAGTCGCACGCCGCCCTGGTGCAAAAATACAAGCGGGCGGCAGAGAAAGCCACCGAAGCTGCTTTTCACCACAGGATGGCGTCACAACCTGTGAAACGCGATTATATTGCTTCGATAGCGTTACATTGATATGGATTGCCCAAGAGCTCAGCTGATGAAACAGTACGATATTTACTGACAAGGCATCCGCGACGCAAGAAGGAGTAACCGATAACGGATAATCTGTAGCTTTCTGAGCTGAAGCAGCGGTAAGTATCCTGATAATAATCATATCAGGATACTTACCGAAGAAAAGCAAGGAGAAAGATTAAAGAGATACCTGCTGAGCTAGCGTTACGGTGGCGGTATCGGGATTGAAGGAGTTAGAAGTTGAAGTTCTACTTCACGCGATGGACTTGCGGCAAGCGCAGGATGCACCCACCAGTGCCTGATGCTCAGGCGATTGTTTGAATCAGACGTCTCTTGAACCTGGTTTTCCGCGTCCACGATCATCTCTAGCCAATAAACAAAATTGGCATTCTCGTCCCGATATAACAAGGGGATGTTTTCCATAGCCTCCGTAGTATATTCTGTGCCAAAGCCTTCGATTGTGACTGATGAGGGAACTAAAAACACCATCTGCCGGCTGATATTAGTCCCTTCGGCATTCATATAGGAGACACCAAGCACGATTTGAAAAGGACCTGTTGCAGGGCCCTCTCCATCGTTTTGAACAACGCAAGCTACGGACACTTTTCTATCGGTATGATTGGTGTTTAAGCGAAATGTCTTTGCTCTCAAATCTGGTTTGGGCAATGGTGGATTAATGCATAAATCATATTCGCGTCGCTTTACAGTGATCTCACGGTTAATGCGTCTTAGCTCTTGGAGCAGCGCTCGTCTTTCCCGTGGACCTAGCTCACCTTCTTGTAACTCTCTTCGAATCAGTTCTCGCTCTTCATTAAGAGCATCCAACTGATCTTTAATAAATTCACAATGCTCCATCTCAATTCTCCTTAAATTTAAGGCTATTGATAACTTCCGGGAAAATTTCTTACTGCCTACTGTGAATCGAAAATGTCAGTGTTGATTAAGCTTGGGTGCCCTTTAAGGATAGAACAAAGATTAATTGAATTCTCTCCGTCACGTGTCTCAATAAAACATTCCTTTCTTACCGATGATCCAGCTCTTGTATTGGGGCTTGCCTACTCCAGCACGGAGTCTAATAGGCGAAACCGCAGGCAATAGGGAAGAACAGGTACAGAATGAGAGGCAGGAGCGGCTCCAAGGCGTTGTCACATGACTGGATTCCCTCGCACCTGCAAGGAGGCCCTCATTTGTCCGAAGATAAGATCACGGCAGGAATATCGGAAGACGTTCCGGTGTATTATCTTTTCTCAATCGATAATCCTGATAATCCACATTGCTGCTGGGGCAATCAATTGTGTCGCGGGTTTCCTTGCGAGGATACTATGAACAGATACTTAGTCCAGCTCGACTTCATCTCCTTTATAAAATTCAATTCGTTGTCGTTCTGCTGCGCCAATACGCTGTTTTCTCCTTTCAACGCACTTTTCACTTTCGAAAGCAGCGGGATCGGTCGGGCGCTGCTCGCTCTCTTTCTGGCTCCGTTTGCCGGCCTGCTTCTGGGTGCAGTCTTTGGCGTGCTTGCCTATCCGCTTTACCGGGTTCTGACCTCCCGCAGTGAGTTTCTGGCTGGTTTGTCAGGCAGGTTTCAGGAAATATCGGACGAGACTCCGGAGGAATCTCGTCCTGACAAATAACGTTTGCAGCATCCCGCGCATGCGTTCTGCCTTTCGCAGCGCAGGGGATGAGAGTACAAGTGACATTCCGTATCGAGACATAAGCTACATGATTGTTTCCAACAGGGGTCTTCATTGAAAATCAAAGCTACCGTTGAAGAAGTATTGTCCCGCATTCCCGGTCCCGTAACCGCGGAATGGCCACTGGGAGAACGTTTTGCCGTTGCGCTGGCGCATGGCACCATGTCAGTCGAATATTACATTCCTATCGGGCATGATCCGCAGACACCGCACGAGCAGGATGAAGTTTATTTCGTCCATCGGGGAACGGGTGAACTGGTGATCGAAGGGGAGCGTTATCCATTCAGAGAGGGTGACTGCCTTTTTGTACCCGCCAACGTTGAGCACCGGTTCGAGAATTTCTCGAGCGATTTCGGAACCTGGGTGGTATTCTGGGGACCCAAAGGAGGAGAAAAAGGCATAGATCCCGGCTGAAGAATCCCCCTGGCCGAATCGTCTTGCCAACGTTTGATCGGCTGCACCGATACAGCGGGAGTATCACATCATGCAAAATCTTCCCATGAATCAGCTCGGTCCGCATGAGCTTACACCGGGCATCGTGGATTTTGGAATACTGCTACCCTGGGTTTCAGCCGCCAACGGGAACCGCCTGTGGGTAAAGCTCATTCACGAACGTGACCAGTTCATTCAGCGAATTCAGCCGCTGGCCTTCGAACTGGGGCATGGCGCGAACGCCGCGTACGGCGACATGTGGTCAGGCAAGGTTGACTTCAACACTATCCGGGATATGCAGCCAGGCTCGCATTTCGGTTTACCCGGCCGATATGTCTATCGCTTTGAGTTGCACAATCCGAATGTAGGCGTGCTTGATTGGATCATCGATCCTTTTGCCCGTGAATACGCTACAGGGAAGCTATCGGCTTTCACGCTTGGCTATGTTCCCTATGTCTGGAGTGCCGGGGAGAACACCTGGAAAACGCCTGCGCTGCAAGACCTGATTCTGTATGAACTGAATCTGGCGGAATTCGGCGGCAACCTGCAAGGAGCGATCGATCGGCTGGCCTATCTGGCTGATCTGGGCGTAAATGCCCTTTCTGTCATGCCTGTCAGCAACGTCTCGCTCGAGGTTGATTGGGGTTATCTGCCGATTGGCTATTTCGGGGTGGATGAACGTTTTGGCCGCAGGGATGATTTCCAGCGTTTCGTCGATGCGGCGCATCAGCATGGACTGGCGGTCGTTGCTGACGTTGTATACGGCCATGCTTCGGCTGATTTCCCTTACGCCGACCTCTACCAGAGGCTCCAGTATGATGAAAATCCTTTCATGGGCCCGTTTGCCAAGGACTATTTCGGCATCAGCACCGATTTCAACCGTGCCTTGACCCGCGACTTTTTCTATAGCGTAAACACGCACTGGCTGAATACCTACCATATCGACGGCTTCCGTTATGACTGCGTGCCAAACTATTGGGACGGTCCGATGGGGGTCGGCTATGCCAGCCTGGTGTTCAATACCTATGAATATGTAAAAAATGGCGCCAATCTTACCCGGTTCCACGCGACGGATGGTATCCGGCTGATTCAAATCGCGGAGCAACTGGAAGCACCTGAAGAAATTCTGGAAAAAACCTACAGCAATGCCACCTGGCAGAACAGCACCTTTGGCGCAGCCACAGCCTGTGCTCACGGCGCTGCCGGTGCAATAGAAAACTTCGGACATCGGCTTGGAGCGCTCGGCTATATCGAATACGCCAGGCAGAACGGCGAAGCCTTGACCAAAGCGCCGCTCCAGTACGTCGAGAATCATGACCACAGCCGTTTTTTATGCGAGTTCGGCCTGGATCAGCGCGACTGGAACCCGCTGTTCATGGAGGGGAACCGCGGCCACTGGTACCGCCTCCAGCCCTACCTTATCGCGCTGCTCACTGCGAAGGGCCTTCCCATGCTGTGGCAGGGCCAGGAATTCGGGGAGAACTATTTCGTTCCGGAGAGCGGCCTGGGGCGCGTGTTGCTGTTGCGGCCGCTTCGTTGGGATTATTTCTACGACACGCCGGGGAAAAACCTGGTGAAGCTGACGCGTAATCTGGTAAGCCTGCGAAAGAATTGCGCTGAGTTGCGCCGCGGCTCTCATTATTTTTACAGCGATTACGAGCGCTATCTGTCGCGCGGAATACTGCTTTTCCATCGGGAGACTGACGATGCAATGAGCCTCATTGCGTTGAATTTCACGGATGCAGAGCAGACCGTTCCCTTCCGGTTCACCCGAACAGGCAGCTACAGGGAGCAACTGCACGGGCAGGATAATTTTGCCGCAACGGAAGGAGAAGAACGCCGGCTCATCGTCCCCTCCAGCTACGGCCGCATCTGGCGAAGCGCGTGAGGGTTTTATCCGGATCGGATACCGGGAAAACGTGCTTTATCGGCGCCGGGGCGGATCAATGAATCATGGTTGACGCCCGTATGCTCCTGCAACTGAAGAGCTTTGATTGTCATGGACTTTGAAACCAGTGCTGAGGTTTCCTCCGGTGCAATGCCTTTCACCTTTCGCCTGTCGATGCCATCGATGTTATCCCTGCAGGTAAAAAACAAATATTGGCACTATTGGTTTCAAGGGTATAGAATTCCTTTTCTCGTTCCTTATGCCATGAGCAGAATCATGTCCCAGCACCGTATCCATTTCGTCATGCTCATGCTGTTCGTCAGCATGACGACAAATGCCTTGAGCTGGGCATTTAATGGAGAAGTCTTTGCGCATGAGCTTGACCATGTCCATCACGTTCTGTCACTGGATCCGATGGCTCACCTCGAAGCCCATCAGCATGCGCTGCGTGACGACAAAGGCCATCTGGATGCCGCGACCCATCTGTGCCTGCACGCAGCCGGGCAATATCAGCCCTTTTTCCTGACAGCACCCCTTATAGTGGCAGCTTCCACTGCTGAGGAAGCCATAACAGGATTTCTCGCCGTCACTATCCCCGAATCCATTCCCGATTCACCTCTTCACCCTCCCCGCAGAACCTCTTGAGTCAGGTCGCCGGGTAGTCCGAGCGTGACATGGGCCCAAACTCGAAACCTGTTAGCCCTGCATTAACAGCCTGAATTAACGCCAGGCGCCTTCCGGTTTATCCGGCAAGCCTTTCCGGGGTAAATGGTTTCCATATTGCACCCCTGGACCCTCGGGCAAACCTGTTCCGGGTGCTTGTTTAACCCGAGAACGGTCTTCCCCGGATAAGGCTGCCCTGTGAGCATCCGTTGGATTTCGGTTCAGCCCCTGCTCGACCCCTGAACCCATGAAGCGCAGATCCCGAACAGCTTCGACCTTTCGATCCTGGCCAATGATGCCCTGAGCCTGTTAGAGGGTTCAAGGGCGAACAGGAGGCCAGGGACCCAGGGCGAAACCGCTATTCATGCAATATTTATGTAATCAACTACAGGTTATGCATTTCCCTTGATTACTCGTGAAGAAATCTCCATGAATTTTCATGTGCTGTTCATCATCAGGCAGTCTGTGTGTGCAGGAGCCATGCTTGCTCTTGCGATGACTTGCTTACCGTCAGCAGGTGCTGACAACTCGTTTACAGGCGTTCGTGCGACTGAGGACGCGCACTTTTCCAATGCTGCCGGTCCTGAAATCAAGAGCAATCTCACCCTGCGGGATGCCGTGCGGCTCGCACTTCAGCACAACCCTGAACTGGCGGCTTTTGTAAAAGAAAAGCGCGCGCTCGAAGGGCTGACGCTCCAGGCCGGCCTGCTGAAAAATCCGGAGTTGTCCATGAACATGGAAAACGCGGGCAATATTCAGCCGCTCGTGGGAGATATCAACTCCTCAAAAAATGTCGGCGTGGAAGTCGTTCAGCAGAATACGACGATAAAAATCAGCCAACTGATCGAGCTTGGTGGGAAGCGGGCCGCACGAGTGTTGGCCGCCTCGCTCAGCGAGGAGCTCGCGGTTCAAGATTATGAAGCCAAGCGAGTAGAACTTGTGGCCCGCGTGGCAAACGTCTTTATCGAAGTGCTTGCAGGCCAGGAGCATTTGCGGCTGGCCGAAGAGAATCAGCGGCTGGCTCAGCATGTGGTGGATATAGTCAAGCACCGGGTTCAGGCGGGAAAAGTGCCCCCCATAGAGGAGACTAAAGTGGGAGTAGCGTTTTCCACGACGAGAATTTCCCTGGGTCAGGCGCAACGCGAACTGGCAGCGGCGCGTAAACGCCTGGCGCTGCTCTGGGGTAATTCTTCGCCCCAGTTTAGCAAGGCGCTGGGGACTCTTGCATCATCAGTAGCCCTGCCGAACTTTGAAGCACTTGCGGAACGCGCTCTCGCCAGTCCTGCGGCGCTACGCGCCGTGAAAAATATAGAACAGCGCAAGGCGCTGCTGGACGTGGAGCAGACCAGGCGCATACCCAATCTCACCGTCAGTGGTGGAGTGCTTCACCACGCAGCACTCGGCGGAACCACGCCTATAGTCAGCGTGGCAATACCGCTGCCGTTGTTCGATCAGAACCAGGGCAATATTGCTGAGGCTCATCAACGTCTGGACAAGGCACAGGATGAACAAGCCGCAACCGACTTGCGTCTCAAGACGGAGCTGGTACAGGCCTACGAATTGTTGGCCGCAGCCGAGAACGAGATATCGATATTGCGCGGAGAGATATTGCCTGCGGCCCGAAGTGCATTCGAGGTGACAAACAAGGGTTATGAGCTCGGCAAATTCGGCTTCCTTGAAGTGCTCGATGCACAGCGCACTCTGTTCCAGAACCAGGTTCTGTATGTGCGGGCATTTGCCAACTACCATCGCCTTGTCAACGAAATCGAACGTTTGATTGCGGCACCCCTCGATGGGATGGCAAGACAGGATACCGATGAACCGACCTATACCGATTTTACGGGTGATAAGGAGTAGAAGTGAATAACAGGAAGAAACTGATTCCGATCATTGCCGTAATCGCCGCAGGAATTGTACTGGGCAGCCTGATACTCGGCTGGGAGAGAACCTCTCCGCCTTCCCCGGCATCTTCCACAGGCAATGAAGCGCCTGCGGGGGCATCCACATCCGGATCGTCGCAGCACAGGGAAGGACCGAAAGGGGGCAGACTGTTCACCGCCGATAAAGGCAATGACTTTGCAGTGGAGGTAACAATCTTTGAAGCAGGCATTGCTCCACGCTTCAGGCTCTATCTATATGAAAAGAGCAAGCCCCTTCCGCCCGCCGCTGCCAAAGTCACCATGACGCTGTCGCGACTGGGGGCCCCGGCGCAGGTATTCAGGTTCACACCGGAGGCTGATTACCTGGTGAGCGATCAGGTAGTAAAAGAACCCCATTCGTTTGATGCCGCGATAGCTGTCGAATGGAAGGGCAGAACAATGCAGTGGGAGTATAACCAGGTGGAGGCCAGAGTGGAGATGCCGGACGAAATGCTCAAGAGCATCGGTGTGGAAATACGCACCGCCGCTCCCGCAGTGATCAAGCCTGCTTTGGTTCTGCCCGGCGAAATCATCTTCAACGAGCATACCATCGTGCAGGTCGTGCCCCGCCTGCCTGGCATCGTTACCGCCGTCGAGCGGCATCATGGCCAGCAGGTGAAAAAGGGAGAGATTCTTGCAGTCATTGAAAGCCAGATGCTGGCCGATCTGCGCAGCCAGCATCGGGTAGCCAAAAAAAGGCTGGCGCTGGCGCAAACAACGTATGAGCGGGAACGGCGACTCTGGGAAGAAAAAATCTCGGCCAAGCAGGATTACCTCATTGCCCAGGAACTGCTCAACGAGGCCGAAATAGCGGTTGACCTCGCTTCGGTCAAGCTGCGCGCACTGGGAGTGCAACCCGAGTCGACTTCGGTCGGCAATGATATTGCCCGCTATGAAGTCCGCGCACCCATTTCCGGCCTCATTATCGATAAGACCGTCGCGACAGGTCAGACGCTGAAGGAAGATGATCACATTTTTGTCATTGCCGATGTATCCACGGTGTGGACGGCAATAACGGTCTATCCGAAAGATCTGGATGTGGTCAGGATTGGTCAGCAGGCAACAGTCCGGGCGACAGCCTCGGATGTCGAAGGAACAGGCGTAGTGACCTATATCACAACACTGATCGGTGGACAAACCCGTACCGCCACTGCGCGCATTGTGCTTGAAAACGCAGACGGGAGATGGCGTCCTGGCATGTTCGTGCGCGCAGAAATCGTAGCCGGGGAAATCGAGGTTCCGGTAGCGATAGCACGCGATGCCGTGCAAACACTGGGCAATTGGACAGTGGTCTTCGGCCGCTACGGCGAATACTTTGAAGCGCGGCCGCTCAAACTCGGGCAAAGCGACGGGTACATGATAGAAGTACTGGACGGGTTGCGCGCCGGGGAACACTACGCCACGGGAAATACTTTCGCCATCAAGGCCGAGCTTGGTAAAGCCGGCGCGGCTCACGTCCATTGATTCCACGGGCGACCCAGCCCTTGAGCCTGAAAAAGGCATAGCGAACCATAATGATTGAAAGAATTTTAAGCATTTCAATACAGCAGCGCGGTCTGATTCTGACCGCGGTACTGGTAATGGCATTGCTCGGAGTCTACAGTTACCAGAGATTGCCCATCGACGCCGTGCCGGATATCACCAACGTGCAGGTGCAGATCAATACTCACGCGACTGGCTACTCTCCGCTGGAAGTGGAACAGCGTGTGACCTTCCCGATCGAAATAATCATGGCAGGTCTCCCACAGCTCGAATACACACGCTCGCTCTCGCGCTACGGGTTGTCGCAAGTTACCGTCATCTTTGAGGATGGAACCGATATCTACCACGCCCGCCAGTTGGTGAGCCAACGCATCCAGGAAGCAAGAAACCGCCTGCCAGCCGACGTTGAGCCTACCATGGGGCCGATCTCCACCGGTCTTGGCGAGATATTCATGTGGACGGTCGACGCGAGGGAAAATACGAGAAAAGCGGACGGCAGCAAATACAGCCTTACTGACCTGCGTGAAATGCAGGATTGGCTCATCCGGCCGCAGATGCGCACTGTTCCGGGGGTGGCGGAGGTCAATACCCTGGGAGGATTCGTCAAGCAGTTCCACGTAGCGCCCTACCCTGAAAAACTGATCTCCCTGGGATTGACGCTCGACGATGTCATTACCGCGTTGCGCCGTAATAACCTGAATGTAGGCGCAGGCTATATCGAGAAAAGCGGTGAACAGTATCTGGTACGCGTGCCCGGACAGGTCACCAACCTGGAGCAGATCGGAAACATCACGCTAGGATCTCGTGCAGGGATACCCATTCGCATCAAGGATGTGGCCGACCTGCTGATAGGCAAGGAATTGAGAACGGGCGCTGCCACCCAGAACGGTGGAGAAGTGGTCATCGGCACGGCGCACATGCTGATGGGGGAAAACAGCCGGACCGTTTCCATTGCCGCTGCCGAAAAACTGGCGGAAATCAATCACAGCTTGCCGCCAGGTGTGGTTGCGACCCCCGTCTACAATCGTACTACTCTCGTTGACAAGACTATCCGCACGGTTGCGGATAACTTGCTCGAGGGCGCGGTACTGGTCATTACAGTACTGTTCGTTTCGCTAGGCAATTTTCGTGCAGCCCTGATTGCAGCACTCATCATCCCGCTATCCATGCTGTTCACTCTCAGCGGGATGGTAGCCAGTGAAGTCAGCGCCAATCTGCTGAGCCTGGGAGCGCTCGACTTCGGCATCATCGTCGATGGCGCTGTCATTATCGTGGAAAACTGCATGCGCCGCCTAACACACGAGCAGACACAGCTGCAAAGAGAATTGACTTCTGATGAGCGCTTTGCCACGGTTTTCGAGGCATCCCGTGAAGTACGGCGTCCCCTGCTCTATGGACAACTCATTATCATGATCGTCTATCTCCCGGTATTTGCCCTGTCAGGCGTGGAAGGCAAGATGTTTCATCCGATGGCCTTCACAGTGCTGATGGCCTTGCTGGGCGCCCTGATTCTCTCGCTGACGTTCATTCCAGCGGCGGTGGCGCTTTTCCTCACCGGCAAAGTGACGGAAAAGGAAAGCGCGGCTGTAGCCTGGGCAAAGAAAATATACATGCCTGCCTTGAATGTCGCAATTGGCAACAGAGGCCTGACAATCACGCTTGCCATGGTCATCGTGGCGTTATCCCTGCTGCTGACAACACGGATGGGGACTGAATTTCTGCCTACCCTGGATGAAGAAGATATTGCGCTGCACGCGATACGCATTCCCGGCACCAGCCTGACCACATCCGTGGAAATGCAGAATGAACTGGAGAAGACCATCAGGAGCTTCCCCGAAGTAAAAAGAGTTTTTGCAAAGATAGGTACCGCCGAGATTGCAACCGATCCCATGCCACCGAGTGTCGCGGATGTGTTTATCATCCTCAAACCGCAATCGGAATGGAGGGAACAGTATTCTTCCAAGGCAGAACTGATAGCAGCGATGGAACAAGCGGTGAAGACGGTGCCGGGAAACAATTACGAGTTTACCCAGCCGATACAGATGCGTTTCAACGAACTGTTGTCGGGTGTGCGCGCCGATGTAGCCGTGAAAGTGTTCGGTGACGATATGGACATACTGCTTGCGCTCGCTGGACGGGTCGAACAAGTTCTGCACACGGTTCCCGGGGCGGCGGATGTGAAGGTCGAGCAACTGCTCGGACTGCCGGTACTCTCCGTGCGCCCGGATCGGGAGAAACTCGCGCGCTACGGGCTGAACGTAGCCGATGTGCAGGATGCGGTCGCAGTAGCAATCGGTGGTCGGAATGCCGGAACAATTTTCGAGGGCGATCGCCGTTTCGAGCTTCAGGTCCGCCTTCCGGAACAAATCCGCACGCATATGGAATCGCTCAGCCGTCTGCCAATCGGACTGCCTCCCGCAGCCCTCCGGCCAGCAGCGGAGAGTCCGGCCGCTCTTGCACCCGCTTACGTCACGTTGGGTGAAGTGGCGGAGATTGAAGTGATCCAGGGACTCAACCAAGTGAGCCGGGAAAATGGAAAACGACGGGTAGTGATTAGCGCCAATGTGCGCGGACGGGACCTCGGCTCCTTCGTCGAGGAAGCGCAAACCCTTATCAAGGAGAAGGTAGCCATTCCTTCCGGCTACTGGACGAAATGGGGGGGACAGTTCGAGCAACTCATACTCGCTGCAAAGCGACTCGAGATCGTTGTCCCGCTCGCGCTCGGACTGGTCTTTTTCTTCCTGTACAGTATGCTCGGAAATTTCCGCGACAGCTTGCTGGTATTTACGGGCATACCACTGGCCATGACAGGCGGAATATTCGCCCTCTGGCTGCGCGATATTTCACTGTCTATTTCTGCTGGGGTCGGATTCATCGCCGGTTCGGGCGTAGCCGTCCTGGACGGCCTGGTTCTGATAACTTTCGTCCGGGAGCTGCGCGCTGAAGGCATGACGCTGGATGAAGCCATTCGGACCGGATCTCTCCTCAGACTCCGCCCTGTACTGATTACAACGTGGGTTGAAAGCCTGGGTTTCCTGCCCATGGCACTGAGCACCAGTACTGGAGCTGAGGTACAGCGCACATTGGCAACCGTGATGATCGGCAGCACACTTTCCCAATCGCTGCTGACCTTACTGGTGCTGCCGGCACTGTACCATCTCGCCCATGGAAGAGATGCGTCCGAATCCGCCGGGGCAACTTGAGATAATGCTGGCGGTTTCCATATTTTTGGCTCCGGCTGGCTGCGAGTATTCGGTGGTAACCTCCAGCCGCTGTTCCCTGTCGATCCTGTTTGCTCACACGCCAATAAGTAGTTCAAGATATCAGGAAATTCGGGATTTAGGTTAAAATAATCCTTTAACCATCCAGGACGCCACCGATGAAAAAACTTCGCGTCCCCCATCGCACCAAGTCGGCGCGCATGGTTCAGGAGCTCGTGCGCCTGGCAGCGGGACTTGCCACTTCCGGCAGCCGCGTAGAAGACGCCTTCTGGGAGAATCGCCTTGGAGCAAAAATACATGCCCAACTGCGTACGGGGGACGATCAGAATCTCGAAGCCGCGCTGGATCAGCTTTATGACGCTGATCCTGGAGGCTACAGTGAATTCATGTATGCCATCGAAGCTGCAATAGAATGCAGCATATTCACGCGAGGGGATCACACTTACGACGTTTTAATGTTTGCTGTACCGGTGCTCACCTGGTCACGTTTTTCGATTCCCTCGGGACCAATGACAGAATCCATGCTTTCCGAACTTCGCGGCCAGTTACAGGTACAGGTGCTGGCGGACGATGCCAGGCTTGCGCTGGCGGATTGTCTTTTCAGCCCCGACCAATTGCCAAGAGGCTATCATCTTACACATGAACTGGCCCGCAAACTCTGGTCGGCAGCGGTGACAGGACAACGCGATTTGCATATGAACCCACAGCAGCTTGCTGAAACAGGGCGGTTTCTTTCTGATACCCGCTATCTCCTCGGCGGGATCGCGGTACCTCAGGGAAAACCCATGTTCCGCTGGCAGCAGGGGGATACGGGTGAGTACAAGGGCAGCAACGTTTCCACCCTCCAGTTCTCCAAAGAGCAGATACTGCACGCATGGCAGACTCATGGTACCACGGTGCTGCTGCCGCTATTCCAGGGCTGTGCGTTTGAACTGCTGATGCCGGATGGCTTTTTTTCAGCATGGCGCACAGCGGACCGCCTGGCCCGTCCCTATTCGGTGCGTGCCACGGTTGATTTTCTGGAAACCACCCTGAGTATTTCCCCGGACAGGTTGCGCGCAGTGATCGCGCCTTTCTACGACCAGTGGCTGGAGGAATACCGCATTGGCTTCACCCTCAAGGATCGGGACAATGTTCTCTACGGCATCATCTGGGGACTGGTAGGGGATGAGGATGAAAATACCGATAGCGTCGTTCAGATCGAGGCAGCGCTGCGGGAATGCGGGGTGACGCAAACCATCCTGCTGCAAGAGCATTTTCTTCTGGAGTACTGCGAAGAATGCGGGGGGCCGCTGTTTCCCAATGCGGATGGTGAAATCGTGCATGCAGAATTCCCGGAAGAAGGTGAAATAGTGCCCGTACATCTGCATTGAGCATGTTCATCATCTTATTCAGGAGCATCAATTTTTTTCCGGAAGAGGAATCATGAGTGGAAAGCTTGCTAAATCCGACCAGGAATGGAAAAACCAGCTAACCCCGCAGCAGTATCATGTATGCCGCGAAAAAGGGACGGAGCGGGCGTTCACAGGGGAATACTGGGACTGCCACGATCAGGGCGTGTATCGTTGCGCCTGCTGCGGCGCTGCCTTGTTTGACTCGGAGACCAAATTCGATTCCGGTACGGGATGGCCTTCTTTCTGGCAGCCTGCCCGATCGGAAAATGTCGTCAACCAGGAAGATAACAGCCATTTCATGCGGCGGGTAGAAGCGTTGTGCGCCCGCTGCGACGCGCACCTCGGCCACGTATTCGAGGATGGCCCTGCTCCGACCGGACTGCGCTACTGCATCAATTCCGCTTCCCTCAAGCTCGATCGAGATTCTTCGAAGACTGAATAAACGGGCAGCAAGGGAAGTTAAACGGGAACGCAATGCGCTTTGCTAATTGCGCTTGCACTCACAAATAACTGGGTCCGCTCAAACTCCATCGCGATGAAATTTCTTTTTGATCTCTTTCCGGTAATCCTGTTTTTCATAACTTTCAAGATTTATGGCATCTATGCCGCCACTGCTGTAGCGATTGTCGCCACTTTTGTGCAGATCGGCTGGGTATGGTTTCGCCATGGCAAAGTCGACACCATGCTGTGGGTCAGCCTGGTTCTCATAGTCGTTTTCGGCAGCGCAACACTTATTCTGCAGGATGAAACATTCATCAAATGGAAACCATCCGTGCTCTACTGGCTGTTCGCGGCCGCACTGTTGATAGCCCAGGCGGTTTTCAAGAAAAATTTTATCCGGACGATGATGAAAGAACAGCTCACCTTGCCGGAGCCGGTCTGGGCTCGAGTGAACGCGAGCTGGGCAGCATTTTTTGCATTTATGGGCGCCGCCAACCTCTATGTCGCCTTTAATTACTCTACTGAAACCTGGGTTGATTTCAAGCTGTTCGGCTTCATGGGCTTCATGCTGGTTTTTGTCGTATTACAGGGATTGATGCTGGGGAAATACATGGTAACCGACGAGGATAAAGAGGCGTGATGCTATATGCAATAAGCGGCGAGGATGTGCCCGACAGCCTTGAAAAAAGAATGGCGGTGCGTCCTGCGCATCTCGAACGCATCAAAGCGCTGCAGGAAGACGGCCGCCTTGTTTTAGCCGGTCCATATCCTGCGATTGACAGCCCCGATCCCGGGCCGGCGGGATTTTCCGGGAGCCTGATCATAGCCGAATTCGAGTCGCTCGAAGCAGCCCGGGCCTGGGCGCAAGCGGATCCCTACGCCACTTCGGGCGTCTATGCAAAAGTGATGGTGAAGCCATTCAAAAAGGTTTTACCGGCATAACCTTCCTGACCGGAGGCCGGATGAATACTATCGAATTGATGAAGCAGAAGCTCGCTGCCCTGGAACCTGTGGTAATCCGGATTGCGGACGAAAGCGCGCACCACGCGGGACATGAAGGCGCCAAAGCAGGAGGTGGCCACTATTTGCTTACCATCGTCTCACATCAATTCATCAGCAAGTCGGCTCTGGCGCGGCACCGGCTGGTTTATGATGCCCTGCGCGAGATGCTGCACAAGAATATTCACGCCTTAAGCGTAAAAGCGTATACTCCCGAAGAATTTGATTCGATCCACTGAAAAGGAACCTTCATGCATTTTATGAAATTTACTCGACTTGCGGTACTGGGTATTTCCGGCGTGATCGCCGCGACGGCCGTTCAGGCCCAAACCGGCTCAACCATGGCAAAGGTGAACGGGACACCGATTCCTCAATCGCGCCTCGATTTCATAATGAAGGCGCGGGCCGGCCAGGGTCAGCCGGATACGCCGGAGGCGAGGAAAGCCTTGCGCGAGGATCTCATCACTGAAGAGGTAATCGCCCAGGAAGCGAAGAAGAAGGGGCTGGACAGGGATCCGGACTTTATCACCCAGCTCGACATGGCGCGCCAGACAGCGATGGTCAGAGCATACCAGATCGATTACATAAAGAACCATCCGGTAAGCGATGAAGAGCTGCATAAGGAATATGAAACGGTAAAGACGCAGATGGGGGATAAGGAATACAAGGCGCATCATATTCTGGTGCCTACAGAAGAGGAAGCCAAAGACATTATCGCCAAGTTAAAAAAGGGCGCAAAGTTTGAAAAGCTTGCCGAGGAAAAATCCCTGGATACGGGCAGCAAGAGCAAGGGTGGCGAACTGGACTGGAGTCCGGCTGCAAACTATGTCCAACCTTTTGCCGAGGCCCTGACCAAGCTGCGCAAGGGCCAGCTCACCGATCAGGCGGTAAAAACCCCCTTCGGCTGGCATGTGATTCGTCTGGATGATGTGCGCCCCCTGAAAATTCCCCCGTTCGAGGAGATAAAACAAAACCTGGCCCAGCGCGTATTGCAACGTCAGTTTGCCGCCTCGGTCAACGATCTGCGCTCAAAGGCGAAAGTCGAGTAAGCTTCTTCCCTCATTCCTTTTATCCGGCGGCGGCGCATCGCTCCGGAGTATAAAAAAGGGCAGCCCCGGCTGCCTTTTTTGTACTCCAGTGAAAGAGAAAAAGCTTACGTTACCCTTTGCATTCTCGGCGCAATCGCGCACAACAGTTCATACCCCAGCGTACCCGCGGCCCGCGCAACTTCATCAACCGGCATGCCCCTCCCCCACAGCGTTACCGGGCTGCCTACGCCCGCATCCTCGATCTCGCTCAGGTCCACGTGCAGCATGTCCATGGAGATGCGTCCCACGACCCGTGTTCGTCTTCCCTTTACAAGCACCGGGGTACCGGTAGGGGCATGACGGGGATAGCCATCAGCATAGCCCCCTGCAACAATGCCCACTCGCATCGATCGGTCAGCCCGAAAAGCGTGCCCGTAACCCACGCCGTCGCCTGGCCTGAGTGTTTGCATGGAGATAATCCTGCTCGATACAGTCATGGCGGGTTGCAAACCCAGTTGCTCTGCGGTTGTGTGAGCAAGCGGCGAGGAACCATAAAGCATGATGCCGGGACGTACCCAGTCAGCATGGGCTTCGGGAAAACGAAGAATGGCGGCAGAATTCGCGAGCGAACGGGCCATATTTCTCCCTCCCGCAGCCAGGCTGAAACATTGCAGTTGCGCTGTAATGCTGTCGTTTCCGTCCGATTCGTCGGCACATGCAAAATGGGTCATGAGAGTGATTTGCCGTACCGCGGGATTCGCCTTGAGGCGCTCCAGCGCAGCGGGAAATTCCCTCGGCGTAAATCCCAGCCGGTTCATGCCGCTATTGAGCTTCAGAAACACATCCAGTGCTGCACGCGGTCGAACCGCCTCCAGCATGGCAAGTTGCTCGGGGTGATGCACCACGGTACTTAAATGGCATTGCTCGATCCAGCGCAGTTCGTCTATATCGAAAAAACCTTCCAGCAACAGGATCGTCTGGCGATAGCCCGCCTCCCTTAAACGCACGGCAGCATCCAGTTCGAGCAGGGCGAACCCCTCTGCCTCCGCCAGGGCCTCGGCAGCGCGCAGCAATCCGTGACCGTATGCATCCGCCTTGATGACGGCCATCACGCGTGAACGCGGCGCATGGCGACGAACGATAGCCAGGTTGTGCTCGAGCGCGGAGGGATCAATCAACGCCTGAATGGGACGCGACATGGTAGTTCAGGGATATCCGGAAGTTTTTCTTGAAGATTTTCTTTGAAGGGATTCTGCGGGAACCAGAGCTGTTATGAGTGCTCCGGATCAAGCTTTTTTTTGGGTAGCATCACCAGCTTGCAATTTTCCATCAGGAGAGGGTCCGGCGACCGTTGTATAATGCCACGCCTCATCGTTAAAAAAGAAGGTCAAGTTCTAGGAGAAAACGCTTGAAACGCGGATTTTATACCATTATGGCGGCCCAGTTTTTTTCTTCGCTGGCCGACAATGCGCTATTGGTTGTTGCCATTGCCCTTTTGGTGGAGTTGCACGCGCCTGCTTATCTCACCCCGATGCTCAAGTTTGTGTTTGTTCTCTTTTACGTGATCCTCGCGCCTTTCGTCGGAGCCTTCGCGGATTCCATGGCCAAGGGCCGCGTCATGTTCATCAGCAATGCAATCAAGATTGCGGGCTGCAGTCTGCTTTTTCTGGCAACGCACCAGTACTTCGCGCTGGCTGCCTACGCGGTAGTCGGGCTTGGCGCAGCCGCCTATTCCCCCGCAAAATACGGGATACTGACTGAGCTTCTGCCGCCCGAAAAACTCGTCATCGCCAATGGCTGGATCGAAGGCTTGACCGTAGCCTCCATTATACTGGGCACGGTGCTGGGCGGCTTGCTGATCTCGCCAGCCATCTCCGCTGTCCTGCTGTCATTCGATTTTCCCCTGATCGATACCGGTGTGGACACTGTACCGGAGGCAAGCATACTGCTCATCGCCATATTTTATACTGCTGCTGCCATCTTCAATCTTTACATCCCCAATACGGGAGTCGATCACCGCATTCTCAGGAAGAATCCAATGTTTCTCGCGCATGAATTCGGCCACTGCATGAGGCTGCTGTGGGCAGACAAGCTGGGACAGATTTCACTGGCAGTGACGACCCTTTTCTGGGGGGCTGGCGCAACGCTGCAATTCATCGTGCTGAAATGGGCAGACGTTGCCCTCGGTTATCCCTTGAGCAAGGCAGCGCAACTTCAGGGCGTAGTCGCCGTCGGTATTGCCATGGGCGCAGTCATTGCAGCGCGAATAGTGTCACTCCGGCAATCCGTGAAGGTGATTCCCCTGGGCATTGCCATGGGCGTTGTGGTGATGGCAATGATTTTTGCCCGCGAGTTGTGGATTGCGATTCCGCTTCTCATGCTGATTGGCGGACTTGCCGGATTCTTTGTCGTGCCAATGAATGCACTGCTGCAACACCGCGGCCACATCCTGATGGGCGCCGGTCACTCTATTGCTGTACAGAATTTCAACGAGAATCTGAGTATTCTCACCATGCTCGGACTGTATGCGTTGCTGGTGAGTTTTGACGTGCATGTGTATACGGTGATTATTCTGTTCGGCCTGTTCGTAGCCGTGATCATGGCGGTGATACGTCAGTGGCACCTGCACAACCAGAGCATCGAGGACTCTCTCCATCTCATTGGCGCCCATAAGGGACACTGAGGGGGCACTGAGGGGGCACTGAGGGGGCACTGAGGGGGCACTGAGGGGACACTGAGGAGATTAAGGGGATAAGAGGGTACAGTAAGGCTACTGTGGAATTATCGACCGTAATGCCTACAGGATAACGGGCCGATCCGGCAATTCATTTTCCCCACCTTCCCGCTCGATGGGAAAATGTTCCTGCAAATGGCGACCGACTGACTGGATTCCACTGATGATTCCGGATTCAAACTGTCCCTGGCTGAAATGGGTTTCCATTTCGCGACAGATCGCCTCCCACTTTACATGGCCGACTTTCGCGTCGATACCCCGATCGGCAACGATTTCGACATCACGATCTGCCAGGAGCAGGTAAATCAGGACACCGTTGTTATGCTCGGTATCCCACACCCGCAGTTGCGAATAAACCTCGATTGCCCGCTCGCGAGCCGATGTTGCTCTTAGCAGAGGCAGCATATCCAGTCCTGCCTCCACTGCAAAGCGGATTTCTCCCCGATGACCGAATTCCGACTGTGCGATTGCATGTTCGATAGCGATAAGGGCCGTAGCGGGAAATGCCTTGCGCACTGCCAGGGGTCCTGTAAAAAGATGCCGCAGTACTCGCATGAGATCCATCTACCATCTCCCTGAGGCGCCGCCTCCGCCGAAACCGCCCCCGCCTCCGCCGAACCCGCCGCCACCACCGAAGCCGCCGGGACCACTCCTGCCACCCCACCCTCCATAGCCACCCGGCCAGCCGTGCCCTCCTCTGTAAATTCCGCTGCCGGCATGACCGAACAGGCTGATGAAAAACGCAAAGGCAGCGGCGATCAAGGCAAGTAATATCGAAGCGAATACCAGCCAGACGATAATGGCTGCCGCTGCGCTCATCAGTATCGCACCGAGAAAGCGGCCGAAAATGGACTGAAATACCTTGGCTGCAATGAAGAGCAGGATAAAGACAAAAATAATATTATTCACCAGGATATCAGCAGCGGCGGAAGAATCGCCACCACGGGCAGAACGGGCAGGCGGCGGCAAAGGTTCTCCTTCGACTACCCCTATTATTCGATCGACACCGGCATCTATGCCTGCCGCAAATCTCCCCTGTCTGAACTCCGGCACGATGGTCTCGTCAGTTATGCGTTTTGCCACGGCATCCGGGAGCACGCCCTCCAGACCATAGCCCACTTCCACGCGCACGGTTCTATCCTGCTTTGCAACCAGCAGCAGAACCCCGTCATCAATACCCTTGCGTCCCAGCTTCCAGGCATCGGCTACCCGAATTGAATACTGCTCGATGGTCTCAGGCTGGGTGGTGGAAACGATCAATACGGCAATCTGGCTGCCTTTCTTTGCTTCAAATGCAGCGAGCTTCTGCTCCAGCCGGGTAGTGTCGTTTGCAGAAAGTGTACCGGTAAGATCGGTAACGCGCGCTTTGAGAGGCGGAATCGCGACATCCGCCATCGACAGGGAGGCGGAAATAAGCAGGGCGACGAATACGAGGATTTTTTTCCCGGCATGAATCATAAATAAAACCTTGCCATTTCTGGCTGATACCCCGAACAGGATGGGTGAAGCGCAGCGTAGCCCATCGAACAATGAGGAGCTACGGCTTACCGCCTCCACCTATCCTACTCACAGAGATTCAGAACGAAAGGATGAAGAATTCAACCTGATAAATGCTAATCAAAATACATGCAAACGAAAATTGAAGCCAGTTTCAAGTTCCAGGATCAGCAAGCGTCTCTTCCGCCTAGGGCTTGCCGAAATCCACCTTGGGCGCGGTTGAAATCGCTTTCTCGTCATCAACCGTGAGGCTGGGCTTCACCTTGTAGCCGAACACCATTGCGGTAAGGTTGGTAGGGAAGGAGCGCACCACGAGGTTGTATTCCTGAACCGCCTTGATGTAACGGTTACGCGCTACGGCAATACGATTTTCCGTACCTTCCAGCTGCGCCTGCAATTCCCGGAAATTGGCATCTGATTTCAGTTCCGGGTATTTCTCCACCACGACCAGCAAACGCGACAGGGCACCCGACAATTCCCCCTGGGCGCTCTGAAACTTCGCAAACGCCTCCGGGTCATTGAGAAGCTCAGGCGTGGCCTGGATGCTGCCCACCCTGGAGCGCGCATTGGTTACCCCCAGCAACACCTCTTTCTCCTGGGCAGCAAAACCTTTTACAACATTCACCAGATTGGGGATGAGATCGGCACGGCGTTGATACTGGTTCAGCACCTCGCCCCAGCTTGCCTTGATCTGCTCATCCGTAGACTGCAAGGTATTGTATCCACAGCCACTCAAGCTCAACACCAGAAGCAATATCAGAGACCGCAGCAGATTGTTCATGAAAACCTTCCTGAAAAAATTGCAGATATATGGATAAGTATAGGCGAACTCATGAATAATGTAGTGGTTTAATTTGCACAGACGCGTTGATGGGTGGATTATTTCGATGTAACGACATGCCTGCCGTTAGCATCCCGGTTTACCCCAAATACAGCTATTGATTGTTGAATCCCGGGTTTCATACCCGAGGTTTCCACCTGATTATGGTCTGACACACGCCACGCGATATCTGCCCGCCCGGTGGTGAAGCGGTGCTCGCAGCAGCCGCCGTGCAAGGCTATCCAACTACTTACCAGTGAAGGGCTCCAGGAACACTCGATCAGTGCCGCAATTGATCGATGCTAATCTGATAGCTGCATTAACCGGCATAATTAATCAGCATAATTAAAATTATAAATTGCCGTGCGGTGATAGGGGACAATGATATCCTGCGAAAAGTTTCTATACAGATTACCGATCGAGCCCTTGGCAGACTGTCGCGCCCGGGTTCGGAAAATCCGGGAACAACAGTGCGTTTATTCAAGATACTTCTTGTCTGTTACCTGCTATTTTCGGTCATGCTGGTACGGGCCGGAGTGACGGAACCAAACCCGCGCTTGGAAGATGCATTCGACTTCATGAATGTACTGGCGAAAAAGGGGCTCCACGACCTGAAGGAAGAGCGCTGGAATGCTTATGGCCAGTTCACCTACATTTCGAGTTGGAAAAGTGGATTTCCGGCTTCGTATACCAACCTGAACGGAAGTATCAACTCATTATTGCCGGGAAGCGAAAGAAGCTTTACCGGAACGGCGACGCTGTACCTGGGGCTCAAGACATGGCA
Organism: Nitrosospira multiformis; assembly: GCA_017306155.1. Lineage (GTDB taxonomy): Bacteria > Pseudomonadota > Gammaproteobacteria > Burkholderiales > Nitrosomonadaceae > Nitrosospira > Nitrosospira multiformis_F. The sequence continues at coordinate 185,389 of JAFKJB010000003.1, forward strand.
TGGCGGCGAGATTTATTATGTGCCGGAAATGATATCCATGCGGCCTTTATCGGACTTGAAAGGGCTGGGTGGCGCCATACAGAACTTCGAACTGCAAAAAGGCGGTAGCGAGACCCCTATCTATTACCAATCCCGGTTATTTTTCAAACAGACTTTTGGATTTGGCGGGGAACGCATACAACTTACTTCCGATCCGATGCAACTCGGAACAACGGTGGATAGCAGGCGCCTTGTACTGCGGTTTGGCAATTTCAGCGTGATTGATTTCTTCGATAAGAATTCATACTCCGGCGACCTGCGCAGGCAATTCTTAAATATGGCCTTCATGACCTACGCAGCCTTCGATTTCGCTGCGGATGCAAGAGGATATACCTGGGGCGGGGTAGCCGAATATTTTCATGATGACTGGACGTTCCGCTTCAGCCACGTAGCCACCGCCATCGATCCCAACCAGATCCCCCTCGACATGAGGGTATTCAAATATTACGGACAGCAAGTTGAAGTTGAACGCCGCCATTTGTTGAATGACTATCCTGGTGCTGTCAGGATACTGGCTTACCGTAATCATGAAAACATGGGTAAATTCAGCGATGCCATTGCTGCTTTCCGTTCCGATCCCGATAAAAATGCCACGACCTGTACGGGCTTCAATTACGGATCAGGTAATGCAGGAGCACCGGATTTATGCTGGGCGCGCAAACCGAACGACAAGATGGGCATAGGGATCAATATTGAGCAGCAAGTACTGGATGGCATCGGTTTATTCTTTCGCGGAATGTACAGCGACGGCAAAACTGAAGTGTATTCCTATACCTCTACCGACAGATCGATTTCACTTGGCGCTCTGGTTAACGGCTTCCGTTGGGGGCGGAACAGAGATCTGCTTGGCATCGGATTCGCTGCGGGCTGGATTTCGAGCCGGCATGCCAAATACTTGAACATGGGGGGTGTCGACGGATTTATCGGGGATGGCCGGATCAAGGCGCGCGCAGAGGACGTAGTGGATATTTTCTATAGCGCCAATGTGCTAAATTCCCTTTGGGTGACCGCCGATTATCAGCACATTACCAACCCTGGTTTCAATGCCGATCGCGGCCCTGTGAATATCTATGGGCTTAGAGTCCATGCCGAGTTCTAAAAATTGTCATCCCGATTATCCCGATGTCCGAAATTACTTGGCCACTCCATAAGGACAGAAATAAGGACGGGTGCCGCACGCGGATTCCGCGATTTATTCCGGGGCCTTCAGGGTCAGCATGGTACTTTGGGCAAAACACAGATCCTCCCATGTCTTCGCTTTGGCAACCAGCGTGCGCAGCAGATAAGCCGGATGATAGGTGACGATCACCGGAATACCTTTATGCTGATGGATTCTGCCCCGAAGACTGCCTATGCTTGCATCGGTATCGAGCAGATTCCTGGCGGCGGTTTTTCCGAGTGCGATAATCAGCCTCGGCTTGATCAGCTCGATTTGCCGTGCGAGGTATGGCTCACAACATTGCGCTTCGTCGTCCGAAGGCTCGCGATTACCCGGTGGACGGCATTTTACGATGTTGGCTATAAAGACGTTCCGACCGCGCTTCAAACCAATGGCGGCCAACATATTATCCAACAGTTTGCCTGCCTGCCCCACGAAGGGTTCACCTAGCGCGTCTTCCTGCGCGCCCGGTCCTTCGCCCACATAAAGCCAGTCTGCATCCGGATCCCCCACGCCAAACACTGTGCGCGTACGCGAGCTGCATAGCCGGCAGGCTACACAGCCTTCCACGCTCTCTTTAAGCTGATCCCAGTCCATCTGCAGAATCGTTGCCCGGCGCTTCTCTGTTACGTCCTTTGTCACGTCATCAGATCGCATGCAAGCTTGTTCCGCCTGTTCTTCGAATTCAGGATGCGCAACAATCGGCACTACCGTCTCAGTCGATTCCAGCACTGAGGATACACTCTCATCTTCGGTACGCTTATCTTCAGTAAGCTCCCTGACGCGCCATACCGGCGTCAACCCCAATTCTTTGAGTATTTCGCCGCGTCTGGCCCGTTTTCTATCGTTGCTGATCACAACACCAGTTCCATTACCAGCGAATCTTCACGCCCGCCCATCGCGGGATAGTAGTCCTTGCGCTTCCCGATCTGCCTGAATCCGAGGCGCTCGTACAGCCTGGCAGCAGCATGGTTGGATTCGCGCACATCCAGAAACATGGTGAGCGCCAGCTGCTCCCTTGCAATCCCGATGAAATGGCGCAACAATTTTTCACCCCAACCCTGTCCTTGTGATTCCGGCGCAATACTGAGCGTCAGCAAATGTGCTTCTTCCGCCCCGATTGTCATGACGCCATATCCAAAGATATATCCGTCCTGCTCCAATACCCGGCAATGATAGCCTGCGTCGAGCGAATCGCTGAAATTGCCTTGAGTCCACGGAAAAAGAAAAACTTCCCTTTCAATCGTCACTACCGCGTCGAGGTCTGACGGGAGCATTGGCCTTATTCGATGCGCTTCCTGCAATTGGGCACTCATCGCTCCTTTTCCTTCAGGGCCACCTTGTTCCGAATATAGAGCGGAGCGGCATCAGCCGGATCGACACCCTGTCCCCTCGCGAATCTGGGTGCAGCCAGTTGTACTATTGCGCGCGCATCCGGCCGGACACCGCGGATGATGTGATTGAGGTAGCCTTCGTAGCGTGAGCGCAGCACTTCGGGATACATATCGAATCCGCTGCCGCAACCCGTCCAGTCCTGCTCCTGTATCTGTATCGGAGGCGCATCTTGCGGCAGGCAGAGTGTAGGCTCGCTCACGGCTTGCCATTCATCCAGCACTTTCCTGTAAGCGGCATGATAGATCTCCTGCATGCGCGCATCCAGCGCGACGATGACCCGTGTTCCACCCGCTTGCTGTGCCAATGCTTCCAATGTCCCTATTCCAATCACTGGCAGCCCCGCCCCGCAAGCCAGTCCCTGCGCTATTCCGCAGGCAATGCGCAGCCCGGTGAAGGATCCGGGACCCGAACCGAAAGCGATGCCGTCCAGTTGTGTCAGCGCCAGCCCGGTTTCACCCAGCATTCGGCTCACCATCGGCAATACCAGCTCGGAATGGCGCTGTCCCGCAAGAACCTCTTCACCGAGGATGTCACGCTCCAGCCACAGTGCAACAGAACAATATTCGCTGGATGTATCGAAAGCGAGAATTTTCAAGGCAAAATCGAATAAATATCGAGGATAATGTCAGTACAATGACAACTGCCGTATGGAAACTTCGGCGGAAAAATCATTGTCTATTGTTGAGCAACACTCCAGTTCGTTTAACTTTATCACTAATCGCACGGAGGAGTCATGAGCATCACGTGGATTCTGGTTGCAAATGCAAGCGCAGCATATCTTTACGCAAACTACGGACCAAGAAAAGGATTACAGAAGCTCAGGGAATTCCGGCATGACGCCAGCAGGGAGAAGCGGGTGGACCTGGTTACCGATCGCCCGGGACATAACAGAAGTAACGGGAATGGGCGCGGCTCCTACCTACCCGCCACCGATCCAAAGCAGCATGAGGCATGGACTTTCGCCTCGCAGCTAGCCCGGGAACTCGAGAATGGGCGTAAAACCAACAGTTATCAACGCCTGATCCTGGTTGTATCGGCCCCATTTATCGGCCTCATCAACAGCAATCTGGGAAGCCAGGTGCGTAACCTCGTGAGCGATACTTTTGAAAAGGATTACACCAGGGCCAATGAAAGAAACCTGGCAAAACAACTGGAGAGCTGCATTTATCTTTGATTATTCACCTATTTAGGATGATTTGATTATCCTTCCAGAGACCAGCGGCCGATCTGCGTATAAACCGAACCGTCGCTGGTCCGGTCCGATTTAACCAATACCCACTCCCGCGCCCGCCACACCATCGGTTCTGCCAGTTCAGGCAGCGTTTTACAGGATGCATTCCTCATGAGCGTGATATGGGGCTTGTAAGGCCGCTGCTCCAATGAAAATCCTGCTGATGAAAGTCTGCTCTGCAAAGCTTCGACCAGATCGATGAGCGACTGGGGAATTGCGCTGATTTCCGCATAAACGATATTCTTGCGCTTCCATATGCAGATTCTTTCGATAGGAAGATCGAAAGCGCGCAGCCCGGAATCCTTGATTTCATCCACTGTCTTGTATAAAGCCGTCATTTGGCTTGTATTCACCTCTCCTACAAAAACCAACGTGAGGTGAATATTCTCTGTTTTTATTTTCCGCCCCTCGCAAGCCGATGCCAACCGCCCGGCCAGGCGTCCCAGCCGCATGCGGGTTTCCTTGTCGGGCCATATCGCAAAAAACAGGCGTATTGCCTTTTTCCTGGTTTCTTCAGCCGTCTGGTTGCCATTCATCTACCCGCTCACCCGCCGGTCACTTTCCGCTGAATTTACGTCCTGATTATTTTTCGCTCAGTCATTCGCTTGATTTATTCGGGTAATCAGACATACCGCTTCCGCTTCTATTCCCTCGCCTCGCCCTACCGGACCAAGACGTTCGGCCGTCTTGGCCTTGACGTTGACGTCCCCAGACTGCATGCCCAGGTCCTGCGCAATATTCGCGATCATGGAAGGTATATGAGCCGCCATTTTAGGCGCCTGCGCGATGATCGTGGCATCGACATTCACCACCCTGTAGCCGCGCTCCGCAAGGAGGTTGCCCACATTCCGCAGCAGCACGCGGCTGTCAATATTCCTGTAACGCGGATCAGTGTCAGAAAAATGACGGCCGATGTCACCCAATGCCGCAGCTCCCAGTACCGCGTCACAGATTGCATGCAGCAGCACATCCGCGTCGGAATGCCCCAGCAAGCCTCTCTCGTAGGGAATGGCGACACCGCCGATAATAAGCTTGCGACCTTCGACCAGCTGATGTACATCAAAACCCTGCCCGATTCTGAACCCGCTCATTATCACCTCTTCTTGTTTAATTCCGGGAAACACATGAGAAATAGTAGCCGGTGCCAGTAGCCGTGCTTTGGACTCTCGACTTTGCCCGGCTCGTCAGATGAGCCGGACCTGCTTATCCTTATGTGATTAAATTTCCCCGGCGCATTGCCGGTATCTGTAGATGGGCGCAGGCGTTAGTTGTAACTCACTCTGCGGCGAGACAATTTCCATCATACAAATAAGACGGGCTTTGCCGGCATCCTGTTCACCGATTCCGGATCTCCAACTGCGTTCAGCTGGCTGATAAACTGCAACCGTCATTACACTACTCGCAGATTTTTCAGTATCAACTCCGCCAGCGCGAGATCCTGAGGATAAGTAACTTTCAGGTTGCGCGCATCGCTCAGGACCAGTTTTGGGTGCAGACCCAGTGCCTCGATCGCGCCCGCATCGTCCGTCATGGTTACGCCTCCAGCCCTGCTCAGGGCATCCACCAGGGTTCGGTACCGGAACATCTGCGGTGTTTGCGCCTGCCAGAGGCTTTCCCTCGGTTCCGTACGTTCAATCCGGCAAGCGGGACTGCTTCGCTTCAAGGTGTCTGCGACCGGAACCGCAAGCAATCCGCCCACTTCGTCTTCTTCCAGTTCATCGATCAGTTTGTCCAGAAGCTTCTCTCCTAAACAGGGCCGTGCAGCATCGTGAACCAGCACCCAGTCATCATCCTCGATAGCCGTCTCTTCCTGCGCTGCTTTTAAACCATTCAGCACGGTTTCGGCCCGTGTAGCTCCCCCGCATTCGAGCATCGACAGCTTGTTTGAAAATTCTGACCAGTCATACCGCGTCCACTCTCCATCTCCCGGAGATAGCACAACAAAGACTCGGGAAAGTCGCGGCGATTTGCACAACGTTGCCAGCGCGTGATAGATCATGGGTTTTCCCGCCAGGGGCAAATATTGCTTGGGCATCGAGTCGCCCATGCGCGAGCCTGAACCTGCCGCCGGGATGAGTGCGAAAAAATTTTGCATTGGTATTACAGGAAGGAGATAGCTGAATTGATGAGCCAAACGAAGGCAGGCGCGTGAATATGCGCTAAACCATGAAAATTAGCAATGTTTAGCAATGGAAATACGATGGAAACGCTGCGAGGAAGCATCCGCCTGACTGGATACCTTTAACCTGTAAGATTTTACAGCTACCGGCGTTTTTAATCTTGTCCTTTAATATGTCCTTTAGGTACTTGTACCACGGAGCCATACAGAAAAATGAGGCTCATACAGCTTTTTTGAACCCCTTGCTTAAAAATTGATTAATCTTCCCGTTTCCAGGTGCAGAGAACATGATTGGACAATCCCCTGCCTTCGCAAAAATTACCCAGCTCATTGAGAAAATCGCAGGTTGCGACGCACCTGTTCTTATCGAAGGCGAAACCGGCACAGGAAAAGAACTGGCTGCCCAGGCAATTCACGCCAGCAGCGCGAGGCGAGACGGGCCGTTTGTGCCGATAAATTGCGGCGCCATTCCGGATATCCTGATCGAAAACGAACTGTTCGGACACGAACGGGATTCCTATACCGGAGCGCAGTCGAAACGTCCGGATCTGATTGCCCACACGCAACCCGGCACACTGTTTCTGGATGAAGTGGATGCGCTATCTCCCAAAGCGCAGGTTACCCTGCTCCGGTTCTTTCAGGATCAGCAATACTCTCCGCTGGGAAGCAGGACGGCACGCTCTGCAAGTACGAGGATAATCATCGCCAGCAACAGAAATTTGGGGCACCTGGCCGAGAAAGGCGAGTTCCGGCTTGATCTTCTGTTTCGCCTTAAAATCATGTATCTCACCCTGCCGCCACTCCGCGAGCGTCAGGGTGACGCAGTTCTGCTGGCAGACTACTTCCTGCGCGAATGCTCTGCGCGCTTTAACCGCGGCAACAAAACCTTGCATCCGAATACTGTCGCATGGTTTGATAAATACAGTTGGCCCGGGAATATACGGGAACTGGAAAACCTGATCTATCGGGAGTATCTTCTTGCCGACGGCCCTGTCATAAATATCACATCGCTCGTACCCACAATAGTCGAACGGCGATCAGGGTTTGACCGCCGCCTCCCCGAGTTGAACGGCTTGAGCTTTACCGAAGCCAAAAACCGCGCCATAGCGGCTTTTGAACAATATTACCTTGTCGAAGCCATGGTCAAAGCGCAAGGTAACGTGACGAGAGCTGCGAGCCTCGTCGGAAAAGACCGCCGCGCATTTGGGAAATTACTGAAAAAGCATAGTATGAGCAAGAACAAGCTCCTTCTGGAACACTGATTCTCCTGTGCGCACCCGGCAGGAAAGCAGGCAGAACAATAGATCGCCTGAAAAGCGAGGAAACGGGTAGGGAAATCCATTTCTCCTAAAGAGTACAGGAAGTCAAGCCGAACGCCACATCTTCTTCGTATATCCTGGTTTTCTGTCTGGAACTGGCAACGATGAAGCGAACGGTCAGAGCAAATTTGTGCGCGCTGATCTCAGGAACGCAGGGCAGGCTCTCATCCAGCTTGAGAGATAGCAGGTGCGCTGTCTTTCCCGCTCCCATCTGCTGGAACATGCCCTTGTTCGCGGTATGGTTTTCAGTTTTCCCGGTGTCCCGCAGCAGATGCAAAAGGATACGAAAACTTTTCTCGACTGGCAGCAGCGGGGTGATCCATTCATTGAGGTCATTTCGCCGCACTTCCGACTCGAGATGCAGCCAGTAGCGATATGAAGGCAAATCAAATTCGCACGCACCTCCGGGTAAGCCGACGCGCTGCTTGATACTCATCAGCCATTCGTTGTCGCGCATATTTTCTCCGATTTTTCCGGCAACGGTCCGCAGGTCTTGGGAAGAGGTCTGAATATCATCCAGTATCTGGTCCAGATCCAGATCGCCTTCCAGGTTCTCCGGGCTTTTATACAGCAATTCCAGCGCCTGCTTCTGCCGATCCAATTCCTGCAGCAGTTCCGACTTCATGTCGGCGCGGCCTGTCACGTCGAGGATCTCGAACAGGATAACAAGTGCAGCGTGGTGATCATAGGGCTCTTCCTGCGCAGAAAAGAACGCTACCTTGTCAAACAAGTCCTCAAGACGCAGGAGCGTGCGGACGCGTTCATTAAGAGGATGTTCGTAACGGATCACAGATAGAATAGAGAGGTCAAGAACAGGGAACGGCGACTGTAGATGACGTTGTTCCAAATTCTCATTCTAGCAGCCAAACCGGCGGGCAACAAATGTGAAGCCCTTGCAGGGAACCGGCTTGCCCCGTTGAAATCAACTTCCCTGGATGGTCAGCGTCAGGTATTTCTTGTGCAAAGCCCGTACCTGCTGCTCGAGGCTGGGAAGGTCGGCATCGTTGACAATCACATCATCCGCCTGCCTCAGCCGTTCGTCGCGCGAAACCTGGGCTGCCATGATGGTCCGTATCGTCTGCTCATCCACGCCACTGCGTGCAGTGGCACGACTGATCTGCTCACGTTCACTGCAATCAACAACCAAAATGCGTTCGACTATTCCCTGATAATGGCCAGTCTCAAGCAGCAGTGGAACCACGACTATCAGGTAAGGCGCCTGGGAAAACGCTATGCGCCGCGACACTTCATTCCGGATGAGTGGATGAAGAATAGCCTCCAACTTGCGGCGCGCGTTCATGTCATTGAATACGAGGTTACGCATTTTCTTGCGATACAGGGCTCCCTCCGCCGTGATATATTTCTCCCCGAACACTTGCTGGATAGCGGAAATGCTTTCACCCCCCGGCTGGGTGAGTTCATGGGCAATCTCGTCGGTATCGATCACGCCAGCGCCGAGAGTGGAAAAAATATCGGCAGCGGTGGTTTTACCGCTGCCTATGCCGCCCGTCAGGCCGATTACCAGCATGAGCTAAAACAATCCCAGGTAAGCGCTGTTGATCTCGCTTCCCCAAAACAACCCCACGATTCCTCCACATGCCAGATAAGGTCCGAACGGAATAGGGACATGACGCCCATGCTTCGCTATCAGCATCAGGCCCAGCCCTGCCATGCTTCCCACGATGGATGAAAACAGAATCACCAGGGGCAGCATTTGCCATCCCAGCCAGGCGCCAATGGCGGCCAGCAACTTGAAGTCCCCATAACCCATTCCCTCCCTGCCGGTCAGAAGTTTATAGCCCCGATACACCGACCAAAGGGCAAGATACCCCATCACGGCGCCAATCACAGCAGAATGAATATCAGTAAAACCACCGTCCAGATTGATCAATAACCCTCCCCATAACAGGGGCATGGTGATGTCATTGGGCAAAAGTTGAGTATCCAGGTCGATGAAAGCAAGCGCAATCATGGCCCAAACAAGCGCAAGCGCTGCAAAAGCGATGATCCCATAACCAAAATGCCACGCGACAAGGCCGCTCAGAACCGCCGTTAATGCTTCCACCATCGGATAGCGCATGGAAATGGCGCTGCGGCACTGCGAGCAGCGCCCTCTCAACGCGACATAACTGATGAGTGGAATATTTTCGAGCGCTGTAATCCTGTGCCCGCAATTGGGACAAGTGGAAGGCGGCGTAATGAGATTGAAAGCCGGCTCTGCAACAAGAATTTCATGTATCGCGGCTTCATGCGGTTCGTGCGCCTGTTGCGTCCCGTTTGCTCGGACGGACAGTTCGGCGTGCAGTTCGGCGCACTCCTGCCGCCATTCCCGCTCCAGCATTCTCGGCAACCGGTAGATAACCACATTCAGAAAACTGCCGACGATCAGACCAATGAGAGCGCAGAACGAGACAAAGAACACCGGAGAATGTTGCAGCACGAAAATAAGAGACATCTTAAAGACATCTCCGGAATTACGGTTCCATGTCGGAGTCGGAGACTTTCTCCTCGACCGGCACTAATGAGGGAAAGATTCGTACTACTTTTACCACGCGATCCTGTGTCTGGATGATTTCCATGGGATAACCAGCGATTTTCACGCTGGTGCCGGCTTCAGGAATGTCCTGGAAATGTTCGAGAATGAGTCCGTTCAACGTCTTGGGGCCGCCCAAAGGCAGGCTCCAGCCCAGCTTGCGGTTGAGGTCGCGCAGCAGGCTGCTGCCTTCCACGATTACACTGCCGTCTTCCTGTTTCAGGAAGGTGCCGGCCTGCGAAGGAGCATGAGTAGTGAATTCTCCGATGATTTCTTCGACAATATCTTCCAGTGTCACCAGACCCATCCATTCTCCGTATTCATCCACGATCAGGCCGACGCGCTCGCGGTTTTCCTGGAATAATTGCAACTGCGAAAACAGGGGTGTTCCGGAGGGAATGAAGTAAGGTTCGCGCATGATTTTCTCCAGCGTCGCAGCGGTGATTTCCCCGCTTCTCATCTGGTTGAGTACCTTGCGCACATGGATTATTCCAGCAACATCGTCCATCGCACCGCGGTATACCGGCAGACGCGTGTGATAACAGGTAAGCAGTTGATCCCGGATGCTCTCATCGTCGTCTTCGAGGTCTATCGCCTCGATCTGGCCGCGCGGTACCATGACGTCGTCAACCGTGACATTCTCGAGTTCGAACAGGTTGAGCAGCATGCTCTGGTGTTTTTGCCGGATGAACTGGCCTGCTTCCAGCACGAGTGTCTTGAGTTCCTCAAGGCTGATTTTCTGGATCAGATCCCCGCTCTGCGGTTTGAGGCGCAGGAGGATAAGCAGCGCCTTCACAAACAGGTTGATGAACCATACCACAGGCGAGAAGATTTTCAGGAGCGGCGCCAACACATAGCTGGAAGCCAGGGCGATACGCTCGGGATAGGCCGCGGCGACAACTTTCGGGGTGATTTCACTGAATATCAGAATGGCGAAGGTCACTCCTACCGTTCCAATAAAAAGAGCTCCGTCGCTGTGTCCGAAGAAAATGGATACAATCACCGCGACCAGGGTGGCCGCCGCTGCATTCAGTAAATTATTGCCGAGCAGAATCACTCCCAGAAGGCGGTCTGTGTTCAGCAACAGCTGGCTGGTGAGACGTGCGCCGCGATGGCCTTCTTTTACAAGATGCCTCAACCGATAACGGTTGATTGCCATCATGCTGGTTTCGGAAAGAGAAAAAAATGCGGATAAAATCAACAGAACAGCCAGTGCTGCCAGCAGCACATACCACGGCATGTCTTCCAAGAAAAAACCTTTCTGCAAGTAGACAAAAACTCAGGACCGGACTCAGGACTGGAAGAAGGCAGAATAATGACTGGAAATTTCATTCCGGATTTTCATGCACTTCTTCCACCCCAACTATACCTGTTTTATGGCGCAGGGACTGCTAGCGCTGCAGGATCACTTCCAGTACAAACTTGCTGCCGAGATAAGCCAGCAGGAGAATGATGAATCCACTCAGCGTCCAGCGAATGGCAATGCGGCCGCGCCAGCCGTATAACTGCCTGCCCGCCAGCAGCGCTGCGAACACGCACCATGAAATGATACCGAACAGGGTTTTGTGCGTGAATTTGAGGGGTTGCCCGAAGACCTCTTCCGAGAAGACAATACCGCTGATGAGCGTGAGCGTGAGTAGTATGAACCCCACCCAGATGACGCGAAACAGCAGGTTTTCCATGGTCAGCAGGGGCGGCATGTTGGTAAGTACCGAGGGCAAGGTCGGGTGGTGATGCAACCGTCGCTCCACCACTGCCATGAGCAACGCATGCAGTGCGGCAATGGTCAGCAGGCTGTAAGCCAGCATGGCAATCGAGATATGTGCCTTGAAAGCAGGGAACTCGGTGTTGGCCAGAGGCCGCAGGGAAGGAAATGCCAGCGGCAGCAGTACCGCCACGGCTGCAACCGGAGCAACCAGTGTTTGCAACCCCTCCAGCCGATAAAAAAATCCCGATAGCCAGTAGATCATGGCGGTAAGCCATACGATGGAAGAAACCGCGCTGCCCACGCCGAAATTCAATCCTACCCCAGCAAACACCGATTCATACAACGTATAGCCGTGCAATGCCAGGGGCGCGACAATGACATACCGTTCCCATCCCGCAGTGGCAACGTCAGGTCTCCCTGGCCTTGCGGAAATATTCCACCGGGTGCGCCAGAAGTGCCAACCGATCAGTGCATAGAGCAGGAAGGCAGCGAGATAGGCTAAAATATCGGACATTGATATTGCAGATTAGATGAAATCTTCATTTAGTCTACACCAATTTTTCCAGAGAGGCATTTTGCATGTTTGACAATCTTACCAGCCGGCTTTCAGGTGTCATCAAGACTTTGCGGGGTGAAGCACGGCTGACCGAAACCAATATACAGGAAGCGTTGCGGGAAGTGCGCATGGCGCTGCTGGAAGCTGATGTCGCCCTGCCGGTGGTGAAGGAATTCATTACGCGGGTGAAGGAGAAAGCGGTCGGCCAGGAAGTAATCGGCAGTCTTACGCCGGGACAGGCATTAGTAGGCGTAGTCCACCAGGAACTGATCGCTCTCATGGGAGGCCAGAAGGCAGATATCAACCTTGCCACTGTCCCGCCCGCAGTGATTCTCATGGCGGGACTGCAAGGCGCCGGAAAAACCACGAGTAGCGGAAAGCTGGCGAAGTGGCTGATGGAACAAAAAAAGAAAAAAGTGTTGCTTGTCTCCTGCGATACCTACCGGCCTGCCGCAATCCAGCAACTGGAACTGCTGGCGCGACAAACGGGTGCCGAGTTCTTTCCGGTTCAAGCAGGACAGCAGCCGAAAGAGATCGCCGCCGCTGCGCTCGACTTCGCGCGCCGGCACTTCCATGATGTGATGATCGTGGATACGGCCGGACGCCTTGCCATCGACGAAGCAATGATGGCAGAAATTCGTCAGCTGGAAACATTGCTGAAGCCCGTCGAAACCTTGTTCGTGGTGGATGCCATGCAAGGGCAGGATGCTGTCAACACCGCCAAGGCATTTTCGGAAGCATTGCCTCTGACCGGTGTAATACTGACAAAACTGGATGGAGATGCGCGGGGCGGGGCGGCGCTTTCCGTGCTTCACGTAACGGGAAAACCAATCAAATTCGCCGGTGTCGCTGAAAAGCTGACCGGACTGGAGCCGTTCCACCCCGACCGCATGGCGTCACGGATTCTGGGAATGGGCGATGTACTCGGACTGATCGAGGAAGCCCAGCGCGGCGTGGATCAGCAGGAGGCCGAGAAACTCGCCAAAAAGATGAAATCGGGCAAGAGTTTCGACCTGAACGATTTCAAGATGCAGTTCGAACAAATGAGAAACATGGGCGGCATGGGTGCGCTGATGGATAAATTGCCGGCTCAACTGAGCCAGGCTGCCCAGAATGTGAAAGTCGATGACAAGGTGATTGGCCGCACCGAAGGCATCATCAATTCCATGACCCCCCAGGAGCGTCTCAAGCCGGAAATCCTCAAAGCCTCGCGCAAGCGTCGCATTGCCACTGGCGCAGGGGTCACGGTACAGGAGGTGAACCGGCTGCTGGCGCAGTTCGAGCAGGCGCAAAAAATGATGAAAATGATGAATAAGGGAGGCATGACAAAAATGCTGCGAAGCATGAAGGGAATGTTGCCCGGAATGCGCTAAAGGAAAACTGAACAAGCGCCGGGCCTTGAGAGATACTGGCGGACAGGTTCATATGGACTGCGCTGGCCGGATCAACAGGGTTATTCTGCCGCCGGCACTTTTTCGAGACCATCGATTCGCTGACCCGGCTTGATGTTTCTTGCGGCAAACCAGCCGCGATTCATCTCGAGCGCATACTTTGCCGCGCCGGCTGAACCATGCGCCTCGGCGGTGCGGGGCATCATGTCGGCAATGTTAAGAATCACCCCCTTTTCATCCAGGAAAGCAACACTCAAGGGAATGTCCGTGTTCATCATCCACATGCTGTAGTGTTCAGCGTGAGAAAACACGAACAGCATTCCGTCGTTTTCACCCAGGGATTGTCGAAACATCAGTCCCTGGACCCGGGCAGGTTCCGTGTGCGCCACTTCAACCGAAAAAGTGTGGTGGGATATCCTGAGCTGGCGTACCGGCATTTCTGCCCTGCCTGGCGCCGATAAAAGGAAAACGAGAATGAAGGCGAAGATGCGCATTAGTGCTTCCCGGTACTGCCAAAACCATTCGTTCCCCGCCCGCTTTGCTCGAAGTCATCCACTACGTTGAAACCAACCTGCACGACGGGTACCACTACGAGTTGCGCAATGCGCTCCATCGGGTTCAACAGAAAAGGCGCTTGCCCCCGGTTCCAGCAAGATACGAATATCTGCCCCTGGTAATCCGAATCGATCAGCCCGACCAGATTTCCCATCACGATCCCATGCTTGTGGCCAAGGCCGGAGCGAGGGAGCACCAGTGCCGCGAGCCCGCGGTCGGCCAGGTGCATCGCAATTCCGGTGGGGATAAGGTGAGCTTCTCCAGGCTGAATCGTCGTAATATGCTCGATGCAGGCGCGCAAGTCGAGGCCGGCGGAACCGGAGGTTGCATAGGTGGGCAAATGGTCTTTCAGGCGCGGATCGAGAATCCTGATATCTATTTTTTGCATGAATTGAAATTCCGCCATTTATCATAAAGCGATACTGCGTGAGCGATGAGGTGCCTCGCCTGTTCGATTTTCGACGATTTTGGCAAGGGGTGCCTGCCGGAATCATCAAAGAGTGTCAACGCAACTTCCTCCGCGCCTATCGCCTCCTGGGCGAGATTGGCAGCAAGAAGTGGAAGCTTTTTCCGGCGGCGCTTGGCTTCGGCATTCTCTTCCAGATCTTGAGTCTCCGCGGCAAAACCGATGCAAAACGGTGGAGCGGGCAGATTTGCCACGTATTCAAGAATATCGGGATTGGGAACGAGCTCCAGCATGATATTCCTGTCGTTTTTTTTCGTTTTGTGTTCGCTGGCGCTTTTGGGACGATAGTCGGCCACGGCAGCGACGCTTATAAAAAAATCGGCATATGGAGCTTCGCTTTTCACAGCCGCCAGCATGTCCTGCGCGCTTGTCACCTTGATCAGGCGGGCGATCCGGGGCGCTTCCAGGCACACGGGGCCGGATATGAGGACTACATCCGCTCCCGCCTCGGCTGCGGCGCGCGCCGCTGCATACCCCATTTTGCCGGAACTTGAATTGGTTATGCCCCGGACTGCATCGATCGCTTCGAAAGTAGGTCCGGCAGTGATGAGCACGCGCTTATCCTGCAGCGGTTTGGGTTGAAAAAAAGCGTGTACCGCCTCCGCGAGTTCATGCGCTTCGAGCATGCGGCCCAGACCGGTTTCGCCACATGCCTGTACCCCCTTGGCGGGACCCAGCACTGTCACGCCATCCCTGTGCAACGCATCGAGATTGCGCTGGGTCGCCGGGTTTTCCCACATCTGCCGATTCATCGCGGGAGCAATCAGCAAGGGACAGGCACGCGCAAGGCACAATGTGGAGAGCAGGTCGTCCGCAAGACCGTGGGCAACCTTGGCAATAAAGTCGGCACTGGCGGGTGCAATGAAAATTACATCGACATTGCGTGAAAGGTCGATATGAGCCATGTTGTTGGCTACGCTGGCATCCCACAGCTCGGTAAATACGGGTCTACCGGTCAGGGCCTGTAGCGTTGCCGTACCGATAAAACGGGAGGCTGACGTCGTCATGACCACCTGCACCTCCACGCCACTGCTTATCAAAAGGCGTGCCAGTTCCGCGGCCTTGTATGCCGCAACCCCCCCGGTCAACCCCAGAAGCACACGCTTTGCCTCAGACGTGGACCTGTCAGTCGTCCCCAACCGAATCACTCCCAAAAAAACAGGAGTCTAACCTAAAACCCGTACCGCTTCACAGGCGGGCATGTTCGTCGACTACAGTTTTTTGGCAAACTGACGTTTAAGCTCAGGAACCTCCGAACAACTCCTCGCTACATTGCTACATTTTATTATCATGCCGATTTCAGACTGGCCCGAAGCCGAGCGTCCACGGGAAAAACTCTTGAAGAATGGACCCGCATATCTTTCCGATGCGGAACTGCTGGCGATATTCCTGCGTACCGGCATAGCCGGCAAAAGCGCAGTGGATCTGGCAAGAGAGCTGCTCAAACGCTTCAAGGGCTTGACCGGGCTCTTCGCCTCAGACCAAAGCGCGTTCTGCCAGATGCCGGGAATGGGTCCTGCGAAGTTCGCACAGTTGCAGGCGGTGCTGGAAATGGCACGCCGCACGCTGGAAGAGGAACTGAAAAGCAGCGATGCGATGAATTCGCCGGGGTCTGTAGGAGCTTATTTGCGCCTCAGCCTCGAAGGGAAAGAGCACGAGGTCTTCGTGAGCATTTTTCTTGATGCGCAGAACCGGGTCATTGCAACCGAAGAACTGTTCCGGGGCACCCTTACCCAGACCAGCGTTTATCCGCGTGAAGTGGTAAAACGGGCACTCCATCATAATGCCGCGGCTGTGATCTTTGCACATAACCATCCTTCGGGCGCGGCTGAACCGAGCCGCGCAGATGAAGTTCTTACGCAATCCCTGAAGCAGGCTCTTCTGCTCGTCGGTGTGAGAGTGCTGGATCATTTTATTGTTGGAAGGGGCGCAACCATGTCGTTTGCCGAAAGAGGATTGATTTGATTTGAGGAAATCCTGAAAATCGAGATATAATATTCGTTTTTCCGCTTTCGGACAGGATCAATCATGGCACGAGTATGTGAAGTTACCGGGAAGAAGCCCATGACCGGCCACCACGTTTCCCACGCGAACAACAAAACAAAGCGTCGTTTTTTGCCCAATCTGCAGCGCCGCCGCTTCTGGGTTGAAAGCGAGCATCGCTGGATCAGCCTGCGCGTGTCCAATGAAGCGCTTCGTACCATTGACAAAAATGGCATCGATGCGGTACTGGCTGAAATGCGCGCCCGCCGCGACATCTAAGAGTTTAAGGTAATTTAAGGACAAGATAAGGACATTACCATGAGAGAAAAAATAAAGCTCGAATCCTCGGCGGGAACGGGCCATTTCTACACTACAACCAAGAACAAGCGCACCACTCCGGAAAAAATAGAAATTACCAAGTTTGATCCGGTTGCACGCAAGCACGTCAAGTACAAGGAAACCAAGCTCAAATAGACTTCCTCGCATCAGGATCAGAGAAGCTCTCATAGGCTTCAAAACAGGAAACCCGCCAAATGGCGGGTTTCCTGTTTTGAAGCCTATGAATTGAGCTCTAATTTCTCTTAAGCTCTAGAACCTTAAGCATAGCAACGCAACCTGCGGGAGAAATTCTGCAGCACTTCGATGCCGCTTTCCTCGGCGCGATGACACCAGTCTTCCAGTTGTTTCACCAGATCATCCTTGGATGAAGTGGAGCGCTGCCACACTGTCATCAATTCCTCACGCATCTTGTAAACCTTATCCAGCGTACTCGTCTTGCTCAGCACCAGATTGAGCTTTGCCCGCTCGTCTTCCTGCAGGGTCTTGGAATCCGCAAGCACCCAGCGCTTGAGTGTGGAACGGTCAACGCCCAGATTTGTCGCTGCTTCTTTCAGATGATCAATTTCCTTTGCCAGCGTCTGTTTGAGAGACTGGGCATATTTTGCCAGTACCTCGTAGCGATGGGAAATGACGGCTTGCAGCGTATCTGCGTCACACTCTGTCTTTGCGGCATCGAGGCGCAGTTTCGGCGCCACCTTCTTCACCTGCGCCAGCCCCATCCACTGGAGAATGCAAATGTACATCCAGCCGATGTCGAATTCATACCACTTGTTGGATAAGCGCGCGGAAGTGGCATAAGCGTGGTGGTTATTGTGCAATTCCTCTCCGCCAATGAGAATTCCCCAGGGAACGATATTGGTGCTCGCATCTTCGGCCTGAAAATTGCGGTAGCCCCAGTAATGTCCTACCCCGTTGATCACACCCGCAGCCATGATGGGTGCCCATGCCATCTGGATGGCCCAGATGGTAAGGCCGATCGGCCCGAACAGGATGACATCGATGATCAGCATCAAGGCCACACCCTTGCGGCTGTGCCTGTCATAGACATTCCGTTCCAGCCAGTCGTCCGGCGTACCATGACCGTATCTTTCCATGGTTTCCATGTTCTGCGCTTCTGCGCGATAGAGCTCCGACCCCTCCCTCAGCACTTTGGCGATCCCGACTATTTGCGGACTGTGGGGATCATCGACAGTTTCACACTTGGCGTGATGCTTCCGGTGTATTGCGGTCCACTCCTTGGTGACCATCCCGGTCGTGAGCCACAGCCAGAAGCGGAAAAAATGACTCGGCAGGGGATGAAGATCCAGTGAGCGATGAGCTTGATGACGATGCAGAAAGATGGTGATACTGGCTATGGTTATATGAGTAAGGCCGAGGGTAACGGCGATATAACCCCACCATGGCAAGTCGATAAGACCTAGAGTCATTGTTTGCGACCTTTAGAGTAAAGTACGGGAGAAGCGTAATTGCCGGAAAGAAGGGATACGGAAATTTATAGCTAAATGAACGGTTAGTCAAGAAATTATGTGCCTTCCGGAAGCTCAAAGGAGTCGGGGAAACAGAGGCGGGAAGCACCGGGCTGCAGCGGCGTGAGAGAGCATGGGCGGCAGGAAATGGATTCTTCCCGGAGACAATATCAGTTTATTTATTGACTGTTATTGACCAGTAATCGTTCCAGATCGATCTGGCCAGATTCCGCCGTGTTAGCCTTTAACGTTCGCCGCATCTGACCCAGCGCGTTGGTGTGTCTGCTTTTATTTATCGCTGCGCAGCAGCCGGAAGGAACGTGGATCTCAAAACCGCACAGATAAGCATCGTTGGCGGTAAACAGCGCGCAGGAATCCGTGGTAAGGCCGCAACGGGGCATTCATGAAGCACGCAGCTATCGTTCATCGTCCAGAGAACCGCTATTCATATCGGCTTGGCCACCATCAGGTAAAACACAGCCACCAGTGCGACAAACGCGGGAATACCCAATCCGATCCAGAACCGGAAGTACTGCCAGTACAAGGGCGGCAATCCGTCCTTCCTGTTGCTCGCATCGGCAGCGAGCCGGTGCATCCGTATCTGGAGCCATACCACCGGAAGCCAGCAAGTTCCCGCGATCAGGTATAAAACTGTCGACCACATCACCCACCTGCTGGTCACGGGAATTTCTGCCAGGTAGACGAGATAAAAACCTGTAAGCGGCTGAATGACGATGGTTGTCGCCGTGAATATCCAGTCAGCGGTAACGACATTTCTGGTAACCGCAGCAGCAATGGCGGAGTCGCGCGTCAGACTCGCCGAAAACATATAAAAAGCTGTGCCTATGCCCGTACCGAACAGCAGTGTCGATGAAAGGATGTGCAGCCACTTTACAATAATGTAGTCGTTCACTACCCCTCCAACTCGATCATCGTTTCTCCAGTTCGTACAGCAACAGGATGACTGCAAGGATGGGCAGATTTTTTATCAACGGACCGAAGGGATGCAACCAGAAGTCGGGGAGAAAAAGAGTGATGGCAACCGTATAGACGCCAATGAGAGCGACCTGAGCTATCCAGAGCAGCTGGCGGTTGCGCAGAAAAAGGGTTCCAAATCCAAAAGCAATATCCATTGCTGCGGCACCGTAAAGCGCTACGGGGGCAAGACTGCCGGTAATCCCCACACGCGCAAGCAAAGCATAGCTTCCTTCTACCGGATAAATCCCCATCGATACCGCACCTGCCACAAACCACACCGCTGCCAATGACACACGCAGCACGATCTGCAGCCAGCCAAGGAGCGCCGACAGGCGCAGTGCCTTCACTTCCCACCTTGAGGCAAACTCCCGTACAGGCCGGGAATTGCGACCAAGCAGCGCACGCGTCATGGCAGGATCGGCGATGTTCCCCCGCTGAAGCATCTGCCATGTTTCCAGGTCCAGCAAACCCTTCCCGAGCCGCTGGCTTAACTGGCCTAAGCAGCGCGCACTGAACTCGACAAATCCGGCAGGAACCGGCAGAAACCTGGCAGGCCCCAACCCCATCAGATGCCGCAACTCACCAAGATAGTCTCGAAAAGTGACGGGCTCCGGCCCCACCAGAGGGACACGCTGCCCAAGGTACCGATCGTTTTCGACGAGCATCACCACGGCTTGCGTCAGGTCGTCAATATGAATCGGCTGTATCCGTTGATCTCCCGATCCGGGCAGCGGAATAAGCGGCAGGCTCGCAATGAGGTTGAACAGTTGCGCACTTGCCCCACCCGGTCCGTATACGAGCGATGGCTGTATGACCACGCTCTTGTTCCTCTTGTTCCGAGGGGCAAGCAATGCATCATCTGCGGCTTTCTTGCTGAGGTGATACCGGCTGCGCGCGTTCTCGTCCGCACCGAGCGCGGATATCTGCACGACCTTGATACTTGCTGCCTGGCAAGCCGCAAATAGCGCCCTTGGGGCAAGGTCATGCAATGCCAGAAAGGTTTGGCTCCCATGCTCCCGCAATATTCCGACCGCATTTATCACCACATCGATACCGGCAAGGCGTTTTTTCCAGGCCTCCATATCGAAATCGCACGTAAAATCTGCCGCGATATAAGTAAGCCGGGATTCCTTCGGATCCCTTATATCTCCCGGCTGGCCGCGCCGGGTGGCACATACGATTCTGTGTCCTGCAGCAGCCAATGCCACAACCAGATGGCTGCCGATGAAGCCGGAAGCGCCGGTAATCAGAATGGTGGACATATCGTATACACTGGAATCAAAACCCGCACAGACAGATCAGCCGTATTTTTCGTGCGGAATACATATATCTTTGCAAGATCGAAATAAGTATAGTTCCAGCCATGACGCGTCTTGAAAAAACCTGGAGCAGCGCAATTCTTGGCGGCCTCGTTTCCGGTACTGTGGCAAGCGTGGTGTCGACCGTTGCGCTTTCGATCCTCGGCAAAGCTGAACTGGGCAAGTCTGCCGCCCCCGTCAATGGACCCAGTCAATGGATATGGGGAAGACATGCGCCTTATCAAGATGACTTCAGCTTTCGATATACCCTTATCGGTTATGGGATACATCATGCCGCGTCCATATTCTGGGCAATCTGGTATGAAAAGCTTCGTCAGCAACTCCCGCCTGCCAAAAACACTGCGACCATTCTTGCTCCTGCTGTCGCAACGAGCGTCGCGGCTTACGTCATCGATTTTCACTTCACGCCGAAACGGCTGACGCCGGGGTTTGAGCATCGGCTTTCCCAGCCTTCCCTGCTCATCGTCTATGGCGCCTTCGCACTCGGATTAGCCGCGACTGTCCTGTTTTCCCGGAAGCTTCCCCGCCGGAGGTATACCGCAAGCAAATTTGCAGGCCGATAAACGCTACCCGCGGAAAGCCAGGCACTCCTGCATTCAGGAAACACCGAAGCCGCTTTCCCCAATCTCTGGCAGCAGAGTCAGCAGCGATTCATGCCCCGCTGTTACCACTCTACCCCACTGGCAGAAGCCCGGAATGTACGTTATCGCACTGAGGCGACCCAAGCGATTCCTTATATTCATTGCAGGTCTCCTGTCTGTCATCGTCGGAATGCGCAGTGAATTGCTGCCACATTCGCTTCTGACCCGCACCCAAGTTCCCTGATCAAAGCGAAGGCATGGTTGATTGGTCCCGTCTTTTTGGTTTTTCCGTAAATCCCGCCGAAATCATTCTGCGGGGAACAGTCATCTACTGGTTCATTTTTTTGCTGTTCCGGCTGATACTGCACCGCGATGTAGGCGCCATTGCCATTGCCGATGTCATGCTGCTTGTCCTGATTGCGGATGCAGCCAGTAATGGCATGTCCGGGAACTACGACTCCATCACGGATGGCTGCCTTCTTATTGCCACCCTCGCCGGCTGGAATTACCTCCTGGATTTGCTGAGCTTTCATTTTCCCGCCATCCGCCGCATCGTTCAGCCGCCTCCACTGGCTCTCATACAAAATGGCAAAATCCAGCGTAAAGCCATGCGCCGGGAGCTGATCACTGTCGAAGAACTGGAATCCAAATTACGGGAACAGGGCATCGAGAATTTAAGGGAGGTAAAAATTGCATATCTTGAGGAAGACGGCGAAATCAGCATATTGCGCAATGATGGCAAGAAACCGGAAAACCCGCCGGGCAAGCGTAAAAGTAAAAAGCCCGTATAGGAAACCTGATGGATCAAGAGGAAGCGTTAGAGTTTGCCCAGCACCTGGCTGATGTGTCCCGATCCATCGCGCTACGATATTTTCGTACTTCACTGG
The DNA here is from genome assembly GCA_017306155.1 of Nitrosospira multiformis. Classification (GTDB taxonomy): domain Bacteria; phylum Pseudomonadota; class Gammaproteobacteria; order Burkholderiales; family Nitrosomonadaceae; genus Nitrosospira; species Nitrosospira multiformis_F. The sequence goes on from JAFKJB010000003.1 coordinate 207,413, forward strand.
ATATCCGCTGGAAGGAAGATGCAAGCCCCGTGACAATTGCAGATTGCGAGATCGAAAGTACGCTGCGTAGCGTAATACGTGATCGATATCCGGACCATGGCATTATCGGGGAAGAATATGACCGCGCTCCTGGGGGACGCTATAACTGGATCCTGGATCCGATTGACGGAACCAAGAGCTTTATAATGGGAAACCCGCTGTTCGGCACACTCATTGGCCTGCTGGATGATGGTAAACCCATTGCCGGCCTGGTCGATCTTCCCGCAATGGGAGAACGGTGGGATGGAACGGACAGAAGGACGATATTTACGGATGGGGTCAGCAATGGCCAAGCGAATGTCAGCAACTGTTGCTCCATTGAGGCGGCCCGGCTTTATATCACGGCCCCACCAGGAGCCGATCCTGATGAGAAATATGCAGGGGTCGAGACATTGTCCCGCGTCGCCGCTCTCACTCGTCCTGTTTGCGACTGCTATGCATACGGCTTGCTCGCCTCCGGCTATTGCGATCTGGTGATCGAGGACAGTCTGGAGCCTTGCGATTATCTGCCACTTGTGCCGATAATTAATGGCGCGGGCGGACGGATTACAGACTGGACAGGAAAACCCCTCACCCTGAATTCGAATTCGGATGGACGAGTCATTGCTGCTTCCACTGAACGCCTGCTGGAAGCGGCAATAGAAGCGCTTCACAACTCGCTCGCGGCAGCGGATTCAGCCACCGGGTAATTCTCTCTTGCTGTTAGTGCGATTCCGCACCGAAAATCATGTCTTCCTTAAATAGAATCCCGTTTCGATCGGTCGATAATTTTATGAAACCCTATGGGAGCAGCCATGAAACCCTCAAAATTTGTGACTCAATCCTTGCTCCTGGCCGGAACGGTTTTCCTGGCGCCAGTAACAATGCATGCGCAGGTTGCGCCGGGACCGGGAGGCTCCATTGTCGGACAACCCCCTAGCCAAGGCGGCTACCCCCAAGGAGGCGGCTACCAAGGAGGCGACTACACCCAGGGGGGCCGCTATATCATCGGACAGCCACCTTCCCCCCCCATGCCGGCACAGCCCTCGGTAAGACAAAACGATATCACGACGCCACCACTCGCCCCCAACCAGATCGGTCCGGTACAGTCTGGTCCTCCACCAAGCGGCTTGATGAGCGGACGCGACCCGATAAAGGAAAGACTCAATCGTGCAAATCGGGAAGGGGCGGACCTGGATCGAAATGGAATAATAAGTCCGGAAGAAGCCACCACGATACCGCAAAGTTCCCCTTAGCCGAAATAACAAAGTAAATCCGGCTCGAGGATTATCCAATCCTCGAGTCAACGCTGTCCCGCACGTCCGGTAAACCGCCACCCGCCCTTCAAAGGAGAAACCAATACGCGTAGTCACCCTATCATGGAAGCTACTACGTTCGCGTTTACTTTCTTCATGTCAACGTTTTGTTGAACAGCACCATTCCATGAAGCTTTAACGTGAAGAGATTTGAAAGAATCCCTTACACGGCGAAAATTTTCTTTTCAGTTCCTGCTTGTCAGAGTCCAGAACGGACTACACGAAGTGTTCCCCATCGCCCTTTTGCCTATCATGCGGCCAGCAGACTTTGTCAGGGAAAATGGCCTGCAAACCTGGATCAGAAACGTGTTGCCTTAAAAAGGCTGTAACAAATCCACAGTACCATGCGCTAACACACCTCATTACAGGAGTGAGCCATGTTTGAATATGCTGTATATATACGAACTACCCGAGGTTATATCGAGCGCACGAATAGACTTATTTCTAATCCACCTTGCGACCCGCAGGAAACCTATCGTTCTTTAGCCCCCTATGTGCACGAAGAAGAGCTTGTCGGTTTTCCTGAACCTGTCGTGTTCTGGGACAACAGAACAGGGCTCAGCGTTGGCATAGCGCCCATCAATCCTCCTTCTCGCCCGACCGATAGCGCCCCTGCCTCTACCTTATTAGGGGGTTAGGACCAGAACTGTCTTACCAACTGTCTTGATAGCGGTGTTACCTGGGCAGGTAACATAAATTCCTGTGTTCTTTGACAGAGGAAGCGCTGAACAAGCGCCAATTTATGAGGAAATGAAAAATGTCACCTGATAGCTCCCGCCTTGCTGCAGGTATATTTATAATGCTGGTGAGCCTGAGCGCTGCTTACGCCACCTCGAATAGTTTTTCCGAGCATTCTGCTGACTCCATGGAACGGTTATACGAGGAATTGAATGCTGCGTTTGCCTCCCGGTGGAAAGCTTGGACTGGCCTTGACATCAAAGTCGATCAGGCTCTGGGCAAATCCGGGAAACCGATAAACATTACGGTCGATGGACTTGATGTTCCCACTCTTGCGCTTTCCTACGATGTAGACAAGCTGCAGGATAAGGAAAGATTTATTGCAGCTCCGCTCCCATGAACTCTTAGCTCGGAATTTCCGGAAAGGCTCTTATCCTTCAGCCTATGCCTCGACCATTGTGTGAATAAATAAATCCCTCGCACCTTGAGCCTCGTTAGGGTCTGTTGACGTTTCACATTGGTAGCCAGAGGATCATACAGGCCATGGCTACTACACTTTCGTAATTTCTCTTCAGCTTGTCGAATCGTGATGCTACCGCCCGATAATGCTTCAAACGGGCAAAGGTGTTTTCCACCAGATGCC
>JAFKJB010000036.1 GCA_017306155.1 Nitrosospira multiformis
TGTGGGAAGTGCAACGGCTGATGGCGCTCCTGGGTGACCCGGAAAGCCGCTTTGGCGGACTTCTCATGACCTGGAGCGATGATGGCGATCGCAACATCAACAGCATCGCAGGTGCGGTCATCCCGGTCTTCACCAAGCTCTAGGACCAAAGCCCGGGGCCGGCCCCTGTAGGGTCAACCCCGGGATCGACCTCGAGCAGCCCGGCTTCTGCCCGACCAGGGCGGGAGCCGGGTAAAAAGACTGGAACAGGGCAACACGCAAACACCGGTCCGCCACCGTTACAGACGGCAAGGTGGATCGGTGTTTTTTTGCCATTTGTAATTTTCCCTATTAATATCCCTCCAAGCCCTCCAAGCCCTCCAAGCCCTCCAAGCCCTCCAAGCCCTCCAAGCCCTCCAAGCCCTCCAAGCCCTCCAAGCCCTCCAAGCCCTCCAAGCCCTCCAAGCCCTCCAAGCCCTCCCCCTCCAAGCCCTCCAAGCCCTCCAAGCCCTCCAAGCCCCGCAAGCTTATCTCCTTAAAGCCGTAGCATAGCCCTAATTTCGATAATATCGGCTGTAGACAGCGGAAACTGGTAGAGATGCTACAGAAGCGCCTTACGAATAAGGCAGACATTTGATACGAACGGCGGCAGGTTGTCCTGCTAAAGGGAGGATGTTGCTACCTTATTCGCTTTCTCCCGCATGAAAAGGGAGCTGAGCGACATATCCGCGAAAGCATCGGCAATTCGCCGAACACCGGCTCGAATCTGGTATTCGTTGAGAGAAGAGAAACCTAGCACGAGCGTACGAGCGCTATAGCGACAGCCTCCGTAATCATAGCCCGTACCCCCTCCGATCGAGTAGATTCTTACTCCATGACGTAATGCAATTGTCTGGAGCTGAGCTGCAGGTGGATAGTGATCAGGAAGATGCCAGGCCAGATGCAGGCCACTCTCAAGCCCGCTAAGGCGGACAGCGCCAAAATGTTCCCGTAGGGCTTCCACGAGACAATCGCGGCGCTTACCATACATGTTTCGCATACGTCTCAAATGGTTGCCGTAGGCGCCGCTGCGGATAAACTCGGCCATGGTCGCTTGATCCAGCCAGGCATGTCCATTATTAAGCAGAGCTTTCGCAGAACGGGCAGCAGGAATCAATGCTTTGGGCACCACCAGATAGCCTAGTCGCAGGCCTGCTCCCATGGATTTTGAGAATGTACCCAGGTACATGACACAACCATAATCATCCAGCCCCATGAGGGCTGTCAGGGGCGACCCTCGATATCGAAAATCTGAATCGTAATCATCCTCTATGATGAATGCTCCGCAACGCCGCGCCCAATTCAGGAGTTTCAACCGACGCTCGATGGGCAAGGTGAAGCCCAGGGGAAATTGATGAGAAGGGGTGACAAATAAAAGTGCAACTCCCTCCTTTGGCAGTTGTTCAACGTCTAGCCCTGCCTCATCCACAGGCACGGGAATCAATTTTGCATAGTAACTCTCGAAAAGAGAAGTGGCGCCGTGGTAGCACGGATTCTCCGTTGCAACCATTGTCCCCTCTTTTACAAGGAGACGAGCAGCGAGATTCAATCCTTCCTGAGAGCCGGCGGTAACGATTATCTGATCTGACGAAACGCTGATACCTCGCGCCACTCCAAGATGGGCAGCGATGACTTCCCGCAGTTCCGATAATCCACCAGGATCGCAACATTCCTCGAAGTGCATATTTGCAGACATGAATGTCTTATTTACAAAGCGGCGCCATATCTTATGAGGAAACAGGTCGAGCCCAATGCGGTCCGGGCAAAAATCAAAATCGAGAGGCTGAATATTATTGTTGGCGTGTATGTGGCCGATAAATGGAATTACTGGCCGTTTGACAAGCTCTTCATCACCGGAAGAGGAGGGGGCCACTCTACGGGTGGCAGAAAGACAGGTTTCAGGAAGCTCAAGGTTTACATACGTTCCAATTGCCTTCCGGGCCTGAAGATAGCCCTCGGCAATCAAACGATCATAAACCAGTAAAACGGTATTACGGGAAATACCCAGCTGTTCGGCAAGTACGCGGCTTGCCGGGATGAGTGTGCCGGGTTTTAGTTTACCCCCCAGGATAAGGTGGCGTAACTGGTCAAAAATCTGGCCTTGCAGCGATTGACGGCTGTTGTGGTCGAGTTCAATGGGAATTGCCATATGTATTCATGGCGGCAGGTACGCGCGCTGGATTTCTGTTCCAGGTAAATTATTGATTCTGACATATTTTTATAATTAACGTAAGCCTACATACGATATCAGTCGCTCTCATAAATGAGTGAGAGCGACTGATTGAGAGCTATTAATTATATACGAAGCGAGTGCTTACTCCTCCTCTTCCTCTTCTTCGTCCTCGTCATCCTTTTTTTCAGGCTTGAGCACCATTTTGCCCTGCTTGATGCTCTCGTTCAGGTCGGTTTCTGCAACCTCCTTGTGCACGAGGTTCTGGTGGCAGTCGATGCAGGTGGCCCCTTCCGTCTCCATTTTCTTGTGCGCGGCCTTGGCATCCGCTCCAGGAGGCTGCGGATTCCTGTGGCAGGTACGGCAGGTGACGCTGTCCCACTTCTTGAGATTCATGCGCGCATCGTGCGCCATGATCAATCGGCGCTCGTTGAATTTCTCCAGCGTGGAGTA
>JAFKJB010000004.1 GCA_017306155.1 Nitrosospira multiformis
GAGCGGCACGGCAATGGCGCCATTCAAGCATCTGTCGGACGTGGATATTGCCTCGGTCATCACCTACCAGCGCAATTCCTTCGGCAACTCGACAGGCGATGCCGTCCAGCCATCCGAAATCAATCAACACAGATAATAGCCTCAAGGAGGAAACCATGGCAGCAGTACACGATCACGACATTGCGCATGCCCACGATCATCATCCCACCGGCTTGATGCGTTGGCTGACCAGCACGAATCACAAGGACATCGGCACGATGTACCTCTGGTTCAGCTTCATCATGTTCCTGACAGGGGGCGTGATGGCGCTGACCATCCGGGCCGAACTTTTTCAGCCGGGACTGCAGATCGTCAATCCCGAATTTTTCAACCAGCTCACCACCATGCACGGGCTGGTAATGATTTTCGGCGCCATCATGCCGGCCTTCGTCGGTTTTGCCAACTGGCAGGTGCCGATGATGATCGGCGCTCCCGACATGGCCTTCGCGCGAATGAATAACTGGAGCTTCTGGCTGCTCCCCCCCGCGGCGCTGCTGTTGCTCGGTTCCTTCTTTGCTCCGGGTGGGGCTCCAGCCGGAGGCTGGACAATCTATCCGCCATTGTCCGTTCAGATGGGCATGGGAATGGATATGGCGATCTTTGCGATTCACATCCTGGGTGCTTCATCCATCATGGGATCGATCAACATCATCACCACTATTCTCAACATGCGCGCGCCGGGCATGACCCTGATGAAAATGCCCATGTTCGTGTGGACCTGGCTGATCACCGCGTATCTGCTGGTGCTGGTCATGCCGGTACTGGCCGGTGCGGTGACCATGCTGCTGACCGACCGCAACTTCGGCACCAATTTCTTCAATGCCGCAGGTGGTGGCGACCCCGTGATGTTCCAGCATATCTTCTGGTTCTTCGGGCACCCGGAAGTCTACATCATGATCCTGCCGGCCTTTGGTATTGTTTCTGAAATCATTCCGACCTTCTCCCGCAAACCGCTGTTCGGCTACTCCTCGATGGTGTATGCAACCGCTTCCATCGCCATTCTTTCCTGCATCGTCTGGGCGCATCATATGTTCACCGCGGGCATGCCGGTAACGGGTCAGTTGTTCTTCATGTATGCCACCATGCTGATCGCGGTGCCGACCGGTGTGAAGGTGTTCAACTGGACGGCTACGATGTGGCGCGGCTCCATGTCTTTCGAGACGCCCATGCTGTTTGCCATCGGCTTCATCTTCCTGTTTACGCTCGGTGGATTCAGCGGTGTCGTGTGTGCCATTGTCCCGATCGATATTCAGGTGCAGGATACCTATTATGTGATTGCGCACTTCCACTACGTGCTGGTATCCGGCGCACTGTTTGCGATATTTGGCGGCGCCTACTACTGGTTGCCGAAGTGGACGGGTCACATGTATGACGAGACACTGGGCAAATGGCATTTCTGGCTGTCCATGTTCTTCTTCAATCTCGCCTTCTTCGTACAGCACTTCCTGGGGCTTGCCGGCATGCCCCGCCGTATTCCCGACTATGCGCTGCAATTTGCGGACTTCAACATGATTTCCACCATCGGCGCCTTTGGATTCGGTTTGAGCCAGTTGTTGTTCCTGTACGTGGTGCTGAAGTGCATTCGTGGTGGTGCCAAATCTCCCGCCAAGAGCTGGGAAGGTGCGACGTCTCTGGAGTGGACCTTGCCGTCGCCCCCTCCCTACCACAGTTTCGAAACTCCTCCCGTTATTCGCTAGGAATTGGGGAATAACATGAAGGACGATGCAGAAAGAAGGCGTGGTGCAATCAGAACGGCCCTCTTTCTGCTCGCGACTGTAATAGCACTCTTTGTTGCGGTTATTGTAAAAAACTGGTGATGAACGTAACTGAAGCGAATTCCGTCGTACTCAGGAAGCTGTTGATCTTTACTGTAATCATGTTTGGTTTCGGCTTCGCGCTCGTCCCGTTTTACGAGAAGATATGCGAAGTTACGGGCCTCAACAATCTGTTACAGGCGGATACCCTGACGGAAAATACCCAGGTCGATACGGCTCGATGGGTAACGGTGGAACTGGATGCCAACACACATGGGCTGCCCTGGCAGTTCAAGCCTCTGCAATCCAGTGTGCGGGTGCATCCGGGTGAGTTGACACAAGTGGTCTATGAGGTGAGAAACAACTCCGACCGGGAGATCAACGGTCAGGCGATACCCAGCTACAGTCCTCAGTTACTGGGAAAATACCTGAAAAAACTCGAGTGTTTCTGTTTCAGCAAGCAGGTATTGAAGCCGAGAGAGGTACGGCAAATGCCGGTTCAGTTCCTGATCGAACCGGGCCTGCCCGACGACATCAATACCGTTACCATCTCGTACACTTTTTTCGAGTTGGGTAACGATAATACTGTCAGCCTGGATATCAGCGCGAGCCAGCTTTGAAAGACGATAACAAGCAACCGCCCAAAGGAACATGGCTACAGATAGCAAAAGCGGTATTCTGGGCTTTTTTTGGAGTGCGCAAGCAGAGTGACCTCGACAGCGATGCGAGTTCATTGACGCCGGCGCAGGTAATCATCGGAGGACTTATAGGCGCCGCCCTGTTCGTCATGAGCTTGATAATAGTGGTTAAAATAGTTACTTAGAATCAATTTTATATACGCAGGAGAAAGAGAATGAGCCAACAAGGAGGAGGTCACTATTACGTTCCAGCGCCGTCGACCTGGCCCATTACGGGCTCACTAGCGCTGTTATTCATGGGATTCGGTGCGGCCTTGTCGGTCAACCGGATTCCCGTGGGCTACGGAGTGCTTGCTACAGGTTTTGCTATATTGATCTACATGCTTTTCGGTTGGTTCGGCACAGTGGCCCGCGAAAGTGAAAGCGGTAAATTCAACAAGCAGGTCGATAAATCCTTCCGCTGGGGGATGAGCTGGTTCATCTTTACGGAGGTCATGTTTTTCGGGGCTTTTTTCGGCGCGCTGTATTACATGCGCATGCATTCCGTGCCGGATCTTGCCGACGTGGACAACAAAATACTATGGCCGGACTTCACCGCCGACTGGCCCACGGCAGGTCCCGGCATCACTGAGAAATTCATGCCGATGGGGCCCTGGGGTCTCCCGGCGCTCAATACCCTGATCCTGCTGACCTCGGGCGTGACCGTCACCTGGGCGCACTGGGCATTGAAGCTGAATAAGCGCGGGCAGCTCAAGCTGGGATTGTTTCTCACGTTCGCCCTGGGGTTCCTGTTCGTGGGCCTGCAGGCTTATGAATATGGCCATGCCTATTCGGAGATGAATCTCAAGTTAACTACGGGAGCTTATGGCGCCTCGTTCTTCATGCTGACCGGCTTCCACGGTTTTCACGTGACGGTCGGTTCCATCATGCTGTTCGTCATCTGGTGCCGTGTGCTGAAGGGCCATTTCACGCCCGAGAATCACTTCGGCTTCGAAGGGGTCGCCTGGTACTGGCACTTCGTGGACGTGGTCTGGCTGGGATTGTTCATCTTTGTATACTGGCTGATATAGAAAGGGCAGCCAGATAACCAGGGTGGGGAACCATCCTGGTTCAAAGTGGAATAAAACCGAAGTAGGTTCCAGCCATCAGAAGGGTGAACAGAAAAAGCGACAATCCAATACGCAAGGTCAGGGACTTGACAACACGTGTGTCATGTCCCTTGTCCTTGATCAGATAGTAGAGCGCGGATCCAAGGCTGGCAAATATGAGAAACAGAAGCAGCACGATAACGATTTTCAAGGCTTGATCCCAGAATTGTTAAATCTTCAGGAAGAAGTTTAGCCGAGTTTTGCATCCTATCCAATGACTATTTCAGGCTGGCGTTTTACGCCACGATTATGGTCAACAGTAGCTGCAATAGCTATGATAACGATCATGGTGCAACTTGGTAACTGGCAGCTCTCGCGAGCTCAGGAAAAGGAATCCCGGCAGGAGCAACTCGACCGTCTTTCACAGGAGCCGGCAATTACGCTCCCTGATCATCCGGTGAAGCTTGAAGACTTTCAATATCATCAGGTTGAAGCACGGGGCGAATATGTGCCGGAATACACGATCTATCTTGATAACAAAATATACAAGGGGATCGCCGGCTACCAGATTGTAACTCCATTGAGAATTGGTAACAGCGAAATGCACGTTCTGATAAACCGGGGATGGATAGCGGCAACCCGCGATCGGAGTAAATTGCCTGAAGTAGCCACGTCAGGCGGGAAGATTGTCGTTTCGGGCATTGCGACGACAGCAATGCAAAAAACCCTGGAATTGTCTCCGGATCAGATATCCGGCCAGGTATGGGAAAACCTGGACCTCGAACGTTATCGAAGCAACACTGGTCTGAAGCTACAGCCGGTAATGATCCTGCAGAAAGATCAAATGAATGATGGTTTGGTCCGGGAATGGATTCGACCCGATTCCGGCTCGGCCAAGAATATCGGGTATGCCTTCCAATGGTTTGCGATGGCTCTCGCCGTATTGATTATTTATCTGGTGCTAAGTGTCAAACGAGAGCGTTATTAGAAAGAATAGACGGACGCTGATATTGTTGGCGCTGGTATTCAGCGCCCCCTTTATAGCCTCCTATGCACTGTATTTCTGGAATGTGCGGCCTCAACCTGTAAATTACGGGGATCTGATCGAAATCAGGCAATTGAAAGGCACGGGGCTGAATGATGCGGACCAGACAATTTTCCGCATGCGCGACCTTCGCGGTAAATGGGTGCTGATGTCGATCGACTCGGGTGCGTGTGACGAGCAATGCCAGAAGAAGCTCTATTACATGCGTCAGGTGCGTACCTATCAAAACGCTGAAATGGACCGCATCGAGCGGTTGTGGCTGATTGATGACGAGCAGAAGCCTTCTCCGGAAGTACTGAGCAACTACGAGGGAATGCATGTCATCCTGGCGAAAAACAGTGAGCTGCTCAAGGAGGTGCCGGCCGAAGGGTCGCAGCATGATCATATTTATTTGATAGACCCCATCGGAAACCTGATGATGCGGTTTCCAAAGGATCCTGACCCTGGAAAGATGGCGAAAGACATCAAGCGGCTGCTCAAGGTATCCCAGCTGGAGCATGCAATGGGTACGGATATGAAACACTGAAAGATACGGCAACTGGATTGAGCGTAAGCGGCGGGGACTGCTTTTGCACAGGGACAGTCGTGATTCACATTGATTTGTCGAAACGGCGGGCGCAAAACCCGCGATAATTAGGAGACGAAACGTTATGTCTACAACGAGTATTGCTTGGCAGCAAACTGCTTCGCGCGTGCAGCAGTTTTACCGGTTAACCAAGCCGCGAGTTGTATCGCTTATTGTTTTTACCGCCGTTATAGGCATGTTTCTGTCCGTTCCGGGCGTTGTACCCCTGGATACGCTCATCTTTGCCACGGTGGGAATAGCGTTCGTAGCGGGGGCTGCCGCAGCCGTCAATTGCCTCGTCGAGCAGAAAATCGATGCTGTCATGGCCCGTACGCGGGGCCGTCCCCTTCCTCGCGGCACCGTTACTTCGCCTGAAACCTTTGTGTTCCTGGCGCTTGTCGGCGGCTCGGGTCTGCTGATACTGCATCAACTGGTCAATCCGCTGACCATGTGGCTCACGCTTGGAACCTTTGTCGGCTATGCGATTATCTACACTGTGATCCTGAAGCCGATGACGCCGCAAAATATCGTCATTGGTGGCGCTTCCGGCGCAATGCCGCCAGTTCTGGGTTGGGCTGCGATGACGGGTGAAGTGTCGGCTGACGCGCTGCTTTTATTTTTGATCATCTTTGCATGGACGCCACCTCATTTCTGGGCGCTTGCGCTCTATCGCAAACTGGAATACGCAAAGGTTGGCATGCCGATGCTGCCGGTAACCCACGGCGATAAATTTACGCGCCTGCATGTTCTGCTGTACACGCTGATACTCATCGCGGTGACATTGATGCCCTATGCCACGCAAATGAGCGGGCTTATCTATCTGGTCGGCGCAATAGTGCTGGATGCGATATTTTTATACTATGCAGTAAAAATCTATCTCAACTACAGCGATCAACTGGCCCGAAGCGCGTTTCGCTACTCGATCATTTATCTGGCAGCGTTGTTTGCCGTGTTACTGGTAGACCATTACATACGTTTCTAAGGGGCATGCGTGAGGCATCGGCCGCACTATTATAAACTTGTGGTATGGTTGGCAGCGGCGCTATTGATGGCACCGCTCCTTTCAGCATGTAGCAAGACGGAAAAGCCGGCGTTTCTTTCGACGGACATCACTGGCGCCGATTTCGGCAAGGATTTCAATCTCACCGATCACAACGGGAAGATGCGAACCCTTGCCGACTTCAAGGGCCAGGTCGTCACGGTATTTTTCGGCTACACTCACTGCCCCGATGCGTGCCCTGCAACCATGGGCAATCTTGCGGCGGCGATGGATATTCTGGGCGCTGATGCAGCACGTGTGCAGGTACTGTTTATTACAGTCGATCCCGAGCGAGACCGCCCTGAAGTCCTCAAGGCATACCTGTCTGCCTTCAATCCCAGCTTCCTCGGCTTGTATGGCGACGAACGTGCGATAAAGAAGACTGCCAAAGAATTTAACGTCGTCTACCAGAAACAACAAGGCGGCGCCCATCAGCATGACAGCGTGGACCACTCCACCGGAACCTACATCTATGACACAAAGGGGAAGTTGCGGCTATACGTCAGCAATGACAAAGGCGCTGATGTCTTCGCGCACGATATCTCCCAGCTCCTCAAAACTTCAGGTTAGCAGATTCGCAAGCCGGATACCGGTATCTATGGAAACAGCTTCCCGGGATTCAAAATATTGTTGGGATCAAACACGCGTTTGATTTCCTTCATGAGTTCCATGGTAGCGGGATCGATTTCTTTTCCGATATACGCTCTTTTCTCGCTGCCCACACCGTGCTCTCCTGACAAAGTCCCATTGAGTTCGATTACCAGGTCGAATATCTCGTTCAGGCACATTTCCGCCCGCTGCATCTCATCCGTGGACTCCGGGTTCACCAGCAAGTTGACATGAATATTGCCGTTGCCGGCATGACCAAAATTGACGTTGGAAAGGCGATGCTGCGCGCTCAACCTGGTGAGCCCCTGCAGAAACTCTGGCAGAGCCGAAACCGGCACGACTACGTCCTCATTGATTTTTTTTGGTGCAATATCCCGCAGCAGCGGCGATAAGGTCTTTCTCGCTCGCCATAATGTAGCAGCATCTGCCGTGGGAACTGCGTGAATCAATGCGCTGCCGCCGCAAGATTCAAGGACAGCTTCTCGTGACTCTGCGACGGAGTGCTCGGTTCCATCCACTTCGATCATCAGCATGGCCCGCGCATCGGCAGGAAGCATGCCCGGGAAGCGTCCCCTGATCAGGTTCAGGGAGCCGGTATCGAGAAACTCCAACGCACTGGGGGTCTGCGGAAGCGCCATGATCCGGACAATGGCGTCGGTGCAACCGGCAAGGTCGCTATAGTAAGCTGTCACGCCTCCCAGTGCCTGTGGAAGCGGAGTGAGCTTGAGGGTTGCCTCGGTAATGACCGCCAGTGTACCTTCTGAGCCTATCAGAAGCCGGGTGAGGTCGTACCCCACGACGCCCTTGGTCGTATAGCAACCCGTCCGGATCACTTCACCCTTGCCGGTGACCGCCTTTACTCCCAGTACATGATCGCGGGTGGTTCCATACTTTACCGCGCGCGGACCGCCGGCCGAGGTGGCAAGGTTTCCCCCTATACTCGAGAAAGCCGCACTGGAGGGATCCGGGGGCCAGAAGAAACCATGCGTTCTTGCAATATCCTGGACTGTCTGGTTTATGACCCCCGGCTCGGCAACGATTACGCGATTGGCAGGATCAACCTTGACAATGCGCACCATCCGTTCCAGCGATAACGCAATTCCACCGGATTCCGGGAGGCTGCCACCGGAGGTGCCGGTGCCCCGTCCCCGAGGTACAAGTGGGATCCTGGTCTCGTTACAGAATTTTACCGCTGCCTGAACTTCCAGGGTGGACAACGGAAATACCACGGCATCGGGCGGAAAAACCTTCCGGGTATTATCGTACGCATACGCATAACAATCCACCGGATCGGTATAGACTCGATCTGGTGGAAACAGTTTGCCAAGCTGCGCAATATGGGCGGCAGAAAGCATCAAGGATGCGCGAAAAGACAGATCATTCCATGAATGCGAAACCGGAAAATAGACCGGTTCTTCACAAACGCCAGGCCGGAAGCCTACTCCATGTACTCGAACACCCCCACCACCTTCTTGACACCATCGGCCCGCTTGGCAAGATCCACGGCATTCTCCGCTTCCTCTTGCTTTACAAGTCCAAGCAAATAGACAATGCTGTCCTCGGTAACAACCTTGACGTGGTTGGCCTGAAACCGGCCAGAGTCCATGAAACGCCCCTTGACCAGAGAAGTGATCAGTGTGTCATTGCCGCGGGAAGTAAATGAGCTTGGAGTGCCGACGGTAATTTCATTGGTTACATCACGCACGTTTTCAACGCCGCTCACAAGATCGCCAATTTCTTCTTTTATTGTTTCAGAAGGTGCCTCGCCGGTGAGCAGGACGTTCCGATTGAAACTGGTGACATTCACGTGGACGTCCGAACTGAATCTCTCATTGATACGCCAATTGCTTCTAAACTCGATACTCTCATCTTCTACAAACATGCCGCTGGTACGGCGGTCCAGCGACATTGCAACCCCTGTTCCCACGCCGGCCGCCATTCCTCCGGCCACCAGCAGGCCGCAACCAGACAAAAACGGAAGCAGAAAAGAAACCAGCAAGAGCGATCTCAAATCAAGATAGTGCATCAATTCCCCCAATAAACGATAAATGTATAATAGTATGAATATGCGCTAAAGATACATCAGGATCCGGCTATGGCAAGCGGCGCGTTGAAAGCTCGGCGTCACACCACAGGCATCTCGGGAAACCAGTAAAATAATGCCTTGAAAGAAAGAATATTTCAAACGGAACGAGCATCCATGCCAGCGAGGTCATGCGTCACTCTAACGCGCCGCAGCCAGTATTACGGATAGCTACCATCAAAAGCATTCCTGATCCATTCGATGTCGCTCCCATCATTGCCGGATAACAACACGGCGTCAAAGCGGCAACAGGGCTCGGTTCTCAGCGAGAGCAGATAATGACGGGCGGCACGCACCACCTTGCGTTGTTTCGATAAAGTGATGCTGGAGCCTGGACCTCCAAAATTCCGGTTCGATCGCATCCTCACTTCGACAAACACCAGAGTTTCCTCATCGCGCATGATGAGATCGATTTCACCAAAACGGCACCGGTAGTTTCTCTGTACCAGCACAAGCTTGTGCCTTGCAAGAAACGCTTCCGCGTACCGCTCAGCCTGGTTCCCTTTCGATCGAGAGTTCATTTCTCGTTATCCAACTCAATTTTTCAGAGGAATCAAACGGCGGGGATATTTTAAAATCCAGTCACTGGTAATTATCCTCAGAACAGAACCTGCGGGAATCGCTTGCATGGACCAATCTAAAACGGCTGTAATCCCCGCCACGTTGTACGTCGTCGCCACACCCATAGGCAATCTGCGCGATATCACGTTGAGAGCCCTTGATGTGCTTGCTGCGGTTGACGTCATTGCGGCGGAGGACACCCGTACGACAAAGCACCTGCTTACACGCTATGCCATCTCAAAAACGCTATTCGCTCTGCATCGCCACAACGAAAGCGCGTTGTTTACAAAAATTGCCGGACTTCTTTCGCAAGGCAAAACGGTCGCCATGGTCACCGACGCGGGCACTCCGGCAATCTCGGATCCGGGTGGGCTTATCGTCAGATTTGTGCGGGAGCAGGGTTTCAAAGTCGTACCGATTCCGGGCCCCAACGCGGCAGTATGCGCCCTGTCCGTTGCCGGCATATCCAATCCGCATTTTCTGTTTTACGGTTTCCCCCCGACCAGCAAGGGCCCGCGGCTTCGAGCGCTTGCCAACCTGAAGCCGCATCCCTACAGTCTCATATTCTACGAAGCGCCGCACCGTATTCTCGAGTGTATAGCAGATATGATGGAAGTGTTCGGAAGTGACCGCAGAATTACATTCGCCAGGGAACTGACAAAGATGTTCGAAACCATTCATGAGTGTGCCCTGGGGGACGCGCATGCCTGGCTGGAGGCTGATTCCGATCGCCGCAGGGGCGAGTTCGTACTCATTCTGGCGGAGGCCGATCGCCCGAAAGAAGCCGAGCTGAGCGAACAGGTTCGCCATACACTTCAGCTGCTGATGCATGAATTGCCCCTCAGGCAGGCGGTGAAGCTGGCCGCGGAAATCAGCGGCGAAAGTAAAAACAGGCTTTATTCACTGGCACTCTCACTCCAGCCCCATCCAGGTTCCTGAAAGATCGATAGGGTGAGTTGCCTCCGGTTCCTCAATGGAGGAGCGCTGGCACAAGGATGAGTCCGCGTTTATAATGTCGGACTCGCGTGGCCACCATCATGGGTGGTGCGAGAGGGGCAGTTCCCCATCGATATTTATTTTTTTGGAGAGATCGACTATGAAAACACCTGCTACCTACTATCACGCTGGCTGTCCCGTATGCGTCGAGGCCGAGCATCAGATTGCTGAAGCTCTGGATCCCGATCGCTACGAGGTTGAACTCGTGCATCTCGGCGAGCAAAAGGACAGGATCCCGGCTGCCGAAGCGGCGGGCGTTAAGTCTGTTCCGGCGCTGGTAATCAACGGAGCACCTTTCCACATCAACTTTGGCGCTCCCATGTCGGCGTTGAAGTCCTAACCGATAAAAGGGCGGGCATGATGCCCGCCTGCCCTGTAACCATCAGTGACCCAGGGAATAATTCCATCATTACCGGTTCTGCCTGATCCGGTTTCGATCCGCTGTACTCACTGCCTCACAACCGACCCGTCAAATAGTCAAATAACCGGTCCGCTTCGCACAGCATACCGCTTGGTATC
Source organism: Nitrosospira multiformis (assembly GCA_017306155.1). Lineage (GTDB taxonomy): Bacteria > Pseudomonadota > Gammaproteobacteria > Burkholderiales > Nitrosomonadaceae > Nitrosospira > Nitrosospira multiformis_F. The sequence continues at coordinate 10,937 of JAFKJB010000004.1, forward strand.
GCACACAAGGATGACGGTAAAGGTAACGGTAACAGGATCCTCACCTCATCGTGCTCCAGGTGGCTACTCGTGATTGCAAACGCGACAAGCGCTGAATCTCCTCTATACTTCCAGATATTACCAACGGCTCTCAGGAGAAGATCATGGAGCTTATACTATGGCGTCATGCCGAGGCTGAGGAGGGTATTCCCGATAGCGCGCGCGAACTTACCGATAAAGGGCGAAAACAGGCTGACCTCATGGCTGCCTGGCTCAGGCCCAGGCTTCCGAAAAATACGCGCATCATCGTCAGTCCAACCCGGCGCACCCAGCAGACGGCTTCCGCGCTCGACAAAGACTTCGAGACAATCGGAGAAATCGGTCCCGGTGTTTCCCCGAAGGCAGTTCTGAATGCGGCAGGATGGCCCGATGCGAAAGGTGCGGTGCTGGTGGTCGGTCATCAGCCTACGCTCGGGGAAGTTGCCGCTTTGCTCATGTCAGGCGATCCCGCGCAATGGACCATCCGGAAAGGTTCGATATGGTGGTTCGCCCAGAAAAAAGGGAACCATAACCTCGGGGAGTTACTGCTCCAGGCCGTCGTTTCTCCCGGCACGCTGCAGGCAGGAGATCGGTAAACGCGTCGATTTTTAAAAATTCTGATGTCCTGCCCGCTACCGGTTCGGCCTCATCACTTGCGTCGTACCGCTCCGATCGAATTCCAGCGATCCCACGCGCCGTAATGGCTCCTGATCGGGCCAACCGGCAACGCGAGCAGGATCAGCAATACGCCTGCTGTGACGCTGGCTGCCGCCCCCAGTCCGGTATAGCCAGCTAGCAGAAGGGGCGCCGGAATCAGCCAGGCGCCGAATATGATGTTGGCCAAACGCAGCAGACGTCCCACTTCGCTCCGAGCCATGATCGAGAAGGTGACAACGAGAACACCGATCAGATGTGATCGCGCCACCTGCGGCAAGACGTCATAAAGCTGCTTTTGCCATCAGCATGCATAGGTCGTGTAAAATGTGCGCAAAGCTGTTTCCTCTCAATTGCAGTGCGGTGTCACGCCTGCCGGAAAGATAGTAAATGCTCGCGTTAAAGGATATCGACTCCTGGCCCCCTTGCTAAAGGCCGAAAGAAGAAGCTCGTGGTTTCGCCAGCCGCGAAGTATTTATCCTTTCTTCCAGTTGCTTGCTCCAAGACAGGATCCAAGTCAAGGTCTGACTCAACGTTAATCAACATGACGAATCAACAGATGCCATCGGGACGTCCTCTCGAGCACCAGCCTCTGGGTCTGCTGTGCCTTGCTGCCCTGGGAGTGGTTTACGGCGATATCGGAACCAGCCCGTTATACGTCATGAAGACGGTTTTCGACCCCATCCACGGACTTGCTGTCACCGAGAGCAACGTGATCGGTATCATTTCGCTCATTTTCTGGACGATCATGATCGTGGTGTCGCTCAAATACGTGACGTTGATCCTGAGGGCAGACAATCACGGTGAAGGCGGGATCATGGCGCTGCTATCGCTGGCCAGCTCATCCGTTAAAGACCGTCCGCGCTTGCACAACGTTCTGTTTCTGATCGGCGCATTCGGGGCAGCGCTGTTCTTTGGCGACGGCGTTATCACGCCTGCCATTTCGGTATTGAGCGCGGTTGAGGGTCTTGAAGTTGCAACACCGCTGCTTCAGCCTTACGTGCTACCCATCACCATGGTTGTGCTGATCGCGCTTTTCATGTTGCAGCAGCGAGGAACAGGGGGAATCGGCGCCTTGTTCGGGCCCGTCATGGTGATATGGTTCGTCAGCCTCGGACTCGTGGGTTTGATCAATATTGCGGGCGCGCCCCAGATTGTCGCCGCGTTCAACCCCATGCATGCCTTTGCCTTTTGCATCAGTAATAGCTGGCTGGCATTTATTGCCCTGGGTGCTGTGGTACTGGCAGTGACAGGCGGCGAGGCGCTCTATGCAGACATGGGACACTTCGGGGCGAGGCCGATCCGGCTGGCCTGGTATGGGGGAGTCCTTCCCGCCCTGACCTTGAATTATCTGGGACAAGGCGCGTTGCTGCTCGCCAATCCATCCGCAATTTCCAATCCTTTCTTTTTATTGTTTCCTTCCTGGGCGCTCTATGGCGCGGTAGGGCTCGCAACTGCGGCCACTGTGATTGCTTCGCAATCCGTCATCTCCGGCGTTTTCTCGGTGACCAGGCAAGCCATTCAGCTGGGCTTTCTGCCGCGCATGCAGATCCGGCACACCTCGGAACGAAAAATCGGGCAGATATACATCCCGTTTGTCAACTGGACTCTGCTGTCAGTCGTCCTCATGGCAGTCGTTGGATTCGGTTCATCCTCCAACCTTGCGTCGGCATATGGCGTAGCAGTCACAACCACAATGGTTATCGAAACTACGCTCACTTTTTTCGTGCTCCGCTATGCCTGGAATTATCCATTCCTCCTGGGCATCCTGGCAACCGCGTTCTTCCTGATGATCGACAGCGCGTTCTTCTCCGCCACCATACTGAAAGTTGCCCAGGGGGGCTGGTTCCCGCTCGTAATCGGGTCCGTCATTTTTTTCATCATGATCACCTGGAGTCGTGGACGACAAATTCTGGTCGAGCACCTGCGTGCCGCCGCCATACCGCTCCAATCCTTCCTCGAATCGCTCATCGCCCATCCCCCCACAAGGGTCGCCGGTACCTCGGTTTTCTTGACGGCCAATCCTGACGGCGTGCCCCATGCCCTGCTGCATAATCTTGCCCATAACCAGGTCCTGCACGAGCGTGTGGTTTTTCTCACGGTGGCATATGAGGAAACTCCCTGGGTGCCGGTAGAGCAGCGCATCTCCCTAAAACTTCTGATGGAAAACTGTTACCAGATTACGGTGCGGTACGGTTTCAAGGACGAGCCGAACCTGCCGTACGCGCTCGAATTGTGTGAACCGCATGGCCTCGTGTTCGAACCCTTGAGGACCTCCTACTTCCTGAGCCGCGAGATCGTGGTGCCCAGTCCGGGTGCCGGCATGTCCCTGTGGCGTGAACGCCTCTTTGCGGCAATGGTGCGCAATGCCAGCAATGCCGCCGAATACTTCAAGCTGCCGGCAAACCGGGTGCTCGAACTGGGAGCGAGAGTGGAGATTTAGAGGTACTGCTCTTCCCTGCGGGGTTACCTTCACCTCGAGCGAGGTAACTGCCGCTTCCTCAAAACCCGCTTCGGCGGGTTTTTTGGGGATTTTTGTTTAGCCGCTCGACATTTCTAACAAATTGACTGGCCGCGCAAAACATAAAGCTTGGCATTTTTAATATCCCTTATCTATTTATCCATAAAACCCGATGCCGGTTAGATTGCCAGCTTGAGGAATTTCAGCGTGATCATTGAAGTATCAGCCTTGAGCGATGGATACAGAAATCCACAAAACCCATATCCCTGGCGGCCCTGCGCTCTCCCAACGGGCTATCGCCACCCTCACCTTTGTTATTTTCATGTCGCTTACCCTGATGAGTTGGTCTGTCGTGCAGGATCTAGGGGAACGACATGAAAATATTCGATTCGACAAGGTGCTAGCAGAAGCTACCCGTAAGATAGAGCATCACTTTTCAGGGTATGAGCAGGTGTTGAAAGGCGGACTTGGCCATCTGCTTGCCTCCCCCTCTGTTTCGCGGAACGAATGGCGTACATACGTGAATGCGCTCCGGATAAATGATCGATATCCAGGCATTCACGGTATCGGTTTTGCCAAACATATCCCATCGTCACGGCTTGCCGCTCATATTGAAGAAGTCCGTGCGGAAGGCTTTCCATCCTATAAGGTCTGGCCTGGAACCCTGCGGCAAGAGTACACGTCGATCATATATCTCGAACCCTTTACGGGATCGAATCTGCGTGCATTTGGATATGACATGTTTTCAAATGCTGTACGGCGCGCCGCCATGTCGCACGCACGCGATACTGGAGAAGCCGCCCTTACCGGCAAGGTGGAGCTCGTACAGGAAACCGGTGAAGATTTCCAGGCAGGTGTCCTTATGTATCTCCCCTACTATGAAGCTGCAAATCTGCCGAAAACGGTGGAAGAAAGGCGCGCGTCACTGGGTGGCTACGTGTATGCCCCCTTCAGAATGGATGACTTCGTACACGCCACCCTTCGGAGGGAGCTTGATATCCTCGATTTGAGAATTTTCGACGGGGAGGCAATGACAGAAGATTTTCTGCTTTTCGACAGTGTAAAACATCGATCTGAGCCGTCGCCCGTACCTAAATTTAAGCGCGTCATACCTGTATCTTTATATGGTCGAACATGGGCGATCGAAGCTTCCTCCCGTCCCGCATTTGAAAAGGCAATAAAAAATTACGAGGCGCTTCTCGTTCTGCTGGGCGGAATCGTGGTCAGTATGTTGACCGCCATGGTTTCCTTTGTCCTTTCGGGGAACAAAGAGAAGGCGGCGGCACTGGGACGTGTAAATAAAAAACTGCTGCTGGCCATGGAGGAGCAGAAGGCAACAACACGCGCGCTTTCAAATGCGAAGCTTCGCACGGAGAGGATTCTGGAAAGTATTACCGATGCATTTTATACCCTGGACCGGGAATGGCGTTTCACCTATGTGAATAAGGAAGCGGAGGATCTGCTACAGCGTAATCGCGAGGACCTTCTGGGCAGGGTGATCTGGGAAGAATTCAAGGAGGCAGCCGGAACAACCTTCGGTCGCGAATACCACCGGGCGCTCATGGAAAACAGGACAGTCACGTTTGAGGAATTCTACGTTCCACTGGATGGATGGTTCGAAGTACACGCTTATCCGTCCGAAGAAGGCTTGACTGTTTATTTTCGTGATATTACCGAACGCAAGGAGTCTGAGCAGGCGCGGCAGGAAGCCCATGCCCGCATCCGCCAACAAGCATCTCTGCTCGACAAGGCGACAGATGCAATCATTGTGCACGGCATCGATCATCGTATTCAGTTCTGGAACCAGGGTGCGGAGCGGCTCTATGGATGGACGTCCATAGAGGTGATGGGAAGAGCGGCTGACATGCTCTATGACAATGTTGTCGCTTTTGATGAAGCAAACCGGTCGCTGCTCAGTGCTGGCGAATGGAGGGGAGAACTGGTGCAGCGACGCAAGGATCAGAGCACATTCATTGTGGAAGCACATTGGACGCTGGTCAGAAATGACGATGGAGAGCCTCAGTCTGTCTTTGCGATCAATACAGATATTACCCAGCGCAAGAGCGCCGAGAATGAAATCCGTCACCTCGCCTTCTATGATTCCTTGACGGGCTTACCCAACAGGCGGCTCTTGCTGGATCGCCTCCGGCATGCGTTAGCTGTCAGTTCCCGCAGCTGCCGCATGGGCGCGTTACTGTTTATCGACCTCGATAACTTTAAGCTGCTGAATGATACGCTCGGGCATGACATAGGCGATCTGCTGCTTCGGCAGGTTGCGTCGCGCCTGTCCTCTTGCCTGCGCGAAAGCGATACAGTTGCGCGCCTGGGCGGCGATGAATTTGTGGTGTTATTGATGAGTGACTTTAGCGAAGATCATGATGAGGCTCTCGCCTGGATAAGCGACATTTGCGAAAGGATATGCGGTGCCTTCGCTCAGTCATTCAATCTTGATCCCTACACACATCACATTACGCCGAGCATCGGTATAGCACTGTTTAACGATCAGTCCCAAACGACAAGCGAACTGCTGAAGCGGGCGGATCTCGCAATGTATCAGGCGAAGGCATCCGGCCGCAATGCCGTGCGTTTTTTCGATCCGGACATGCAGGCGGAAATGAATGCGCGAGCGACTCTGGAGTCGGAGTTATACAAAAGCTGGGAGAGAAACGAGATCATTCTCCATTATCAGCTGCAGGTGGATAGCCGCGGGATTATCGGTGCTGAAGCATTGGTGCGATGGCAGCACCCGCGTCGGGGTCTTTTGCCCCCGTCCGAATTTATACCGGTGGCGGAGGAAACCGGCCTGATTCTTCCCCTGGGCGAACGGGTGCTGGAAACCGCATGCAGGCAACTGGCAAACTGGGCATTTCAGCCGGAGACAGCACAGCTCAATCTCTCGGTGAATGTCAGTTCTCGCCAGTTTTGCCAGCCCGGTTTTGTCGGGCAAGTAATTTCAATCCTCGGCCGTACCGGCGCCAATCCACAAAGACTCAAGCTTGAGCTTACCGAAAGTATCCTGCTCCATGACATGGATGATGCGATCGCAAAAATGATGGCACTCAAAGCGAGGGGCGTGGGCTTCGCCCTGGATGACTTTGGCATCGGTTATTCTTCACTCTCCTATCTGAAACGTCTGCCGCTGGATTGGGTAAAAATTGATCGGTCATTTGTGAGAGACATGCTGACCGACAATAACGACGCAACGATCATCCGCGCGATTCTGCTCCTTGCAAAAAGCATGGGACTGGCGGTAATTGCCGAGGGAGTGGAAACCGGAGCACAAAAAGATTTTCTTGCCAGCCACGGTTGTACTGCTTACCAGGGTTATCTGTTCAGCCGGCCTCTGCCGCTGGATCAGTTTGAGCGGTTTGTGCAGCCGACTGAAATACAGGCTGTATGAGTTGGAATCCGGGGGCCGGTGAGTCAGTTTCTATCCCTCTGTCTCCGAGTGATATTAAAACCGCAGAAACTGGCGCAAGGGATACATGAAATGCTTCATCTCTGTGACGGCTGGATAACACCATGAAACTCCTCCATACATCCGACTGGCACATTGGCCGGACCTTATATGGCAGAAAGCGGTACGAGGAATTCGAGGCATTCCTGGCCTGGTTGTCAGATACGATTCAGAGGAACGAAATCGATGTCCTCCTGGTAGCCGGTGATATCTTTGATACCACCGCTCCAAGCAATCGTGCCCAGGAGCTCTATTACCGTTTCCTCTGGAAGGTAGCCGCTTCATCCTGTCGCCACGTGATCATCGTCGCGGGTAACCATGATTCCCCTTCATTTCTCAATGCACCCAGGGAGTTGCTCAAAGCCCTGGATGTGCATGTGACCGGCAGCGCGTCCGAATCCCTTGAGGATGAGGTGCTGGTGCTCCGAAATGAGCAAGATGTGCCTGAACTGATTGTCTGCGTTGTGCCGTATCTGCGTGACAAAGACATCCGCGTGGCGGAAGCCGGTGAGAGTGTCGAAGACAAGGAACGGAAGCTGCTCGTCGGCATTCGCAATCACTACGCTGCCATAGCCGTCCTGGCCGAAAGGAAGCGCACGGAGCTTGGAGTCGATATTCCCATCATTGCCACGGGCCACCTTTTCGCCGCTGGAGGGCAAACTGTCGAGGGTGACGGCGTGCGGGACCTTTATGTCGGCTCCCTGGCCCATGTGAGCGCCGGGATTTTTCCTGCATCCTTCAACTACCTGGCGCTTGGTCACCTCCATGTCCCGCAGAAGGTGAACGGTTCAGAAACCATACGATACAGCGGCTCTCCCCTACCCATGGGGTTCGGGGAGGCTAAACAACAGAAGAGTATTTGCCAGGTTGAATTCCACAGTATTGCGGCCTCTGTTCAATTGGTCGATGTGCCTGTGTTTCAGAAGCTCGAACGTATCAAGGGAGACTGGGGCAGTATCTCAGCCCGGATCCGTGAACTGTCGGCAGCCGGTTCGCAAGCCTGGCTCGAAGTCATCTACGAAGGTGAAGAAGTAATCGGCGATCTGCGCGAGCGTCTGGACATCGCCATTACCGGCACTCAAATGGAAATTCTGCGAGTGCGGAACACCCCTATTATCGATCGTGTCCTTGGAAAAATCCATGAAGAAGAAACACTGGACGATCTCAGTGTGAACGACGTATTCGAGCGATGCCTGACCGTACATGAAGTGCCTGAAGACCAGCGGCCAGAGTTACTTCGTGCCTATCGGGAAGCGCTTTCGTCTCTCTATGAAGACGACATGCAAGCGGAGTAGAGACTGTCGATGAAGATATTGCAGGTGCGATTCAAGAACCTGAACTCGCTGGGGGGTGAATGGGAAATCGACCTGACGCACCCGGCCTTTACTTCCGATGGTATTTTTGCCATCGCCGGCCCGACCGGTGCCGGGAAGACAACCATTCTCGACGCCATCTGCCTCGCTCTCTACGGGCGGACCCCTCGGCTGAGCAAGGTCACCAAAAGCGGCAACGAGATAATGTCTCGTCAGACCGGCGAATGCTTTGCCGAAGTGACGTTCGAAACGCAGGCTGGCCGTTTTCGTTGCCACTGGAGCCAGCACCGCGCGCGCAAAAAACCGGATGGCGAACTTCAGGTGCCGAAACATGAGATTGCTCATGCCGATTCAGGTGCGATTTTCGAATCCAGAATCAAGGGGGTCGCCGAACGGATCGAGGCGGCGACCGGTATGGATTTCGACCAGTTCACCCGATCCATGCTGCTGGCTCAGGGAGGCTTTGCCGCATTCCTGCAGGCGTTACCTGATGAGCGGGCGCCGATCCTGGAGCAGATCACGGGCACGGAGATTTATAGCAGGATATCCATCCGCGTCCATGAACGCCAGCGTGAAGAGCGGGAAAAACTGAATCTGCTGCAGGCTGAAACAGCAGGTATCGTGATTCTGGAGCAGGAACAGGAAAAAGATATCCAGCAGGAACTCGGGTCAAAACAGAAGGAAGAGTCCGATCTGGCCAGAAAATTAATGGAGACGGATCAAGCCATTATGTGGGTGAAGGCCGTAGATGGACTGAGGAAGGAAATCGGCAGCCTGGCAGCGGAAGCGGACAAACTGCAAGCCGACATCAATATTTTCAAACCAGAGCGTGACAAACTCAGCCGGGCAATTCAGGCAGCATCACTGGAAGGTTCCCATGCAACGCTCACAGCAATCCGGATACAACATGCGGATGAGCAGAAAGCACTGAAAACCGGGGAAGTAGTCCTTCCTGAACTGGCATCCTCTGCCAGGGAACAAGCCGAATCACTGCAATCGGCTGAGCGGCAGTCCACTGGAGCCAAAGCGGAGCTGGAAGCTGCTTTGCCGCTCATCAGGAAGGTTCGTTCCCTCGATCAGACGCTTGCTGACCGGAAAAAGGCTATTTCGAAAGATGAAGACAACTGCAGGAAAGACACAATAAAGATCGATGCTGACAAACAGGCCAGGCTGAAAGAACAGGAAAAGCGCGCTACTGCTGAAAAGAATCTGAAGGTTGCCGAAGACTATCTGAAGGAGCATGCCCAGGATGAGTGGCTGATAAGCAGCCTGGCCGGTGTCGAGGAACAGCTGGGCAATTTACTCATCAGGCAGAAAGAAATAGCACAAAAAGAGGCCGATAAAGAGAAGGCAGTGACGGCTCTGGAACAGGCGACAAAAAAACTGGCTGCCTGCCGGAAGCAATGTGTAACCTGGAAACAGGAACTGGAGGAGGTCTCAAAGAATCTCCAGCAAGGTAAAGATAAATTAAGCCAGTTGCTGGGCGACCGGCTATTGCGTGAATACCGCGCAGAAAAGGAAACCCTGCTTCGGGAAATGGTTTTCCGGAAAAAAATAGCGGAACTTGAAGATCACCGGGCCAGATTGGAAGATGGCAAGCCATGCCCGCTTTGTGGTGCAACAGAACACCCGTTTGCAGAGGGTAATGTTCCCATTCCCGATGAAGTCGAACGGAAGATCGGGGTGCTCGATAGACTGATAAGCAAAGCTGAAGATCAGGAAAGTATCATCAAGAAACTTGAAGGAGTTGAGGTCAGAGCCCGTACAAATCTGGCGGATGGTGAAAAACAGGAAATAACGGCAGTTAATAACAAAAAAACTGCCGGGCAAACCCTTTCCGAGTTGAAGGAGTATCTGGAAAAACTCCAGGCTGGTATTACCGGATTGAAGCAGGCTGTATCAGCGAGACTCCAACCGCTCGGGATTGCGGAAATTCAGGATTCCAATGTTCCAACACTGCTGGAATCCCTTCGGGAGCGCCTGAAGGCATGGCAGGCACAAGTCAGGAAAAAGGCTGATATCGAGAAACAGATTGGAGATTTCGATAGCGAGTTGAAACGGCTGGAGGCAGTCATTGAAACTCAAAGCAATGCATTGAATGAAAAACGGGAATATCTGGAATCCCTCAAAAAGGATTACGCCGCTGGATGTGATGAGCGGAAAGAATTGTACGGTGATAAAAATCCTGATGATGAAGAACCCTGTCTGAACAAGAGTATTTCCATTGCAGAGGAGGCGGAAAGGAAAGCCAGAGCCCTGCATAATGCTCTGCAACAGAAATTGAATACTGCGAAGACTCAAATTGAAGCTCTGAAAAAGCGCATCGGTCAAAGAGATCCAGAACTGAGAGAGCTGGAAGCCGAATTTACAGGAGCGCTTGGACTGGCCGGTTTTTCGGATGAAAAACAGTTTCTTGAAGCCAGACTCACTGTTGGGCAAAGAGATGCTCTGTCTGCAAAGGCAAAGAATCTGGACGATCACCAAATAGATCTCAAGGCCAGACAAAAGGATCGGGAAGCGCGTTTGGCCACGGAAGCCGCCAGGAAAGTTACCGACAAATCTCTTGAGGAACTGGAACCGCAATTCAAGGATTACGAGGAGTTCCTGAAACAGCTGCGGGATACTATTGTCCGCCTCAAACACAAACTGAGCGAGAATGCCGCTGCCAAGGAACGGCTGGAGGCCAAGCAAACGGCTATCGAGGCTCAAAAAATAGAGTGCCGCCGATGGGAAAATCTGCATGCATTGATTGGCTCAGCGGACGGAAAGAAATACCGGAATTTTGCCCAGGGGCTGACCTTCGAGATGATGATTGGCCATGCTAACCTGCAACTGCAGAAAATGACCGATCGCTATCTGCTGGTTCGCGATGATACTCAACCCCTGGAACTCAACGTGATCGACAACTATCAAGCGGGTGAGATTCGATCCACGAAAAACCTCTCAGGCGGCGAGAGTTTCATCGTCAGTCTGTCGCTGGCGTTGGGGCTGTCTCACATGGCCAGCAAAAATGTTCGCGTGGACTCGCTTTTTCTGGATGAAGGCTTCGGCACGCTGGATGAAGAAGCACTGGATACCGCTCTGGAAACTCTTGCGAGCCTGCAGCAGGACGGCAAGTTGATCGGCGTGATCTCGCATGTCTCGACTCTCAAGGAGCGCATCAGCACGCAGATTCTGGTAATTCCTCAAACCGGCGGAAGGAGCGAGATATCCGGACCAGGCTGCAGAAGAAACCTAACCGGTCAGACTTCTATTTAACCGTAAGGCTTGTGCATTCCATCATAGGGTTTTGGTGAAAGCGGCCTGGCTTGGTAAATTTTTGCTTCAGGCTAGATAGTCGTCCCGCCATTGCTTTTCCTTGTGATCGTGTCGAAAATATTTCCAAAAGCAGTTGTTGATTCAATGAGTACTTTTATAACATAATGAAAATTAATCATTATTATAATAGGTATAGATTTTGCTTCTTAGAGATTAAGTGCGAAAGTATGGGAAGGCGCTGTGAGAATTTCGATCTGGGAATATTTGTCTTGACAGATAAGGGTGGTTATAGTAATTCGTAACTTATCCAGCATGTGCTATGGTTTCCTTCGAATTAGGTATACTGCTATTTATCAATAAATGGCAAGTTCAGGAATTGATGGGTATAAGCATATGGTTCAAACGCACTCTACATGCCGCGAAAGGCCAATATCATGTCTGAAAAGCAATCAAATAAACAAGAATCAGAGCCGCTCAGTTTGAAAGAACAAGCTGGCAATCTGTCTGAATCGAGTAGGAGGCGCCTACTCAAGGGTACGGTAGCAATTCCCATAATCATGACTCTACACAGTGGTGCTGCACTGGCGCGTACGAGCAATCTCGTGGGACCTACTGAAGATATAAATAGCGCAAAGAAGGATGAAACCGGGGATTTATATTGTGTCCATCCAAGCTCAGATGGGAATGCCAGCACTATTCCCGTTGATCTTGGAACCAGTCCAACCGCCACCGTCAATCAGATAAGAGGAGCGAATGGCCTGCCTGATCTGCAAGCTCAAGCTGCAGCATGCCAAAACGGGGGCGGAATTCTGGTGTCTGCAACTGCTTGGGGTTCTGTTTTGCCAAAGTTAAGCAGTATCTCAACCATCACGACGTAAATCACATTCGTCCTATAACGGACTCTCTGGCAACAAGAGCGTGCCTTCAAAAGTTTGCTGGCGGTCGGTCGGCTTCTCATTTCTGCAAATCCAGGAATGGAATGAGGAATTCACCGTATTCCAACCTGATTCGGGAAAAACCCATTTTCTGAATCAGATGGGAATGCAGATTCTTTCGACTCTTGACCAATCTCCTGCGTCGACAGATGACGTCTGCATTTTACTGACCAAGCAATTTCAGTTGCCACAAGACCGGAATTTTCTCCAGCAGATCATAAAGACTCTTCATCACCTTGACGAACTTGGCCTGATTGAGAAGGCAGGACAGGAACCGTCGACGTGATAGTGGGACAGATCCCGTTCAGCGAATTTTTTTCGTTGCTCTCAAATCAGGGACTCAGAGCCAAGATGGGTCCTTTCAATATGCAAATCCGTACAGCGTCTTCAACGCTTGCGGAGCATTTATACAGTCTCTATGGGAATTACGAACTGGTGGAGCGTGATCTCGTCGAGTTTCACGTGCAGATCAGTCCAGTACGGCTCATAAAAAAACCCTTCTCTCCGCATGCACTTTTTTTTCTTGACGGGCGCTCGTTATTTCCGCCGTTTCCCGCGGAGCAGGCACTTGCGGCACTTGAGTGGGGCATTAATCTCGCGGTTGCGGCAAGGATCAATCATTTATTATTATTTCATTCAGCCATAGTTGAGAGAAAGGGTTACGCAGTAATACTTCCTGCCAGCCCAGGCAGTGGCAAAACCACGTTATGTACAGCCTTGGTGCATCGGGGATATCGGTTGTTCTCGGATGAATTTGGACTGATGGATCCCGGTCGTGAAATTTTTTTACCTATTCCAAGGCTGATGCCACTCAAGAATGAGTCTATTCGTGCCATAAGAAATTACTTGCCGGAAGCAGTTCTCGGACCTGAAATAAGAAATACGCACAAAGGTACAATTACGCATGTTCGTCCTCCCACTGAAAGTATCGCGCGCTCCGACGAAACTGCAAAGGCAAAGTGGATTATATTCCCCAAATGGGTGTCTGATGCTCCGCTCAGATTGGATCCTCTTCCTGACTCGGAAGCTTTTCTCCTTTTAGCCAGTAACTCATTCAATTATGAAGTTTTGGGCGATACGAGTTTCCAGGCTGTCACCCGCCTCATAAGAAGCTGCCGCTGCTATAAACTGATCTATTCGGAATTTGACGCCGCATTAACTGCTATAGATGCATTGACTGATGACATATAAGCCACCAGCGCACCACGCGCTGTTATTGAACGCGCTTATTAATCCAGCGTCTCTGGTTGAATACAATGCGACAAAATGGGAACTGTTATTACGATTGGCGAGAAAGGTGAAACTACTGGGCCGCCTTGCGATAGATCTCAAAAATAGAGGGCTTCTGGATCATATTCCATTACGGGCGGCCAATCTACTGCAATCAAGCCTCATCCAGGTAAAGAGACTACAGCAAATCACACACTGGGAATTGAACCGGATTTCGTGGGCACTGAAGGATACGGGCGCACCGGTCGTCGCCCTGAAGGGAGTTGCTTATTTTCTTGCGGGAGTGCCTGAATCAGACGGTCGAATGTATGTTGATCTGGACATCATGGTTCCAAAAGATCGGTTATCAGACGTTGAATCAACACTGACGAAGAAAGGATGGGTGCATCATCATAAGCTTTCCGCCTACGATGAACATTACTATCGGGCGTGGAGCCATGAAATACCACCCCTGATTCATTCTGAGCGAGAAACGGAAGTCGATATCCATCACACACTCTCCCCGCCGACAAGCAGGTTGGAAATAAATACCGGTTTGCTATTTAGTGCTGCTGTGACAGCCGGCAATTCCGGCTACAGGATCCTCTGCCCGGCCGACATGGTGCTCCACTGCGCTGTTAACTTGTTCCAGAATAATGAGCTTGCAGATGATTTGCGCGATTTACTCGATATTCACGACCTATTGCTGTTTTTCAGTAAAAATGAAAAGGATTTCTGGGAAAAATTAATAGAACGTGCAAATCAGTTGAATCTTGGCAGGTCTCTTTTTTATGGACTGTACTTCAGCCGTTTCATTTTTCAAACGCCGATTCCTGAAAATTTGGAAAACGATCTGAATGAAAAGCCCAATCCGCTTTCACGAAGGATCATGCATTACCTCGTTCCACAAGCGTTATTCCCATTGCATCCGGACAAACATTCCAGGCATGCCCTGGTAGCTCGTTCATTGCTGTATCTGCGCAGTCACTGGATACGGATGCCAATTCACCTTTTAGTCCCGCATCTTGCATATAAAACTTATTTATCAATATTCCGGGCAAAGCAGTAGGCACGTCCGCTGAAAAATTGCCGAACGATGAAACCCGCGAAAGTGAAATCCGGAGCATGGAAATAAGCGCGGACTGAGCGAACTACTGGACCGTACATTCGTCATTTCTCGGTAGCGTCCCGCCGCTTCGTTCTCACCGATATATTTGGAGGGAGGTAAACCAGATTTAGGGAGCATGCTGCAGCCGAACATCGGTATTTCTCTGTTTGACGTGCCTTCAAGGTCCTAGCGGATTTTTCCAACGATGAAACAGGAGAATGGCGCGCCCAACACGATTCGAACGTGTGACCCCCGCCTTCGGAGGGCGGTACTCTATCCAGCTGAGCTATGGGCGCGAACAGGATGCATTTTTGAATCGGGCGCATAGGATAACGCTTTTTAATCCCTCCGTCCAACCTGAATAAAACCGCTTTTGCTTGGATAGATGAACCTATACAATAAACGTTCTTAACGTTTATTACTGGAGAGTTATTGTGAGCGACGTTGAAGACGAAGGGCATTCCACGCCTATCCAGACACCGGGTCAGTTGATTGTTGTCGTCCTGGCCGCTTTCATAGTTCCAGTCGTTGTTTTGTCAATGATCGGACGGTTTGCCATCGGAGAAAGCTCCATGGATCCAAGCAGTCCTGCTTTTTCGGAAGAGGCCATAGCGAAGCGTCTTCATCCGGTGGGCAATCTGGTGATTGCAGGCGACTCCACCCAGCCCGAAGCGCAAACGGGGGAAGGCGCAGTCGTGGCCACGGCCGCTCCGGCAACTGCCAGCGCCGCTCCTGCGGCGGAAGACCCGGCGGAAAAAGCCAAGAGAATTTATACCGCCAGTTGCGCCGCCTGTCACGCCACCGGCGCTGCCGGCGCACCCAAACTGGGGGACAATGCAGCATGGGCGCCTCGCATCAAGACAGGCACGGAGACGCTTTATACCAGCGCATTGAAAGGCAAGAATGCCATGCCACCCAAAGGCGGAAACGCCGGGCTGCCTGATGACGACGTTAAAGCCGTTGTTGATTATATGATCAGCCAGTCCAAATGACCTGCTGAGAAGTTGAAGGCGGGGCAGGTGCAGCGGGCGATAGGGAGAATTCCATATCGCCCTTGTTTTTTCTTCAAGGATAATTCGGCGTATCTCTCTACTCAGCCTGTTGGCAATCATCCTTCCATCTCATGGCCATTTACACAATCGGTGACTTGCAGGGTTGCTATCGCGAATTCCGGGAACTCCTCGACCTGGTCCGTTTCGACGAGACGAAAGACAAGCTGTGGCTGGTGGGAGACCTGGTTAACCGCGGGCCGGACTCACTCTCGGTATTGCGCTTCGTAAGAGAGCTGAACGACTCCGCAGTAACGGTGCTGGGCAATCATGATCTGCATCTGCTCATGGTTGCGGAAGGATGCGTAGGGCTAAACCGAAGCGATACCTTGCAGGACATCCTCGATGCGCCCGATCGGGATGAGTTGCTCGGTTGGCTGCGGCAACAGAAGCTGTTGCATGTGGACGGCAACTACGTCATGGTGCACGCTGGCCTGCTGCCCTCTTGGAGTATCGGCCAGGCGCAAGTGCTTGCCACACTGGTAGAGAACGCCTTACGAGGAAGCGAATTCCATGAATTTTGCCGTCAGATGTACGGAAATCAGCCGGATCATTGGAGTGAGACCCTCAACGGATATGAACGGCTACGTGTGATCGTCAATGCCATGACACGCATGCGCGTCTGTACTCCTCAGGGAAGAATGGATTTTTCCTACAAGGGTTCGGTGAAGGACATTCCACCCGGCTATTTGCCCTGGTTCGATGCGCCCGGGCGAGCCAGCCGGAAGGCAACCGTTATCTGCGGTCACTGGTCGGCACTGGGTCTTGAGATCAGGAGCAACCTGATGGCGCTCGATACCGGGTGCTTATGGGGAAGCAGCCTTACCGCTGTTCGTCTGGAAGATCGGAAGGTTTTCCAGACGGCTTGTGGGGCAGGGGGAGCGCCAAAGCGTTGGCAATAGCATGTTCCGCGCTCCGCGCAAGCTCCCGGCGATTTTTCCCGTGGCTATCGATCGCCTCCACAAAGACGAGTTCGACATCGATGTGCGGCTGACTCAATACTTGTCTTACCGATTCAAGTAACGAAATACGAAAGTATGCCGCGGCCTTGCTGATGTTACCCGCCATGTCGGTATAGCGGATGGCCACCGGATGCAGCATGGCCGAGACGTTCACAGCAGATTGCAGCAACGAGGCATGGAAATGATGGAGTACGGTGCCATCGCTGGTGCCGCCCTCAGGAAATACGACTACCCGATCGCCGTTGTTGAGCGCTTCTGCAATGTGGTCGTTTATTCTGACTGTGTCACTGCGCTTCGCGCGCTCGATGAACAAGGTACCCACATTATTGCTCAGCCAGCCAAACAGGGGCCAGCCGCGGATTTCAGATTTTGCGACAAACCGGGTCGGGCATACGCTCATAATCGAATACACGTCCAGCCAGGATACATGATTGGCCGCCAGCATGACGCGCTGTGTTCCGGCGGCAGGCAATATTCCTTGATAGCGCAACCTGACCCCCAGAATTGAGAGAAGCCGGGTTGACCACTTTTGCGCCATGCGTCTCTGGGTGCTTTGACTGACATGCGGATAGATCGCAGATTGAATCAATCCGGAAGCGATGTGAAGCAGCAGGCGAGCAGAACGGATAGCTCGCGTCAGTCGACTGGTTGCGGCCCTGTTTGTAACGTTGGACATCTCATAATATTAGCGCATTCCGGATGCGGGAACCCAAGCCACCGCATGCCTGAGTTCACATCCTGCCTGCTGCCCGAGGTCACCTAATGGGTAACGCGGGAGACTCCGCCACCCGATAAAATCCTTACCCGTTCGCCTGGCCTGAATGCTTCGTCGGCCGCCTGCGTGATAGCCACAAGAGAACCGTTGTCGAGTCTCACCGTGATTTCAAGTCCCTTCCCGCCGGTTACACCTTCCTCCGCCGCCTGGCCGAGCAGGCCTCCGCCCATTGCTCCGGCAAGGGCTCCCAGGGCGCCAAGCCACCCATGTGCAATCTGGGCGCCTCCGATTCCACCGGCTACACCCCCTGCTACTGTCCCGATACCGCTGCGCGTGCCTTCCAGTCTTACTTCACGCACGCTTTCGACCACGCCCGTTCGCACACTCTGCTCCTGCCGCGCCTGGCCGCGAGCATAGTCGCCTCCTCCCTGCCCTGCAACGCAGCCGCTCAAAAGCACCGTACCTGAGCAAAGGAAGGTTATGGCTAAAATATGCTGTTTCATTGCGCCCTCTCATTCCATAGAATGCGGTTGCCGAAAACCTCAAAGTAACGCTGGTCGATCTCATCCCGGGTGAAGCGGTGGTTCTGCCCGCCACGCTGGCCGATTTTCAGTGCCCCCATGAGCGAACCGAGCCGCCCGGCGCTTTGCCAATCCATTCCCCTGGCGATTCCATAGAGCAGGCCTGCCCGGTATGCGTCGCCACAACCGGTGGGATCGACCACTTTATCCGGCTTAACGCACGGAATCTCGATCTGTTGACCATCGGCGTAAACTGTCGATCCTTGTGCGCCCTTCGTGATAATCAATCCCTTTACGAGTTTAGCCAGTGCCTCCAGCGTGAGACCGGTTCGTTCCTGCAGCAACTGACCTTCATAATCGTTGGCGGCGACATAGTCCGACTTATGGATGAAATCAATCAGCTCCTCGCCATTGAACATGGGCAGTCCCTGGCCCGGATCGAACATGAAGGGAATGCCGGCTTCATGAAACTCGCGCGCATGCTGCAGCATGCCGTCACGCCCGTCAGGCGCCACAATGCCGAGGCTCACGTTTTCCGCGGCGGCGATGTGATTTTCATGCGAGCTGTTCATTGCTCCCGGATGAAAAGCGGTTATCTGGTTATCGGCCAGATCCGTAGTAATGAACGCCTGGGCAGTGAAGGAGCCTTGCACGTGCCGTATATGTGTTTGCGCCAGATTGAGAGTTGAAAGGCGATCAGCATACGGCTGATAGTCATCCCCCACCGTTGCCATGATGAGGGGAGAACCTCCCATCATCTGTAAATTGTAGGCGATATTGCCGGCGCAACCGCCAAATTCCCTGCGCATATCCGGTACCAGGAAAGCAACGTTCAGTATGTGAATTTTCTCCGGCAGGATATGGTTCCTGAAATGATCGCCGAACACCATAATGGTGTCATAGGCGATGGAGCCGCAAATGAGTGTATGCATGAGGAAGTGTCTGAGAAGCGAGCCGTTAAGCTACGCTTACGCTTGGGATCGCGGTGAGGGTTTCAGTCCTGGTTACGCTTATGTTGCGCGTGGGTGCTTTCCAGGCCAGATCCGGCTCGCGCGCGGCCTTGACATCATCCAGCCTGCGGACGGGCGTGGCATGAGGTGCGCTTTTCACCACATCCGGCTGCGTATGGGCTTCCTCCAGAATCTCCTTCATTGCGGTTACGAAGGCGTCCAGTGTCTCCTTCGATTCGGTTTCGGCCGGTTCAATCAGCAGGCATTCCGGCACGAGGAGCGGAAAATAGGTCGTCGGGGCATGGTAACCCTTATCCAGCAGACGCTTGGCAAGGTTCATCGCGGTGACGCCGGTTTTTTCCTTCAGGTCCTTCAGGGTGACGATAAATTCATGGCTGGCACGGCGATTGGGGTAAGCAATCTCGAAACCCGCCTTGCGCAGTTCGGCCATCAGGTAGTTGGCGTTGAGCGCCGCAAACTCCGCCACCCGGTGCATGCCTTCCGCTCCGAGCAGCCGTACGTATACATAGGCGCGCAACAGAACCCCTGCGTTCCCCATGTGCGCCGAAAGTCTTCCGATCGATTGCGGGATGTCCTTCTCCGTTTGCCAGCGATAGGCGCCGTTTTCAAATGCCACGATAGGCACAGGCATAAACGGCAGCAACCGTGGTGCGACACCCACGGGGGCCGAGCCCGGGCCTCCGCCGCCGTGCGGGGTGGAAAACGTCTTGTGAAGATTGATGTGAATGACATCAAACCCCATGTCGCCTGGCTTGACTTTGCCAAGTATGGCGTTCAGGTTTGCGCCATCGTAATAGAGCAATCCGCCTGCCTGATGGACAATCCTGCTCATTTCGGCGACATTCTCTTCAAATACACCGAGCGTGGAAGGATTGGTCAGCATCAGTCCAGCCGTCTTCGGGCCAACCGCTGCTTTCAGGGCAGCCATGTCCACATTGCCTTCCTTGTCGGTGGCGATCTCAACGACCTTGTAGCCGCACATGACCGCTGTGGCAGGATTGGTGCCATGCGCCGCGTCCGGGACGATGATTTCTGTTCGGTCGGTGTCCCCCCGCGACTCATGGTAGGCGCGTATCATCGCGATCCCGATCAGTTCGCCCTGTGCTCCCGCCATGGGTGTCAGGCTTACCCCGGCCATGCCGGTTACGTCTTTCAGAATTTCCTGCAGCTCGTACATGCACGCAAGAAATCCCTGGCCGGTGCTTTCCGGTGATCTGGGATGGCGGGCCAGAAACTGGGGCAGCATCGCAAGTGAATTGCACGCCCTCGGGTTGTACTTCATGGTGCAGGAACCCAACGGATAAAAATGCGTGTCTATCGAAAAATTCTTTTGCGACAGCCGTGTGTAGTGGCGCACCGCATCCATTTCGGACACTTCCGGCAGCAGCGGCAGGGTCTTGCGCAACAGTTTCTCCGGAATATCCGTTGCTTCCGCAGCTTTCGGAGATTGGGAATAATTGCGCCGGCCAGGGCGAGAATGTTCAAATATCAGCATGGGTTTCAATCCGGTGTTTGCTAAGTGAATGTGTTGAAAAATATTGACAGGCAGGCATCGCCCGCCTGTACCTCAGAGCAAGGAAGGCACCGCGCATTCCATGGGCGCCGGATACCGATGTCATCGACTGTCGCGATACATTCCGCATCCCTCCCGGCATGTTCAGGATTCCAGCGCCTTCAGCGCCGCATCATAATCCGGCTCGTCCTTGATTTCCGGCACGAGTTGCGCATGGATGACCTTGTCGTTTTCATCCAGAACCACGACAGCCCGGGCCGTAATACCCGCAAGAGGGCTGTCCGTAATCGCCACTCCATAGTTTTCCATGAATTCCGAGCCGCGCATCGTGGAAAGCGGTACCACCTTGTCGAGTCCTTCCATGTCACAAAAGCGGCTCATCGCGAAGGGCAGATCGGCAGCAATGATCAGCACCACCGTGTTTTCCATGTTGCTGGCCTGCTCGTTGAACTTGCGCGTGGACATGGCGCAGACCGGGGTATCAAGGCTGGGAACAATGTTGAGCACTTTTTTCTTGCCGGCAAAATCGGCCAGGGTGACATCTTTCAAATCCCTGTTTACCAGAGAAAAATCGTGTGCCTTGTCGCCTACCTTGGGAAAGGTTCCTTCAACTCTGATGGGGTTGCCGGCTAGAGTGACCATACTGTTTCTCCTTTATGATATGGGATGGTTGTTAAACGTCCGATGCATATCGGTGCTATGAATTCCTGATGACGTCGCCCAGCTGCATAACGTAATTCTCCATATCCGCCGACGTCTTCGTTTCGGTTGCACATACCAGCACGGCTTCTCCCAGTTCCGGATAGTACTCCTTGAGATTGAGGCCGCCCAATATCCGCCGGGCTTCGAGCGTCTGCAATACGCTGGCAGCGGGACGGGGCAGGGAGATAACCGCTTCATGGAACAGAGGGCCGTTGAACATTCTTTTCACTCCCTTCAGCCTTTCGAGTTTTTCCAGTAACCCTGCCGTGTTTGCATGGGATTGGGCAGCAGTCCGGCGCAAGCCTTCGGGGCCCAGCAAGGCCAGGTAGATGGTTGCCGCCGTGACCATGAGTCCTTGATTGGTGCAAATATTGGAGGTAGCCTTGGATCGCCGGATGTGCTGTTCCCGCGCCTGGAGCGTAAGCACGAAGCCATCGCTGCCCTCCTGATCGGTCGTGCGACCGATAATGCGGCCCGGCATCTGGCGCACCAGGGGCTGCTTGCAGGCCATAAAACCGAAATACGGTCCCCCGCTGGACAAGGGAATGCCCAATGGCTGTCCCTCGCCGACGGCAATGTCTGCGCCTCTCTCCCCCCATTCGCCGGGCGGAGTCAGCATTGCCAGGGCCATGGGGTTCACAACGGCAATGGCAAAAGCATCCCTGCTCTGAGCCCAATGGGTGAGGGCGTCGACATCTTCGAGCACGCCAAAAAAGTTCGGCTGGGGAATCACGAGCGCTGCAAATTCTTCGCTGCCGAAGTTTTCCAGCCCATCCAGTGAAGTTTGTCCGGACAGTTTGTCGTAGGGAATCTCCACCACCTCGATTCCCTGGTTTTTGACAATGGCACGGACCACGCTGCGATAGACCGGGTGAACGGCCTGGGGAATCAGGATCCGCCGCGAGGTCCGGTGAGAACGCACCGCCATCAGGGCGGCTTCCGCCAGGGCCGAAGCGCCGTCGTACATGCTGGCGTTGGAAACATCCATCCCCGTCAGCGACGCCATCATGGTCTGGTACTCATAGAGCAGCTGCAGGGTGCCCTGGCTGGCTTCCGCCTGATAGGGCGTATAAGAGGAGTAAAACTCCCCCCGCGTGGCAATCTGCCAGACGGCCGCGGGAATATGATGCTCGTAAGCCCCCGCGCCGATGAAGTTCAGGTAGCGTCCATCCTGCTCGGCGCGCTCCAGCATCAAACGCGATATTTCCATTTCGCTCAAACCAGGTGGCACCCGCTTCAGGGTACCGGTTTTCAGCGTGGGTGGAATCTCATCGAACAGCTCATCGATGCTGCTTGCACCGATGCTTGCGAGCATGGCTTGTATATCTTCTTCAGTATGTGGAATGAACGGCATGATTTGTTCCGTGAATCGTCGGTGAGGCGTAAAAGAGGCAGGCGAAATGACGACGGGGGAAACAGACCTGTTCCATTTCCCTCAAGTGATTTGATTAATGATCTTCGCTTTCGAGCAGTTTCTGGTATCCGGTGGAATCGAGCAATTTTTCCAGGTCAGCGGCGTTCGCCGGTTTCAGTCTGAAAAGCCAGGCGGCATAAGCATCCTGGTTGATTTTTTCCGGAGCGGAGGTGAGTTCCTCATTGGCGGCAGTGACTTCCCCCGTAATCGGCGCATAAACATCGGCCGCCGCCTTTACCGATTCAACTACGGCACATTCATCGCCTTGCTTGAGTTGGCGACCGACTGCGGGAGTTTCAACGAATACCATGTCCCCAAGCAACTCCTGGGCATGCTGGGTAATACCGATAGTTGCCGTGCCGTCATCTTCGAGATGCACCCATTCATGGGACTTCGTGTATTTCAAATTATTCGGAATACTCATGTTTTTGCTCCAGAATTAAATGATATTGCTTTGTCGTTTCATCAAACGAGAATCTTGCCATTGCGGACGAAAGGATATTTCACGACCTTCGCTTTCAGCTGCTTATCCCGAACGACGACTTGAACTTCGTCTCCGGGAGATACGGCCAGGGGCAGACGCGCCAGAGCGATCGACTGATTGAGCGTGGGCGAAAAGCCTCCGCTGGTAATTTCGCCCTTGCCCTCGTCTTTTGGCGTAACCACTTTCTGATGGCTGCGCAATATCCCGCGATCCAATAACACCAGGCCGATCAGTTGCTGTGTGACCGGTTGGGTGAGAAGCGCCTGCTTGCCGATGAAGTCGCGCTCGCTCTTCAAATCCACCGTCCAGCCCAGTCCTGCTTCCAGCGGATTGATCGTTTCGTCCATATCCTGCCCGTAAAGGTTCATGCCTGCCTCGAGCCGCAAGGTATCTCTTGCACCCAGGCCTGCGGGAGTCACCCCTGCGGCATGGAGCTTATTCCAGAAGCTCGCGGCGTCGGCTGCCGGAAGCGTAATCTCGAAACCATCTTCGCCGGTGTAGCCTGTGCGGGCAATGAAGTACCTGTCAAAAAAGGCCGCCTGGAACAGCTTCAGATTCTCCGTGTCCACCTGCGAGCCCGGAAGTACCTGCCACACCTTGTCACGGGCATGGGGGCCTTGCACTGCGATCATCGCCAGATCCCTGCGTGGTGTGATTTCGAGACCGGGCGCTATCCGGTCGCGTTGCAAAAGCATCCAGGCCATATCCTTATCGGCGGTCCCTGCATTGACCACCATCCGGAAATGCGATTCCGTCAGAAAATAGATGATAAGATCATCTATCACTCCGCCATCGGGGTTGAGCATGCAGGAGTAAAGCGCCTTGCCTGGCTGCGTCAGTTTGTCTATATTGTTAGCGACCAGTTGCCGCAGGAACGCGCGTGCGCCCTCTCCTTCGATGTCGAGGGTGAGCATATGGGACACATCGAACATTCCCGCATCACTGCGCACCTTGTGGTGTTCATCAAGCTGCGAGCCGTAATGCAGGGGCATGTCCCAGCCGCCAAAATCCACCATCTTGGCGTTCATATCGCGGTGGGTTTGATTTAGAGGAGTTGTTTTCACGGATCGATGTCCCAAAAAAAAAAAAGGTGAGGTCATGCCTGATGACCTCACCCCTCTGTCCTTTTTACCTGAGAGATTTCGGACAGGATATTTCCTGCTCCGTCTGCCCCTTCGGTGGCCGGCCAATGGCGGCACTCTCCAGATTGCCTTTTCGCAAGCGGTTATCAGAGATCAAGATCGACATGATCTGCGCCTGAGCGATTCCGGGGGGTTGCGCCTTCGGCGGCGACGATTAGTTCGCGCTCTTCCGCTTGGATATAAATGGCGAAACTCGAACTATACCCTAGCAAGCGGGATCAATACAAGGTTTAAAGCTCCTTTGGAACTCTTTTGGAAGTCAGGCTCCCCGGATGGTTTCATTCCAGTTCATATAGGATATCTGGTTCATCAAGGAATTTTATGTTCCGTAGTGTATCTTATTCAGAATTCTTGATTGGCTTGGACTGGATTCCGGTCCAGGCCCGGAATGACGGGATTCATAGATGGTATTTTTTCTGATCGAATCAATTACGAAACACATCCCCAGGCGAATCGGACAACGAGGCACCAATGTATCTTGATCATTTCGGTTTATCCAGGCAGCCATTTTCTCAATCGTCAACCACTGAGGATGACTATTTCTATGAAGGAGGAGGGCGAGGCGCAACTCTGGATGCCCTTATCTATGTATTGACGCACGGCGAAGGCGAAGAGGGCATGATTGCTCTCACCGGCGAATCGGGCAGCGGCAAAACCGTGCTATGCCAGGCATTGATGAAACGGCTGTCCGATAGCATGCGGATTATTTATTCTGCAAAGAAAGATTCGTCGAAGAAAGCTTTACTGAATTACATAATGGACGAATTGAAGTTTCAGTCGGAGAAAGAAGGCCTAGTCCTTCCACCTGCGCCGGCTGATGTCGATGAGCTGCAGGAAATTCTTGCCGCCGTACAGGCTGGCGACAGGCAAGTCGTGTTACTGATAGATGAAGCGCATACTCTGCCAGCAGAAACACTGGAAGCCTTATGGCTGTTATATCAGTGGGCATCGTCTCACCATAAATTGCTGCAGATCGTTCTAGTGGGTGAGCCGGGACTGGAACGCACACTGGCTTCACAGCAGTTTATCCAGATCAGAACAGCGGTTCGCCATCGTTATGTTTTGCAGCTACTGGATCGCAAAGCCGCGAGCGAATATCTGCTCTATCGGATGAGGACGATCGCGGGTTATAAAGGGCCGGACATTTTTTCACCTGCCGCGCTGCGATTGATCGACGTTGCCGCCGGTGGACTGTTGCGTCAACTGAATATGATCGCCGACAAGTCGCTGATAACAGCGTTTCTTGCGCAGGCTTCGAGCGTGGAGGCGGATCATGTCAGGAAAGTGATGACAAATCTCGGACTCAAGCCGCATCCCGATTGGAGAGACAAGCGCAATCGTCCCGATTTCGTGGGACATCTCATAGCCGGAGCGGGAGTCGCATCCTGTGCGGCAGTCGTAATAGTGCTGGGCGTGGCGGGCTGGCAGGTCTTGCACTCTCAGCCAGCAGGCAGCGGCAATGCCTCTGCTTCCTTGCCGCTTGAAGCGGCGGCGCCAGCGACATTGCCTGCTCCCGCTATCACGACTTATCCCGCAATGATCGCGACCACTCCCCCAAGCGTGCCCGCGAATACTCCATCTTCCTCTTCCATTTCTGCTACCACTCAGGCTCCTCCCGACGGGAGCAACAAGGAGGCTCCCCCCGGCGGGAACAACAAGGAGTCCGGGGAAAAGATACCGCCTGTCAGCAACGCCACCGCCAAGATTGCTACGGATAAGGCCGCTGCGGGCAAGGCAAAAAAGGAAGCTGCCGCAGTGACCAGAGCTGATAAAACGCCTTCCGAAAGCGGAAAGGCAGCGGCGGCAGGTGCGCCTGCGCAAAGCGGGCTTTCTGCCGAAGGCCAGCCCGCCGGAGGCGCAACAAACACTATTGCAGGAGTCGATCTGGCGAAGTACAAGTTGCTGAAACAACGGGTCGAGGCGACTCTTGGGGCTTTCTCCAAAGCGGACCGGAATCTGTACACTATCCTGCTATACATTACCAGCAATGCTAAGCCTGATCGCGTGGAACGGTTTCTGGTGAGAGCCCGCGCGCTCGTTGATTTGTCGAATATTTATGTTTATCCCTTTTCCAGGGACAAGACCGGGTTTGTCGTCACCTATGGCCTTTATCCGGATGAATACGAAGCGAGCATGGCGGTGGCTGGACTCCCCGAGAAATACCAGACCGCTTTCGATCCGGAATTGCGTACCCTGGGTGAGCTGAAATAACCTGCGCAAAACATTGTTCCCTTGTTCAGGCGCCGCAGCTTTGTGGGAGGAGCGGCTTATTCCCTGCTTTCCTGATGTTACAATCGCCGTTTCCTGTTGATACTCGCTTCCTTCATGCCTTCGCCCCATCTTGATACTGCCCTGAGCGGTCCCATTCTTGATCTTGAAAAATGTATCCTCAATGCCATGCCTTCGATCGAGCAATGGTTGCGCAATGAATGGCAGACGCATGCGGCGCCTTTTTACTGCTCCGTGGATTTGCGCAATAGCGGGTTCAAGCTGGCGCCCGTTGATACTAACCTGTTTCCAGGTGGTTTCAATAATCTCAACCGCGAATTCATGCCTTTATGCGTCCAGGCGATGATGGCGGCAATCGATAAAATCTGTACCGGCGCGCGCAGCGTGCTGCTGATTCCGGAAAGTCACACGCGCAATACTTTTTATTTGCAAAATCTGGCGACTTTGCACGCAATCATGCGGCATGCCGGCATTCACGTCCGTATCGGTACGCTGCTCCCTGAGATCACCGCACCCACTGCGCTCGATCTGCCAGATGGAAACAAGCTCACGCTCGAACCGATCCAGCGGAAGGGCAATCGGGTCCTTCTGGAAGATTTCGATCCCTGCGTCGTGCTTCTCAACAATGACCTTTCCACCGGCACACCGGCTATCCTGCGGAATCTCGAGCAGACGGTCATTCCTCCCCTGCATGCGGGATGGACCAGTCGGCGGAAATCCCATCACTTCACCGCCTACGATAACGTATCGCAGCAGTTTGCGAGTCTGATCGGTATTGATCCGTGGCTTATCAATCCATATTTCGCTTCCTGCGGAAAAATCAACTTTCGTGAAAAAAAGGGTGAAGATTGCGTGGCCAGCACAGTGGATGAGATCCTGGGCCAGATCCGGGAGAAATATACCGAATATGGAGTCAGGAAAGATCCCTTCGTGATTGTGAAGGCCAATGCCGGTACATACGGAATGGGGATAATGACCGTAAAAGATGGCGCTGAAGTGCGCACGCTCAGCCGGAAACAGCGCAACAAGATGGCGGTCGTAAAAGAAGGATTGCAGGTGACCGATATCCTGGTGCAGGAAGGGGTTTATACGTTTGAGAGTGTCAACGACGCCGTAGCGGAGCCTGTCATCTATATGATCGACCGCTATGTCGTCGGTGGTTTCTATCGGGTGCATACCGGGCGGGGCGTCGACGAGAACCTTAATGCTCCCGGTATGCATTTTGTACCGCTGGCATTCGAAGACACCTGCCTTCTGCCAGACCGGGAAGCGCAGCCAGGTTGCAGTGCCAACCGGTTTTATGCTTATGGCGTCATAGCCCGGCTGGCCTTGCTGGCTGCTGCACAAGAACTGGAAAAAAATGACGTGAGAACCGAAGCCATCGTGGCTTAGCGTAGCCTCATCCATCCATTCTCTCCCGTTTTCCTTGGAAAATTTCCCCGAAAACGAATCCCGAAAATGGACAGCGACTTCTTTAGGGATGAGTCCGTTAAAAACCGCACAGCTTGATGAAAGAGGCAAGCAATCTGTCCCAGATGCCATGCTGATAATAATAGCCTCCCGCACATTTTGGTTTGATAACGCGCGTTTTGTTCGCTCTCCCGTCTCCGATGCTTCATCATCCCGTTCTCCATATAATCCTCCTGATAACTCATGAGACTTGCCTTTGTTCTTGATCACCTCGAATCAATCAAAGCGCGCAAGGATTCGAGTGTCGCCATCATGCGCGAGGCGGCAGCAAGGGGTCACACATTATTCTCGATGCAACAGGGAGACCTGGCCTGGCAGCGAGGGGACACGGTCGGTTTCGCGCGCACACTCGAATTGACCGGTGAGGATCTTCAGGGACGGCTGTGGTATCGGGTGGATGAGCCCGAAGAAATACCGCTACAGGAATTCGATGCCGTATTGATGCGCAAAGATCCGCCGTTCGATATGGAGTATGTCTACAGCACTTACTTGCTGGAACTGGCTGAAACGCGTGGTGCCCGCGTCATCAATAGCGCACGCGCAATCAGGGACCATAACGAGAAGCTCGCGGTGGCGAAGTTTCCCGAATATGCCGTGGAAACGCTGGTGACGCGAAGCGAAAGCCTGCTGCGCCATTTTCTTGCAGAGCACGACGACATCATTCTCAAGCCGCTTGACGGCATGGGCGGGGCAAACGTGTTTCGGGTTCACCAGGGGGATCAAAATATCGGGGTGATAATAGAAACATTGACGCACTATGGCACGAAGACGATCATGGCTCAACGGTATATCCACGAAATCACCCAGGGGGACAAGCGCATCCTGCTGATCGCGGGGGAACCAGTCCCTTATACACTTGCCCGCATCCCCAGGCCCGGGGAATTCCGGGGTAATCTGAATGTGGGTGCTACCGGCGTCGCTCAGGCACTCAGCCCCCGGGATCATGAAATTGCCGAAGCACTCGGTCCCGCATTGTTCAATGAAGGTTTGATGCTGGTGGGACTGGATGTCATCGGGGATTATCTTACCGAGATCAACGTCACCAGTCCTACGGGTATGAGGGAAATTTCAGACCAGACCGGCTTCAATGTGGCTGGAATGATGGTGGATGCCCTTGAAAAGATGCCGCGTTGATCCATTCCATTGCCTTCTTGTTCCTGCTGCTGACAATATCATGATCGGGATTTTGATTATTTCTCACGGCAATCTGGGCGAAAGCCTCGTCGAGAGCGCCAATCACGTGATGGGAAAGAAATTGCCGGACCTGGCACACATTGCCATTCACCCTCGGGATGATCCTGACGTTATCCTTTCAAAAGCAGTGGAATCGGTAAGGGAACTGGATAGCGGCGAGGGTGCGCTGGTATTGAGCGACATCTGCGGCGCAACCCCGTGCAATATAGCCACCCGGCTTGCAGCTTCCACAGAACGGGTGATATGCCTTGCCGGAGTGAATCTGCCCATGCTGGTGCGGGCGCTTACTTATCGCACCGAGCCGCTGGAATCGGTGGCGGAGAAGGCGCTCTCAGGCGGACGGAATGGTGTTTTTCGTATAAACCCAGGTTGATAAATGCAACATAAAGAGATCAGGATACTGAATAAACTGGGAATGCACGCCCGTGCCTCCGCCAAATTCACCCAGTTGGCCAGTCGATACCGGAGCGAGGTATGGTTGACCCGAAACGATCGCAAAGTCAACGCAAAAAGCATCATGGGAGTCATGATGCTGGCGGCGAACCAGGGTGCGACTCTGGTCATCGAAACCACGGGTGAGGACGAGATTGAGGCAATGCAGGCCTTGATACAACTGATCGAGGATCGCTTCGGAGAAAGCGAATGAGCTTTGTACTGCATGGCGTGGGCGTTTCGGAAGGTATCGCCATAGGCCATGCTCATCTTGCCTCTCATGCCGCACTCGAGGTTGCCCACCACGTCGTGCCCGAGAATCAGGTCGCCAATGAAATCTCCCGGCTGGACACCGCTTTCACAACCGTCCGCGAAGAGCTTCAGGCATTGCACGACACGATCGTCAGCGGACCCGCGGCCGCGGAATACGAAGCGTTCCTCGATCTGCACCGGATGATTCTGGATGATCCCACGCTCTTGACGGCGGCAAAAGCGTACATTGCCCAGAATCAGTGCAATGCCGAATGGGCCATTACCCAGCAGATGGGGGTATTGATGGCGCAGTTCGAGGAAATAGAAGACCCCTATCTGCGCGAACGTAAAACGGACGTCATCCAGGTGGTGGAGCGCGTTCTCAAGGTATTGCTGGGGCATCCCGGATATATCCCCCCTGCGCAAAAGCGGGATGGCGACAGTGTCCTGGTAGCGCACGACTTGAGTCCGGCCGATGTGCTTCAATACAAGCAGTATTCGTTTACTGCATTCCTGACGGATCTTGGCGGCCTGACTTCGCATACCGCCATTGTCGCACGCAGCCTGAACATCCCCTCCGTCGTCGCGCTTCACCATGCCCGCCGCCTCATCCGGGAAAATGATGTTCTGATCGTGGATGGCAACCAGGGTGTGGTCATCGTAGATCCGGACGAGCATGTGCTTGCGGAATATCGGCTGCGCCAGAGCGAACTGGAACTGGAGAAGCAGAAACTCAAGCGCTTGAGGACGACGATAGCGGCGACGCTGGATGGTACGGTAGTGGAGCTGTATGCAAATATCGAGTTGCCGCAGGACGTCGATCAGGTAAAAGAAAATGGAGCGACCGGCATCGGCCTGTTTCGAAGCGAATTCCTGTTCCTCAATCGTGATAGGCTGCCCGACGAGGAAGAGCAATTCGAGGCTTATCGAACCGTGGCGCGAAAAATGCGGGGAATGCCGGTGACGGTGCGCACGTTCGATCTTGGCGCGGACAAGAACCTGGACAATGCCAAGCGGGTAGCCGCGAATCCCGCCCTGGGACTGCGCGCCATCCGGCTGAGTCTGGCCGAACCCCAGATGTTCAATATCCAGTTGCGCGCTATTTTACGCGCCTCGCGCTATGGGCAGATCCGGATTCTGGTGCCGATGCTTTCCAACGTTGCTGAAATAACGCAGACGCTGCATTTGATCGAGAGCGCCAAACAAAGCCTGCGTAAGGAAAAGATTCCTTTTGATGAAAAAGTGCAGGTGGGAGGGATGATAGAAATTCCAGCCGCTGCGCTGAGTCTTGACATTTTCATGCGCAAGCTCGATTTCCTGTCAATCGGCACCAATGATCTCATCCAGTATACGCTGGCGATAGATCGTGCCGATGACAGTGTCGCGCACCTTTATGATTCGCTGCATCCTGCAGTGCTGCGTTTGGTAGCGCATGTCATACGCAGCGCGAACCGGGCAGGCATACCCGTGTCCGTATGCGGCGAGATCGCAGGGGATGCGGTATTTACCCGTCTGCTGCTTGGTTTCGGCTTACGGGTGTTTTCCATGCACCCTGCCCAACTGCTGACCGTAAAACGTGAAATCTTGCGCGCAAATCTGCCCGACGTCATTCCGGTCACGCAAAAAATACTGAAAGCCGCTGATCCGGAGAAAATTCACGCACTGCTGGCGAAGCTCAACGGTTGAACGATCAGTTCCCTGTTTCATTTCACAGAATGTCAATGCATATGCGCAGCGTGTACGGCTATAATTGCCGGTTACAATCAGGCGATGCGATTATTTGACAGAATGGGAATTCCTCCACCAAGCCGGTTTTATTTTCTGGAGACCGGGTTCGGGAAGGAACAAATCGTGACATCAGCCTCCTGACTTTTTTCATGCTCATGCAAGATTCGAATTCATTCGGTACTGTTACTCCGCAGGTGGCGCGTTTTGACACGCCTTTGCATTTGAAGAGCGGCGCGGTGCTCGACAGCTACGAGCTGGTGTACGAAACATACGGGGAACTCAATGCGGCGCGCTCGAATGCCGTACTGATATGCCATGCCCTTTCAGGAAACCATCATCTCGCAGGTTTTTACGACGATAACCCCAAGAGTGCCGGCTGGTGGAACAATATGATCGGGCCCGGCAAATCGATCGATACCCAGAAATTTTTCGTAATCGGGGTAAACAACCTGGGCGGTTGTCATGGATCCACCGGCCCGGCGAGTATCGATGCCAGGAGCGGAAAGTGTTACGGCCCGAATTTTCCGGTTGTGACAGTGGAAGACTGGATACAGACACAGGTTCGCCTCGCTGATTATCTGGGCATCGACCAGTTTGCCGCCGTGGCGGGGGGCAGTCTTGGCGGAATGCAGGCTTTACAGTGGACACTTGATTTTCCCGAGAGAGTGCGTCACGCGCTGGTCATCGCCGCGGCTGCAAAATTGACTGCGCAGAACATCGCATTCAACGACGTCGCCCGCCAGGCTATCATTACCGACCCTGATTTTCACGGCGGCGACTATTATTCACACGGCGTCATTCCGCGGAGAGGATTACGGCTGGCGCGCATGCTGGGACATATCACCTATCTCTCGGATGATTCGATGGCCGCCAAATTCGGCCGGGAACTGCGGAACGGGACGCTTGCCTTCGGTTACGAGGTGGAGTTCGAAATCGAATCGTATCTTCGTTATCAGGGAGATAAATTCGCCAGCCAGTTCGACGCGAATACCTATCTGCTGATGACAAAAGCATTAGACTATTTTGACCCTGCCTTCCCGCACAACAACGACCTGAGTGCCGCATTCCGATTCGCCAAGACGAATTTCCTGGTGTTGTCGTTTACTACCGACTGGCGCTTTTCCCCGGAGCGTTCGCGCGCTATCGTAAGAGCGCTGCTGGACAACGAACTGAACGTCAGTTATGCCGAAATTACATCCAGCCACGGCCATGACTCGTTCCTCATGGAGGATCGGCATTATCACAGGCTGGTGCGGGCTTACATGGATAACATTGTCGTATGACGAAATCCCCTGGCATGAATTCATCGTTTAAGGTTGCCCGGCCCGATTTTGCCCTGATTGCAGCATGGGTCAGACCGGAATCCAAGGTGCTCGATCTGGGTTGCGGCGACGGTTCGCTTATACGTTTTTTGCGGGATTCCCGTGGGGTACGCGGCTACGGGGTGGAGATTGACGATGTCAACGTCCTGGCCTGTTTCAATAATGGTGTGAATGTGATCCAGAGCGACCTGGAGTCCGGTTTGCAGAGTTTCGAATCCGGGTCGTTTGATTACGTGGTGCTCTCGCAAACCCTGCAGGCTGTGAAAAATACCGAGAACATCATCAAGGAAATGCTCCGGGTGAGCAAGGAAGGCATCGTGTCATTCCCCAATTTCGGCTACTGGAAAAACCGCTTGCAGGTGCTTTCCGGTCATATGCCGGTTTCCGAAGCACTGCCCTACCAATGGTTCGACACTCCCAATATCCATAACTGCACGCTGGGCGATTTCGAGGAATTCTGCGGCCAGCACGGGGCACGCATTCTCGAACGCAGGGTAATGAGTGGAAATTACCAGATCACGTTCATGCCCAATTTGCTGGGAATGTTAGCCTTTTACCGGTTTGAGCAGCAGAAATAGCTATTTTTGCGAAAGCTGTTTCCCCGAAAAAACCTCAACCCTCTGGGGTTCTGCGCGCTCGAAGCTTGCGCGGCCAGCCAGCCAGACCAGAACCAGCACCGGGAGGCCGAGCAGCGCCGTGCCAGTAAAGAAGCTGGCATAACCGTACGCATCCACGAAGTCTCCGCTGAATCCGGCGATAAATTTCGGCAACAACAGCATCACTGAACTGAATAGCGCATATTGAGTAGCGGAATAGGCGGAATTGGTCAGGCCGGAAAGATAAGCGATAAAAGCGGAGGACGCTATCCCGGCTGAGAGATTGTCCGCCGATACGGTAAAGGTCAGACCCGTCAAGTCATGCCCGCGTCCTGCCAGCCAGACGAACAGCAGATTGGTTGCCGCGGACAAAACCGCTCCCAGGAACAGTGTGCGCATGATGCCGATTTTGGCTGTCAGAACGCCCCCCAGCGCTGCGCCTGCAATCGTCATCAGGACGCCGTAGACCTTGGAAACGGTTGCCACTTCATCTTTCGTATAACCCATGTCGACGTAGAAAGGATTGCTCATGACCCCCATTACCACGTCGGAAATGCGGTAGACCGCGATCAGGGCGAGAATCAGCAAGGCTTGTCCACCGTAACGGACGATAAAGTCGCGGAAAGGGGCGATCACGGCCCCATACAGCCAGGCCAGCATCTGCTTGAGGGTCGTGCTGATCGGCCAATGGGCAATGGCGGCCCTCGCGCGCTCCTCATTTTCCGAAATCAGGCGGGTGAGAGGAACTTCCGGCTCGCGGATGATGAGCGTAGTGATGATCCCTACCGACATGCAGGCAGCCATGCTCAGGTAAGCGATGCGCCAGGTCGCGTAATCGTAGATTTCTGCTGATGAGCCTGCGGCGGCGGCTATCCACAGCGCGCCCGCGGAAGCCAGGATCATTGCCAGACGATACCCTGCCTGATAGGTCGCTGCCATCGCGCCCTGGAGCCTGGGCGCGACCGCCTCGATCCGGTATGCATCCAGGGCAATGTCCTGGGTTGCGGAAGCGAAGGCCGCCGCCAGGGCAAAAAAGACTGTATGCGAGAGATTCTGGAGTGGATCGGTAAGTGCGATACCGATGAGAGCAAGGGCGATAACGATTTGTGACAGTAACAGCCATGCGCGGCGGCGGCCCAGCCATCGTGTCAATAATGGCAAAGACAGACGATCCACCAGGGGAGACCACATCCATTTGAAGCCGTAAGCCAGCCCGATCCAGCTCAGGTGACCTATGGTGGAACGGTCGATTCCCGCTTCCCGCAGCCAGAAGGAAAGCGTACCCATCACCAGAAGCAGGGGCAATCCCGCCGAGAAGCCAAGAGACAGCATGCCCAGTACCCGGGGATGGGTATAGATGCGAAAAGCGTGCAGCCAACTCGAAAGGGTAGCTGACATTATTCTGGATCAGTCATTCTGGCGGGCCATTTCCGGACATCATCGGCGCTTCGCGGCAAACCGCCGGATCAGGCGGATAAGCTGTAATCGTAGTCAATGATAAGGGGGGAATGATCGGAGAAACGCTCGGTCTTGTAAATCGAAACTGCGCTGGCCCTGGCTGCGATACCGGGGGTGGCAATCTGATAATCGATACGCCAGCCGACGTTCTTCACCCAGGCCTGCCCGCGATTGGACCACCAGGTATACTGATCCGGGTCCGGATTTATCCGGCGGAAAACGTCTACGAATCCAAGCTCCTGAAATACATCGGTAAGCCAGGCGCGCTCCTGCGGCAGGAAACCGGAATTCTTCTGGTTGGAACGCCAATTCCTGAGATCGATTTCCTTGTGGGCGATGTTCCAGTCCCCGCACAAAATAATCTCGCTGCCGCATGCTGCCAGTTTCTCAAGCATAGGGAAAAATTGCTCCATGAAGAAATATTTGACGGTCTGACGATGTTCACCCGCGGAACCGGATGGAAAATAGATCGATATGACGCTCAGTCGCCCGAAATCGACGCGCAGGTAACGCCCCTCCGCATCGATCTCCGGCACGCCGACGCCTTCGGTCACGTTGTCCGGTTCATGCCGCGTGTAAATGCCTACTCCGCTGTATCCTCTTTTTTCAGCGCAGTGGAAATGGCCGTGGTAGCCATCAGGGGAGACCACTTCCCCGGTAATATCGCCCACCTGAGCCTTGAGTTCCTGTACACAGACGATATCTGCGTCCTGCAAAGGCAGCCAGCGGAAAAAACCCTTGCTGGCAGCGGAGCGTATTCCGTTGAGGTTAAGCGTTATAATTCGCACGTCGATTTCCCGAAGCCATTATCATGCCCGATTTCCGAAAGGAGTTCATCGAATTTGCCATCAGCCGGAATGTCCTGTGCTTTGGCGAATTTCAGACCAAGGCAGGACGTCTTTCGCCCTACTTTTTTAATGCCGGACTGTTCAACGATGGGGAATCTCTCGGAAAGCTGGGGCAATTTTACGCCAAAGCCATTCTTGCTGCCCAGCTTCCGTTCGACATGCTTTTTGGTCCTGCCTATAAGGGCATTCCGCTCGTAAGTTCCATTGCCATTGCCCTGGCTGCCCGGGGCAACAACTACCCTTTCTGTTTCAACCGCAAAGAGGCGAAAGACCATGGAGAAGGAGGGAATCTCGTGGGCGCGCCCCTCGCCGGGCGGGTGCTGATTGTGGATGATGTGATTTCCGCCGGCACGTCGGTGCGGGAATCGGTCGAGTATATTCATGCCGCAGGCGCCGCTCCCGCAGGGGTGGCCATCGCCCTGGACCGCATGGAACGGGGCAAGGGCGAGCTTTCCGCCGTACAGGAAGTGCGCCGCATGTATGGAATTCCTGTCACGAGCATCGTCAACCTGGAGAGCATTGTCGATTACCTGGGCCAGAGCCCGGGTCTGGCAAATCACCTCCTGGCAGTGGAAGAATATCGTAGCCATTACTCAGCCAGTAGGGACGGTTGAACGCGTCGATGGCATTCATCGCGCCGGCTGAGGTGTTTTACCGGACCTCCTGCGCCGGCAGATCGGGAAGTGTGATTTCACCCTTGGCATCAAAATGGCGCCCAATGGCAAAGCCCGGCGCACCAAGCTGACCACGCAGTTCGTAATCGGTCCTTCCATGATCGCCTGTGGTCAGGCGAAATACATGCCGGATGATTGCGCTGGCAGGAACCGTTATCGGAACGATGATGACCGTTTCGCCAAAGCGGGGAATCGTGCCCTGCTGATCGCTCACTCCGCTGGCAAAACTCATTCCACGCAGGTCCAGGTCGAGTGCAACGCCATCATAGTCCAGCGGAACCGCGCCATGATTCTGGATTCTCAGGCTGACCGCAAAGCGGGCCTCCATGCCTCTTCCTTCAAGCGGCTCAAGCCCGGCAACGGAAATTCGCAACGGCTCCTGCGGCCTGAGAGCCGCACACGCGGAAAGGCAAAAAATCAGGGCCGATATAACCAGTACGCTTCGTCTCATGATTCTACCTGTGGCAACGGGGAAATCATACCCGAATATCTCACTCTGTTCTGCTGAGCATGGTCATTGGTGGCAGGGGAGTGCGGAGGTTTGCGGTGCATAAGGACTTTGGGCTATCATTGTACCGAAGCTGGCCAGGCAGTCGCTGCCTGCCCTCGGTGACGAGTGCAGGGAGAGGAAAGTCCGGGCTCCGCAGAGCAGGATGCCGGTTAACGGCCGGCCGCCGCAAGGCGAGGAACAGGGCCACAGAGACGAGCGTATTAAGTTACGGTGAAACGCGGTAACCTCCATCCGGAGCAAGACCAAATAGGCAGGCGATGATGCTGCTCGCTGAGCCTGCGGGTAGGTTGCTTGAGCGTGCGGGTGACCGTACGCCTAGAGGAATGACTGTCCTTGACAGAACCCGGCTTATCGGCCAGCTTTTTTCCTGAATTCCTGATAATTCTGACTCCATAAAGGCGAAAGCGCACTGTCCCGGCCGCAAGCCCATCAGCATATCCCGGGCAGCATGGAACAGAAAAGATATCCCTCTCGACCGCCCTTTCGCAGCCTGTTGAGTGAACATTCTCTGTTTCCTTTTCCGTACAGGTTTGTTATACAATCGACGATTGTTCCCGTTTGCGCGGGGCGTCAGATTAAATGCGGATACAAAACCGGAGATATTATGAAGAAAATTTTTGAGTGGGCTGCCGTGCTGGCATCGGCTATGATGATAGCTTTCATGGCTGTTCCTGCCCATGCACAGCTCATGCTTGCGCATGAAGGCCACCATTCAGGCGACTGCGCCATCAAATCGGGCGCTTTTCCTGTAGCCTTCAGCGCCTATGAGAAGCCCAAGGGCGAGCTTCCGCCTACTCATGCCTATTGCGACCATGTTCCTGAAACCGGCGAGCTGTATTTCACGGTGGATCTGACCGATCCGGAATCCCGCGAAATTCCAATCGCCCTGCGCCTGGTGATGGAAGGTCATGGAGAGGGCGGGCATGAAATCATGTCGATACCAGCCAAACCCTACCCTTCCGGAAGCATTACATTTACGGTAAACCTGGAAGAACTGGGGCAGTACGCGTTGCTGCTGGAAACCGAGAAGGATGGCAAGATGACTCAGGCGGTACGCATTCCGGTACATGTGGGCGGAGGTGGCGGCCATGATGGACATGGGGGTGGTATCGGCATGACGGAGATTGCGCTGATACTGGGTGCAGCTGGCATAGCAGCCTTCTTCCTGCTGCGTCGGCGGACGAGCGCCAAAATGTCCTGATAGCGTCTGAGCAGAATCAGCGTCATTCAATTCTCGATCCGCGAAATCAAAAGCACGCATTTCCGCGGATCCTCCTGAACGAACGGCGGCGGGTTTTAAGGGACTGTCATATTTCCCTTCTTGATCCGGCGCCGTTTTCTTTTACTCGTCATTGGGCCTGCTCCGAACCTCACAGCATACTTCTGTGACTACTGTAACGTGAAGTGACGGTGTAAGGCGGGGTAGCAAGGACGGGAATCTTTCTCTCCAGGCTGGCTTTCAAGCGGCGGAAAACGGGAAATCCTTACTGAAAAACAGTCTCGCGCAACCTGGCGAAAGTTTTGCCGACATGATTCATCTGCTCGCTGGTATGGACGGCGCTTACGCTGCAACGCACCAACGAATTGCCCTCCGGCGTTGCGGGCGGCAAAACCAGATTCACATAGATGCCGTTTTCAAGCAGCCCTTTCCACAGGGCCAGCGCCTGTTGCGGCGTTTCAAGTATGGTTGCGATAACAGGACTCGGCTCCGGTCCCAGTCGGTAATCCAGTTCCTTGAGTTGCGAGTAGAGCTGGTGCACATTCTTCCAGAGCTGCCGGCGTAATTCGACACCCTCCCTCAGCAGCCTGAGAGCTGCCCGGGTGGAGGCGATGGTGGCAGGCGTAGGCGAGGCAGTGAAAATATAAGGGCGGCTCACGTAGCGTAACTGATCCAGTTGAGGATGATTGCTCACACAGTAGCCGCCGATTCCGCCCAGGCTTTTGCTGAAGGTGCCTGTGATGAAGTCTACCCTGTCGAGGAGGCCCGTTTCTTCTACCAGACCTTGCCCGGTCTCACCGAGTACTCCCAGTGAATGCGCTTCATCGAGAAGAAGTGTGCTGTTATACGCATCCTTTACCTTGACGATATCCGCCAGCGGCGCGCGATCTCCAAGCATACTGTAGATGCCCTCGGCAATGATGAGCGTGGAGCGGGATCGTTCTCCCAGGCGGCGCAGGCGCTTCTCCAGATCTGCTGGATCATTATGTTTGAAGCGGATTATTTCTGCGCCGCTCAAGCGGCAGCCATCGTAGATGCTCGCGTGGGAATCGCCGTCAATAAGAACGATGTCGCCAGGCCCAGCCAGACCTGATATGGTCGCCAGATTGGCCTGGTACCCCGTGGTAAATACGATGCAGGATCGGCATTGGTAAAACTCGGCGAACTCGCGCTCGAGTGCCCGGTGTCCCCTGTAGCTGCCATTGGCCATGCGCGATCCGGTTGTACCTGTACCTTCACTGTGAATCGCTTCCTGCGCTGCATCGCGGCACTCCTGCGCGAAGGTAAGCCCCAGATAATTGTTTGTTCCCAGAAACAATATCCGGTGATCCCCGATCCTGGCTTCAGTCGAGGAATAAACTTCTTCTATGGGCGTTCCAAAAACCTCAACGCCTTCAGGCAACAGGGCTTTTCTCGCCGCCGCCACGGCATCCAGTTTATCTAGCAAACTCATTGTTCTTGAGCCTTTATCCGGTGGATCAAGCTGGCGAGCTCATGAACGGTCTGTACATCCGCAAGTGCATTGATCGGTACGGAAATGTCAAACTCGTCCTCGATTTCCATGATCAGGTTCAGCAATTTTACAGAATCGATTGCAAGCTCGTTGATAAGATCGGTCTGCGGTGTAATTTCCACCCCCGGACCAACAAGCTGTTCGAGGTGATGGCAAAGTTTTTGCAGAACTTCGTTATAATCATTCAACATCTGGATTCAAAATGATTCAATGATTGAAATTAGACCGCTTGCGGCAAAGCCTCGCGGAGGTGGATGCGGGGTCGCCAGTCAGGGAGTGCCCGGGTTAAGGGATCAATATCACAAACCCAGTCAGAATGCCGCAATTCTCTCACTTTTCCCGGGGTCAGCATGGGTGAATAGCCTAATAATCGGGCAGACCATAAGTTGACGTTTGCGATCAATGAAATCAGTGACGCGGGGAAAAAGATGCAGCGCACCGGACGTTTCCACACTTCCTGCGCAATAGCGGCTACTATCTTGCTATCGTAACCTCCCGGCCTGCCATCATCAAGCTCGTAGGTACCTTGTACAGGCACCGCAGTCGAAAGCCAGCAGGTGATGGCTGCTACCAGGTCTGCGACATGCAGTAATCCAAACCGCATGTCAGGTTGTCCCACCATTGGTAAGACACCGCGGCGTGTTGTCCTGAAAAGCGGGCTCATTTCCTTGTCTCCGGGGCCATAAACAGCTGTTGGACGAAAAATGGCACAAGCCATCCCAGCCGAACGCTCATTTACCAGTCGTTCAGCCATGTGCTTGCTCATGGCATACCAGGAAAGCTCGGGTTGGCGTGCGGCCAGAGAAGAAATCAGCAGGAAACGTGGAGGCGGGTTTTGTTCCAGAGAAGCCTGCATCAGGCTGCTCGTACCTTCCACATTGGTATGGACAAAACTCTCGAGAGAGCTTCCCCGAACCTGACCAGCGCAATGGATAACAGCTGAAACGCCGATTACGAGCTTTCGCAGTGCGTCGAGGTTATGTAAATCACCTTCTATCCATTGCGTGGACCCGTCATCGACTCGCGCACGCCTTGTCAGAGCCCTGATTTTCCATCCTTCCTTTGTCAGGGACTGCAACAGCGCATTCCCGATAAAGCCAGTGGCGCCGGTAACGGCAACCCAGGGACCCGACATACGCCGGTTATTTGTCCCCGGATTCGGCAGATAACTGGTCTGTCATCTGCGTTCGCTGGATAAAGCCTTGGCGTGCCGCAAAACGGGACAGTTTTCCGGAGGAAGTACGTGGCAGGGTGTGCGGTGGAACCAGTTCCACCAGACAGTTCACGCCAAACGCCATATAGACCAGGCGTTGCAGGCGGCTGGTAAGGGACTGACGATCCGTGACCGAGGTAAGCCGGCATTCGATGACCAGGACAATGGTGGTGACGTCATTGGCATCGGTAATCCCGAAGGCAGACGCTTCACGCGTTCTCACCTCGGGCTGCTGTTCGGCAAGCTCCTCGATGTCCTGGGCGCGGATATTGCGTCCATTGACAATGATTACATCGGTGCGACGCCCGGTAATATATAGATCACCTTCAAAGAGGAACCCCAAGTCACCGGTATCCAGCCAGTTCCCAGGTTTGAGTGTCTTGCAGGTATCTTCCGGATTGTTGAAATATCCTGTCATGATACTGCTGCCCTGCACGAGTACGCTGCCCACGCGCAAATCAGGGAGTTGGCCGCCGGCCTCATCGACTACCTTGACGGTATGCCCCGGTAACGCGCGGCCGCAGTTGACGAATTCACTATATTTCCGGCCTTCCACCTGTAACCGTACTGCCACTTTCTTATCAACGAGGGTGGCCGCGTCGACTCGCAAACTCTGAAAGCCCTGGCCACCCTGGGAGAAAGTAACGGCGAGCGTCGATTCGGCCAGCCCATAACAGGGGAGAAATGCGCGCGCGTCAAAACCGGCGGGTGCAAATTTTTCCGCAAAACTCCTCAAAGTGTCCGGGCGGATCATTTCCGCGCCGACTCCTGCTGCACGCCAACTGCTGAGGTCAAGATCTTCCAGGTCGGAATCGCGCACGCGAAGCGTGCAGAGCTTGAGCCCGAAGGGTTGACTGAACGCAACAGTAGCGCGATTTCTGCTGATCAGGCGCAGCCATTGCAACGGCCTGATCGCAAAATCACGGGTAGCCAGGTAATCTACCGAAACCTGCGCCACCATGGGCGCCATTACCATGCCGACCAGACCCATGTCATGATAAAACGGCAGCCAGGACGCACAGCGGTCTCCGGCCCGGATATTCAGGCCGTGACGGACAATGCCCTGGAGATTGCTCATCAGCGCGCCTTCGGTAATTACCACTCCACGCGGCATGCGCGTGCTTCCCGAAGTAAATTGCAGGTACGCGATTTCATCGGGACTATTTGCCGCAAGCTCGGTGTTCAGCGCCGGCAGCTCCCGGAGCTGCTCCGGCGTTCCCACCCAGCGCAGATCTCGCGACTCCTCGGCTGCTTCTTTCAAAAAGCCGACATAGTCAACGTTCGCCAGGGCGGCGCTTGCCTGACCTGCCTCCAGCATTCCGCGCAACTGCCGAACATAAACCGCATGGCTGCCGAGGTTGACAGGAACAGGCATTGCATAAGGTACCAATCCTGCGTAGCGGCATGCATAAAAGATTTCCACGAACTCTGGCGTCGTGTCGGCAATAATCGCAACTCGGTCCCCTCTCGCCAATCCAAGTCCGAGCAACTGGCGCGCCGCTGCCTGGGCATTTTGCCTTAGTGCCCGATAAGAAAGAACGGAGCGGAGATTACCCTTGGCATCATAAAAGTTATACCCGGACGTACCGGACGCGGCATACTCGAGCGCAGCGATCAGGGTGTCGAAGTCGGCTAATCTCTGAGCTTGAGTGTTATAGGTAGGTGTGGGGATCGCAGCTGCCGGCTGCTCGCTTGATAATAATTGAGGGTTAAACGCTTGCGTCAGCGGAGCGTTCAACTTCGCTATTGTTGAACTCAAGGTCTTCCCCTCCAAATTAATCGTACTAGTCATCTTTTTATAATATAAAGGATTCCAGTCGGGCAATCGTTGTTTTGGCCGTCATCCGCTGTCGCGTCGTTCGAGTTGCTGCTTGAAAATATCGACTCTACCTGGCTCCCGGTAAAGGCAGTAGCTCGAAAAACAAAAAATAAATACGCTAATCTGTGAATTAACGAACCTTCTTATATTCAGTTCTCATATCGTGACAGGCATGTACTTCGGTATTACCGGATCATGTTCCTTTCACGTGCAAGAGACTGTCTCTAGCTCGCAGTCTGCTTTCGATACTTACCAGATAAGGACAGGCGATAAGCTCCATTCTGTACGAGTTGGCAGATGATATAAAGAAGTTTTGGAGAATGGAAGGGAAATGTGTGTCTTTTTTGCAACACTTGCCGGAACCGGCCCTTCAGCTTTGCGTTGGACCTGATCTCAATCTCTTTCGCAGCCGGGCGATATTTTACAGGAATCCATCTCTCGATGGATCAACCCTTCTTTTATTTTTGAGGCGGATTATTGCAGGAGCCGGCCGCGGTTTTCCGGAATTGCACCACGCACCACACGAAATCCCTGAAAAAATTCTCGCCTCGAATGAGGAGCTTCTACTGATGCCAAAGGCGCAAGGCCGGATTTACACTCACTCAGCATCGGGTCACTTCATGCCTCGAGCCATGCCGTTGCTTCGGCATAATCCCGAAATACCCGTATATCGGCATTGACAAATAGATTGGATACCCAGGCCGCCCAGGCGCGCCACTGGTTTTCAGTGATTATCGCGATGCGGTTGAATTCGCTGCCGTGTTCGTGCACGAATTTGATGTCCTCCCAGGCGACATCGATGGTGTAGCTCAGCATGTCCCGCCAATCGAACAATACGTTCACCTTGCCGCCGGGACCAGCCTTGCGAAGCACCTTGTCCTCGAATTCACGGTAATCGGCCAATGTGAATTCACCGAAAACAGCGATACTGATCAGGTTTTCTGTTTCCTCAATGGTTATCATGTGTTACCCACAATATAAAAATTGCGCGGGCAGGGAAAAATCCGGGTAGCCCGAAAAAATTCAGGCTACCGAAGAAAAATATGCTCAGCAAAAGGATATCACTTATCGTTCAGATGTGCGGTTCAATTTCTCGCCGCAGAAATTTGTGAAAGTGCACCATGCCATCTTCCAGCGGCGATTGATACGGCCCGATCTCGCTCACGCCTTGTTTGTACAGCGCACGGCGCCCTTCCGTCATCAGCTTGCAGATTTCATCATCCTCAGCAGCGGTTTCATGATAGGCAGCCTGTTCCGCTTCAATGAATTCACGTTCAAACAAAGCGATATCTTCAGGATAATAGAACTCCACCACGTTGGTGCAACGTTCCGCTCCGGCAGGAAGCACCGTGCTGATGACCAGTACATGGGGATACCATTCCATCATGATGTTAGGATAGTACAGCATCCAGATTGCACCATGCCTTGGTATTTTGCCCGCTGTCTGTAGCAGCAATTGCTCGTGCCATTTTGCATAGACGGATGTTCCCGGCCGGGTCAGGGCGTTATTGATCCCCACAGTCTGAACGTTGTACCACTCCCCGAACTCCCATTCCAGCGCAGTCGTGTCAACAAAGTTGCCCAGGCCCGGATGATATGGCTCGACGTGATAATCCTCCAGATA
Organism: Nitrosospira multiformis; assembly: GCA_017306155.1. Classification (GTDB taxonomy): domain Bacteria; phylum Pseudomonadota; class Gammaproteobacteria; order Burkholderiales; family Nitrosomonadaceae; genus Nitrosospira; species Nitrosospira multiformis_F. Next base: position 54,925 of record JAFKJB010000004.1, read on the forward strand.
AACCTCTATGAAGGTTTTCCAGTTGCAGGCGTATTCATCTACCTGAAGGCGTTCCAGCACATGACCCGAGAAGTCGAAATTCTTCAGGACTTGCAAGTTGCCCAGATCGCGCGCAACGTTTCGCCCACCTTGAAACAGGAGTCCGTTCCAGCTCTGCAAAGGCGTATTGGAAAGATTGAGGCAAGGGTTTTCGGGGAAATGGGGGGCGCCGAGCAGCGTGCCTTTCAAGTCATACGTCCAGCGATGCACGGGACAAACGATGTTTCTGGTGTTGCCACTCCCTTTGAGCAGCAGCGACTGACGGTGGCGGCAGACGTTGGACAGCAGCTCGATGCCATCCTTGTTGCGCACCAGCATTTTCGCGTTATCCATCCATTCAGGCACATAGTAGTCGCCAATGTTTGGCACCATGATCTCATGGCCGACATAGCCTGGTCCCTGGTCGAACAGAATGCGTTTTTCCAGTTCAAGGATTCGAGAGTCAAGATACCAGTCAACCGGCAGTTGCGTTGGAGCCAATTGGCAAACATCAATCAGATCGACCATATGCTACTTTTCACCTTTCAAATAAAGATGGCTGGATTATCAAAACCAGGAACGACAGGGAAGACAAGGAAGAGAATGAGCATGTCCTCATGCCCTTGCCCTGAAACACTTATAATTCGACTAAGAAACCTCTTTCATGGGAAAGTTTCATGGATTTAATTGACCTGCCACCACTTATTGCGTTATTTTTGCCGTTTGTCCGCAATACACCCATTCTGACAGCGCGTTTATCATGACAAAGCCCGCCGACTCCGTCAAATTTTCCCCTCCGGGAGGTTTTGAAGCTGCACTGATTGAGTTGGAAAGCATTGTTCTGGAAATGGAAGCAGGGCAAATGCCGCTTGAAGAATCCCTCGAAGCTCACAAACGTGGTGTGGAATTGCTACAATACTGCCACTCCAAGTTGCAGGATGCGCAGCAACAGGTACGCCTCCTTGAAGCCGACACACTGAAAAATTTCCCCCCTTCCGGTATTGATGACCGCTGATTTCCAGGATTGGGCGAGAAGCCACCAGGTACGCATCGAAAATTCCCTGCAAGCCCTGCTTCCCGCCGCAGACATCGCGCCTGAGCGTTTGCATGAAGCGATGCGCTACACCGTTCTGGGCGGGGGCAAGCGCGTACGGCCCCTGCTCGCTTTTGCAGCGGGTGAGCTGAACAATGCGAATAAGGAGAGGGTAACGATTGCTGCTGCCGCGGTGGAACTCATTCATGCCTATTCACTTGTGCACGATGATTTGCCCTGCATGGATGACGACGTATTGCGTCGGGGCAAGCCTACCTGCCATATCGAGTATGGGGAAGCGATCGCGCTGCTGGCCGGTGACAGCTTGCAGAGTCTTGCTTTTCAGTTGCTGGCTGAATATTCCCTGGCTGACGCTCCGCAGATGCAACTCGAAATGATCAGGCGTCTGGCTCAGGCAGCAGGGTCGCGCGGCATGGCGGGAGGACAGGCTGTCGATCTTGCCAGTGTCGGCAGGACATTAAGTCTGCCCGAGCTGGAATTCATGCATATTCACAAGACCGGCGCGCTTATTCGTGCCGCGGTAATGCTGGGTGCCTATTGTGGCAACAGGTTGGACGAAGCCCAGTTGGCAGCCCTCGATCATTTTGCCAAATGCATTGGTCTTGCATTTCAGGTTGTCGATGACGTTCTCGATGCCGAGGCAACCACTGCCACCCTCGGCAAGACCGCCGGCAAGGATGCCGAAAACAATAAGCCTACCTATGTGAGTATTCTGGGGAGCACACGGGCTCGCGAGCTCGCGGAGGAGTTGCGACGAGAGGCATATGCATCGCTGGAAATCTTTGACGCAACCGCGGGACGATTGAGACAGGTAACTGACTTTATCATTCAGCGGGAATTTTAAGGCCGGCGTGTTTTCCGGAAAAAAGATTTTGTAATTTTCAAGGTTTAAATGTATTCATTGCTCGATACCATTACAGATCCTGCGAAGCTGCGGACGCTGGAACGTAAGTTGCTGCCACAGCTTGCAGACGAGTTGCGCCAATTCCTGGTTGAATCGGTAGCCAAAACAGGGGGTCATCTATCCTCCAATCTGGGTACGGTCGAACTGACCATCGCACTGCACTATGTTTTCAATACGCCCTACGACCGCCTGGTCTGGGATGTGGGCCATCAGACCTATGCCCATAAGATTCTGACCGGACGGCGCGGAGGCATGAGCAAATTGCGCATGCGCGGGGGCGTTGCCGGCTTTCCTAGACGGGATGAAAGTGAATATGACGCTTTCGGTACTGCCCACTCCAGCACCTCCATCAGTGCTGCGCTTGGGATGGCAGTAGCGTCGCAGCGGGAGGGCAAGAAGCGGTCCGTGGTCGCGGTGATTGGCGATGGCGCGATGAGCGCCGGCATGGCGTTCGAAGCTTTGAATAATGCTGGCGCCATGGATACCAACCTGCTGGTCATTCTGAACGACAACGATATGTCGATTTCCCGGCCAGTGGGAGCGCTCAACAATCATCTGGCGCGGCTCATGTCCGGCCAGTTCTATGCGACTGCGCGCCGCGCCGGCGAGAAAATGCTGGGAGTGGTTCCCCATGTGCTGGAACTCGCCAAGCGGGCCGAGGAGCATGTAAAAGGCATGGTGACGCCAAGCACGCTGTTTGAAGAATTCGGTTTCAATTATATCGGGCCTATTGATGGTCATGATCTTGACGTGCTTGTTAGCACGCTCAATAACATCCGGCATCTTCGCGGTCCCCAGTTTCTGCACGTGGTCACCCGTAAAGGAGCGGGATACAAGGCAGCGGAAGATGATCCGATTCTTTATCACGGCGTAACCAGGTTCAATCCCGATGCGGGCATCATCCCCAAAGCTTCGGCCAAGCCGTCCTATACCCAGATTTTCGGGGACTGGTTGTGCGATATGGCGGCCTTGGACCAGCGTCTGGTGGGGATCACTCCCGCAATGCGGGAGGGGTCTGGTATGGTGAGGTTTTCTCACGAGTATCCCGATCGTTATTTTGACGTAGGCATTGCCGAGCAGCATGCCGTCACCTTTGCAGCCGGCCTCGCGTGCGACGGGCTGAAGCCGGTGGTGGCGATCTATTCGACCTTTCTCCAGCGTGCCTATGACCAGCTGATTCATGACGTCGCCATTCAGAATCTCCCTGTCGTATTTGCCATAGATCGCGCCGGGCTGGTGGGAGCAGACGGACCTACTCATGCGGGCAGTTTCGATTTGACTTACCTGCGCTGTATTCCGAACATTACCGTAATGACCCCCGCGGATGAGAACGAATGCCGGCAGATGCTCTATACCGCATTTCAGATGAGTACCCCCGCGGCTGTGCGTTATCCTCGCGGTTCGGGCACGGGTGCAGCGCCGCAGAAAGAGATGCAGATGCTGCCGATCGGGCGTGGTGAAATACGGCGGAAGGGAGCGAAAATTGCACTGCTCGCGTTTGGCAGCATGCTTCAGCCTTGCCTCGATGCAGCGGAAGAATTGAATGCGACAGTCGCCAATATGCGTTTTGTCAAACCGCTGGACGATGATCTCATCGCATCGCTGGCAACCAATCACGAATTGCTCGTTACAGTGGAGGAAAATACTGTCATGGGCGGCGCCGGCAGCGCGGTTCTGGAATCACTCTCTGCCCGGGGTCGTACAGTTCCGGTATTGCAGCTGGGCCTGCCGGATACTTTCGTCGACCAGGGCGATCCCTCTCAGATGTTGAGCGAGTGCGGACTGGACAGGGAAGGTATCTTACGCTCCGTGAGAGCGAGATTCCCGAAGTAAACCACTCACTTTTGCATCGCATGCCTTTGATATGCGATGTTCTTCCTTGCAACGATACACAATGAACGAAACGCTCATTGCAGATGTGCAAAGTGTAGCCGATACGCGACGCATTGCCCTCGACAAGGCAGGAATCAGGGCAATCCGCCATCCGGTAAGGGTAATGGATAAGGCGCGCGTTGTTCAGCATACCGTGGCCGTGTTCAACATGTATGTAAACCTGCCGCATCACCTCAAAGGCGTGCACATGTCTCGTTTTGTCGAGATGCTGAATGAGCATGATTCGGAGATTTCTGTTGAAACGTTTGAAAAGCTGCTGGTTTCGATGGTGAAGAAGCTCGAGGCGGAATCCGGCGATATCGAAATGCGCTTTCCGTATTTCATTGGCAAAACCGCGCCGGTTTCCGGAATAAAGAGCCTGATGGACTATGACGTTACGTTCATCGGGCAAATCAGAAACAGAGAATACCGCTTCACTTTGAAAGTGGTCGTGCCCGTAACGAGCCTTTGCCCATGCTCCAAACAGGTATCGGACTATGGGGCGCACAACCAGCGATCCCATATGTCCATATCAATCCGGACAAATCATTTTGTATGGATAGAAGATCTGATCCGCATCGCAGAAGACCAGGCATCCTGTGAGCTTTATGGATTGCTTAAACGCTCAGACGAAAAGTATGTCACCGAGAAGGCCTACGGTAATCCCAAATTCGTCGAGGATGCAGTGCGGGATATCGCATCAGTGCTCAATCGGGACGAGCGGATAGACGCTTACACAGTGGAAGCGGAAAATTTCGAATCCATTCATAATCATTCCGCATATGCACTGATCGAGTGCGACAAATTGAAGAACTGAGCCTCTTCCAATCTCGATCTGTTTCCCTCGCCGGTCGCACCGATCCAGTACCGTGCTTCGGGGTAATGCACAGCCATATAAGCGCAATCGAGCGCCGGATCTGATTCAGCCCGAAGAGGATCTCAAATTGACCTTTTTGCGGCTTAAAGGTATATTATCGCCCTTTCCGGGGTGTAGCGTAGCCTGGTAGCGCGCCTGGTTTGGGACCAGGATGTCGGGAGTTCAAATCTCTCCACCCCGACCATTCATGCTAATTCGAGGCGAAATCCGATTTGAGTGGTGCCCGTAGCTCAACCGGATAGAGCACCAGCCTTCTAAGCTGGGGGTTACAGGTTCGATTCCTGTCGGGCACGCCATAAGTTATCTCCCGTCGTGTCCAGCGTCGGGTTTCGGACTGTGTTGTTGCGATTTTCTCGGATGGTGGCTGTAGCTCAGCGGTAGAGTCCCGGATTGTGATTCCGGTTGTCGTGGGTTCGATCCCCATCAGCCACCCCAATAAAACAAAGACTTGGAATTTCTAAGTCTTTTTTTATGTCTCCTATTGGGGAAAATGTAACCGATTTGTAACCCGCTTTTATAAATTGTCACATGTGCAGACGTCTGCACTTTTCCCTGGACAAATAAAAACCCCTCATTTTTCAGATGAGGGGTTGCTTTACCTGGTGCGTTCAAGCTGGTTTAGCTTAAACAGGCGTCGGTGGATTTATAGGCTTTTTTCGAGCTTCCTTTTGCGATTCTACTGCGGCCTGCACCACTCCAAAATCATTTATCCCGGCCTCGATCTCCTCTATTTGGGCTTGCAGTTCAGAGTTCTCTTTCGTCAGCTTATCGATTTCAGCCAGTCTTCTCGGCATCGTAGGTCCGACAATGGTCGGGTATTCCATCTCCTGTATCGCTCGCCGCACACCCGCCTTTAATTGATCTCCGAGCATGTAAAACAGTGCTCTTTCAATCGTTTTTGTCGTGGGCTGCATATTGCTATGCACGGTTGCCTGTAATACCCGCAAAGGGGTACCCAAGTTTTCCACCAGGCGCGCTGGACCGTTTTGATAGGAGTATTTCTGCGGACTATCCATAGGATTTGATACAAACTTATTTAGTTCAGCTTGAAGCAATTGCGGATAGTCACTGCCAGAATCATCCATCCACTTGCTGACCAATTCGATCAATTCCTCCTTTGGCAGCGGGAGTTTCCGAAGTTCCTCTATCCGGAGCTTATTCTTCTCCATTGTCGCTCGCATCTTCTTGCACTCGTTAAGAGCGCTTTCCAAAGTGCTTTTCACTTTCAACCAGTCAAACATGATCAATATTCCTTTGTCTTTTCAGGTTTGTTTAAACGCCGCTTGCATCGCGGCGTAATAATTGGAAGCGGTTTTCCGCAGCTGCCTTGGTATAGGCCGTGAAGCCTTCGAGTGTCACGAATTCCTCTCGAATCTGCGGATCACTGTCCCACTGGGCAGCGCAGGATTCTTCCAGATGCGCAGGGTCTGGTGCCTGCCTTGTCGCACCAAGCGCAGCCACAAACGCTTTGGCCGTACCAGTGGCATAAGGCTGGTCGACCCTTACTACCCTATTACCGGTCCCCCTGATGTTGCCTGCCGCAGCTGCCCGCGTATAGGCCGTGAAGGCCTCCAGCGTTACGAATTCCTCTCGAATCTTCGGATCAGCGCGCCATTGGGCAGCGCAGGATTCTTCCAGATGCATAGTGATTTTCTCCTCCTTTTTCGTTGACCTGGCTGCGCTGGGCATTGCGCCAGGCGAAACCAGGGTACTTTCAAACGTGCCAATGGCGTCAGCCAGTCCCGCCCTTACTGCCGCAATGCCAACCAATACGCCGCCTTGGCCAAAGTCGGAGTTGACCTTCTGTTCGGTCACTCCGCGAAAGCGGGCAACTTTGGCGGTAAATACGAGGCCAATGCCGTCGATTTCATTCTGCAGGACCTGGCGCCCTTCAGGGGTTGCCGGATCAGGTCTTTTCTTCGGTGCATTGGAAGAAACGATCTGATGAAAAGTGACTCCCTGCATTTTCTGGCGCTCTCTGTCATCGATGGCTGTGCCAACCACTCCAATGCTGCCTACCAGGGCTGTATCGGAAATTGTGATGCGGCTGGTAGCGGAGGCCAGCCAGTAAGCAGCGGAAGCTCCCATTCCGGACACAAAAGACTCTATTGGCTTGATGGATCGAGCCGAGAATATTTGATCCGCCAGCGGAGATATTCCGGATACAGCGCCTCCAGGTGAATCGATGTTCAGTACGATCTTGTTAATGGACGAGTCGGCCAGGGCCGCACTGAATTCCTGCTGGATGGTTTCCACATCCGTGCCGCCAAAGAGCATGTTGAGGAAGCTTGCGCGCGGCGTGATAGGGCCAGTGACATCGATAACTGCCACGCCGTCCTGAGAAACGCTTTTGCGCTGAATCGCAGGAAGTCTGAGGCCCGGGCCGGCGGCGTTCTCGTTTCGGACCCAGCTTTCAAATGTCTCCTTGTGCACTGCCCAGGGCAGGCCATAGAGTTCGGCGCGAAGGTTCATAAGCTTTTTGCCTCCGTAGCCGTATGCCGATAGGCTGATCTAAGCGCGTTTTCGATCTGCTCCTGGCTGAGCACATCAGTTATCAAAGGCGGCAGTTCGCCTTTTTCATCATCGCAGTCCATCGCCTGGCGAAGGATGCGTTCATGATAATCGGTGAGGTCATCACAATGGCGCGCTCGCAGCTCCTCAGATTCCTTCCAGGCGTGAAGCGTGAGAACAGCCAGCTTTCCCAAAATATCCATGTACGGTTTTCCTATGTGAATTGATGGATTGATCGCGGTAGTCGATCAAGGTTGATCGTACGTATCGGCATGGACGTGCAACAAGATGGAGGAGGTGCATGAAGCTGTGGCATGTTCCTGCACTATCTTTTTCAGCTGGACCCAGCCATGAGGCACTACGCCATTTCCAAACTTGAAGGCAAAGAATAGTGCGCAGCGCAAAGGGGTCGTATCTTCAGGAGGAAGTGCGCGATCCTCCCAGTCAGGCCAGAAAACCTCCTGGAAGGTGTCAATGTGCTTACCCAGTTCCACGCAACGGCTGTATTCTTTCGTTCCATCGATAAGTTCGAAAGCACGAACGAGCCAGGCATTGCGCGCTTCGAATCTATCGACGGTGCGCCAGTCGCGCTGAGCCGCTGAAGGCGCAAGATTCATCACCTCATCGAGGGCGCGCATCCCATTCACGTATTCCCGGATTTTCGCTCTAACCCACAGAAGAGTTTCCGCTGGAACCGGTTCGCTATCAGGTGCGGCAAGTGCCTTGATATGTGTCGCAATATCAGGTGGAAGTCCGTCCTGCCTCTCTGGTTCACCTCCCGCTGCCAGTTGCCCCCAATGATTCGCCGGGATGTGGGACGCACTCATTGAAGGGTCCCTCCGGGTGCGGACACTCCCTGATTTTGCGTTTCGGTTCCTTCGGTATCCTCAAACCAGTTTTCGCGAGAAATCGGGGTAAGCAAGTGCCAGGCAATACCGCTACCAGTGAGGATTCCGATCCCTCCGGTCTTATTGTGGCCACAGTAAGCCGAGATGGTATTTTTATCACGCCGGATAATGACATTACGAGGATCCTCCAGGCACTTGATGCAAATTCCACCTGGCGCTTTAATTGCCATGGCTGAAGCCCTCCTCCTGGATAACCGTTAATTCTTTTTTTGAATACTCATCAAATTTTTTGTGGAGCGAGTCGGATACCGACCTGAGTTCTCGATTCAGCAGGAAGAAACAACGATTGGGATCACTTTCTCCGGCAAGGGCGGTTGAGGCGCGACTGGCAATGCTTTCGTACTGTTGTTTTATTTCTCTTATGATCGAGTAAACCGCAGTGCAGACGTCTGCACTACTTACCAGGGCATGTATCTTTTCCAGATACTCGATTTCCGCTAAATCCGCTTTGTTCTTCAGGAGCCGATGGCGCTGCGTCTCCGTCGTTGAACCATGCGCGGCCATGGCACGAGCAATCATCCATTCGATAACAGCAGCGGTGTCGTATTGGTTCTCGCCACCACGTCCGGCATCGAGGAGGATGGGAAGCCCCTCTTTTTCCTGCCAGGTCGTCAGGGTACGTTCAGAGCGTCCCAGGATTCCGGCGAGCTCACGCTTGTTTACTATCATTCGGATAACTCCGTAACCAGATTTTTAAAAAAACGATCAGGCAATTTTTCATTTGTATTCAATATGATATGAATAACAAGGTGCTATTTACCTCCTTAAAAGGAAGGAAATGTTTAATTAAATCAATGACTAGCGCTTTTTCGCGGTCGTTCGCGCCGCATCTAAAAGACTTCCTGGGAGGACCCGTGAATTCTGGCTGGCTAAGATGCTCATCTAAGGTGCTCATGTGAGCATCTTTGTCAAAGCCTTTATCCATGCGGGTTTCCGCTAAGTTGCTCAGTGTGTCTGAGGGACAGAGCAGGTTAAGCATCTTAGCTAAGGTGCCTACACTCATGAGCAGCTTGAACAACTTAGCTATAAGCCTTGTATATAGTTGTTGTTGTCTAAGGTGCTCACTGAGCACCTTAGATGAGCATCTTAGGGATAGCGTGAGCACCTTAGTCATGATTCCCATCCAACGTCATTTGTGGGCTTTTGTGCTTATCCGGTAGTGTCCAAGCCCATGCGCCATCTCCCGCCGCACCGCCCACCCGTTGCGGCTTGATACCGAGCGCAGCCTGTGCCCGCCGGATGGTAGCGCTAGAATATCCAGCTTCCCTTGCATGCTTCTTAACGTCGTTACTTGGTACCGGTCCGCCAGATAGCAAATCAATCAACCACTCTGCCGCATCCTCTGCCAGCGTCGTTTCATGATCACCGTCTTCGTCCCGCCCCAGCGCCTCATCAGCGGAGATCGATATCCTCTCATCCTCCCAGGCAACATACGGCACGCCGTTTGCCTCCTCGATGCGATAGGCCATGCCGCTGGCATCCGGTCCCAGGTTATTCTTTAGCGGCAGGAAAAGGCGCCTGTTCGGGTCGCCCTTGTCCCGCGTCACCAGGAATGCCGCCCGCGCAGCCGCCACGAACGCCAGACTTCCGGTAGCGCGATAGAGGGCTGATCCGCCCGTGCCTTTGTTCAGGTGGGTAACAAAGATAATGGCAGCACCGAGGCTGCCAGCAAGTTCGGATAGAGGCGCTATCACTGCCCGCACCTCCGCATTGTTGTGAGAGTCTGCCCCATCGAGGTATGCGGAAACCGGATCAACCACGATAAGGCGACATTGCGGGAGTGCCTGCGCTGCCTCCCGGACCGGCTCCAGGTCCCGCCGCAAGCTCAGCAATCTTGTTTCCGGATCGCCATCGCGGTTCAAGCTTTCCACCCCGCCCACGATATGAACGCGGGAAGGATCGGCTCCCGCTGCATCCAGCCTTGGCCGGATGGTATCGGCAGCATCATCCTCGGCCGAGATGAACAGCACGTCTCCAATAGGGCAGGCCCCGCCTCCTGCCGGCCAATCCCGTCCGGTGGAAACATGCGCGGCCAGATTTACCGTCAGCATGCTCTTGCCCAGGCCGGGATCGCCAGCTATCAGGGTAGGCTTGCCTTGCGCGATTTTGCCCCGCCAGACCCAATGTATGGGCTGCGGGGTTACGTCGCTTGCGCGGGTCAATTTCAGGCGGGATTTGGGCGATGGATGTATTCCCTGTCCACGCTCGATGTAACGCTGCTGTTCAGGCGTGAGAGGTTTCTTCCCTCGTTTATCCAGCGCGGCAGCGCCGCGCTCTATGCTTGAAACCTTATTACTCATCACACGCCTCCACAGCACCTTGCAACCGTGAGGCGGCTATCAGCAGCCGCTTTCTGTCCTCCTCGGGTAGCTCCACGCCTCTGGCTACATTCAATGCCGCTATGGATACCAGGAGGGCTTCGAATGCCACGCAACGTAGAATGTCGCTTGCATAAAACGGCTTTCGCTCTTTCTGGCCGCTATAACCTCCCTGGCGCTCTGGAAATAAATCGTTGAGATCGAGCCCTACCGCCGCAAGAACGCTGGAGGTTTCGCACCCGGCAAAACAATGCGCCAGCGTCCGCCCATCCAGCTCGCGGATTGCCAGGGAAGGACGTTTATCTCGATGAGCCGGGCAGCGTGCTATCCAGCGGTCTTTCCCGGTTTGCTTCACGCCGTCCAGGCGATTCAAAAGGGTAGAGGCGCTCATATTTCCTCCACCAGCCGATGGTTCAGCGCGGCCACCATCCCAAGAGTGAATACCTTGTTGTCCTGAGCTTCCCCCACACAATCCATGTCAATGTCAAACACATATCCAGGCGTATTGCTACCGCACATGGAGATAAAAACAAGTCCAACCAGCTCGCCGCGTTCTGCCTTTTTCAGCATGGCGCGTAGATGGTCGACACAATCTTGACGGACCGTGGCTACAGGTGAGTCTGGTTTGCAAAGTGGGGTTACAGTGGCTAATTTCAGGGCAGGTGAGGTGACAGGCGCGGGTGCGCCTTTACGAGTGCGTTTCATATGGCAAGACTCCTTTTCAAGCGGCTGAAGGTTTCCGCTTCCCCGACGCCAATCGGGTGGGCGGGACTCGTGCAGGTTGGCGTACCGGGAAAAGGAACCGGCGAGCCTTTCGGCTCCCCACACGAGCCACCCATAAAAAGGGTGATATGTATGACGGACAAAATAAAAAAACCGCTCAGAGGCGGTTGTCCGCCTTTTCTCCGGAACGCCAATTCCGGCCACTGAATTTGCAGTGGCAAGCAAAGGATAAGTCTCAGCGAATGCCGATGTCAAGGACTGGCAGGGGTTATTTACCATCAGCCGGTTCCTTGTGAGCAGCCATCGCCGCAAGGTGCGATTCGATCTTTTTCAGCAGTGGAAGCAGCCGCTCTGAATATTCGAGCCAGACCTGCCTGTAACCTTGTTTTATCGGATCCGGCTTCGCTTGCTCTTGTTCGGGTACGAGGGTTGATAACCACTGCTCGATCATCTCCAGCAATCTAAAAAGCCGCACTACATATCGCCGCAAAAATTTTCTATAGGCTCTCGCTAAGACGATATGTGGGGGGTCATCCGACTCTCGACAACCGCGCCTCATTGCGCTTCTCCGTTAAGCAACGCACGAATTGCAGCAACAGACCAGGCAAGCCTTCCATTTATGCGGATAGGACGAATAGGACCATTCTCAAGGCTGGCCCAGGAGCGAAGGGTTTGGGGTTTTCTATGTAGGAAATGCGCAGCGGCATCGGTGGGAATTGCCGTGCGAGTCTCGAGATCGAGTGGAATGTAGCGTTGATTTGCTTCGGATTTCATCGTTTAGCCTCCATTGTTGATAAGGAAGCTTCACGATTTCATACCGCTCTTTTTTTTATGATGCGGCGGTATGTTGAGGTCAGTATTTACGCGGGTTTGCGAGTAGCAGCGCCGTATGTGCGCCGCATGGTACAGCCGTATGCTAATTACTCAGGTATTCTCTGGCCGCCTGCCATTCTTCAATCCAATCTTTAAGATTTATGAATACAGCATCAAGCTTTTTTACTGATATCCCTATGCTGGAAAGCTCAACCGCTATTTGAACCGGATTCCATAATGCAGAAGTTTTTTTATTGCCTTTTATCACCCTCGCTCGCGCCAGCCATTTAGGAGCATCAGCAAGAGCATTGCTCCACTGGTCTCGGTTGAAGTGCATGCCTTCAAAAGCATTAATTACTTGTTGCTTTGTGATTCCTTTAGCAATCGCTCCAGCCGTTGCGTCTACGCTAGAGCTTGTTTCGAGGATATTTCCGGTATAAGCCGATATAGCCGCCTGATCATCTTCCGGTAAACAGTCAACGTAAGCCCTCACCAGATCGGGGAAGTGGTGCTCCATCATGGCGAGAATTTTTCCGAATCCCCCAGATGGGGGAAACTTGGGAATGTCTTCAAACTCGTTCAGAAAATCTGTAGTTGCCGCTAGAGGGCCAAAGAGCTGCCGCAAGGTATATATCCTATCCTTAGCCAAATTAGCGCGCAAAGTTGTTTCTTGGTAAAACCCAAAGTGGATAAGTAGCTCAGCTGCTCTACGTTGCCTGATGGATAATCCTAAACAGGCAGCGGAGAACCTCAGTTTCCGACCAAGCATGCAATCGAGAATTTCAGTTTCAATATCGTATTCTCGAAGCTTGCCGTAGTAGTTCTCTGGTACAAGTCCAGCTCCAAACAAGTCGCGCAGCACTAATGCGCGCAGCTCCAGGCGGTTAAACCGATTCACGAAACACCCCCTTCAGGTGTCATCCTTCAGAATAAGGGCGCCAGACAGGCGGTGAAGGTTTCCGCTTTTCTCCCCGTCGGGATAGTCTGGAGCTTAAACGTCAGGTGTTTTTCACCACCTTTAAGCCTGGTTGCGCCGGCACAAATTCAACTCCTGCTTGTTCCAATATCCAGGCCTCTATCTTCACGTGCCATTTGCGCAGCAGATCGAGCGGTCTGCGAATGTAATGCTGCTCCCGCACTCCCTGAGGCGCATGGCCCTGGATTTGTGCAGCGATTCCCGCGGGCATTTCTATCCATTCGCACAGGCTGGCAAAGCTGCGGCGCAACCCATGCAATGTCACTTCCACTCCTGCGACGGCACAAACCCTGTAATTCGCATCGTGTGGATCCTCCAGGTGCCCGGATGCAGCTGAGGGGCTTGAGAAGACAAACTCATTCCGGCGGGGGAGGGCTGTCAGCAGGTGCGCCAGGTAAGGCGGCAAGGGAATAACCCGCAGCCCCTCCATTTTGTCCTTTATAGTCATGCTGCCCCACTGAAAATCGACATCTGCCCAACGCAGGCCTGTCAGTTCATTGGTGCGCGCGCCTGTCAGCAGCAAGGTTTGCAAATAGGCCGAATTAACAGGATTGCCGATCTGCCTCACAGCCTTGAACCATGCCGGCAATTGTTCACGCTGTAGCGCATCATCTTTCTTCTGAGGCCTGCCGAGTATCTCTCGAATAGATTTGCTTTTCGCGGCATTTCCAGATACCAGCTCACGATAAGCCGGATACTCCGCGCACCAGGTGAGAAAGACAGATAAGAGGCGACTTGCAAGGCGAGCTCGGCCAGGTCGTTTCTTGCTTTCCACTTTCGCCCATTCCGTTATCAGCTCAGGAGTAAGGTCAATAAGGCGAACTGCTGCCAACGATGCGAGAGTTCCGGCCTCTGTCAGTTTGTGGCTGCGCTTCCTTGCCTCTCCACCGGCCTGCATGGCTTCCACATGATCGGCATAATGCCGCTCACCCCAGAAAGGCTTGCGGACTCTGAGATATTCGTCCCAGGCCATCCCCAGGGTGATAGCTTCCCGGGCTTCCTGCGCTGCTTCCGCAGCGGCCTGCGCCTCTCTCTCCAGCCTTGCGGCAAGCTTCGCCGCTTCCTCATCAGCTTTCACCTGGCGGGGATCGTCGCCCTTGTCTATCGTGACTTGCAGCCTGCGCGCTTCCTTTTGGGCATCAGTAATGCTCCAGGCATTTACGTCCCCGATAGTGACACGCATGGATTGCCCCTGAACCTTCGCCTGGAAAATGTAGCGCTTGCGATCTGATCCGGCAGTTACCCGTACTCCCAGGCCTTGAACCTCATCACACCAGAGAAAGGCCTGCTGTTTGTCTTTTGGACATCGGAAGTTTTCGACCCTGCCAGCAGTGAGTTTTACCTTCGCCATAAAATTTGTAACCGATTTGTAACCCGGTTTTCAGTATATAGCGGAATATTGATCTACACAAAGAACAGGAGTAAATCTGTTAAGTGACTGAAAATATGAAAAAACAGTGATTTTCTGAATGGCGATCAACACAGAAAAATACCGTTTTAGGCGGATTGTGATTCCGGTTGTCGTGGGTTCGATCCCCATCAGCCACCCCAAAACATCTACCCATCAGTTTCATTTGCTGCGGGAACCCCAGGTTCTCCCCTATTTGAACTTACCGTGCACAGCGTGAAGTAAAACGACATAGTCATGTGTCCGATCAGTTGTGCACAGCATGACATACACAACCTTTCAGTTTGAAATCTTTTGTAGTAGAGTCTTAAAACGGGTAGGCTACGGGGCAAGGTGCGACCGGAACAAGGAGCTTTATCAGGGCCAGGTTTTTACCCTTTTCCTGTCTGGAGAGCCAAAAGCAATCCACTCCCACGCGTGACCCCCATAAATTCAGGTCATGATTTCTTCACAACCGCCGGACTGCTTCTATTGTCAGCAATTTTGCATAACCCGTTTATGTACGCCGGCAAGAGGATCCTCTCTGGCCGGTACGTCTAGTTTTTCTCAGTTGCCGCATTCACACACTTGCGAAGCACATGAATCTGTCGATATCACCCTAAACAGCCCCTTGTCCGAGCAATCTTCCGATATACCCTTCGTAACACCTGCTTCGGGTCTTGACTCGGAGTCTGTGTATCAAACTCCCTCCCGAGCGGCAAATTGATATTTATTGAGGTTATGTGAATTAGCGAACAGACAGTATTTTTATTATCGGTAATATCTGATCCTTAGCCTGTTGTTGTTCTCGTTCGTTGTTCTCATTCTCGTTTTCGCTCTCGTTTTTGTTCTTTTGCAGGGTGCAGGGAGCAGTCGTTAGCAGGGAAGGCTTTTCACCTTCACCTGTTATCTTCAATATTGATGGTAACAATGGTAGCGGTCGGCAATGGTAGCGGTCGAAATACTTCGGTAACAGTAGTAAGTCATTATTTGTAGTGAGTGTAGTGAGTCATTGTTTCGAATACTCCCGATAAAGCGGACGCCCAAAATGAAGCACAATATCGAGCAGCATTCACAGCATCCAATACTGGAAAGGCTGAGGGGAAAACCAGGGGCGCCTGTGCTGTACCAGAGAGAGAACAAACGACTACATAATGTAACGGCAGTATTCGCTCACAATTCACATTCTTTTTGCCGCTAGTACCAGAGCCTGAGTTATCTGAGTTATTTAACCCATTCAATAAACCGATTACTCGCAAAATAAAATGGGTTTTTTCCCTTCGTTTACTGATGATCATCTTCAGCGTTACTTTCGCATCATTCAGGAAGGAACAGCAGTTCGTCGCCATTTCGATTTATTTAAATGGCTGCAAGGGGAAGTGCAGCATTATTTGCCCCACGAGATACTGCTTGCGGCCTGGGGCGATTTCCGCTCGAACAATGTCCGATACGACATCATTTCCCCGCTACCCGGTATCAGAACGGCGCAACTGCAGCTGGACCGGCTTTCTCCATTGGTGAACGTATCCTATAACCGATGGATTGAGATGGGGCGTATTCCTTGTGCGTCCAGAGTTTGCGAGGCGCAGTTAGGCGTGTCGGAGATTCTTCAGGGGGATGGAGCGGCGCACTGCTCTTTCGGAAGAGCGTTACGCAACATGCGCTCGTCACTGTTCCATGGTATCAGTGATGAGCGCGGACGCCATGACTGCCTTTATGTCATCTTCAGTTCCAAGGATAAGCTTGACGATTCAACATTGATCGCAATGGAAATTCTGCTGCCCTACCTTGATACGGCTTTGCGCCGCGTAACACCCTTGCAACAGCACTCCTGCCGGCCCTCCCTTCTCGCAGATACGCCGGAATTCGATATCCATAGACTGAGTGAGCGAGAGGTCGAAATAATGACCTGGGTAAGAAAGGGCAAAACAAATGCCGAAATCGGCAGTATCCTGCGCATTAGTTCTTACACTGTCAAAAACCACCTGCATCAGATATTCCGGAAACTCGATGTCTACAACCGGGTGCAAGCCATTTCCAAAATTGAGGAACGCGTTGGTCATGGCTGAGGCAAATCCTACATTTTCCGCTTCAACGGTTACCGCGCACCAGGCGAAAGGCCCGCTGGCCAACAATATGCTGGGCGCGGTCGAGTCAGTGCTCGATCCGGCGATACTGACACTTTCGTTGTGGCTGATAAGCATCAGTTTTGAAGGCGAGTTGCTTCCGCCTTACTTGATCCTGTCGGTGATCGTATTCTCTATCTCCTTTCCAGGTGCGTCACATCTCCGATCATCCGTCAAAGTCCTTGTCTTCGACGTGCTCTATACCTGGTTCTGGATGGCTTTACTACTGTTTTTTCTCGGTTTTGCCACCGGTTATATCGCCCAGTTCTCCAGCCAGGTGCTCATCACATGGCTATGGGCTGCGCCCTTAAGTCAAATCGGCACCCATCTGTTGTTCCGTATGGCTGCACCCTATCTCCTCCTGCTCCAGGGTCCGCCACAGCGCGCCATCATCGTTGGCATGAATGAGCAGGGGGCAGCGTTCGCCAGCCGTATCCATGAAGCGCGTTATTCCAATATGGAACTGGCCGGTTTTTTTGATGATCGGAATGAGAGCCGGCTTCCACACGCGCGCCATAATCCCTTGCTCGGAAGACTTCGAGAACTCCCCGAATTTGTCAAGGAGCACCGCATTCAGTTCATTTATCTGTCGTTGCCGATGGCCTCCCATCCACGCATTCTGCATGTTCTGGACGAGTTGAAGGATACGACCGCTTCAATCTATTTCGTGCCTGACATGTTTATTACTGATCTTATCCAGGCGCGCAGCGGGACGGTATGTGGTACACCCGTTATTGCCGTCTGTGAATCCCCCTTCACGGGCTCCAATGGGATCATTAAGCGGGCCAGCGACATTATCCTCTCGCTACTGATCCTTCTACTCATCTCGCCACTTCTGCTGCTCATCGCAACTGCCATCCGGCTGGATTCACCGGGCCCCATCATTTTCAAGCAGCGACGCTATGGGCTGGACGGCGAGGAAATCCTCGTTTACAAGTTTCGCTCGATGAGCGTCTGCGAAGATGGGAATACCATCCGGCAAGCACAAAGAGATGATTCCCGCATAACCCGCATCGGGGCTTTCCTGAGGAAGAATTCGCTGGACGAATTACCGCAGTTCATCAATGTATTGCAGGGGCGCATGAGCATTGTCGGTCCCAGGCCTCATGCGGTGGCGCACAACGAGATATATCGCAATCTTATAAAAGGCTACATGATCCGGCACAAGGTAAAGCCGGGAGTTACGGGCTGGGCGCAGGTCAACGGCTACCGTGGAGAGACGCGAACCCTGGACAAGATGCAGGCGCGAATCGATCATGATCTCGATTATTTACGCAACTGGTCGTTGCGGCTCGATTTGCACATCATCTGCAAGACTATTCTGGTAGTACTGAAAGATCGGGCGGCATATTAAGTGCTTTCCCTCATGCGTCGCAAAGCGCAAAGCCTCTCAGCATCCGTTAACGCGAATAATACTTCCGCTATCCGCCCGTTAGTCAAGGTGATACTCTTGCAGCCTCCTTTGTATCGGAAAGATAGAGATATCTAAAATGAAAAAAAGATTGCCGTTAAATCTTTCCCTTGGCCGCTGTCGTTGGATCGCAGTAGTTGCTTCTTTAGGTTTTTTTTTGCTGGATATGCAACAGGTAATGGCTCAACAGTCGATGCCGCATCCTCCGAGGAAAGTTCCCGACAAGACTTTCAGCGTGACCGCGGGCACCACATTTACGTACGACAGTAATGTCTTTCGTTTGTCTCCCCTCGTCAACCCGGTTGGATTAACCGGCCAGCCGCGGACAGCCGATCAGATCATTATCACGTCTGCAACTCTTGGGTTTAATAAAACATATTCCATGCAACGCTTCGAGGTAACCGGTACCCTGGTTGATAACCGTTACATGAATTTTGATTTTCTTGATTTTCTCGGAAAAAATTACAACGCGGCCTGGTACTGGTATGCAACCCCTTACCTGCACGGCAGATTGACTAGCCGCCACAGTGAAGCGCTTAACAATTTTGCAAACCTCTCCGGCTTTGTGAATGGTACGAACCGCAATCTGCGCACCAATGACAACTATCATTTCGATGGGGTTCTTGAGCTTAACAGGGCCTGGCATCTCATTGGCGGTCTTGACCATAGCGTCATGAAGAACAGCCGCCTGACCATTCAGGATTTTAACAACAAGGTTTCCTCGGTGGAGGGGGGAATACGCTATGTCTCAAGTTCGGGCAGCACGCTCACTTACAAAGTGAGAAGCGGGCGCGGGGAGTTCATCAATCGACCGGAGCCTATCGTCAGCGCCCTCTTCGATACCCGCTTCGATGAAATGGAGCACGAGCTCCGCATGCATTGGCCCATCACGGTCAAGACTTCCATAGAGGGACGGGTCGGCTACCTCGACCGTCAGCATGCTCATTTTCCCCAGCGCGACTTTGCCGGCTTCGTGGGCGATCTCAATATAAATTGGCTGGTGACCAGCAAACTGCAGTTGACGGGAGGATGGTCCAGGCAATTATCCAATTATCAGACTGCGCCATTCGCCTTTCAGAGTTCTGTCTTTGAGCGTTTCTCGAGCAGTTACATTGCTACCAATCGCTTCTCGTTTGCTCCTGTCTGGCAAATCACGGAAAAGACTGCATTAAGGGTCCGCTATGATTATATTCTCAGTGATTTTCATGGCGCTGTTGTTTCCCTTCCTGCAGGTAATCGGAGCGATCAGATGCATTCCGGTTTAGTTGCCCTGGATTGGCGGCCACTTAATGTACTCTATCTCAGTGCCGCTTTTCATAGGGATCATCGCAGCTCCAACCATCGCGGCTTTGATTTTGACAGCACCGCAGGAAGTGTTTCGGCTACGCTTAATTTTTAATAATCAAGCAACCATGGTTCACTATTATTACCATGAGACAAGTTGAGAAGAGTTGGCAAGAAGTGATTTACAATGGGAGTGCTGGTAGTACGAATGGACTATTGCGGCCGAATACCACCTCGGCTACCGTGGTTGTTAAGTACCTGAATTACACGCCTGTATTGACGGGAATGTGTGCTGGCGGGAAGTGAAAAATACTTGAAAATACCGAGTAGTTTTAAATTATTTGTCCTGTTTTTTAACCGAAAAGCCAATGGCTCAACAAACTTGATCATATGAAAATGGATCGTCAGAAATTCATAATGCCACTATTATTTCCGTTGCTTGCTTTAGGATTTGCGGCTTGCGACAAAAAAGAATCACAGCAGCCGGTCGGCCAGGTAGCGGCCAAAGTAAATTCTGGTGAAATCTCTGTGCATCAACTCAATTACGTTCTGGCCAGAGCCACGCGCAATAGTGCAAATTCTCCGGAAAACGCATCCAGGATTCGACAGGAAGTTCTTGACCGCCTGGTCGATCAGGAGCTTGCGGTAGAACAGGCTATCAATAAAAAGCTTGACCGCTCACCGGAGGTTCTCATGGCCCTGGATAACGCCCGGAGAGAGATTCTTGCGCGCGCCTATCTCGAGCAGATCACTGCGGCCACTCCAAAGCCAACCGTCGAAGAAGCAAAAACCTACTATTTGGAGCATCCTCAGCTTTTCGCAGAACGCCGCATTTATAACATACAGGAAATTGTGCTTCCTTCATCAAGCGGTGTCACGGACGAGCTGCAGCAAATGCTCGACTCAGGCAAGCCCATGGAAGACATTGCAAAATGGCTGAAAGGCAAGGAGATAAAGTTTGCCGCCGGCAGCGCAACGCGTTCTGCCGAACAGATTCCTCTTGAGCTCCTGCCCAAGATACATCCGCTGAAATCCGGCCAGGGCCTGCTTATCCAGGGCCCGCAATCGATTACCCTCATGCGGATTGCTGCCGCACAAACAGCGCCGATTACCGAAGCAGCGGCGTTACCGCGTATCCAGCAGTTTCTTGGAAATCAGCGCGCGGCAGAAGCCGCGAGAGGGGAAATAAAGGCGCTCAAGGCAAAAGCCGAAATCACCTATATGGGCGAATTCGCTGCTGCGGATAAAAATGCATCTGGCGAAGGACATTCCGTTTCATCGATCGCCAGTAATACGGATAAGAGTTCGCCGCAGATCGATAATACCGGCCTTGAAAAAGGTGCGGCTGGTTTGTTGAGATAACGCAATTACCAAGAGGAAGTCCGACAATATGTTTCAAATTTTGGTTCGTACCTTGATCCTTTTATCAGTGCTGTTTTCGGCCAAAGCTTTTGCCGAGAGTCCTGATTATCCATTGGGCCCAGGGGATATCCTGCGCATTCAGGTTTTTCAAAACCCTGACCTTACTACTGAAACCCGGGTTTCCGAAAGTGGTTCCATCACGTTTCCGCTGGTTGGCGCTGTCGAGGTTGGAGGGCTTTCTGTTGCTTCCGCCGAGAACAAGCTTGCATCGGCCCTTAAAAAGGGTGGTTTCATAAAGCAACCCCAGGTGACCATTGTCCTTCTGCAGATGCGAGGCAATCAGGTGAGTGTGCTTGGTCAGGTCAACCGGCCGGGACGCTTTCCGCTGGAAACCTTAAGCAGGGTGAGTGACATGCTGGCTGCCGCCGGCGGTACAACGGCGCTTGGGGATGATTTCGCGATCGTCACCGGCACCCGCAATGGCCAACCTTTCCGCAAGATGATCGATATTCCCGCAATTTATCTGGAAGAGATGTCCGAGGAAGATATCATCCTTGCCGGAGGGGACACGATTTACGTTCATCGGGCTCCCGTTTTCTATATATACGGCGAGGCGCAGCGACCAGGCGCATATCGTATCGAGCGGGGCATGACCGTAATGCAGGCTCTGGCTCAGGGGGGTGGACCTACTCCGCGAGGCAGCGAATGGTGGTTGCGTCTTGATCGCAGAAATGCCGATGGGGTCGTTGAGCGTCTCTCACCCAAGATGACGGATGCGGTCCAACCAAATGACATAATTTACGTAAGGGAAAGCATTTTTTGAGCGTATTCCAAACCTATGACACTTCAACAATTTCTGCTCATTCTTCGTGCCCGGTACAAGGTAGTCTTCTCTATTTTATTGTTTACGGTAATCGCTACCCTTATAGTCAGTTTGTTATTGCCTAAGCAATATACCGCCGGTACAGCTGTAGTGGTTGACATCAAATCGCCCGACCCGGTAGCAGGGATGATATTGCCGGGCCTGACGTCCCCGACGTACATGGCTACCCAGGTAGACGTGATCAATAGCGACCGTGTAGCAGAGCGTGTGGTGAAAATGCTGCGCCTGGATGAGAACCCTGTGGTAAAGGAGCAGTGGGAAGAGGACGGAAGCAAGGGTGAGCTTGTCACCTGGCTGGCCAGCTTGCTGAAAAGAAAGCTTGATGTCAAACCTTCCCGGGAAAGCAACGTAATCTACATTGATTATACCGGGAATGATCCCGGTTTTTCCGCGGCTGTTGCAAACGCCTTCGCTCAAGCTTATATCGATGTGAATCTGGATTTGAAGGTAGCGCCCGCGCGCCAGTATGCAGACTGGTTTAAAGGACAAACTGCTGCGGCAAGGGATGAGTTCGAGCGATCCAAAGCCGCACTTTCTGCGTATCAACAGGAAGCCGGGCTCGTCGCCACGGAGGAGCGCCTGGATTATGAAGTTGCCAAGCTCAATGAACTTTCAACTCAGCTCACGCTTATTCAAGCCCAGACATCGGACAGTAGCAGCAAGCGGAAAGCTGCTGAAGATCCGGATACTTTGTCTGAGGTCATACAGAGTCCGCTGATAAACAGCCTCAAATCGGACATTGCCCGCCTCGACGCGAAGCTGCAGGAAAGCAGCGCGTACCTAGGGCCAAATCATCCGCAAACCAAACGCACGCAATCTGAACTCGCATCCTTCAAAAACAGGCTTGCTGCGGAAACACGCAAGATTCATAGCAGTATCGGTACCTCTTACGAGGTGGGGAAACGGAAGGAGCAAGAGTTGCTCGAAGCGATGGAAAAGCAGAAGGAGCGCGTGCTGGAGCTTAACAAACAGCGTGATCAGATGAGCGTCCTCAAAGGGGACGTAGAAGCCGCGCAACGCAATTTCGAAGGCATGAGCCAGCGTAGCGCTCTCACCCGTCTGGAAAGTCTTTCCGTTCAGACGAACATAACCCCGTTGAACCCTGCTTCAGTCCCGAGTGAGCCGTCAAGCCCCAAATTGCTGCTCAATGTGCTGATTTCCATCTTTCTAGGGACGCTGTTGGGTGTGAGTGCCGCCCTGGTAATGGAATTGATGAATCGGCGCGTGCGTTCTGTAGAGGACATCGTGGAAGCCATAGAGATTCCGGTGCTGGCGGTAATACCCGGTCCGTTCCGCAGGAGGCTTTCGAGTCGTCTTCCCAAGTTGCCCAACCCCGAAACCAGTTAATACTCAAACGGAGTTACATCATGAATCCCGTAAGCGCCAGTTTGCCAGCCATCAAGCGGAGTCAGAGTTCCAATTCCCGCGAATCGTTCTTTGCTGGCCGAACTCAAATCATTGGAAACAGCAGTTCGATCGGGGCCATTCTCGTCA
Organism: Nitrosospira multiformis; assembly: GCA_017306155.1. Lineage (GTDB taxonomy): Bacteria > Pseudomonadota > Gammaproteobacteria > Burkholderiales > Nitrosomonadaceae > Nitrosospira > Nitrosospira multiformis_F. The sequence continues at coordinate 77,846 of JAFKJB010000004.1, forward strand.
ATGCGGGAAGGCTGTCTGAGGAGAATGTGGCTCGCATACTGGAAGCGCAGGCACAGCAGCAAAACCACTTTGGTGACGCAGCCATAAGCCTCGGTTTGCTCACGGACGATGACGTGCGTTTTGCTCTTTCGCGCCAGTTCAACAATCTCTATCTGCCAGCAGGAGATAACAGTCTCAGCCACCATTTAATCGCGGCCTACAAGCCGTTCAGTCCTGTCGTCGAACACCTGCGAAGTCTGCGCAGCCAGCTTATGTTACGCTGGTTCGAGCCAGATGCGGACCGGAACGTGCTTGCCATTGTCAGCCCGGGCGCGAGAGAAGGTCGAAGCTTCATGGCTGCCAATCTTGCCATCGTTTTTTCACAACTTGGCAAGAGCACATTGCTCATCGATGCAAATCTCCGGGCACCCCGGCAGCAGGAATTCTTTAAAGTGAATACAGGCGGAGGCTTATCCAGCTATCTTTCAGGTCGTGCCGGTTTGGAGAGCATTATCAGAATTCCGCCATTACCCGGTCTTTCTGTACTGCCTGCGGGCGCAGTACCGCCAAATCCGCAGGAACTCATCGGCCGGCCCATTTTCGCGGATTTGCTGCAATTGATTGGCTGCGAGTTTGATGTGGTTATCGTGGATACACCCTCAGCAAGCGAATACGCGGAAGCACAAGTCATCGCGACGGAGGCATCTGCTGCCTTGATTGTTCTTCGAAAGAACCATACCTCTCTATCGCGGACCGTGGAACTGACGCGACGTTTCCAGCAGACGGGCGTTGCGGTGGCAGGTTCTGTGCTGAATGATTTTTGAATAATAAGAGCGGGCATGGATTCATGGCCATATCACCCATAAATAGGTTCGCATGATCGAAATTCCACGAATATCAGGCGCTAAACGAAAGGGATGATATATATCTTATATTTTCTTCATTTTCTTGACTCGCTTGTGAAAGCACAGGAGGGGCTGTTGGCGCAGCTGGGAAAGCCGGGTTGGTTTCTTCGGCGCCGCCACTCTGCCCCGAGCAGGGCAATACCGATAAGACTACCTGTCACGTCAGCAGCAAAATCATCCCATCCTGCCTTGCGCCCGGGCAGATATATCTGATGCCATTCATCACACAAGCCGATCAACGCTGCTCCGAGAAATGCAATGCCCAGTCGTCGCCATCCATTGAGGCCACTTGCTGTACCTATAGCCCAGGTGAGCAGGGCAAAAATAACAGCGTGGACAAGCTTATCCCAGGGGCTGGGTATCAGGTTTACGGCAACAGGATGCGCTCCACCGGCAAATAGACCAGTCAGAATTCCCAGCACGAGCAACATGGCCGCAGCACGAAGATAACGAGATAACAGATGTTGTGAAAACAAAATGATTATAAATTCTTCAATTATCTTCAATAAAAAAAACTCGCCAGGCGAATCTCGTAGTCCGGTATTTGTCTGGTTGCCTGTCATCGCCGGATTAATCGTACTTTATTTACCAAGCCTGGTCGATCTCTTTCGCGGCGTCTGGTCTACCGATCAGCAAGCTCATGGTCCGATTGTGCTGGGTATCGCCTGCTGGCTTATTTACCGGAAGTGGCCGGAAATGTGGCGTCAGAGCGAGGGGAAGCCCGCAGCTCCAGGTGCCGGTTGGCCAATCTTTATTTTTGGCCTGATGCTTTATGTAATCGGACGTTCCCAGGATATCCTGCTGTTCGAAATCGGCTCGGTAATCTGGCTGCTTGCCGCCATTGTTTTGCTTGTGCGTGGCTCGTACGCGCTCAAGGTCCAATGGTTTCCGCTCTTTTTCATGTTGTTCATGATTCCTCTCCCCTCCGCACTCGTCGATGCTCTGACAATGCCGATGAAAATGGCGGTTTCATATGTGGCGGAAAACATTCTTTTCTGGTTCGACTATCCCATTGCGCGAACCGGAGTCATCCTGCAGATTGGGCAATACAAGCTGCTGGTAGCAGATGCGTGTGCAGGTCTTCATACTCTCTTTACACTCGAGGCGCTTGGCCTGCTCTATCTTAACCTGGTTCGTCACGATTCGTTATTCAGAAACATCGCATTGGCTATCCTTATTGTTCCGATATCCTTTACCGCCAACGTTATCCGGGTAATGGTACTGACGCTGATTACCTACCATTTCGGCGACGAGGCGGGGCAAGGCTTCCTGCATGGCTTTGCCGGCATGGTGCTCTTCCTCAGTGCTCTGCTGCTGATCATTGGAGTCGATTCGCTATTACAAATGGCAGTCAGGTTGCATGTTAGAAGCAGTGCGTTCGGAGAGGCATGATGATGAATTCCTGGCCAAGAAATTGCCTGCTTCTGGTATTCATGCTAGCTGCCTCAGGCCTCGCACTGGCGCTGAAGCCTACACAAAAAATCGCCGACCAGGGTTCCGCAGTCAACCTCGAAAGAATAATACCAAAAGAATTTGGAGACTGGAGGGAAGAGCAGCATAACTTCGTACAAATGGTCGATCCCCAGCAAAAGGAGCTGATCGAACGTATCTACACCCAGACGCTGAGCCGCACGTATGCGAATTCCGACGGTTATCGCATTATGCTGGCAATAGCGTATGGCGATGATCAGAGAGACTCCATGCAAACGCATTATCCAGAGGTTTGTTACCCCGCCCAAGGTTTTAAACTGATATCAAGAGAAAAAGGAAGCATTACCTCATCAAGGGGTTCGATTCCCGTTGTGCAGCTCGTAACCTCGCTGGAAGAACAAAGAATCGAACCCGTGACGTATTGGGTGATGATAGGCGATATACCCATCACTCAAGGTTGGAAAAAAAAACTGGCGGAGATGCGTTATGGACTGAAGGGAATGATTCCCGACGGGCTTCTCTTCCGGGTCTCATCCGTCGATCAGGATGACCGGCACGCTTTTGCAATGCACCAGGTATTTATTGACGATATCTTGTCCGCGATGCCGGTAGCGGAACGCAAGCGATTTGCAGGAACGTGATCATGCGGATCTCAACCCGTTTTTTTGCACCCCCACCCCCTTCTGGGAACGTTTGAAATAGGCGGGATATGAGTCTTGCAGTCAAGAGCTTAAGCGCGGTCAAGAGCAGCTATGCCGGAACGATTATCCGCATCGGCGCGCAGTTTGGTGCTCAAATTTTGATCATGCGGCAACTCGATCCGGAATTGGTGGGTGCGTTCGGATATGTGCTGTTGCTCCATGGTGTCCTGGCTTTGATTATCGACCAGGGTTATGGATGGTCCCTGATACAGGGACACTTTAACGACAAGCGCGAAATCGCCATTGTTTTTTCCAGAATCATGCTTTTATCGTTTATTGGCATGCTCTGTGTTTTCGCAATCTCATACCCTATCGCGGATTATCTAGGGAATGAGCTTGTCGGGTCCATGCTCAGATATTCGGCTCCGTCGTGCCTCTTCATAGGATTCTTCAGTATCTCACAAGCTGCATTGAGAGCCGAGCTCAGGTTTCGGGAGATTCAAATAGCAACTACCGGTGCCTACCTGATCGCGTATCCCATTGTAGGGGTCACGATGGTTTTAGCCGGTTTCGGGGTCTGGTCTCTGGTAGCTGCGTGGTATGTACATTACATTCTCCAGGTTGTTATCGGTCACTATTACAGCCCTCATTCGCTAAGGCTTGCGAATCCTTTCCTGCCAACCAAGAGTGGTCCGATGGGTCGCCAGGTGGCTGGAATCAATGTTTTGAACTGGGCCGTAGACTATTCTGGCGGTGTGTTCATCGGAGGAATGGGTGCGTCGGCATTGGGTAATTTCAATGCCGCCATGATGTTGGCGCGCACTCCTGCGCTTCAAGTGGTTCAAACACTACAATCCATTCTCTTTTCCACGGCTTCTGCGATTGGCGATGACCAGCAACGAATAAAGCGCCTCTACCTGGCCGTGCTGGCAGCGGTCAGTTTTATCGTTTTTCCTGCGTACGGATACACTCTCACCCACGCAGAGTTGGTGATCAAGATAGTGTTCGGGAGTAAATGGCTTGATGCCGCGGGTATTTTTTCCGCTTTGTCCATCGGAATGATTACGTTCTCCCTGAGCTTGCTTTCAGGTGCAATCCTTACTGCGACCGGCGATCAGAAAACAGTACTTTATTCCCAGGCAGCTTGCCTGATGCTCATGATCCTCGGTTTGTCTCTCACCATAAATGTCAGTCTTGCCCATATTGGACTTGCCATTACCGTGGCGTATACGGTCAGGCTTTCTTTACAGTTGAAAGCAATTGCGGCGAGGGGCGGGATAACGCTGAAAGAATTCCTCGCGACACTAAGAGGGCCTTTTTTTGTCGCTATCATTATGGCGATGCCGGTTACCTCATTTGGTGAATTCACGTTTGGGGTTATTCCAACCGAATTATTGGCGCTTGCCCTCAAGGGTCTTGTACTTTTGGTGTTGTTCAGGGTATTTCCCGGTTTTTTCTTTAGTCTTGCCTCGATAGATCTGCTGAGCAGATTTCGTGCAGGACGCCAGGTTGTCAGTATGCTGGGTATCTGAAACATGCGCACTCGCCGGCAAAATTTACTCGTTTGTGAGACCTCCTCGTGCTGACAGTCGTCATTCTCTCGGTAGCTGCCTTCGCTTTTGCGCTGGGTTCAATCGCTGCAATAAGTGCTGTTGCAGGCGCAGCTTCCCGCTGGCCAAGTCAAATGTTCAGCTATCTGATGTGGATGCTAGTGATAGCAGGTGTGGGCGGCATCCTCATCTCAGGGCGTGTTCTCAGAATAGAGGAAGAAACTTTGGTTGTGGGAGCAATGAGCGAAGCTGGGGGAACGATAATTGCCAAATTGCTTCTCTCCGCTGTAATTGGAGTTTCCATCGCTTTATGCGTGACATGGATATTGTTGTCGCGCAAAAGGAAGGCGAAGGATGACCGCTTCGAACAAAGGGGGCTGAATTCACCGGACGATATCATGATTGCGTTTATGGTGTTCTATGTCGCGTTCAGCATCCTGCCGCTCATCTTTGGAAAGAGTCATCAGTTTCACGTATCACTGTTTTATCCATTTTTCGTGTTCACCGCCTTGTTTCTATGGATGCGGCTGTCGAAGGTCGACCCGATCATCGTGATCAAGCAGTGCCTGGGATTTATTGTATTGACCAGCCTGGTCGTGGCCGTACTGATTCCCCAACTTGCCGTACAGCCCAGCTATGTAGGGCTTATCCCCGGATTCAATTCGCGACTTTGGGGATTGACAACAGGAGCAAACTCCCTTGGATCAGTTGCTGGCGTCCTTCTCGTGCTTGAGGCCGCCGAGCCGTCGGCGAGGAGATGGCTGAGTAATGGAATTTTTTTTACCGCTGCCGTTGCTCTGGTTTTGACTCAGTCCAAGACTTCCATTCTGGCAGCGTTCCTGGGGCTTTTGATCATTTTTGGATACCGGTTGGTGACCGGGTTTCAGGGAAAAAAGCTGGGCGGACGTAATGAAAATTCAATTTTAATTATTCTGATAGCGTTTTTTGTTTTATTTATCGCAGCAGCCAGTGCATGGGTCATGTTTTTTGATACAAGCGTCTTTACTTCACTTGAACGCAATCTGGATTCGCGGGCAGTCGGCAGATTGGCCACGGCGAGCGGACGAACCTGGATATGGGAAGTCGCTGTGCGAGGAGGGATGGAGAATCCTCTGTTCGGGCAGGGTTTAGGCTTCTGGAGCTTGGAGAACCGGCTCCGATGGGGTCTGCTCGGTGCAGCACATGCTCATAATTTGTTTCTTGACGTGTTTGTCCGTTCCGGACTTGTGGGCTTGACCACACTATTGGTTTTTCTCTACTTTGTTTTTCGCTACTCCATACGCGCGACCCGATACACGCATGCAGGCAGCATTGCACTGGCAGTCATCTTTCTCGTTCGAGCGACGTTTGAAGTGCCACTCCAGCCCAACGCCATTCTAGGAGCGGAATCCATGGCAATGCTGGCCTACTTCCTCTATGTAATCGATAGAGGAGCCAAGCGGCGCGACCAGGCTCATGAGCCCGCCCCAAGGCCGCCACATTTTTTGAGGGCAGGAAATTTCCGATGAAGAAACCCCGTGTCGTCCTTGTTGCCCTGCACTTTGCCGAATACGCCTTGAATTTGGCGCTTGCAATAGCCGAAAGTCGAGAGGTGCTCCTGGTTCTGTATCGTGGTAATGCTGACCTGGAGCTCGGTTCAGACTGGATTGCCGGTATCCGTCACCCCTCCTTGACGTTATTGATAATGAAAAGGCCACGCACCCCCATCGAGGTTCTTGGCAATGCAGGACGGCTTGTACGCGCAATCCGGCAGTTTAAGCCTGATGTGATTCATTATCAGGAAGATCCTCGCGACGAGATAATTCTGGGGCTATATTTCTTGCGCTCGATACCGGCAGTACTTACCGTGCACGATCCCACTCCACATTCAGGAACAGATTCCAATCGCCTACGCTATTCACGCTTCAGGCTATACCGTCCCCTGATGAGGCGGGCCGCAGATATGGCCATTACCCACGGTCGTTTGCTTGCTGATGACTTGATCAAGGAGTGTCCTCACTTCAAAGATAAAATTCAATCCATTCCACATGGTCCTCTGGGACCTTGTCTCAGCAAGGCCCCGGTACGCCCTGGCGGTTTCCGCTTGCTGTTTTTTGGACGCATCTATGAATACAAGGGACTCGGTTATTTTGTCGACTCCATCATAATGTTACGAGATAAAGGTTATCCAGTGGTTGGGGTGGTCGCCGGCTTTGGTACGGATTTGCCGCGACATAAGCGGCGCATGGAAGAAGCTGGCTGTTTTGAGATCCTGGATAGATATATCGGTGCGGAGGAAATCCCCGATTTGTTTCTTGACTCTTTTGCGGTAATCCTTCCTTATGTCGAGGGTACCCAAAGTGGTGTTGCGGCGATGGCATTGGGTTTCGCCCGCCCTGTAATAGCCAGCGCGGTGGGATCAATACCGGAACTGGTCAGAAGTGGGGAAAACGGTCTGCTGGTGCCTCCGTCAGACTCCATCGCGCTGGCAGATGCAATCGAAACTCTTCTTACTGAGGACCAGCTTTGGGAACGGCTGGCCGCAGGGGCGAGCGAGCTAAGGGACGGAGACCTTTCTTGGAGATCTATTGCCGACAAAACAATTGATGTTTATGCCTCAGTTAGAAAGGTGCGGCTGACTTCAGCAGCTCCTTAGGTTGGGCCATGCCAGCAGTAAAGTAGCGAGATTTGATGATGACTGTAACTCTCAAAGTTTAATCCAGGCAAGTACTTGATATTAATCATTCTATGGGGTGGCCGAAATGATAAAACTATCGTACTTTGATTACGGAAAAAGCCAGAAGCGTTGTGAGCTGGCGATACGGTGTTCGTTGCTAATGGTTCTGGTCATTGTGACAGCAGGTTGCACCACCCCGGAAACGGAGCAGGGATTGAACGTCGCGCGCATCTCGCCTTCAAACAGGCAGACAGCTCCTGCTGACTGGATACAACCAAAGGACCCCAAGCTGGTGCAACCAAAGCCTGCCCAAGGCGCAGTTTCTATCCAGAATCCGCCAGGATTCAGTTGGAGTCGCCCACAACAGCAAGTGCAAGGCTATGAATTGCTCCTCCAGGGACCTGGTGACCAGATACATACATGGCAAACAACCCAGAACTGGTTCTTGCCATCATCCAGATTAGAGCCGGGTAAGTATGCCTGGAAAGTCAGACCGACCGGTTCTCGTGGACAATGGAGCGATGCACGCAGTTTCTCTATTTCGCCTGATGCAATCGTGTTTGAAGTTCCTTCTGAGGAAATGATATTAAAATACATTAGAGCGCGCACTCGGCCACGTTCACTTTCCACTGCCGAAAAAGGTACCGATGCTCCGGCAGAGGCTGGTCAGTCTAAAAGGAGGGCCAAGCAGGCTTCCACTATCCAGCAATTAGAATCTCGGGTGAAGAGTGGCGCCAACAAGCCACCCGTGGACGAAAACTCCGTAGCGTTGGTGCCGCGTTCCAAGGACGAAAAAGCTTGGGTCGCTTCACTGACAACCATTCGATCCCGTACTTCTGATGAATCCAATCAATTACGACTTGCTTCCCTGCTTTGGCAACTTACTGGGCAGCGTTCGTACCTCGACGAAGCGAAGCGTCGAGGTAACGCGCTTGCTGCACTCGACCCTGGCGGATCCACCTCTCAAGCGAATCAGGATCAGGGTAATCGCGCCATTGCATGGGGACTCGCTATTGCCTACGATTGTTTGTCAGATGATCTATCGGCTGCCCAAAGAGCGGCATGGCTTGGCATCATCAAGAACCGGGTCGGGCAGATCTATTCTGATCTCAAGTCTTCGGGGTGGCGCCTGGCGCAAACACCATTCGATTCTCACGCGGGCACAAATATCGGCTATCTCGCCGCCATCTCGGCACTTATGATTGACAGCATACCTGAAGCTGAGCAGTGGTTCCGCGATTCATTTCGTTTTTACGTGCATTACCAAAGTCCCTGGGGAGGCGAGGATGGGGGGTTCGCAAACGGCACGGCATATGCCCAATATTCCATTGATGTTTTACTTGATCTGTGGGATGTAATTGCCGCCACAACGGGCGTCAATATCTATGAAAAGCCATGGTCCCAAGGTTTCCTCAAATTCATGGCATGCTTTAATCCACCGGGCAGTCCGACATTTGCCTTTGGGGACGGGGCTGAGAGAAAGCCGTGGGAGGAAGAACTTAAAGCATATGCAAATCGCTACGATAATGATCTCGCTCTTTGGTACTCCGCCAATCTGACTGGTTCTCCGCCCCCATTGTCCGAACTGACCAACCCGGCGTCACATGCAAGGACAAATACATCCGGCGAGGCTCCGAAAGAAAACTCATGTGCGTTCAAGAGCGTCGGCTGGGTAGCCATGCACAGTCATTGGGCTGATCCCAAACGTACATCCATTTACTTTAAATCAAGTCCTTACGCGGCATTCGTCCATAGTCATGCCGATAACAATTCGTTTGTCGTGATTTCAGAAGGCGAGCCACTGCTGATCGACAGTGGGTATTATGACTGGTATGGTTCCCCTCACTGGAAAGGATGGTATTGGAGAACCAAGGCGCATAATGCCATTACGTTCGACGGAGGAAGAGGCCAGGCAGAGAAAACCGGCCCTGACCAGATAACGGCAGCGGGGAGACTGGTAGACTTCCACAGTAACGGGAAAGTCGACTTCGCAGAAGGAGATGCATTGGCGGCATACGAGGGTGAATTGCAGAAGGCCAGGAGGCGCCTGTGGTATTTGCGGGACGAAAATGTGCTCGTTATTCATGATTCCCTGAGTTCTGCGGTTGCACGGCAATTTGAATGGAACATTCATTCAGCCAATACATTCGAGGTCAAAGCTGCAACATCGATCGAGACGAAGAGTAAAACCTCCCGCGCGTGCATTGATGTGCTACAGCCAAAGGGGATCGAATTTCTTCAGAACAACAAGTTTGATTCTCCACCTGGAAAAATAACCGAAGGCAAAGCTCAAGGGATACCTGAAATGAAAGATCAGTGGCATGGGAAATTCCGGAACAAAGAGCGAGAGACTACCGTGGAGTTTCTGGTAGTGGTTGATGTGGGATGTAAGAACACTCCGATAGAGAAAGGAAACTTCGAAAGCAGCCGGGACATTACGGTAGGTAAGGAGAGTATCCATATTGCCAAATAAAGCAAGCAATGTCGCTACTGTTTTATCCCTGAGATAGATATCAAGTCTATAGAAATGAAATTGCGGCAAATAGCACTGACCTTTCTCCATGGATACATGCCCTATATTCTATTCGGCGCCACCTTACTGTTGTAAATACACCAGACTTTGAGTAACGGAAAACCTTCTTAAATAGAGAATTTGGTAAGACCCTTATGCTGGAGAAATAGTGCCCTAATCGAGAGGCAGGCGGTGAGCAATCCAAAATGGAGGGACAAAATGCAAAATACCGGTAGAATTTGCGTGGCTGATCCTAATCATCGCTTAAGTCAAAAAAGATTTGCCATAAATTCCAGAGACATATTTATTTGTCCTGATTGTGGCTGCATCATGGCTGATGTTGACTTCGACCATGGTCAATATGAGTCTGGAGAGTACTATACTATGCAGCATAAAACAGTACAAAGTATCGAAGAAGTATGGGGATTCAGATGGCGCTATATTCTAGATCAGATTTTGAAAATTAATGGGTGCTCATCTTTGCTCGACGTTGGTGCAGGCAATGGATATTTTGTGGCTTTAGCTTCAAGAGAATTTTCTTTCGATGCAAGCGGATTAGAAATATCGCAAGAAGAAGTCCAATTCGCTGAGAACGTCTTAAACATCAGGCTAATTAGAGAAGATCTTACTCAACATAATCTCGACTATGACGTAGTCACTTGCTTGAATGTACTGGAACACGTAGTAGATCCTCAACTGTTTTTATCCCATCTGGTAAACCGGGTTAAGCCTGGTGGGCTTCTAGTTATTACTACACCTAATCCCGCTTGTATTCATCGAAAGGTAAAGGGATTAAAAAACTGGAATATGATAGCGCCTCCCCATCATATTAATCTTTTTACAAAAGAATCCCTGTACATCCTCTTGATGCGCTACGGCTTAGTACAACTTGATTACCAAACGCTAAGCACTTATGTGAACTTTGTAAGAGGGTTTGACACTGAGAATCTCCTTCTCCGACGGTTATTTTTCAATTTACTAAAGACATTCGACCTCGGTGCTGATCATTTTTTCATTGTTAAAAAGCCAGCTCAATGTGAGCGGAAAATTAAATTCTATTTGCAATAATTCTCCTAAGCAAAGGAGGATATTAACAATTTGAAAAAGAAGCAAATGCGATTGAATCAGATTCGATTGGCCCTCCGTTACAGGATACGTAAGTTATGTCGCGATTCCTGGTTATGCTACCTTCGTGCTGAAAAGAAAGATCTCCCGAAATGAATAAAAGAAAGATATCTCTTATGCTGGGAACAGACCCCGCGGGCAAGGGAGGCATAGCTTCGGTCGTTACCTTGCTTGGAGAGGAGGGTTTTCTCGACCAGCAAAACGTCAGGTATATTGCTTCACACAGGGAGGGAACACCTTTTGAAAAGGTGGCAACCATGCTTCTTTCTACCTGGCAAGTCCTATGGCATTGCATTTTTGCCAGACCAGTCATTGTTCATGTTCACTCGGCCTCTCATGCAAGCTTTATTAGAAAATCCATTTTTCTCGCTATCGGAAGATTTTTCCGTTGCCGGACAGTTTTTCATTTGCACGGGGCTGAATTTCAGCATTTTGCTACGAAGGAATCCGGGCCTCTCCTGAAGTGGTGGATTCGGCGAACTCTCGAGAGGAGTTCCAAAGTGTTAGCGCTATCCGAAAATTGGGCAGTTTTTCTCTCAATTTACGCTCCCGCGGCTAACATTCAGGTTTTCCCCAATTCTGTCGAGATCAGGACGCAGTCCAAACAAATGGAAGAGGCCGGAAGAATTCTATTCCTTGGGCATGTAGGAAAACGGAAAGGAATATTCGAACTGTTGAAAGCTTTATCTTTGCTTAAGGATTCATTTCCGCATGTCAAATTAGCCATTTGCGGAGATGGACAGCTTGACTCGGCACGGAAAATGGCGGATGAGCTGGGCATAGGCTCTAACGTGGAGTTTCATGGCTGGATAGGCGCCGATCAGAGGGCCAACGAATTTGCTCGTGCATCGATTTTCACGCTTCCCTCTTATGACGAAGGCTTGCCGATGGCTATGCTGGAAGCAATGGCGGCTGGAAAGGCGATCGTTGTAACTCCCGTCGGAGGCATACCGGAAGTGGTGAAGGATCGAGAAAACGGCTTGCTTGTTCCACCCGGCGATGCCCACGCCCTGGCGCAAGCTTTAAGGGAGATACTGGAAGATTCCAGTCTTGGTAAGATGCTGGCAGAAAATGCAGTAAGGACAGTAGAGGCAAGATTTAGCCCTCCTGTAGTGCTGGGACAACTCGCTCGAATTTATGAAGATCTCAGGGCTGTTCCACAGAGTTGAGTTGGGGGCATATGAAAGGGTTGTAAGAGAAGGGTTGAAAAGGCCAGTCGTAAGTTGCTATCCCATTAAATCATGATGCAACACGAATTTGCTATTTGTAAGGATATCTGCTCTGTCCTTCTGCTGATTCTGTTCCATCGCCGTAAGTATTTCATGAAGTCAAAATTGGTTTGGAAGCTGGCAGACGGGAGTAATCCAACATGAACAAAGTCCTTGCACCGTTAAAGCAAATTTCAGTGTCGATGGGGAAGAGGTTCGCGCCAAATGCTTACGCTCTATTCAAGTTCAAGTCCCTGGGGCGTAATTTTTCCGAACCCGAGCTTCGTTTACTGCCGTATCTTTGTGATTCGCGGAAGACATCGCTCGATATCGGCGCTGCCGGCGGGTTGTACATGGCGCATCTGCTTAGGCTCTCCGCATACTGTATTGCCTTCGAGCCGCGGCCTGCAGAAGCGGCTCGCTTAAAGTCCGTGCTTGCACGTGCAGCGCATCATGCCTCTGTCGAATCTGTTGCACTTTCCGACTTGACGGGCGAGATCAAACTTAGGACTCCTATTGAAGACCCAGGTCGCAGTACCATTGAAGCAAGTAACCTGCTGGAAGATGAAGATGGCGGCTGCCTGAACGAGGTGGTCGTTCCAGTTCGGAGACTCGACGATTATGCTCTCGACAATGTCGGCTTCGCTAAGATCGATGTAGAAGGGCACGAGCTCGCGGTATTGAAGGGGGGTGAGCACACAGTGCGCCGACACCGTCCCTCACTTCTCATTGAGATCGAGGATCGCCACAGAAAAAACGCGATTAGAGACGTGACCGATTTTCTTACGGATCTCGATTATTCCGGTTTTTTCCTCTTGAATGACCGGGCGCGTCCATTAAATGAATTTGACAGGGAACTGCATCAAGATAGCCGGAACATCGGTGGCTGGAAGAGTCATTGGGAAAGGAAAGGAATTTATATTAACAACTTCATTTTCGTGCCTTCGGAAAGACGACAGGAGTTTATTCAATCTGTACTGCATGAAAAACGGTGAGGAAATGGCCACGCTGAGCAGAGTTTCCTTGTTTGGCTTAATTTTCCATCTCAAGGCTTAAACCACCGGCTTGCGCCGGTCAGCCCTAGCCGCGAATCAAGCAGTATCTGGGCCATCATTTTGAGCCGAGGCCGGACGATGTTCCAAGATGGAACCCGATCAGGACCATCGTTTTGGGGCGAGGCGTATCCGGACTTTCGGTCCACAACCCAAACCACGGCTTAGCCGGCGATTGCTGAGCCCCACTACGGCATGAAGCTTGTCGCCGTTGAGCCAGTTGTTGAAATTGAAACTATAGTCTTGCTTGGGCCTGAGGTCATCATTCCAGGTGGAGAAAACATGCTTAGGTGTTCAGGATATGCGAATCTGGTTAGAACTCACGAATTCACCCCATGTGAACATGTTCGCGGCAATGATCCGCGATCTGGAACGGGATCATGAAATCATCATCACTTCGAGACCTTTGGCAAACACGATTGATTTGCTGGATCTTCATGGATTCAAGCACAGCGTAATAGGCCTTCATTACGGCGGCAGACTGTCTGCAAAACTGTTTGGTTTTCCGGTTCGGGTAATGCAGTTGCGGCAATTTCTTGCCGAACGGCACATAGACGTCGCCATCTCGCAGAGTTCGTTCCATTCCCCGGGCGTTTCCCGTTTGTTGGGGGTGCGTTCCATTTATATGAACGATAATGAGCATGCGCTGGGAAATATTCCGGCCTTCATCTGCGCGAGCAGGATCATGGTGCCCGAGTTCCTGAGCTTAGGGAAATTGAAGAAGCAGGGGGCCAATCCCCGTAAGGTGATTCATTACCCTGGCGTAAAAGAGGGCATCTATTTATGGGAACTGGATGCGCGCCTGTCAAAGGAAGGAGGTTGGCAAAGAAAGGCCAAATCGCGCAAAGTCGTCTATGTCCGTCCTGAACCCTGGACCGCGCAATATTACAAGGGAAAGCGAAATTTTCTCGATGATCTTCTGCTTGGAATGCAGGACCACGTGGATGTCGTGCTGCTGCCCAGAGGCAAGGAGCAGAGCGTCCATTACCAGAAGCCCGAGTTCTCCCACGTACGTGTTGTGACCACGGCACTTGATATCGCGGATATTGCTCCCGACTGCGACCTGTTCATAGGGGCGGGCGGCACGATGACTCGCGAAATGGCAGTACTTGGTATTCCGACCATTTCTGTCTATCAGGATGAGTTGCTGGATGTGGATCGCTATTTGCTGAAAGCGGGAGCGTTTGCGCACAAACCCGAATTGATGGCAGAGGACGCACTACGCTACCTGGATCTGACCGAGAGCCGTCCGCCCAATCGTGAACTGCTCGAAAAGGGAAGGGCAGCTTACGAGATGATCAAAAACGAAATTCTGAACAGATAATTTTTGCTTGGGAGTAATTACTATGGTGCGCCTTGGAGTAGTAGGTTTAGGCAAAATGGGTTTGTCGCATTATGCCATGATCAATGCCCATCCGGATGTGAAGGTCGAAGCGATATGCGACTCGACCGGATATGTTCTGGATGTTCTCAGTAAGTACACTGGCGTTCGCACTTACACGGATTTCGATGTCATGCTACGCGATATCGAACTGGATGCGATAATCATCGCTACCCCTTCCCGTTCGCACGGACGGATGGTCGAGGCTGCGCTCAATGAAAATCTCCATGTTTTTTGCGAGAAGCCCTTTTGCCTCGATATAGCAGAGGGCGAGAAGCTTGCCCGCATCGCTACCGAGAAGACCCTGGTCAATCAGGTCGGCTATCACAACCGTTTTGTAGGGGCTTTTCAGGAAGTGAAGCGTTTGCTCGATGCAGAAGCAATCGGTACTGTCACACATGTGCTGGCCGAGGCGTATGGTCCGGTAGTGCTCAAGCCCAAGGGTTCCACCTGGCGCACACAGCGTACCGAGGGGGGCGGATGCCTGTACGACTACGCTGCCCATCCGATCAACCTGGTAAACTGGTTCCTCGGCGCGCCTCAAAATGTGGGCGGTTCGGTATTGAATAAAATTTTCTCCAGAGACACGGAAGATGAAGTGTTCAGTACGCTGTATTATGACGATGGAAAGAGCGCTCAAATCTCGGTGAACTGGAGCGATGAGTCCTATCGCAAGATGACTACGAAGGTGACTCTCTGGGGTACCCGGGGGCGTATATACGCTGACCGCCAGGAATGCCAGGTATATATCCGCGATGATCTGGCTGTTCCCGCAGGATATCAGCGGGGATGGAATGTGCGTTATACGACAGATCTGACTGAAGCAGTGTGGTTCTACCTGCGTGGCGAAGAATACTCTGCGCAACTGGATTACTTTGTGCGCTGTATCGAGGCGCGCGCAAACGATAATGTCAACTCCTTCGAAGAGGCCGTAATGACGGATCGGGTAATGGCGATGATGATTGCCGATGCGGAAAGGCGCCCGCCCGTTACATCTGGCATTGCTCCGCGGCAGGCGCCGGGAAAAAAGTTCGGTCTGCTATTCGGCGGCCGCAAGGCAGTGAGTTAACGCAGCCACTCATCGCAGCCTCTCATTCAAGGGAAGAGATAAAAATGGAACGCCTGTTGTTTGGTGACAATCAGTTTTTTGGGGTCAACCATATGTCAGAAGAGAAAGCGCGGACCCAGATGATGCGCTTTCAGGAACTGGCAGCGGTCATCGACGTACTGGATAACGCCTATGATGAAGGCGTCACGTCTTTCATGTGCACTACCCATGATCGCATCGCGATGGTCTGTGATCACATGCGATCGAATCCCCAGCGTTACAAGGACTTTCAGTTTTTGCCATGCATGCCCTACGCCCACAAATATGCAAATGCGGTTACCGAGGATGGGATGGTGGGTGCACTGAAGCGCTTCCTTCCAGAAGAAGGCATCGTGAATGCGGCGCTGCGCGGGGGAATGTCCCTTGCAAGAAAGGATATCGAAGGCATTACCACTTTACTGGTGGATGCGGAAATGAAGATGTTTGCAGGTTTGAATACTCCTGTAATCTTTCTTCAAAACGTTGTGGTCGATCTGCTGTTGGGTCTCGACTTCAATGCGGCTTTCCGTATTTTTGCCGACCACATCAAGTCTCGCTATGACGCCGAACCCGGCTTCATTACGATGAACATGCCGAAGTTGCTGGATGCGCTCGAGGAGGTGGGGATCGAGAACCCGATTGTGTGTTCCAACATCAACAAGATCGGGTTTCGCATGTGTGGCGGTTTCGAGGCTTATGAGCGGGCGCTGAATGAGAAGAAGTTCCGGGCCATTGCGATGTCGGTGTTCGCGTCTGGGGCGGTTCCAGCCAGGGAGGCAATCGAGTGGGTCTGCAAGCAGCCGAATATACAGGCCATCGTTTTCGGCGCTTCGAGCAAGACAAATATCCGGAATACAAAATCCTTGGTAGAGGAATTCTGGCGTATCAATTAGTATTTTTTTGGAGCAGGGATGAACAGGGTTACAGTGTTTGTTTTATGTTTTGCTTTAACGTTTCCTTTTAGTTTCGCTCGTGCTGATATAGTTTTCGATGGAAGATTAAGTAAGGGGGATTTTTCCGGTTATCGGGCGCTCGAAGCCAATGGAACGCGTTCCGGTGGTGCTTTGACTCCGAACGGTATTCCATCCCGGCTGGACCGGGTTCGTGATCCAGCGGGTTCCGGTCAGTGGGTGATGCGCGCAACTCATGTTCATGGGGATCTAGCCATATATGGAGGTTATCGCTCAGAATTAAGCACCTTCCAGGATCCCATTGGCTCGGAACGGTGGTACTCCTGGGGCTACTATCTTCCAAAAACGTTTGCCACAGCGAAAAATGATGTCGTTATAGCGCAAATCCATAACACCCCTGATATTAGGGAAAGTCATAGTCGGAATCCTACTCTTGCAGTGCTGGTTCAGGGTGAGAGGATAAAGCTCATAAATGCATTCGACTACGACAGGATTACCTCGCCAGCAGGTACTCGCTCAATCGCCGGGGCTGATTATGAACGCCGGGAATTGACCTCATGGGATCTTCAGGCCGGACGCTGGACGTTTTTAGACTTGCACGTGAAGTGGGCTACGAACAATACAGGTTTTCTCGAATTATGGAAAGATGGGACGCTGCTTTTCCAAGAGAAAAATCACATCAATACTTTCAATGACGAACGAGGCGTATGGTTCAAGAGCGGGCTATATGATTGGTCACCCAGTCCGGAATCTATTTCCACATATTCCTCTGGAGTGATCATCAGGGACGAAAAAGAAATGTCTCGGTCCATGCTAATGTCTCTCGTGCCTGAATCAAGCATTTCTCCGGATACACTTTCGCGCTGGAGCGTGGGGCAGGACTTAAGCGGCGTGATAGGGGATATTTTTGCTCAGCGGGCAGCCCAGGCAGGAGATACTCTTGCTCATCGGGTGGCTCAGGCAGAGAAAAACCCGGTCTACGGACATAATGAAACCCTTCATGATGTCGTCGCTGGAGACGGAAAGGAAATGTTTCAGGCTACGTCAGTGTCCCTCGTGCCTGAGCCAAGCATTTATTTGATGATGCTGGCCGGTGTCGCAAACATCGGTTTCTTCGCGTATAAGCGTCGGAGGATATTGCTAACAGAGAGCCCTATGCCAGCATGAAAAAAATTTATCTTGTTGCCGGAGCTCGTCCCAATTTCATGAAAATCGCGCCGGTTGTGCGCGCTTTGCAGACTCGCCAGGGTCTGGAATTTAAAATCATCCATACCGGTCAGCATTATGACAGGGAGATGAATGACGTCTTTTTTGAAGAACTTGGCATCCCCCAGCCGGACATCTTCATGGCGGCTGGTGGCGGAACTCACGCGCAACAGACAGCCAGGATCATGATGGCCTTTGAAGAGTTTTGTGAAGCCGATCCCCCGGATGCGGTACTGGTGGTAGGAGATGTGAACTCGACGTTGGCCTGCTCCATTGTGGCCAAAAAGTTGCATGTACCCGTGGCTCACGTAGAGGCCGGCTTAAGGAGTGGCGACATCACGATGCCGGAGGAAGTCAACCGTATCGTTACCGATAGCATTTCAGACTGGTTTTTCGTGACGGAGCCCAGCGGAATCGATCACTTGAAGCGGGAAGGAAAGCGAGATTCCGCAATTCATTACGTCGGGCACGTAATGATCGATAATTTGTTGTACCAGCTCAAAAAGCTGGAGGATTTCGATATTTCCAGTCCTGAAAAAAGTCCGTTCAAGACGAGGCATACGGCCAACGGAAGCCGTTATGGCGTCGTGACTCTGCACCGGCCGAGCAATGTGGATAACGTCGAGATGATAACTCGCCTGTGCGGTGCGCTGCGGGAGATTGCCATTGAACTGCCTTTGATCTTTCCGGTCCATCCTCGTACGAGAGGTAATCTCGAGAAATTTGGCATTGAGCTGGGGCCGAATATCACGCTGCTAGGACCGCAGGCATACATGCCTTTTCTTAATCTATGGAAAGATGCCGCGGTGGTGCTGACTGACAGCGGAGGGTTGCAGGAAGAAACCACTGCTCTCGGCGTGCCCTGCGTTACCCTTCGCGACAATACCGAACGTCCTGTCACTGTTGAAGAAGGATCCAACGTATTGGCAGGTACCGATCCGGCACGCATCATTGACGAGGTACGAAAGATATTACGTGGGGAAGGCAAGCGCAGCCGACGCCCCCATCTATGGGATGGAAAAGCGGCTGAACGGATAGTGGATATACTGGTGAAGGAAGTAAATCAGGCGTAAACGGGAAACTATGCTGTGGCGGTGCGATTAGCGCCATCCTGTAGCGACTATTCACGGTGCTACCAACCCAGAGCAAAAAATGGAGTTGCTTGAGACGTGGAGCTTCGTATCCTCAAGTATTATTGAAAGGGGTCGAAGGAGGAATCAACCGAGGAACCGGATTACGATAAATCGTTTACGCGCTCTCGGCGGTGTGTAATTATTGCGAAGGCAGCAGAGCCATTATAATTTCTTTTTTTAATGAAGCAGGACGCTTATGATTCTTGTCACCGGTGGCGCAGGCTATATAGGTTCACATACCTGTGTGGAACTGCTGAATGCAGGTCTTGATGTCACCGTATTCGACAATTTTTGTAACAGCCATCCCGAGGCATTAAGGCGGGTTGAGCATATCACCGGAAAAAAGCTCCGCGTCGTGCAAGGCGATTGCCGTGACCGCTCCTCCGTGAGCAATGCTCTCCGGGAGAACCAGGCAATCGCTGTCATCCACTTCGCCGGCCTTAAAGCCGTGGGAGAGTCAGTGCAGCAACCGCTGGCTTATTACGATAATAACGTTGTCGGTACCCTTCGTTTGCTGGAGGCGATGTCGGAGTGCGGAGTGAAAACTCTGGTATTCAGTTCTTCCGCTACTGTTTATGGTGAGCCCAGATCCCTGCCATTAACGGAAGATCATCCGCTTTCTGCCACCAATCCGTATGGTCGAAGCAAGCTGATGATCGAAGAAATCCTGCGTGACCTGTACCACAGTGATTCTTCCTGGCGTTGCGCCATCCTCAGGTATTTCAATCCCGTTGGAGCGCATTCCAGCGGTTTGATTGGCGAAGATCCCAGAGGAACTCCTGATAATCTCATGCCCTTTGTGGCCCAGGTTGCCATTGGCCGCAGGGAGTATCTGAATGTGTGGGGCAATGATTATCCTACGCCGGATGGAACGGGTGTGCGCGATTATATTCACGTCGTGGATCTGGCATCAGGCCATCTCAAAGCCCTCGAGGCCCTGGAGAATCCTGGAGTGCGCAATGCAGAAGCCATTAAGAGGCAAGGAGGATGTCTGACGGTAAACCTTGGAACCGGGACGGGCTATAGTGTGCTGGAAATGATAAGGGCTTTTGAAAAGGCGAGTACTCATAAGGTACCCCACAGAATTGCTTCACGCCGGCCGGGTGATATCGCCTCATGCTATGCCGATCCTGCGCTTGCATCCGATCTGCTCGGCTGGCGAGCAAAACGGGGACTGGAAGAAATGTGCGTTGACACGTGGCGCTGGCAGAGCCAGAATCCCAAGGGATATGGAGGCGAGAATTCACACTAGGCGTTCGATTCCTTTGTCGCTATCCGTTCTGTGCCGAGACAGATGCCTGGTAAGCCCCTCGAGTAGCGGCGATCCCGTTTTCATAAAAACTTTATGCAATCATTAGTTCCCATTGTCCTCTCCGGCGGGTCCGGAACCCGCCTGTGGCCTCTTTCACGCCAGAAATATCCGAAACAGCTCCTGTCTTTTATCGGTGAAGACTCGCTGTTGCAAGCTACCCTCCGCCGCATGGAAGGGCTCACCGATGTCGAGCTTGGAGCGCCTCTCGTCGTTTGTAACGAGGAGTACCGCTTCGTAATTGCCGAGCAACTGCGGCTCATGGGAACAAAAGGGAATATTCTGCTCGAACCGGTGGGACGTAATACCGCTCCCGCACTTACACTGGCTGCACTCGCCGCCATGCGGGAGGGAAGCGATCCGGTTCTGCTGGTGATGCCGGCAGATCATGTGATCGTTGATGTGTCCCGTTTTCAAATGGCCATTCGTGCAGGCATGACGCTGGCTGGGGATGGTGCAGTAGTAACATTTGGAATTACGCCGGATTCGCCGGAAACAGGCTACGGCTACATTGAAGCCGGTGAGCCCCTGGGAACGGGTGGGGCAGGCAGGATAGCGCGCTTCGTTGAAAAACCCGACCGTGCCACCGCGCAAACATATCTCGAAGCCGGCTCTTATTTCTGGAACAGCGGGCTATTCATGATGAGGGCTTCGGTATGGCTTGCTGCCATTGATGCCTGTCGTCCCGATATTTCAACAGCGTGCCGTGCAGCCTGGGAAAAAGGCGTAGCCGATGGCGATTTTTTACGCGTCAATAAAGAAGAATTTCTGCACTGTCCGAGCGATTCGATTGATTATGCCGTAATGGAGCGCCTTGCGCACGATGACTCGTTGCCAGCCGGCATATTCATTCCGCTCTCTGCTGGATGGTCCGATGTGGGATCGTGGGACTCCTTGTGGCAGGTTTTGCCCAAGGATCATCAAGGCAATGTTTCTCAAGGCGATGTGCTGTTGAATGATTGCCGCAATGTATTGGCCCTGTCCGGGCATCGGCTCGTGGCCTGCGTGGGAGTTGAGGATATGGTGGTGATTGAAACCCCTGATGCCATCCTTGTGGCTCACATGAGTAAAACGCAGCATGTAAAGAAAATCGTGGACGATCTCAAGCGCAGGGGCAGACCGGAGAGCGAACTGCACCGAAAGGTATTCCGTCCCTGGGGCTGGTATGACGGAGTCGATTCGGGTAAACGTTTCCAGGTAAAGCGGATCGTTGTCAAGCCGGGTGCTTCGTTGTCGCTTCAGATGCATCATCATCGCGCCGAGCATTGGATCGTCGTACATGGAACCGCACAGGTAACCCGTGGCGATACGACTTATCTTGTGTCGGAAAATGAATCCACTTTCATACCACTGGGCACTCGTCATCGTTTGCAGAACCCTGGCTGCGTTCCGTTGGAGATGATAGAGGTTCAGTCGGGTTCATATCTGGGGGAAGACGACATCGTGCGATTCGAGGACGTTTATGGAAGAAAGGAAAGCTGAAGACTCAATCAGTTTTCCTGGCTAGTCCTATCGGTCTATTGATCATTTTCCCATGGAGTGTAATCTTTCATTATCGAGGCCCACGGGTTTATTTCGCGTCTCGATGCAATAGGTACTACCAACAAAAAAATTGTCAACTCTGCTATATATACAGATGGTTGATGTTCAATGTTTCTAGTAAGTACTTAAGGAGGTTAAAATCATGAATACTTTTTTGAAGCGAGCTGTTGCTGTTGCAATTCTGGCCGGCGTGGGTGCTGGCGCCAATGCTGCACCTACGAATGATCAGCTTGGTACGGTGTCTTATAATGTGCCAACCACGTTCAGCGGAAGTGTAGTGCCTGCTGGAGATTTCAATGATGTCTTTTCCTTCAGTCTGCCTGCCAACAGCGGTTCCGGCTACAGCGTCATTAATTTTCCAGTGGATATCCCAAATGTTGGTTCCTTCAACACAATCCTCTCCACGATGTCACTGATTTCCGACCCGGATGGAGTCCGGAATAGCGGTGATGAGCATCTCCTGGCCTCGGCTGTACTCGGAGGATCAAATACATCCGACGCTCTCACTTTGCATTGGGGGCCGAACGCAGGCGGTAATTTTGATTTGAATATCACAGGAATGACCAACGGTACCCTGGGCGGTCTTTACAGCGGATCGATCCAGGTGAGTCCGGTTCCGGAGCCAGAAACCTACGCGATGCTTCTCGCAGGTCTGGGCCTGATGGGCGCTGTCGTGCGTCGCCGGAGCCAGCGTAAAAATTCCTGATTGACGAAACGCAAAAACGCAAGCCTCTTCTGCGTGGAGAAAGATACGGCCCCCTTGGGGGCCGTTTTATTGACGCATTCTCATGCACGCCCGGTGGAGATCAACAGCCATTGTGGATAAAGGACGGGAGTGTGGCAGGATTTGTATTTGACAGTTGTCGATGCCGATCCTTTCTTTTTAACGATGATTCTGTCGAGATCATGGCCGATGGGACAAATGCCATCCTCTCCGTACCTGGAAAGATTCTTCCCTTTCCAGCTGATTTCTGATGCTGTTCTCTGCCTATTCCCCTTTTCTTAAGAAGTAAGGGATTTTTCACTCAAGAAAATGCTCAGGCACCTTCTTGAGCCTCCAGTCGTAATGTACGCACGCATACCTTGAATTCAAGACCCGCTTCGATGGTTTAAATGATCGGATGCGGCAGAGAGAAAGCATGCGGCAAAAAGCAAGAGAAAAGCCAAACGCGCTAAGCGCGCTATGCCTTTACTGGAGGAAAGCAGGATAATGGATATGGTAGGCGCGATTGGACTCGAACCAACGACCCCCACCATGTCAAGGTGGTGCTCTAACCAGCTGAGCTACGCGCCTGCAAGGCGCAATTTTAGCTGAAACAGTGCGGACGTTCAAACTATAATGTGCAGTTCTTGAACGATAGGTCGTTATACTTCATGGTACCTTTTTCCTGAGCAGCAGGAAACGATGGAAAAAATCCGGTTATCCAAGCTCATGTCCCAGAAGGGGTTGTGTTCGCGCCGGGAAGCGGATGACTATATCGAACGAGGTTGGGTATTCGTGGATGGCGAGCGCATCAATCAATTAGGCATCAAGGTTTTTCCCACGCAGGAAATAAAGCTTGCGCGCATGGCGCAGGCGCAGCAGTGCGGTCAAGTCACCGTATTGTTGCATAAGCCCGTCGGGTATGTTTCAGGGCAACCCGAGCGGGGATACAAGCCCGCGATCAGCCTCATCAATAGAGAATCGCAGTTTCAAGATAGCAATGCATCCTCCAGTGTCAGTCCATCAAATTTGAGAGGCATGGCGCCGGCAGGACGGCTGGATATCGATTCAAGCGGGTTGCTTGTGTTTACCCAGGATGGCCGCATCGCGAGGAAATTGATCGGTGCCGAATCCGAGATTGAAAAGGAATATCTTGTACGCGTGGAAGGAGAATTGTCCCAGCGTACCCTGAATCTTTTGAGTCACGGCCTGAGCCTGGATGGAAAGGCGCTGAAACGTGCCGAGGTGGTCCAGCAGAATAAGGACCAGTTGAGGTTCATTTTGAAAGAAGGCAGGAAACGGCAAATTCGTAGAATGTGCGAACTGGCTGGTTTGAGCGTCACAGGACTGAAACGCGTTCGCATCGGCAAGATAAGGCTTGGCGAACTTCCCGTGGGAAAGTGGCGTTATTTGCGACAAAACGAAGAGTTTTAGCGCATTTTGCATTTTGTCCATTATCAGGATCCATCACCAGGCTTCCTAAGCAGCAAGGGCGTGTTAAACAGAATAACTTAATGAGTTCAAGGAAGAGCAAATGATTCTGGTAACAGGAGGCGCTGGATTTATCGGAGCGAATTTCGTACTGGACTGGCTGGAGCAATCTGATGAGGCGGTCATCAATCTCGATGTGCTCACTTATGCCGGCAACCTGGAGAACCTGAAAACGCTGGAGGGTGACAAGCGGCATATTTTTGTACAGGGCGATATTGGTGATTCCGACCTCCTGGTTCATCTGCTAAAGGACTATCAGCCGCGCGCTATCCTTAATTTTGCCGCGGAGAGCCATGTCGATCGCTCCATACATGGCCCGGAAGACTTCATACAGACCAACATCGTGGGTACCTTCCGCCTTCTGGAAGCGGTCCGCGGTTACTGGGGCACACTGACAGGAAATGAAAAGCAGCAGTTTCGTTTCCTCCACGTCTCAACCGATGAGGTTTATGGATCGCTGGCAAAAGACGAAATGCCTTTTACCGAAACGCATCGTTACGAACCTAACAGCCCTTACTCGGCGAGCAAGGCAGCGAGCGACCATCTTGTGCGTGCCTATCATCATACCTACGGGTTGCCTGTTCTCACCACAAACTGTTCCAACAATTACGGGCCATATCAATTTCCCGAAAAGCTCATCCCGCTCATGATCGTCAACGCACTGGCGGGAAAGCCATTGCCGGTCTACGGCGATGGCCAGCAAATCCGCGACTGGCTCTACGTAAAAGACCATTGCAGCGCCATTCGTCGCGTGCTGGACAACGGTATTCCAGGGCAGATTTATAACATCGGCGGCTGGAACGAGAAACCCAACGTTGAAATTGTGGAAACGATCTGTGGTCTGCTGGATATGTTTCGTCCCCGCTTAGACGAGCCTTATCGCAATCTGATCAGATATGTGGCGGATCGTCCAGGCCATGACCGGCGCTATGCAATCGATGCGAGCAGAATCGAGCGTGAACTGGGCTGGAGACCTGCTGAAACTTTTGAAACAGGAATCAGCAAAACCGTGCAGTGGTATCTCGACAACACGGCCTGGGTTACCCATGTTCAATCCGGAGTTTACCGGCACTGGGTAGAGAAGAATTATAAAGAGCGCGCTTGATGAAAATTCTGCTGTTCGGAAAAGACGGCCAGGTTGGATGGGAACTGCAGCGCAGTCTTGCACCTCTTGGCGAGGTAGTGGCTCTGGATTCTGGCAGGCGGGAATTCTGCGGGGATTTCACCCGTCTCGACGGAATTACGGATACCGTTCGGGCAGTTGCGCCGGATGTGATCGTGAATGCCGCTGCACACACTGCTGTAGACAAGGCTGAAAGCGAGCCGGAGTGTGTCCGCATCATCAACACCCTTGCTCCCGCTATACTCGCCCGCGAAGCCGGCAAGCTGGGTGCCTGGCTCGTGCATTATTCTACCGATTATGTATTTGACGGGAGTGGAAATGCGTTTCGGGCAGAAACCGATCCCACCAATCCTTTAAATGTATACGGCATGACCAAGCTGGAAGCAGAGCAAGCGATTTTGACTTCGGGTTGCAATCATTTCATCTTTCGCACGAGTTGGGTTTTTGCAGCGCGTGGCAGTAATTTCGCAAAAACCATGCTGCGCCTGGCTCAGCAACGCGATAGCCTCAATGTTATCGATGACCAGGTTGGAGCCCCTACCGGCGCGGAGCTTCTGGCCGATATCACTGCTCATGCCATACGGCTAAGCAGGCAGCGGCAGAATATCTCGGGACTTTATCATCTGGCTGCCGCGGGTGAAACATCCTGGTACGGTTATGCGAATTTTGTATTGAACTTTGCGCGACGGGAGGGAGTCAAGCTCACGGTTGCACCGGAAAATGTTTTCCCGGTAACAAGCAGTGAATTTCCGTCCGCCGCCCGGCGGCCGAAAAACTCGCGCCTCGATACCGGAAAATTGCAAAGCGTATTCGATTTAAGCTTGCCGCCGTGGGAAACAGGAGTAGCGCGCATGCTTACCGAAATTCTCGAGAAACCACTATGATTCAGCGTAAAGGCATCATTCTTGCCGGGGGCTCCGGCACACGGCTCTATCCGGTGACAAAAGCAGTCTCCAAACAACTGCTGCCTATTTACGACAAGCCGATGATCTATTATCCGCTCAGCACGTTGATGCTCGCGGGTATTCGCGACATCCTCATTATTTCCACTCCTCAGGATACGCCCCGTTTCGAGCAGCTTCTGGGTGACGGGGGCGATTGGGGCTTGAACCTGCAATATGCGGTGCAAAACAGCCCGGATGGGCTCGCTCATGCTTTTATCATTGGCAGGGGTTTCATTGGCAGGGATTCGAGCGCGCTTGTGCTGGGCGATAACATTTTCTATGGGCACGATTTGCATCTGCAATTACAGCATGCCATGGAAAGATCGGAAGGTGCGACAGTCTTCGCCTATCACGTCCAGGATCCACAGCGCTATGGGGTCGTCGCCTTTGATGCGGATCATCGTGTTTCTTCGCTGGAAGAAAAACCCGCTCAACCCAAGAGCAACTACGCCGTCACCGGCCTGTATTTCTACGATAATCAGGTGGTGGATATTGCGGGTGGACTCAAGCCTTCCGCGCGCGGCGAACTGGAAATCACCGATGTCAATCGCATTTATCTCAAGCACGATCAGCTCAATGTGGAAATCATGGGGCGGGGCTATGCCTGGCTGGATACCGGCACGCACGAAAGCCTGATAGAAGCGAGCAACTTCATTGAAACCATCGAACACCGCCAGGGGCTCAAAGTGGCCTGCCCCGAAGAGATCGCCTTTCGCCAGGGCTTCATAAGCAGCGAGCAGCTTGAGAAGCTGGCGCAACCTCTGGCCAAGAATGGTTACGGCCAGTACTTGAGACGCCTGCTAGAGGAACGGGTGGTTACATGAAGGTTATCGCCACCCCTATCCCGGAAGTCCTGATAATCGAGCCCAAGGTGTTCGGAGATAGCCGGGGGTTTTTCTTAGAGAGCTTCAATCAGCAGGCTTTCAGTCAGTCGACGGGACTTGACGTGCAGTTTGTCCAGGATAATCATAGCCGCTCTACCAAGGGCGTTCTGCGTGGTTTGCATTATCAAATCGGCCGGCCTCAGGGCAAGCTGGTACGTGTCGTGCGTGGGGCAGTATTCGACGTGGCGGTAGATATTCGCAGATCATCGCCCACTTTTGGGCAATGGGTGGGCGTCGAATTGACTGAAGACAATTACCGCCAGTTGTGGTTGCCGCCCGGGTTTGCGCATGGGTTCTATGTCCTCAGTGACATTGCAGATTTCTTATATAAAACCACAGAGTACTATTTCTCTGATTTTGACCGCAGTATTATGTGGAACGACCCCGAGATTGCCATCGAATGGCCCATCGAGACAGGTGCAAGTCCCGTCGTTTCCAGCAAGGATGAAAAGGCGGCGAGACTGGTTCATGCCGAAGTGTTCGAATGAAGTCCGTGTTCCGAGTTCGTGAAATAATGGCGGAATGTGGAAAGGAAAAGGGAAAGAGAGTGGATAGCGCGTCAGGCCGAGTCAGTACCAGGCAAAGAACAGTAAGCATCCGGTAATGATGCAGATACCGTCAGGACAGGAATTTCCCCTGCGAGAGGCGCACAACCTTGTCCGCGATCTCATGACGCCCAATCCCTGGATCTACTGGCTGGATTTTCTCTTTCATATCTCGCTTGGCTGGATAGCCTTTCTGATCATTCTGTCCATGCCGCTCTTTTCATTCTGGCAGCTGCCGGCCATGCTCGTTGCCACGTTTGCTTTTTATCGTGCCGCTATCTTTGTACATGAACTGGCCCATCTCAGAAAAGGCACTTTCAGGCTGTTTCGCTTTATCTGGAATGTGACATGCGGCATACCTCTGCTGATTCCTTCTTTCACCTATGATGGCGTGCACAACGATCACCACAGGAGGGATGTGTATGGCACTGCGGGAGATGGCGAATATATCCCTTTTGCAACCTTGAAACCGATGGTCATGGTGGGATATGTGCTGCTGTCCTTCATCCTGCCGCTTTTTTTCATCGTTCGTTTCCTGCTTCTCACACCGTTGTCGTATTTCATCCCGCCGCTGCGCCGGATTCTGTGGGAGCGCGCGTCCTCACTCACCATAGATATGAACTATAAGCGCGCCCCAAATGCAATCCGCAACGACAGGCATTGGAGAATCCAGGAGTTTGGCGCTTTTGTATTCATCACTGCGGTGGTTAGCTGTATTGCACTGGACATTCTGACCCCTTGGTTCCTGGTCTTCTGGTACGTCATCGCGATGTTCATCTTTTTTATAAACGCCTTGCGTACATTGAGTGCGCATGCGTATCGTAATCCCGACGACCGCCCGATGGAATTTGCCGAGCAATATCTCGATTCCATCAATGTGCCGGGCAACTTCCTTACTGGCCTGTGGGCTCCGGTTGGTTTGCGCTATCACGCAACACACCATCTTTTCATGAGCATGCCCTACCATAATCTGGCTGAAGCTCAGCAGCGCCTTGTAAGCGGGTTGAGCGATAATACTCTTTATCTGACCACAGTTCGGGCAGGCATGTGGGATGCATTGCGGCGGATATGGGAGGAAGCCGTCGCGAATACGCGCCGGAGCGGTGCGTCCGCACTTCCGGTTAAATTGGACGATAATGCAGGACGGCGTAGAAACGCTTAAAAATATCATTTGCCGCAAACGCTGCTCATCCCGGGTTCATCAGGCACTACCTGGCTGCGAACCTCGACGGCCTCCAGGCTTTGCGGGGAAATGTGTTCCAAAGCAGCCGGATGCAATGAACTTTGTTCCCTGATTGAGTCGAGGCAGGCCGGCTGATTCTCAACAGCCAGCTTCTTCCTTTTTCCTTTGTCATTTCTCGCTATGATATGCTGCCCATGAACAGTCCGGGAACTGGCCTTCAGTACAATGGTATTCGAGGTGATATGGGATGATGATGCTGGATGGAGTGATCTGGTTTTGTGCCGTTATAACGTCTATAAGTTAACTTCTATAAGTATAAAGCGGGAGATAAATGATGAGTGTGGTGGCGGTGGTTGGGCTAGGCTATGTGGGATTACCTTTAGCGGTGGAGTTCGGAAAAAAAAGGAAGACCATTGGTTACGATCTTTCAAGCAGCAAGGTAGAAAGTTACAAGCAATGCATCGATCCGACCGGTGAGGTTTCCTCCGATGACCTGAAAGCCGCAGAGCAGCTTCATGTCACTAACGACCCGGCTGAGTTGTCACAAGCGGATTATATTGTCGTGGCGGTTCCAACACCTGTAGACGCAGCTCATCAGCCGGATTTTCGGCCCCTCGCGAGCGCGAGCGAAACCGTGGGGAAACATATGAAGCGGGGGGCAATCGTTATTTACGAATCCACCGTTTACCCGGGAGCAACCGAGGAAGTCTGTATTCCTGTCCTTGAGAAACATTCCGGCATGAAATGGAAAAACGATTTTCATGTCGGCTTCTCGCCCGAACGGATCAATCCGGGTGACAAGCAGCATACCCTCACAAAAATTCTCAAGGTCGTCTCTGGAGACGATGAAGATACACTGGAAAAAATTGCGGCGCTTTACGAGAGCATAATTACCGCTGGCGTGCATCGCGCCTCCAGCATCAAGGTGGCGGAAGCAGCCAAGGTGATCGAAAATACTCAAAGAGACCTCAATATCGCTTTGATGAATGAACTGGCGATTATTTTCGACAAACTGGATATCGATACACTGGAAGTGCTGCAGGCGGCCGGCACGAAATGGAATTTTCTACCTTTTCGCCCGGGGCTGGTTGGCGGTCATTGTATCGGGGTCGATCCCTACTACCTTACCCATAAGGCGGAAATGGTGGGTTATATCCCCCAGGTCATCCTCGCGGGGCGGCGTATCAATGACAGTATGGCCAAATTCGTGGCGGAACAAACGATCAAGCATATCATCAAGGCCGATATC
This sequence comes from Nitrosospira multiformis, assembly GCA_017306155.1. GTDB lineage: Bacteria > Pseudomonadota > Gammaproteobacteria > Burkholderiales > Nitrosomonadaceae > Nitrosospira > Nitrosospira multiformis_F. The sequence continues at coordinate 107,596 of JAFKJB010000004.1, forward strand.
AACGTCCGGAGTGCGCGCGTGAATGTTCTCGGCCTGGCCTTCAAGGAAAACTGCCCTGATCTCAGGAATTCCAAGGTTGCCGATCTGATCAATGAACTCGAAAGCTATGGGATAGAGATTCACGTCCATGATCCTGTCGCCAGTTCCGAAGAAGCCCGCCACGAATACGGTGTGGAACTTGAATCCTGGGAGAACCTTCCGCGCGCGGACGCAATGATCGTTGCCGTTGCCCATCGCCAGTTCACTGAGATGCCCTTGACCCAATTTCAGACCAAAATCACGGACAAAGGATGTTTCATAGATGTGAAATCCCAGTTCGATCCTGCCGCGTTGCGAGAGGCTGGCTTAAACGTGTGGAGACTGTGAAGGGATAGTCCACCAGGATGGCTGCTTACCCAAAATCGCTGCGGCATCTGGAGGACCGCCAATACTGCTGGCTGGTCACGGGCGTTGCGGGCTTCATCGGGTCCAATCTGCTGGAGGCCTTGCTCAAGCGTAACCAGAAAGTAATCGGACTGGATAATTTTTCCACCGGCTATCAGCGGAATCTCGAGCAGGTACGGGATCTGGTCGGAGAAAAGGCCTGGGGTAATTTCAGCTTTACAGAGGGTGATATCTGTCAACTGGAAACCTGCACGGATGCATGCCGTGGCGTGGATTTCGTTTTGCACCAGGCAGCATTGGGTTCCGTGCCGCGTTCCATTCAAGATCCCATTCGAACCAACGAAGCCAATATTTCCGGATTCCTCAACATGCTGGTCGCGTCAAGGGACGCGCAAGTGAGGCGCTTCATCTACGCCGCCTCCAGTTCCACCTATGGCGACCACCCCGGCCTGCCAAAAGTGGAAGCGGTCATTGGACGTCCCCTCTCGCCCTATGCTGTCACCAAATATGTGAACGAACTCTACGCCGACGTGTTCGCGCGTTGCTATGGCCTGGACTCCGTCGGGCTGCGCTATTTCAACGTATTCGGTCCAAGACAGGACCCCAATGGCGCTTATGCCGCGGTTATTCCCCAGTGGGTTTCGGCATTGATCAGAAATCAGACGCTGTACATCAATGGGGATGGCGAAACCAGCCGGGATTTCTGTTATATCGACAATGTAGTGCAAGCCAATCTTCTCGCTGCTCTTAGTGACAACAAGGGAGCGGTGAACCAGATTTACAATGTGGCAGTGAATGAACGCACCAGCCTGAATCAACTGTATGGCATGATGCGCGAGCTGTTGCTGGAGAGGTTTCCGGAGCTGGAGAATCATCGACCGACGTACGTCGACTTTCGCAAGGGCGATGTCCGGCATTCCCAGGCGGATATTACGAAAGCCGCCAAATTACTTGGTTTTGAGCCGTCCCACCGCATCGATGAAGGACTCAGGCAGGCAATGAGCTGGTACATCGCGCATCTTGTCCCTGCACAGGAGGCAAGTGGCGTCTAAACGTTTGTTGAACTTCGATTCGCGTTATTCATCCCCTATTCATCCCATTTGCCCGCTTGTTTCAACTGATTCTTCAAGCCGGGTAGCGGGAATTCCAGTTCATATGCTTTCTTTGCATAAGTTTTCGCCTGTTCATAATCTTTCTGTTTCAAGTAGAGCAAGCCCAGATTGTAGTTGATAGTGGGATTTTCGGGCTCAAGGCCGACCGCTATCCGAAGCTGTTCGGTAGCTTCATCAGCCTTTCCAGCTTTCAGCAAATAATTGCCGTATACCATTCTTACTATGGCATCGTTTGGCTTGAATCGAATGGCGCGATCAAAAAAACACCCAACGGAATATTTCGCCCCAACGGGTTTTAAGGTTTTCTCTCTCAGCGACAGCTTGCCGAATGCTGCCAGGGCGCGGTGATGGTTGGGGAACATCATAAGGGTATAACTCAACTCTCCTCCGAGACTTCCGCTATTTCCATGACGCAAGTTTTCTATATTTGAGGTAAAGTGAGCCTGCTCAACAAGTCCCAGGAGGTGCTTATCCCCGCTTATATAATCATGGCCACTTGTCAATTCTCCGCAATAGGCAGAAGAGGCTGCATGAAGATCTGTGGAGATCAATGAAATAACCAATATCGCAATGCCGGGCAGGACTTTCATCAGCGTTCCTTACGCTCAAGCTTGCTTGCTCTGAACTCTATCTGGCTCAGAACCTGCGTTGACAGAAGGGAAATTCCCTTAATCCCAGGTTTGATTTCAATTTATTGCTCCGGCCAGAAAATATCATGAATCTCGTCATTCGGGGCCTGGCTCGGAATCCAGCAAAGGAATCCAACCCATGCCCAGTAATGGCGGGCCTTGAACGTCACGGGATACCTGCTTCCGCCGATATGACGATTGTACTGTTTGTTCGCCGAACCAATAGTCAATCTTTCTCTGATTCAGCAGTTATTCGCCCTATCGAACCCGCTATCGAGCTTCCTGCCACCCTTTGAAAGGGTTCTAAACATTCTCAAGATAGAAGGGAGCAGTTGTCAAGTTCAATCAGGCGACGCAAAAATTTTTGAAGCCGGATTTTTCTGAAATCGGTCCGCCAGGATGGCAACCAGTACGGTTTCTACCAGGAATAAAGCCATTCCCTTGTCCAGCGCGCTATCTGATCGCGCCATTCCCGCCGGGAAAAGGTATGGTTGGCTTCCAGCAAGCTGAAGCGCGAAAAGCGCGGAGAAGCCAGCAGTTTTTTCCATTTTGGTGAACCTTTTACCAGGTCGGAGAATTCGTGAGCTGTCAGATCATTGCCGCTGAGTATCAGGAGCACCTTTCCCTGGAAACGCTCAAGCCCTTGAAACATCCGTTCCGGCAAGGGGGCAGAATCACATCCATTCTTGGAGTTATTCCTTGCAGCAGAGGGGGCAGTTTCACTTTTTTCTGTCACGACTGCATTGATGGTGCCGAAAAGTGATCTTATAGACGCGGCATAGTTGAAATTTCCGCTCCATATTTTGCGCCAGAGTTCGCGCTCGAAAATGCGCGAAGTGTAATAGTGCTTCAAATACACCCTGGCAGAGCCTTCCTCCGTTCTTACCCATGGATTCAGCAGGATCAGGCCGGTCACTCGCCGGTCCTGATAAGCATAAAATAATGCGGCGGATGCTGCATCGCATAGACCCAGAATCACCAGTTCGCTCAGGGAAGGGATTTCTGCGAAGAGACGATTTATTGCATGGCGCACATCATCTTCCACGTTTTCAAAGGTCCTTGCATCTCCCTCACTATCGCCCATGCCGCGGAAATCAAAGCGGAAGACCGGTGTGCCATTCGCCGCCAGCTGGCGGGCGAGGAGGGTAAACTGGCGATGGCTTCCTGCGCGATATTGGGGTCCTCCGACGAGAATAAGAACACCTCTTGAGGAGGCGTGCTCAGGCAAGGTTAAAATACCGTAGAGGCAATCGCTCCCGCAGCAGAAAACAATGGAGCGCTCCTCGTAATTCATCATGCTGCCAGTGCAAAAACACTTGTCGTTGCCGATATCAGTTCGGCACATTCCGAGATTTCCTGGGTGGCCCAGAACGGTTGGCATGGTATGAGATGGATGTGGAGGTCGACGCCCTTCTGCTTCCACTTCTCGGCTATCTTTGCCCCGGCTGGAGGCATGGAACGCCCAGCTTCAGGGATGGTCTCGAACCAGTGAATGGCGCTTTTTCCGACCGCCAGCTCAGCCGCTTTCAAGCTATCGACCGCTTTCGCGAGCTCGGGCGCGAGTTCGTATCCCGCTATTTCCAGTGTTTCACCTCTTTCCAGCTGTTTACGCAACATAGCCGTTCCTGTCGATTTTTCCCCAGAGACGGTGGAGAACAATTCACCCGCCATTCGCAACCGCAAAAACTGATTCAGGAAAGTTTCTCCGCTGACAACGGGCTGCCATAAAATGATGCGGTCAACGGCATTTGCTTCATCTTGTGCGAAGTCCAGGGCCAGCAACGCGCCCAGGCGTAATCCCCACAAACTTACCGGAACGGCAAGGCGGCTCCCGAGCCAGAGGCGGGCGTAAGCCAGATCCTGCTTCCAGATATCCCAGCGGGCATCGTGAAACTCGCCACTGCTATCGCCACAACCAAAAAGATCCACTTGCAGCACACCCCATCCAATTGCAGCGAAAGCTCTTGCCTGGACCGCGGCCATTCGCCGCGTTTTGTTCATCTCATCGCCGAAAGGGTGTACATACAGAATAGCTCCCTGGCATTTCCTGCCTGGATGCGGCTGATGAAAAAGGCAGAAACGCTGTCCCAGGCCGGTTTGCAAAAAGAAAGGCTCTGCATGAGCCGAGCCCGGATCCGTTTTCATTCCGCCAGCTTCTGCTCGACGAATTGCGCCAGACTGCCGACAGTTTCAAACGTTTTTGCGCTGATCTCATCATCGTCAACCGTAATGTCGAAGTGCTCCTCGAGAGCAGTGATGACATTGACGACAGCCATTGAATCCAGTTCAGGAATGGCCCCAAGCAAGGGGGAGTTTTCCTTGAGCGATTTTCTTCTTTCACCGAGGCTCAATACGTCAGATAGAATGTTTCTCACTTCTTCAATATGCTGCATATTTACTCCGAGCTGTTTATTTTTGAGAATACGTCATTGCTGCAACCCCTGAGTATCAAGATGAGGCTTTCAAAATGAACCGGAGATGCCAGGGCAAATGAAAAAAGGACTGCGAGACGGCGCACTTCATTTTTCCGAAGATGGCAACGCGGTAGCAGTACAAGGCAAGAGTTTATAAAACACTGCTCCTTCAGTTTCAGGATATGCTGGCTGGACGCGATAAATTCCTTCCTGTCACTGTTCCTGCTGCTTCTGCCGGTAATTTTGCTATCCTGGATAAAAATCTGCTAATAGTACTACAAGTCGCAGGACGTTACTTCTTGAAGGTAAAATCGCTTTACTTTTCAATGGATTTTCTTGTAATCTTCGGACGTTTTGTCTTTTATCGGAGAAACAATGACATGAAAAAATGGAGGGTATGCAGGAAGCTGAAGCCGGGAAGGATTCGGTAGGCTCGAACAACGTTCGTCCGGCCGGTTTGATTCTTCCTGTTTTACTCATCAGCGCTTCTTTCCCGGTTTGTGTAGGACAAGTAAACACCGAAACCTCGTTCGAGCGATTATCGTTCTTGCTGACAGGAACGCCACCGGGAGGCTGGATCAAGGCAAGCAGGCTGGAACACGACCAATGTGACGCAAGGAGGCAATATGTGGCTCGACCGGCACACACAATGGCCGCCCATATTGACGGTACAAGATAAACGCCACCAGTTTTTCACGTTTCCGCATACCATCTGCTTCTCCGGACTCAACCATGTGGATACGAAACGTCTCGTTGCGGCGTTTTCTTGACGGTGAGAATTCTCTCAGGTGGAGTTCGAAGCCGGGGTATCAGGATTTCCTGAGCTTATGCGAAGATTCCGGCGGCTCATCCGTTTCCAGCGAGGTAAGACCGAACATGTATTATTTCCTGCCCAGCCTGTTAACACTTTAAGGTAAATAATTGAAATTAAAAGCATTATCCAGAATCCTTGTATCCAAATAAACCTTTTGCAAGCAATAATATAGGTTAACAGGCCCTATTGACTCGGCCAGAAAATATTATGAATCCCGTCATTCCCGGCCTGACTCAGAACCCAGCACTCCGGAATCCAGCGCAAGCCAATAATGGCGAGCTTTGAACGTCACCGGATACCGGCTTCCGCCAGTATGACATTTGCACTGTTTGCCCGCCGAATTAATAATACCATTTGCTCACCGGGTCAATAATAAACTTATGCGTATGTTTAGGACGCTATTCCTTGGACCGGGTGAATACGTTCATCATTATCATGCGCAAGCAACCGCACTCAGTCAGTTGATCCTTAGTACTACCCGGCTTCGGGTGATTGCGGAGGCAGCTTTGACAAGGCGCTGTGGAGGATGCAGGAAATTCCGGCCTCGCGCTTCAGTCTATCGAAGTCCCCGTAACAGCCCAGCTTTTTACTAAAACTGGTCATACAAGTTAAGGAATTGTCTCTTTCCGTGGATACTCTATGGCAACTTTAAAAGTTGTAGTGATTCTGCCGACCTACAACGAGCGGGATAACATTGGCAGAATGATTGATGCGCTACAGGTTCACGCTCGGGAATTTCTTCATGACATGCACATTCTTGTGGTGGATGACGATTCACCTGACGGCACGGCAGAGGTGGTTCGGGCGAAGCAGGCTGCAAATCCGAATGTGCATTTGCTGATGGGAAAGAAGGCAGGGCTTGGCGCCGCCTATATCCGCGGAATGATTCATGCGATGGATGAGCTTCATGCTGATGTCGTGTTCGAGATGGATGCTGATTTCTCGCACAAACCCGAGGATGTGCCTCGGCTTATGGCGGCGCTCGAGGAGGGCGCGGATTTTGTGATTGGCAGCCGTTATGTGAAGGGCGGCTCCATTCCAAAGGAATGGGGGATTCTGCGCCGCATGAATTCCCTGGGCGGTAATGTCGTTGCACGCTACGTTGCCGGGATATACAAAATTCGAGACTGCACAGCAGGCTTCAGGGCGATCAGAACTTCTCTCCTCAAAAAAGTCACCTTTGACGATCTTCGTGTTCAGGGATACGCCTTCCAGGTCGCACTGCTGCACAAGGCTGTATCTCTCGGTGCAGTCATAAAGGAAATTCCCGTGGACTTTGTAGATCGCACCAAGGGCGAGTCGAAGCTCGGAATCTCGGACATCATCGAGTTTGTCCTGAATGCCTGGTGGATACGTCTCCACAGCTCAAAGACCTTTATCAAGTTCGCCATAGTAGGATTGTCCGGCGTGGTTGTGAATCTTGGCGTGTTTACACTGCTTCTCCAGGCAAATGTAAATAAATATATCGCCTCTCCTATCTCGATCGAAATATCGATTATCACGAACTTTCTGCTGAATAACTACTGGACCTTTCGCTGGCGCAAGTCTCAAGACCATATCCGTGTCAAGGGGCTGAAGTTCAACATGGTGTCTCTCGTATCCCTGGGGGTAAGTTATTCCACTTTTGTAGTGCTATCCATTCTGTTCCCTGAGGCCTCGCCGGAAATTCACCAGCTTGTCGGGATTGCCCCCGCCATGCTCATAAATTACTTCCTGAATTCTTATTGGACATTCAAGAATACGCCTGTGCCCAAGGATTGAGTAAGCTGGAAGGAGCAGCATTTCACGGCTGCTTTCAATTGCTTTCGGCTCTTTACTCGACAGAACGTCATTAAACTGAGCGTAAGCTGGCAGCAGTCTGGATCGGCTTTGTCAATATATCGGATTTACCCTGTGTTAAAAGGTATGCGCTAATTTTCCGAATTCCCAGCCTTGAATACACTTCCAGATCCAGAAAATAACATTGAGGGTGTCCGTCGCTTTCAACGCCGGCACAGGGTTGCTGCCCCCTTGTTTCAACTCCTCGATTCGCACGTTTTCCTGCCGGTGTGTTTCATGCTTTTCGTGGCATTGCGCGCAGCGCTGATTTTCTTTGTGCCAATTGAGATGACCTCCGATGCAAGCTGGTATTTCAACAGGGCGATCAGCATAGCGAGCGGAGAGGGCTATTCGGAAGCCGGGTATCCGACAGCCTATTGGCCGGTTGGCTATCCCGGCTTCCTTGGCATCCTTTTCTATCTTTTCGGCCAGGATAAACTGGTGGGACAGATAGCTAATTTGGTCATGGCAGCGGTCAGTTTTCTTTTGCAACTCGAACTGACAAGACGAATTTTCCGGAGCGAAGCCGCGGCGCGTCTGAGCGTCCTCCTGCTTACCCTGTATCCGAATCATGCAGCCTACACCTCTTTCATCTTAACCGAAATTTACTTTACCTTTTTACTGCTTCTTGGCGTATATCTCTATATCACAAGGAGCCATTGGCTCTGGGTATGGATTTGCGGCATTGTCTTCGGGCTGGCAGCGCTGACTAAACCGCAGGTAGTATTCTTGCCTGGTCTGCTGGTGCTTTTTCATGTATTTAGCAAAGAAAGAAGGGATAAGCTACGACACCACTTCATCAAGGGATTTGCAATCTATCTTGCAATGGCTATGGTGCTGGTTCCATGGGCAGTGCGGAACACGATGGTTTTCGGGGAGTTCGTCCTGATTTCCACTAACGGCGGCGCAACCCTCCTGACTGGAAACAATCCCACAGCGAGCGGAGGTTACGAAGAAAATGATCCATTAGTGGCTCAACGCAATTTCTCGGTTCAGGATCAGGTGGAATCGGACCGGCATGCAAGAAAGCTGGCAACCGACTGGATAAGGGCAAACCCCATGCGGTTTGTAGAACTTATCCCTCTGAAGATATGGCATCTCTGGGCCAGGAATGGCGAAGCGGAGTGGGCCTACCAGGCAGGCTACCAATACTATGAACAATACAGGAATGCTTTCCGTACCGTGAGATGGATAAACCAGATCTTTTATGCCCTGCTGCTTGTGGGCTCGTTCGCGGCGGCTTTCCTGTTGATGAAGCATCGCGATAAGGTTGCCTGGCCCTGGGCGCTCATCGGATACTGCCTGATGATTTACCTGACCCTGATATCCATAGTTTTTTCCGGACAACCCAGATTTCATTTTCCGGTCATGCCGTGGGTCATCATGTATGCAGCGTGGGCCGCCGTTATGATCACGGCAGGTCAGCCCCGGGAGCGATATGGCCAGCAAGGAATCCGGATCTGACCGCGACACCCTCATGGGTTTCACATCAGCGATGCCTAATGGCGCTCAGTCTGGGTATTCTGACCACAGCGATCGGAGTCGCAGGCATTTATCCTGGAAAGGTATTCAACCAAATGCAGAATCGGCCAACTTATATCGTGAAGGATGTTTGCCGCTGATGATCAACCTGCAACCGATGTACAGTATCCGGCACGGCTTCCTGTACACTCGTGACTGGAGTTTCACGTAAATCTTCCGTTAAGCCATGCTGGACCTGACTCCACTGCAAAAAATTGATGCGAATTCTGCATATCCTTGATCATTCCATTCCCCTGCACAGTGGCTACACTTTCCGGACTCTTTCGATCCTGAATGAACAACGGAACCTGGGGTGGGAAACCTTTCACCTGACCGGATCGAAGCAGGAAAATTGCAGTGTGCCGGAAGAGTTGGTGGAAGGATGGCATTTTTATCGCACCCCACCCCCATCCGGGTTGAAAGCGCGACTGCCGGTCCTGAATCAGCTGGCTGTCATGGGGGCGCTTACCCACCGCCTGACCGAGGTGGTCAAGATTGTTGAACCGGATATCCTGCACGCGCATTCTCCAGTGCTGAACGCTTTGCCTGCCCTGCGCGTGGGACGAAAATGGGGTATTCCTGTCGTCTACGAAGTCCGGGCATTCTGGGAGGATGCAGCCGTGGATCACGGCACCCACCGCGAATGGGGGGCGCGATATCGCCTCACGCGCGAGCTGGAGAGTTATGCTTTAAGGAATGTTGATGCAGTAACCACGATTTGCGAAGGACTCCGCGGCGACATCCTCAAGCGCGGCATTCCGTCGGAGAAGGTGACTGTCATTCCCAATGCAGTGAATATCGAAAATTTCAGGATGAGCGAGCGTGGGGACTTGCAGCTTGCAAACGCTCTCGGTGTGGAGGGCAAGGTGTTGCTCGGCTTCATTGGCTCATTTTATGCCTACGAAGGATTGACCGTACTGCTCAGCGCACTGCCCCGGATGTTGGCGGCAAATCCCGACATCCGCATTCTGCTGGTCGGAGGAGGGCCGCAGGAGGACGAGTTGAAGTCTCTCACAGCCCGAATGGGCCTGCAAGGCAAGGTTATTTTCACAGGCCGCGTTCCCCATGACCAGGTTCGGCACTATTACAATCTGATCGATATTCTCGTATATCCCAGGTTGCCCATGCGGCTCACGAATCTGGTGACTCCGCTCAAGCCGTTGGAAGCGATGGCGCAGGGGAGGCTCGTTGCCGCTTCGGATGTAGGCGGACATCTCGAACTCATCCAGGATGGAAAAACCGGCGTACTTTTCAAGGCGGGTGATTCCGACGCTCTGGCAGTCCGGATATTGAATCTGATATCCAGTTCCCATACCTGGGGCGGTCTTCGGGCTGCGGCGCGCAGTTTTGTCGAAACACAGCGCAATTGGGCGGGCAGCGTGGCCGGCTATAAGGAGATCTACGGCACTCTCCTCTCAAGGAAAGCGCCGTCATGAAAGCCGGTTTGCGCATTGGATTGGTTGGCCCTTTACCTCCTCCGTCGGGGGGAATGGCTAACCAGACCTTGCAGTTGGCGGGGCTTCTGCGAGAAGAAGATATTGAGGTGGAACTGATCCAGGTCAATCGTCCTTATCGGCCCACCTGGATTGGAAAATTCAAGGGGATAAGAGCAGGTTTCCGGCTGCTGCCCTATCTCGGCCAGCTGTGGTCTTCCGCCGGCAGAGTGCAATTATTTCACGTAATGGCCAATTCCGGCTGGTCCTGGCACTTGTTTGCTGCTCCCGCTATCTGGATTGGGCGGCTCAGGGGTAAGCCGGTGATTATCAATTACCGGGGAGGCGAAGCGGACTCCTTCTTTGATAACGCCTTTTCGTGGGTAAGGCCGAGCCTGTCAAGAGCGAGTGCTATTATCGTTCCTTCCGGGTTTCTGGAAGGGGTTTTTGGTAAACGCGGTTTTTCGGCCAGCATCGTTCCCAATATCATCGACCTGAGCCGCTTCGGAGCAGGGATGCGGCCGGGTGTCTCTACTGTGGCAGCCGGACCTGGTTTTCCTCATATCATCGTCACCCGTAATCTGGAGCCGATTTACGACAATGAGACTGCATTGCGCGCCTTTCACATCATAAGGCGCTCCTACCCCGCCGCGAAGCTTACCCTGGCTGGATCAGGACCGGAGCGGCAGGCGCTGGAACAGCTCACCTGCGCGTTAGGCATAGCGGATGCCGTGACGTTCACCGGACGTGTGGACAACGAGGGCATGGCGGCAATCTATCGCAGCGCGAGCGTAATGCTCAATCCGAGCCTTGCCGACAATATGCCCATATCGATACTCGAAGCCTTGGCAAGCGGCGTCCCGGTGGTGAGTACGAACGTGGGGGGTATTCCCTATCTCGTTGAGCATGAAAAGAACGCCTTGCTCGTACCTGCACGCGATCCCCAGGCGATGGCCAACGCAGTCCTGCGGCTGCTCAATGATGCGGCGAAAACCAGGCGTTTGATCGAGGACGGCGTTGAATGTGTGCAGCGCTACACCTGGCCAAACGTGCGCGTCCCCCTGTTCCGTGTCTATGAGCAGGTTCTTGCCACATCCGACAGATCACACTGAGCAGCGCGGAAGCCTGACAAATGAGAAACAGGGACTGGTATACATCGCTCGTATCGGGTCTTCTCTTTCCGCTGCAAGAGCGTCTCAAGGATCATTCCACGGTATCGGTACGCAAGGCGCTGGAGGTGTCCCAGTGGTGGAGCCGGGAGCGCCTGGAGGAATTGCAGCTGTTGAAGCTGGGGCATCTGCTGGCTGAAGCAGAAGTGCACGTACCTTATTACCGCAGGCTATTTGCGGAGGCTGGTTTCAAGGCGGCCCAGGTGTCCAGCCTTGCCGATCTGGCGCGTTTGCCGCTGCTCGATAAACCTGCGATCCGCGCGAATATCGAAGCGCTGAAATCGGAAAAGGCCCAGAACCTCTCTCGCTTCAATACTGGCGGTTCCAGCGGTGAACCGCTGGTTTTTTACATCGGCAACGAGCGCATAAGCCACGATGTGGCCGCCAAATGGCGCGCCACGCGCTGGTGGAACGTCGATATCGGCGATCCTGAGGTAGTGGTCTGGGGCTCTCCCATAGAACTCGGCGCGCAGGATCGTCTTCGCATGCTGCGTGATCGGCTGCTCAGAACAAGATTGTTCCCGGCGTTCGAGATGTCTGAACAAAAGCTCGATCATTTCCTTGGCGAATTGCGCGCCGCACCTCCCAGAATGTTTTTCGGCTACCCTTCGGCCTTGTCCCATATCGCCCGTCATGCGCAGGCAAGAGGGCAGCGAATGGACGACCTGGGTATCAGGGTGGCCTTCGTTACTTCCGAGCGGCTTTACGATGAACAGCGACAACAGATCAGCAAAACCTTCGGATGTCCTGTTGCCAATGGCTATGGAGGGCGCGATGCAGGTTTCATCGCACATGAGTGCCCAAAAGGTGGCATGCACATCACGGCAGAGGATATTATCGTGGAGATCGTGGATCGACAGGGGGTCCCGCTACCCTGTGGCGAAGCAGGAGAAATCGTAGTCACTCATCTTTCTACCGGAGAATTTCCGTTCATTCGCTATCGCACGGGGGATATAGGGATACTGGATGATGGAGTCTGCCTTTGCGGGCGGGGGCTTCCTCTTATCCGCGAAATTCAGGGCCGCAGCACGGATTTTGTCGTTGCCCAGGATGGGACGGTCATGCATGGCCTGGCCCTGATCTACATCCTGCGAGACCTGCCGGAAATACGCAGCTTCAAGATCATACAGGAGAGCCTGGCTACTATTCGAGTCTGCGTTGTTACAGAAAGCGGATTAACTTCGGAAACGGCCGCAAAGATCGAATGGGAATTCAAGGCGCGGCTGGGCCAGGAAGTAGATATCCAGATCGAGGAACTAGCGGAAATTCCTGCGGAAAAATCGGGGAAGTTTCGTTATGTTGTGAGTAAGGTGCAACCAGTTTGACACGAAGATGAGCTTGTTTGGCATCCAAAATCCATCTTTTCAAATGGGGTGATTAAATGAAAATGAAAACGGAAAAAACCTCTTCTTTCTCAAAAACATATTATGACGAGCCGCGTGACGAGATGGTGTGTTTCGTTCCCATTTCAGCCAAACGGCTGCTGGATGTTGGATGCGGGCAGGGGGCTTTTAGGGGAAATTTGCTCAAAACCCATAGTCAACTGCAAATTTGGGGGGTCGAGCCATTTGCAGACGCGGCCGAAGTCGCCCAGCAAAGATTAGCGAAAGTAATCAATACAACTGTTGAAAACGCCTTGGAGAGCTTACCCGAGCATTATTTTGACTGTGTGATATTCAACGATTCACTCTACGAACGCTTTGCTGTATTAGCGAGTCCTGTAGACGCATGATTCTTCTGAGTGCTGGCCTATCGCCTGAAAAAATTCCATAGACTCTTGAAAAAAGAGACGGAAACTTTCGACTCTCGATCCCAGGTGTCATGGCTGGCATCCTTCACTGGATGCCACAGGACGTTCGGCTCAGAACCGGGGGCTTCCATAGGTGGCCTGAATACGAAAGTGCCGGGATTTAGCGATTTATCGAGCCTGTTGTTTCGATAGTACCTATTCTCTCTGCCGTCTGGCACAAATTCGCCTTCACCACCGAAATCCTCTATCTGCAATCCCCGGTATGCAAGCACCGTCGACATCACCCCCTCGGAATGCCCGGCCCAGGCGTTCTGGCGATATTCTTCTGCCAGTATTTCCAGAGCTGCTCTTGATAATCGCAGGATGGGATTGAACGAACGCAGCCATTCCTGCCGCGGCAATGCTACAGCATCGGGCAACTCCAGCGATTTCCAGAGCGGCCATTCGGGAATCTGATCGTGGCGGGCGATACTGGTGCTGAGCATATCGGCTGAATTGTCCACAAAATCGGCAAAGAAACTTCCCCAGTGACCGGAGTAAACCACGTCGTATTCCAGGTACCAGTAGTTGTCATAGCCCGGCAAGCGGTGAAAGGCACTCAGCAGCATGCCATCCTCATTGCCCGGGATTTTTCCGGGAAAGTAATGGCAGGCCCGTTTGTACTGGTGCCAGTCGTGGCTGCCATGCCCGAGAGCGGGTGCTATCCGTGCAGCCTGGGCCTGACTGAGCCTGGTTTCGTCGTAATAAAAGAAAACATCATGATTCGGTGGCACTTCTTCGCGCAGTTTATTCAGCCGGGCAAGAATCGTTTTCCCCATCAAGTGGCTGCTGAAAAGAACGGCGGTACGTTTCATAAGGAAAGTTCCCCTGGATTTTCCTTCAACCCTGCTGCACCAGCAAATGTTCCTTCAACGGATTAGTGGGGTCCAGTTCATCGTCAGAGGTATAAAGGCGCATCTGGGACTGGGAAGGCAGCAGAAACTCATGCTCCTTGATAGTCGCTCTCCAGCCGTGAGCACCCGTTTCCGTGGGATCGTACGATTTTTTCACGTATTTCTGGATGGCATGATCGAGGCTCAGGACGATGTAATGCTTGAGCTTGAAATCGACGGGGTAGGGCTTGAGGCCGGGGAACTGGATCACGTGCCCGCCACTGTCCCGGAGATTTACCGCCGGGGGCAGCCGGTGGTTGCGCGCCAGTTCGCGTAGAAAAGCCTTCATACCGGGCCAGCGCCGGTTCTGTTTTTTCCAGGCGTTCAGACGATGGGGGTGGCGTTGGGCAAAGGGATAATACCAGCGCATTGTTTTCTGGAACTCGGCATTATCGTGGTCCGACGATTCCCTCACGGGCAGGAAGGTGTATTCCATGAAGTTGACCGCGTTGTAGCCTTTCTGGTCCACCTCGGTAAAAGCCTCGGCGAGGGTCTGCCTGGAGTTGGGGGCCACCCGGATTTCGTCAGGGTCGGCGTGCATCAGCCAGTCCGCCTCGATCTCGTCAGCAAGCTCTTCCTTGCGCATCAGGATTTTTTGCCACTGGTACATCCCGTTCCTGGGGATGCGCTCGATCGCGATCAGATTGCGGCCGAGGTACTGCTGGGCAATTTCCACGGTATTGTCCGTGGAATCGTTATCCAATAAATAGACGTGTATGCCCTGCTGAAGGTAGTGGTCGAGGCAGGCGCCTATAAATCTCTGTTCGTTGTAGCTAGCGAGTATTGCGACAATTTTCATTATTAATACGAGAAATCAGGACATAAAAATCATCAGTGCATTTGGCTTTAATCGGGGGTTTACGTGCTTTGCGCGTTACAATGGATAAGTATCAAATTTGTTGTTATTTTGAACGAGAAAATACATATTGCAGGGCCTGTCGAATCAGGAGATAAAAGTTTCCACGTAAAAAGTTAGCCCAAATGTATGGATGAGAAAGTAAGAGTGAAGGAAGCCAGCTTGGTACTATTCGCTCTTCGTTCCACATTCCGCCGCGTCCTAAGAGGGCGTCCCAAATGGCAAATAGTGTGGCAGTTTCCTTTTGATTATCGTTAATTTCATGCCATGAGGACGCAAGCAACAAGGCGCCTGCAACGTAATGTCTTGTGAAGCTAAACCGCTGTGTTCGGGGGAGATGATTGATCCAAAAAAAATACTTATTTCTAGTATTTAGATACACATAGTATGGAGGACGTTTGGTTGGATCATCTGCACCGTCATGGAATACTATTGCATTGGGAACGATCTTACTTCGAAATCCTGCACGGATTAACCTGACACAAAAATCTACATCCTCGAAATACGCAAAGAGCTTTTCTTCAAACCCGCCAAGTCGCTTCAGGATTGATGTTCGAATAAGTAGTGCAGTACCCCAAAGGCAAAAAGCCTCTGGGTTTTTTTCTTGAGACACCAATGCATCATCAAGTCGTTTGAATTTCTCGAAATATTGAAACTCCCAATTTATGGTACAACCACAGAACTGAATACCACTTATATCTGGAAATTCACTTTCAATAAGGACAGGGGATACTGAACCCACGGTTGAATCAGAATCCATTTGGGCTACCAGAAGGTGAAGCGCCTGAGGATCAATTATGGTGTCATTATTGAGTATCCAGATATATTCATAGCCGTTCTCTAGGGCAAAGTTAATACCCTGGTTCTGTGCAGCAGCAAACCCAAGATTTTTAAGGTTCTGGATTAGCTTGACCTGAGGAAATAAGGTGGTAATAGTTTCGGAAGAATTATCGTGTGACGCATTATCAATAACGACGACGGAAAGATTTTGATAGCTTGAGTTAAAAAGAGATCTCAAGCACTTAATCGTTTTATCTTTCCCGTTCCAGTTTAATACCGATACCAGAACGTTAGGTTTTTTCATATCAAATATTCATACAGATTATTTATAGTCAACAGAACATTTCAGAATCAATCTATAGGTTCAGCAATTACAAGAAATTGAATATATCGCATATCACGGGTGAGTTCTGGAAATAACTTGAAAAGCAATCTTCTTAATCTTTTTTCCTCATGCCACCAATCTTCGTTAATACCAATTAGAGATGAAACACGAAATTCGGTATGGTTGAACAAGCGAACTATGCTTTTTTCCGTGAAGAATCGTAAATGTGTTCGATCGCGAATTCCGAAATCTTCATAACGCCAATCGCGTTCGAGCAGTAAGTGTTCAAGGTTATCCACGTGGCGCATGTTAGGTATGCAGCAATGAACCCTCCCGCCTTTTCTAAGTTTTCTTTTCGCAAGAGTTAGCGCCGCCGCCGGGTCTTCCATATGTTCTAGTGAGTCATTAAATGTCACTAAATCGAAATAGCTGTCAGGAATAGTGTTTCTCTCATGAAAAATATCGTTTACAACATGGTCTAAACGTTCTTTAGCAACAGAGGCGGCTTGAAGCCCAGGCTCAACACCCCATATTTCTACGTCTCTAATTTGTTTTAGAGCACTCCCAAAAGCACCTTGGCTGCAGCCCACATCCAATATTGTTTGGGCACTGGCTGATACATACATTAATAATGTGTGCCGGTCTGCATCTGCATATTCTGGTCGTTCAAAAGTTACGCTCATATCATGTCCGATTTAACAGAGAGACTGTTCAAGCATGAACTAAAGTCGAGGCGTTTTGCCTGATAAGTATGTCAGTAAAATAAGTGGAAAAAACAACTATATTACTCTGCAATGGAGCCCGTAAAAATAAGGCTATCGCATTGAGGGGCCTCATAAGAGCTGAAAAACCGGAATACGGCCAAATCGATTTAACAAGCACGACAGTTCCCGATTTGCCGCTACACAATGTCGGGCGTAAGCCGATATAGGTTTTTAGCAGAGACCGTTTTCCAATCCGTCATCAAGTTGGATCGCTAGTACGAGGCCGACGCCATGTTTTTATATGCCCCTGCATCAGCACAAGCTCGTCAAATAACGGGGGTTTAAGCAGCCAGATAGCCACGGCCCAGCTAATTCCGGTAACGAAGATGAGCGCCGTAACCATGGGGATAGAAGTAAATTGCGCATTGCCCCAGGTCATAATTGCAAAAAGGGAAGGCGACACTGCCACAACAGTTATTGTGATATTTTTAATATAAATTCGGCCAAACGATGTAAATGGAATCTGGAGGAGCCGTTGCCCGATAATTTGGTAAATGCATACCTGAATCAGACCAACGAATACCATAGCTACCGCAACCCAAATCAGGCCGTGCTGCGAAGCAACTAACACTGCTATAACTGTAGTAATTTGCAAGGTGAGAACGATACGAAAAGAAGTGCGAATTTGCTCCACGGATATCAGCATCTGATCGACCAGGACAGTTGTATATATCAGAATTGCATGAACGCAGAGAATGCGCAAGACAGGCGCCGATTCCAGCCATTGATCTCCGAACAGTAGCCGTATTACGGGTTCCGAGAGTACGGCGAGCGTGGCAAAGAAAGGCCATGCCACCGTGGTTATGCAGGCAACCAGAAAAAGGTACTGATCCTTGTCGAGCGACCCGTCGCGATGCTGCCTGGAGAAGTGCGGGAGTATGACTCCCCAGAGGGCTTCCAGAAAAGCCTTGTTGAAAATGCCGATTGTACCGAGTGCCCTGCTGTACAAGCCCACAGCGCTCAAATCCAGCAGCTTTCCCAGTATCCAGTCTGGAGACGTCTGGCCCGCATGGGTGATCAGCTGGCGGCTACCTGCATAACGGCAAAAAGCGAAAACGTGAGGAATCTCGCGTATACCGGGCAGAAGCAGCATCTCCTTGGGACGGAATACAAAGGTAAGGAGCACGCTTGTCGCGGTCCCCGCGATCGCGCTCCAGACAAGGCTGCGATAGGCTTCCCCGGCAAGGGCGGAGAGTATGCCTACCAGTGAGGATGCAATAACGCTTGCCACCTGGATTACCATGGTGTGCTGGAATCGCATCTCGCGCCGAATGTGCGCGAAAGTGATGGCGCCGATGGGTACCAGCAGAAAATTGATGCACAGCAGGCCGATAACTTCGCGCACTGCCTCGCTATTGTAAAAATCCCCGATGGGGGTTCGCGCAAAAAACAGGATGAGCGCAATGCCCCAGCCGAACAGCACGTTAAGCGTAAATGCAGCCCGAATGCGATCGGGTGTCAGCTCCTTTTCCTGCACAATGTATTCATTGATGCCGAACTCGCGCAGTAAATGGCCAAGACCCACAAATACTGCTGCTACCGTATAGACGCCTATATCCTCGGGCGTGAGCAGGCGGGCCAGGATGACGGTCGTGATGAAGTGAATGATGACCGTCAGGTATTTGTTGAGATATGAGTAAGCGAGCGCTACCCTGAAGCTAGCCACGGTTGTATTTTATTGGTTGTATTTGTCGTTTCCGCATGTACGCCTCTGCGCCCGCTGGTACTGTTCCCTTTGCGCTGTTTCATGCTGCGCGAAGTAAAGGAATGACCGCAATAATAGCCCAGCATAATACCGGACTTGCTGGCTAAAAAGGAGCGAATACCCCCGCTTATCCTGCTTATAATATCGATACCAACCTGGTAGGATTTGCCTCATCCTGCCATCGATTCCCAGGTTCTCTATAGGTTACGCTTGGGCTTTTTTTCCTGATCTTGATAAACAGCATGACCATGAATCCGACGGTTTCCGTCGTTATACCCACTTATAACTGCGAGGCATACATAGCCGAGACAATCGATAGTATCCTCAACCAGACCTTCAAGGATGTGGAGGTCATCGTAGTCGACGACGGTTCCACAGATCGCACTCGGGAAGTCGTCGCTTCGTATGGCGCTTCTGTCCGGCTCCTGTCGCAGTCCAATTCAGGGGTTTGCGCAGCGCGCAATTACGGAATCCGGGAAGCGGCCGGACGTTATATCTGCCTCATGGATCATGATGACTACTGGTTTCCCGAGAAGCTGGCGCTGCAGCTGGAGCAAATGTTTTCGCATCCGGACGCAGGTCTCGTCTATAGTACATTTATCTGGTGGCATTCCGATGACGAGGGCGTATTTCCCGATCCGGAGAGCTTCGATATCGAAGAAATGCCCGGCGGGATAGACGAGGAATTTTCGGGATGGATATACCATCTGCTTCTACTCGATTGCTGGATTCTGACCAGCGCTGCATTGATACGCGCGGAGGTGTTCGATAAATGCGGCGCTTACGATGAATCCCTTCCCTATAGCGAAGACTGGGACCTCTGGCTGCGCATTTCCCGGGAATATCCGGTTATCAAGCTGAATAAAGGACTCACTCTGTACCGCCAGCATCCTGAACAAGGAAATCGTCTTGCCAGAGAGATCGACTATCGGACCATGCTGCTGCGAGATGCCGCTGCGCGATGGGGCTTATGCAGCCGCGACGGCCGGTGCATTTCGAGACAGCGGTTCATGCAAAACATCGCCCGTTACCATATGGAATTTGGACTGAAGCATCTTGCATCCAACAACTTGAAGTACGCCATGCGTTCCCTATGGAAGGCCTGGCTGAACCATCCCGCCAATCTGAAAACCCTGGCCTATGTCCCCGCCGGCCTCCTGGGATGGCGGCCGAAGTGGTGAGGATCAGTACTTGCGTAATACTTTTTCGATCAGCCAGAAAGGCTTGACCAGCAACCAGCTCAACGATCGATAAATGCGGAAGAATTTGATCCGGTAGTCGGCATGCTCCTGGTTGAGATAACGGATCTGCTCAATCAACTCCGGATTCCATTTTTTCTGGTAGGAGGCAAACTCTGCCACTATGTTGTCAATCCGCTCGTCCAGATTCCCGCCATGGGGGCTGCCGCTTTCAACGGCTTTTTCACGGAGGGCGCTGTACAGTTCATAAGCCATCCCTTCAAGCCCCTGGTACTGTGTTGTTCCGGCATCGATTTCATTGGCTTTATGATGGCGGAGGTCAGGAGAAACAAACGCCGCAATTTTCTCGCTTGCTTCGTTTACCGGTATGGGGAAGACGATACCGGTTTCCCGTTCTATTGTTTGCAGTATCCGGACCGGATCAGTCACTACCTGGTCGAAGTCGATGAAAATCCTGGATTTTCCCCTTGAGTACGACTCTGCGGATAGCGTATGGCTCAGCCACAGGACCAGTGCCTTTTCCCGTGAAAATCGATCGCGCTTTTGCAAGGATGCGGTCACCTCGAAAGGATTCCGGTTCATGCAAATAAAAACCGGCCTGATCTGCCGCGCCTTGAATATAGGCATCCACAATGGCAGCAACCGGCACATCCGGGGATCCTTCAATGCCCACACCGGGGCTTCCGAAAAATCCCGCTTCACGAGGCTTTGGAGGCGGGCGACATACGGCTGAACCATCTCGTCTTCCCACCACTTGTCCTTCAAGGGCAACAGATCATCCCATTGTGAATGCAGGTGCAGAAGCAGTTCGTCATGCGTGTCGACGATATCCTCGTGCTCCCAGAAGCCTTTCTCGTTTACGCCTTTTTGAGGGGCATACAGACTGCGCCCCATCCTGACTCCGACCTGACCCAGGAGTCCCGTTAACAATGATGTGCCGCTACGGTGCATTCCCAGGATGATCAACGCAGCATTATCTTTCACTCAATCTCCCTGTTTTTATCCCTGTTCCTGTGAGGCGCCGGATATATTGCGGCATGAAACATTCGTTATCGAAACTATTTGAAACAGCAAATCCTTGCCTGATGAACGACCAATGAAGGGTAAATCCGGATTTTATGGGATTTTATGCCATGTTGTCGTTCTTCTTCGAAGGCCGGTCAGGACAAGGGGGCGGCAGGTAATGAAAGGGTTGAAAGCAATCATAATTCCAAGTTGTAGACCTAACGGCTTGCTGCCATAATTACTTGAACCCCTTCGTGTCCACTTCAGTTTTTGTGCGGTTTCTGGCGTAATATGGATCGTAATCCGTTTCAGGATGAGAGCGGGTGCCAGGAAAGCTCTAAAGACTTCCATCAACAAAGGTTTCCCCTTGATCCTGGATCTTGATGAGCTGATCAGTAGGAGGTTATCGATTACGCTCTGTTCTTCTATATCCTGTACTTCGGTCCAGATATAAGTCCGAATCGCTGTCGATATAATTCGGTTTATCCAAAAATCGGAATCTGAGACCGGAATATGAATACCAATACTGTATGGCATAACGCCACCATTACCCGTGCGCACCGGGAGAGGCTGAACGTGCACCGGTCGACGGTCCTCTGGTTTACAGGGCTTTCCGGTTCCGGCAAATCGACGCTGGCTCATGCGGTGGAGGAAAAGCTTTACCAGTTGGGCTGTCGCACGTTTGTACTTGACGGAGATAATGTGCGTCAAGGCTTATGCTCCGATCTGGGGTTTTCCGTGGAGGATCGTTCTGAAAATATTCGCCGCATAAGCGAGGCAGCCAGGCTCCTGGTCGAGTCGGGGGTGATTGCAATGACCGCTTTCATTTCACCTTTTCGGGCTGACCGGCAAAAGGCGCGCAGTATTTTTCCTCACGGGGATTTCATCGAGATTTTTTGCGAGGCCAGCCTCGCCGTATGTGAGCAGCGCGATGTGAAAGGACTTTATAAACGGGCCCGGGCGGGCGAGGTCAAGGAATTCACCGGGATATCGTCGCCCTACGAGGCGCCTGCCAATCCCGAGTTGATCGTGCGGACGGGCGAGCTGGCGCTGGAGGATTGTGTTGCGCGGGTAATCGAATTCATGGAGCAGCAGGACATTTTCAAGAGGAAGCCTCAGCTGCGAGAAAGCCTCAGTCACCATGATGCCAAGGATCTTTCCCATTTGTCCATTGATGTTGTCAAGGAATGATAGCTGGTTCTGGATAAGCGCGGTCGCCGCGTTGCAGATAAAGGGATTTTTCGTGCCTTTATGACAAAACAAAATTCAGAGGATGCAGTAAGAACGTGAGAGATATCCTTGTTACCCTGATTGTCTTCGGAGGGCTGCCTGTCGTCTTTAAAAAGCCGTATTTGGGCGCGTTGATGTGGGTGTGGATAAGCGTCATGAATCCGCATACCCAGGGATGGGGATTTGCAACCACATTTCCCTTTGCGGCGATCATTGCCGCAGTCACGATAACCAGCCTCCTGATTACCAAAGAGCCAAAGAATCTCCCTCTAACCCCGGTTATCTGGGTATTCATAATTTTCGTATTCTGGATGAATCTGAGCACTGTATTTGCCATTTATCCTGACGAGACGTACGTGCAGTGGAACAAGGTCATGAAGATCATGCTGATGAGTTTTGTAGTCATCATGCTGATCAGGACACAAAAGCAGATTCAACTCCTCATCTGGACAATAGTTATCTCGCTGGGATATTACGGCGTCAAGGGCGGCGTTTTTACGCTGAAGGGAGGCGGGGTTGATATGGTGTGGGGACCTGAAGGTACCTTCATTGGAGGAAACAATGAGATCGCTCTCGCACTCATCATGACTATTCCCCTGATGCACTATCTTCAAATCACTGTGCAGAAACCCTGGGCTCGGCATGCGTTTACAGTGGCTATGCTTCTGTGTGCGGTTGCAGCACTCGGATCCTATTCACGGGGCGCCTTTCTCGCCATCGCAACCATGGGAATGTTTCTGTGGTTCAAGAGCCGCCACAAGCTTAACTTCGCGTTGCTGGGCGTTATGGCTATCCCTCCTTTACTGGCATTCATGCCTGAGCAGTGGATGCAAAGAATGGACACCATCAATACCTATGAAGAGGACGGGTCGGTTCAGGGGCGTTTCAATGCCTGGTGGATGGCCTACAATCTTGCCAAGGACCGGCCGCTTGGAGGTGGTTTCGAGGTTATCACTCCTGAACTGTTTTACGCTTACGCGCCCAATCCTGAGGATATACATGCTGCCCATAGCATTTATTTTCAGGCACTCGGGGAGCATGGTTTTGTCGGCCTGGGGCTTTACTTGCTGCTCGGGTGGCTCACCTGGCGAACGGGGTCATGGATTATACGCAACACGAGCAAGCTCGAAGAGTACAGGTGGGCTTTCAATCTGGCAACGATGATTCAGGTGTCCCTCATCGGTTTTGCTGTCGGCGGAGCTTTCCTTAGTCTTCTTTATTTTGACGTGCCTTACTACCTCATGGGGGCAATGGTTGCAACTCGTGTCCTGGTGGAAAAAGAACTCAGGCAAAAGGCCTTGCCGGCAATCGCTGCAAAAGCCTCCGGTTCTCCGCGCCAGCCTGAACAGTTGACCCCTCCGCAATCGCAGCCGGTAGCCGGGGATTCAAGCTAGGATATGACGCCGAAGAGTTCATTGCGCAATAAATCTGCTGCCTGTGTTTCCGCTTTTCTCCTATGAGAACTTCTGAATACGATCGCTTGGACAAGCCGGTAAATCAGGGGTCACTTTGGCCGCTGTTGACGAGCCGTGCAATGTTGCATCTGCTTTCCCCAGGGGGTGGGCGCGCTCGTCTGTCCATACTGATTTATCATCGGGTGCTGCCCTGCCAGGATCCGCTTTTCCCGGAGGAGAGTCACGCCCAGTCCTTCGATCAGCAGATGGAGCAGCTTGCGGCATGTTTCAAGGTCATATCTTTCGAAGAGGCGATTCGTGGCCTCCGTAATGAAACGCTGCCTCCACGTGCTGCCTGTATCACTTTCGATGACGGTTATGCCGATAATGCGGAAATCGCTTTGCCGATTCTGAAAAAACATAGCATTCCTGCCACTTTTTTCGTGGCAGCCGGTTTTCTTGATGGAGGCCGGATGTTCAACGATACCGTGATAGAATTAATCCGTCGCGCACCGGGAAGCACCGTTGATCTTGACAGCCTGGGCCTGGGAAGGTTTTCGGTCGGAACTATTCCCGAGCGTCGTCAAGCTATTCATCAACTCCTGGGCAGGCTCAAGTATCTGCCCTCCGAGTCACGGCAATCGACCGTGGAGGCGATGTCGGCGTTGATTCCAGTCATGCTGCCTGACAATCTCATGATGACCTCTGAGCAGGTTAGAGTGATGCACAACGCAGGAATGGAAATAGGCGGGCATACCGCCAGTCATCCCATCCTGGCACGAATGGAAAACAGCGCAGCCTGTGCCGATATTGCGACCGGCAAAGAGATGCTGGAGAATATTGTTCGCGCTCCAGTGCGGTTTTTTGCCTATCCGAACGGGAAGCCGGGGAGGGATTATCTGCCAGATCACGTCCGGATGATAAAGAAGCTGGGATTTGAAGCGGCAGTCTCAACTGCCCATGGAGCAGCGAGAAAAGACAGCGACCTCCATCAGCTACCTCGTTTTACTCCCTGGGATCAGCGCCCGATGCGATTCGCTCTTCTGATGGCACGAAATATGCTGAAAACTGGAGAAGCAGTTTAACGATTGATCATATAGGACTCCAGGTTTTTTCCTTACCCTCGAAGTTAATGTCGGCTTCTGCATAACGGAAGGAAAGCCTGGGATGCTCTCTTCTTTGAGAAGCTCATATAAGTCAAATTCCCCCGGACCATTTGCTCAACCTATGGAAAGACCTATTACAGGATTTGATATTGATGGTGAGGGAGACCCGATTGCAACCCTGAGTTGCGGACATGCTCAGCATGTGCGGCATAATCCCCCGTTTATCAATCGCCCCTGGGTCGCTTCCGAGCAGGGACGTGAGGGCATGGTAGGAAAGATGCTTAACTGTGTCCGCTGCGATCAGTTCGAGTTGCCGGATTACTTTGTTCCATACAAGCGAACGTCCGTCTTTACCGAGGAAACGGTCCCGGCTGCGCTGAGAAAAGACCACTCGACCAAAACCGGCGTATGGGGGAAGATCATCGTGGAAGCGGGAAAGCTCCGCTATCGCGTCGATATGCTGAATGTGGATACGGAACTGTCGGCAGAAATGGTTGGAGTGGTTGTGCCTGAAGTTCTCCACAATGTAGAACCTCAAGGCCCGGTCCGCTTTTTCGTCGAATTTTACCGCGCTCCGGATAAAGAAACCTGAAGAACCGGTGAGCAAATGTTCCATCGCGCCTGCAAGGGATTGGTCAGCGCTTTCCTATCTCTGTCTTCCTTGTCTGGCCATGGGAAACTCTCGTTTCAAGCATTCGTATTCTCGTAATGAGCGGGGTGTGGGAGGGTGTAAATGGTGGTTGATGATTCAATGGCGCTTCCGCTTTTAACGGCATTCCACCTCTCGATGCTCGTATCCTGGTGAAGTCTTCACCATATTAAATTTTTTGCAGGGTTTCCGTGAACGAAAAGAGGTCTTTCCATTGACTGTTGTGCGCAAGCAGATTAGAATCCGCGTGTTTTGAATAGGTCAACCGGATTTAATTATCCAGGAGACCTGGAAGAAGGAAACAAGCCGCGCTGGCCAAGGTAAGGAATTAAAATCAGGTCTTCCACGAACACACGTTCAACGAGCTAAAGTCACTCTCAACATCTGTTTTTGTGACTGGCGCTTTCCGACGAAGCTCAGCAAATGCCCTGGATACGAAACAAGCCGGTACGCGTTGTCATGCGTTGGCAACTGATTGTCACAATGGCGATGGTGCTAATGCTGGGTCTGTTATGGGGATTCCACGGCGCAGTCTCGGCTTTTCTGGGCGGTGTGGTCAGCATTGTTTCTGCCGCGGCGTTTTCTGCAATTGTCTCCAGGTATCGCGGCTCAACCGCGGGAGGCATACTGGTCACGGCCCTGAAAGCAGAAGCGGTAAAAATAGTCATCACAGTTGCATTGCTCTGGCTCGTGATGACGCTCTACAAGGATGTCGTGGCAGTCGGTTTTATCGGAACCTTCGTGCTTACGGTTCTGATCTTCGGGCTGGCATTGTTCGTAACGGATGATGCAAAGATTGCGCAAATAAAGCAGTAAACAGTTGAGATAGGCAAATAAATGGCATCAGGCACAGAACTTACCCCAACTTCCTACATGTCGCATCACCTGACCAATCTGACCAGTTCGATCGGTGAAGGTGAATTCTGGACGTTGCATGTGGATACGCTCGTCATGGCGGCGCTGACCGGCATCGTCAGCCTCGGTTTTCTCTGGTGGGTGGTGCGCGGCGCGACTTCGGGCGTTCCCAGCAAGCGGCAGGCATTCGTGGAGCTTGCCATCGAATTCATCGATAATCAGGTCAAAAGCACTTTTCACGGGGACCGGCATGCATTTGTAGCACCTGCTGCGCTCACCGTGTTTGTGTGGGTGTTCATGATGAGCGCCATGGATTTCCTGCCGATCGATATCATGGCGAAAGTATACGGACTGGTGGGGCTGCATACCTGGCGCAGTGTTCCGACTGCCGACGTCAATACGACGTTCGCGCTGGCGCTCTCCGTGTGGCTGCTGATGATTTTCTTCAACATGAAAGTCAAGGGCGTGGGTGGCTGGATACACGAACTGGTCTGCACCCCCTTCGGCAAGAACCCTCTATTGTGGCCGGTCAACATCCTGTTCAATCTGGTTGAATACATCTCCAAGCCGCTTTCGCATTCATTGCGGCTGTACGGGAATATTTATGCCGGAGAAATTATTTTTCTGCTGCTCGGCATGTGGGCGGCAACCGGCCTTGCCGGGACATTTTTCGGCACGCTGCTGAATGCAGGGTGGGCCATCTTCCATATCCTGATCGTCACATTGCAGGCATTTATCTTCATGATGCTGACGGTAGTTTATCTTTCCATGGCGCACGAGTCACATTGATTCCGCGTTGCTGTTCTTAACCAATTTCAATTACTACTAGAGAGGAAAACCAGATGGAGAATTTGCAATTCCTGGCCATGATTCAGGCATACACGGGCATTGGTATCGGCCTGATGATCGGTCTTGGTGCAGCCGGTGCCTGTATCGGTATCGGCATTATGTGCAGCAGCTTCCTGGAAGGCGCCGCACGCCAGCCGGAAATGATCCCGACGCTGCAAGGAAAAGTGTTCCTGCTGCTCGGTCTGATCGATGCGTCGTTCATTATCGGTGTGGGTCTCGCGATGCTTTTCGCGTTCGGCAACCCGTTGCTGGCCGTGATCAAGTAATAGTGATTGCTCCCGGTATCATTCCCAGAGGCTAGTCATGAACATAAACTTCACGCTTATTTCCCAGGCAATGGCGTTTGCCATCTTCATCTGGTTCACAGTCAGGTTTGTGTGGCCTCCGTTGATGCGCGCCATCGAGAATCGCCAGAAAACGATCGCTGAAGGTCTGGCTGCGGGCGAGCGTGGCAAGCGCGAACTCGAACTGGCAAGCCAACGCTCAGGCGACGTTGTCCGGGAGGCCAAGCAGCGGGCGTCCGATATCATCACGCAGGCGGAAAAACGGGCAGCGGAGATCGTGGATGAAGCCAAGGTAGCTGCAAGAGAAGAGGGCGATCGCATTCTGGTGGGCGCCAGGGCAGAGGTGGAACAGGAAGTATTTCGCGCAAAGGAAATTTTGCGTCAGCAGGTGGCGGACCTGGCGCTGGCGGGCGCCACCAAGATCCTCCGGCGCGAGGTGGATGAAAAAGCGCACGCCGAACTTCTTGCATCCCTCAAGGCGGAGCTCTAGCCGATGGCCGAAACGCGTACGATTGCCCGGCCTTATGCAGAGGCCGTCTTTAAACTTGCAAAAAAACAGAACGATCTCGCGCGCTGGGCGGATGCACTACAGTTGGCGACCGCTGTCGCAGCCGACGAAAATATCCGTTCATTGATCGGCAACCCGAAGATCTCTTCCCGAAAACTGGGCGAGCTTTTTCTGGGTGTTTGCGGCGACAGGCTCAATGAAGAAGGTCGCAATTTCATCTTGCTGCTGGCGGAAAACGGCAGGCTTGAAATTTTGCCGGAGGTGAATGAGTTGTATGAGCAACTCAAGACCCGTTATGAAGGCGTACTGGATGCCAAAGTTATTTCTGCTTTTGCCATGAGTGATGCTCAATTGAGGGATCTGGTGGCTGATCTCGAGGCCAGATTCAAGCGCAAGATAGAGGCAAAAGTAAGTGTCGACGCGGATTTGATAGGCGGCGTGATAGTCGAAATAGGCGATGAGGTGCTCGATGCCTCCGTACGGGGAAAACTGGAAGCCATGGCTGTTGCACTTAAAAGCTAGGAGTTAACTGAAAAATGCATTTGAATCCATCCGAGATCAGTGAACTGATCAAAAGCAGAATTGAAGGGCTTGAAGCAACCGCCGAAGTCCGGACACAGGGTACGGTAGTTTCCGTGACCGACGGCATTGTGCGGGTCCATGGGCTGTCCGATGCGATGCAGGGCGAAATGCTTGAGTTCCCTGATAATACCTTCGGTCTTGCGCTCAATCTGGAGCGCGATTCAGTGGGTGCGGTTGTTCTGGGTGAGTATGAGCACATTACCGAGGGCGACACCGTCAAGTGTACGAGCCGCATTCTTGAAGTTCCGGTAGGAGAAGAACTGATCGGCCGCGTAGTCAACGCCCTGGGTCAGCCGATCGATGGCAAGGGACCGATAACCACCCAGCGCTCCGAGCCGATAGAAAAGATTGCGCCGGGTGTCGTGTGGCGTCAATCGGTGAATCAGCCGGTGCAAACCGGACTGAAAGCGATCGACGCAATGGTTCCCATCGGGCGCGGACAGCGTGAGCTGATCATTGGAGACCGTCAAACGGGAAAAACGGCAGTGGCCGTGGATGCAATCATCAACCAGAAGGGTGAGAACATGATTTGCATCTACGTTGCAATTGGCCAGAAAGCATCGTCGATCAGTAACGTGGTACGGAAGCTGGAAGAGCATGGGGCGATGGAATATACCATCGTCGTGGCTGCCACCGCTTCGGAATCTGCCGCGATGCAGTTTATCGCCCCTTATTCCGGTTGCACGATGGGCGAGTATTTCAGAGATAGCGGCAGGGATGCGCTGATTGTTTATGACGATTTGACCAAGCAGGCATGGGCTTATCGCCAGATTTCCCTGTTATTGCGACGCCCTCCTGGTCGGGAAGCCTATCCTGGAGACGTGTTTTACTTGCACTCGCGCCTGCTGGAACGCGCTGCCCGTGTCAGCGCGGCCTATGTGGAAAAAGAGACGAATGGCGCAGTCAAGGGCAAGACGGGTTCGCTGACGGCCTTGCCTGTGATCGAAACCCAGGCAGGTGACGTGACTGCATTCGTTCCCACCAACGTTATCTCCATTACTGACGGCCAGATTTTTCTGGAGTCCGACCTGTTCAATGCAGGTATCCGGCCGGCTATCAACGCCGGTATTTCAGTCTCTCGCGTAGGGGGGGCGGCGCAGACCAAAGTCATCAAGAAACTGGGTGGTGGCGTGCGTCTCGCATTGGCCCAATACCGGGAACTCGCTGCATTTGCCCAGTTCGCTTCCGATCTGGATGAGGCGACACGCAAGCAGTTGGAGCGCGGCAAGATGGTGACGGAGCTGATGAAGCAGCCTCAGTACTCCACACTGAGCGTGTCTGAAATGTCGCTTACCCTGTTTGCCGTCAACAAAGGGTACCTGGATGATGTGGAAGTGAGCCGCGCATTGGCCTTTGAGTCTGCGCTCAGAGGTTTCATTCGTAGCAAGTATGGGGCGATTCTGGACAAGATAGAGACCACCAAGGATCTGGATGCGGAAACCGAGAAGGAACTCGATGCGGCAATCCAGGATTTCAAGAAGAACGGAACATACTGACCGATGGCAGGCAGCAGGGAAATACGCAACAAGATCAAAAGCGTGAAGAACACGCAGAAGATCACGCGCGCGATGGAAATGGTGGCGGCATCCAAGATGCGCCGGGCACAGGAACGCATGAAAAAAGCCCGGCCATACGGCGAGAAGATTCGCAACGTTGCAGCCCACATGAGTCGTGCTTACACCGAATACCGCCATCCGTTCCTGATAGAACGCGATACGGTAAAGCGTATCGGCATCATTGTGGTTACCTCCGACAAGGGTTTGTGCGGTGGACTCAACACAAACGTGCTGCGCATGGCGGTAAGCAAGATGAAAACCTGGGAAGCCGAAGGCGAGCAGATCGAGGTGTGCTGCATCGGCAACAAGGGGTTGGGGTTCATGAACCGCATGGGCGCCAATGTCATCTCGCATGTCGTGAGCCTCGGCGATGCGCCCGATCTGGAGCGGCTGATCGGTGCCATAAAAATATTGCTGGATGGTTATAACCAGGACCGTTTTGACCGCGTATATCTTTTTTATACCCGTTTCATCAATACCATGAAGCAGGAACCGGTGATGGAGCAGTTGCTCCCGCTTTCCGATGAACGTCTCAGAGCCAGTGATGGACCGACCGGACAGCGCGGCGTGTGGGATTATATTTATGAACCCGAAGCCAGGCCCGTCATCGATGACGTCATGGTGCGATACGTCGAGGCGCTGATTTACCAGGCATTGACAGAAAATATTGCATCCGAGCAATCTGCGCGCATGGTAGCGATGAAGGCTGCGTCGGACAACGCCGGGAATGTCATCAACGAATTGACGCTGATTTACAACAAATCGCGGCAGGCTGCCATTACCAAGGAACTGTCCGAAATTGTCGGTGGCGCGGCGGCTGTTTAAATAATTTGAATTGATTTTTTAGGGAACAATATGAACCAGGGAAAAATTGTTCAGTGTATCGGTGCGGTGGTCGACGTCGAGTTTACGCGGGAAGAAATGCCCAAGGTATATGA
The DNA here is from genome assembly GCA_017306155.1 of Nitrosospira multiformis. Taxonomy (GTDB): domain Bacteria; phylum Pseudomonadota; class Gammaproteobacteria; order Burkholderiales; family Nitrosomonadaceae; genus Nitrosospira; species Nitrosospira multiformis_F. Next base: position 138,157 of record JAFKJB010000004.1, read on the forward strand.
CGCGCTCGTTCTTGAAGGATCGGAACTCACGCTCGAAGTGCAGCAGCAGCTGGGGGACGGCGTAGTTCGAACGATTGCGCTCGGCTCCTCCGAGGGGTTGCGGCGCGGCATGATGGTAACAAACACCGGTGACCAGATTCGTGTTCCTGTCGGCACCAAAACCTTGGGACGGATCATGGATGTTCTGGGTACGCCCATAGACGAAATGGGGCCTATCGGCGCGGAACAGAACAGATCAATTCATCAGAAAGCCCCTGCTTTCGACGAACTGTCCGCGTCTACCGAGTTGCTGGAAACAGGGATCAAGGTTATTGATCTCGTTTGCCCCTTTGCCAAGGGCGGCAAGGTGGGACTGTTCGGGGGCGCCGGCGTGGGCAAGACCGTGAACATGATGGAGCTGATCCGCAACATTGCCATCGAGCATAGTGGATACTCCGTATTTGCGGGTGTGGGGGAGCGTACTCGGGAAGGGAATGACTTCTACCATGAGATGAAGGATTCCAACGTGCTCGACAAGGTGGCGCTGGTATACGGCCAGATGAATGAGCCGCCCGGTAACCGGTTGCGGGTAGCGCTTACAGGCCTGACCATGGCGGAACACTTCCGCGATGAAGGCAGGGACGTATTGCTGTTCGTGGACAATATCTATCGTTTCACCCTGGCCGGTACGGAAGTATCCGCATTGCTGGGCCGGATGCCATCGGCCGTAGGCTATCAGCCAACGCTGGCTGAGGAAATGGGCCGTTTGCAGGAGCGCATCACCTCCACCAAGTCGGGCTCCATTACCTCCATTCAAGCCGTGTACGTGCCTGCGGACGACCTGACCGACCCATCGCCTGCTACAACCTTCGGTCACCTGGATGCTACCGTCGTGCTCTCGCGTGATATTGCTTCGCTTGGGATCTATCCGGCGGTTGATCCTCTCGATTCGACTTCGCGCCAGCTTGATCCTCTCGTGGTGGGCGAAGAGCACTACTCGACTGCCCGGGCCGTGCAGCAAACCCTGCAACGTTATAAGGAATTGCGCGACATCATTGCAATTCTCGGAATGGATGAGCTTTCTCCTGAAGACAAGCTGGCTGTGGCAAGGGCGCGCAAAATTCAGCGCTTCCTTTCCCAACCCTTTAACGTGGCGGAAGTGTTTACCGGAGCCCCGGGAAAATACGTGCCTCTGAAAGAGACCATCAAAGGCTTCAAGGGCATTGTGTCGGGGGAATATGACCACCTGCCCGAGCAGGCGTTTTACATGGTTGGCGGCATAGACGAGGCGGTTGAAAAAGCCAAAACCTTGCAATAATCGAGTTGATGAATCGGGCGACCGGATAAAACAGTCATCCCGATTCCATGATGAATGGGAACTAAAATGGGCGTGTTTCACGTTGATATCGTCAGCGCGGAGGAATCCATCTACTCCGGTCCGGCTGAATTTCTGGTTGCGCCCGCAGAAGGCGGTGAAGTGGGGATTTATCCCCAGCACACTCCCATGCTGACACGCATCAAGCCAGGATCAGTACGCATCAAGGCGCCGTTGAAAGAAGAAGAACTGGTGTACGTTTCCGGTGGCATGCTTGAAATCCAGCCGGATGTCGTCACTATCCTCGCCGACACCGCGGTACGCGGCGTCGACCTCGATGAAGCAAAAGCGATGGAGGCCAAGAAACGTGCGGAAGAAGCGGTGAGGGATAGAGCCTCCGCTCTGGATTATGCGCGGGCGCAGGCGGAGTTGAGCGAAGCGATCGCGCAACTGGCCGCGATTCAGAAGCTGAGGAAGCGGGGGCACTGATATTTAGAATCAGAACTGAAAAAGGGCGGAAATACCGCCCTTTTTCAGTTCTGCGCGAATCAATTCCTGAAATTGAAACCGGGAGGCATCAGTAGCTTACACTTGATTGAAGCGCCTATGTTCCGGAAAGGCAGCAGTATCTCTGCTTCGAGGCACGGCTGGACTTGAGTATGCCTGCTCTCGTGTCCCTGTTCGTTGCTGGAAGTCCGGGCGGGGAATACTTCAATCAGGACAGCTTGGCCGCACGGCTCCAGTTGGACACTACATTTGGATTTGTGCCAGCTATATGATAGATTAACCTGGTTTCCATTCATAAATTCCGCTTCAACCTTAACTTCCTGCAGCTGATCTACCTTTGCGGGTCGAATATTACCATTCCCGCATGTCTTGATATCCTCATGAATGTGTCCAAACTGAATATTGTCGTTCTTGCCGCCGGTCTCGGAAAACGCATGTATTCGGCGCTGCCGAAAGTGCTGCATCCCCTGGCAGGCAAGCCTCTCCTGATGCACGTGCTCGATACTGCCCGAACATTATCGCCCCGCACAACTTGTGTCATTTACGGGCATGGAGGTGAGACAGTTCCGCAGGCGATAGCGGATGAAAGCCTTGTCTGGGCGCAACAGGTCCCGCAACTCGGCACAGGCCACGCTGTAATGCAGGCGCTGCCTCATATCGAGAAAGAGGGCGTTACACTTATTCTGTATGGCGACGTGCCTCTGACCAGCGTCGAAACATTAAAAAAGTTGATTGCGACGGCGGGAGAGCAAACGCTAGGTTTACTGACGGTAGAACTTCCTGATCCATCCGGCTACGGTAGAATCGTTCGGCATAGCGAAACGGGTGAAGTTGCCGCCATTGTCGAGGAAAAAGACGCCAGCGAATCCCAGCGCAGGATCGGTGAAATCAATACGGGCATCATGGCGGTTCCGAATAGCTATCTTCACCGCTGGTTATACAAGCTTGAAAACAATAACGCGCAAGGTGAGTATTACCTGACCGATATTGTCGCGATGGCGGTGGGGGATGGGGTAAAGGTAGAAACGGTCAATCCCGCTTACGCATGGGAAACCACCGGAGTCAACAGCAAGGTTCAGCTTGCCGCGCTGGAACGCATCTATCAGACGGGGCAGGCCAATAAGTTGCTGGAGCAGGGTGTAGCGCTGGCTGATCCGTCGCGCATCGATATCCGCGGTAAACTTTCTTGCGGCAGAGACGTTATGATCGATATCAACTGCATATTTGAAGGTGACGTTCAACTGGATGATGGTGTAAAAGTGGGTGCTCACACCATACTGAAAGACGTACGGGTAGCCGCTGATTCGATAATTGCGCCATTCAGTCTGATAGAAGCGGCGGAAATTGGTCGAAATTGCCGTATCGGTCCTTATGCCCGTATCCGTCCGGGCACCCGGCTGGAGGACGAAGTTCACATCGGTAATTTCGTCGAAGTCAAGAACAGCGCCCTTGCGGCCGGCAGCAAGGCAAACCACCTGAGCTACATCGGGGATGCCGTAGTGGGCAGGAGCGTCAATATCGGCGCGGGGACGATTACCTGCAATTATGACGGCGCCAACAAATACCAGACCATCATCGAGGATGATGTCTTTGTCGGCTCCGATACCCAGTTGATAGCACCGGTCAGAGTTGCCCGCGGTTCCACGATCGGCGCGGGTTCGACCATTACCAGGGATACGCCGCCTGATATGCTGACGCTTTCACGAGCGAAGCAGTTGAGTATCGATGGGTGGAAACGTCCGGTAAAAAAACCGAAGCCCAAAAATTGAGTATAACCTTTTGCTTTTTCCATCGGTTTTTCTTGAACCACGCCAATCGTTGTACCTGTAAGAAAGGAGCCTTTTGATGTGTGGAATCGTCGGTGCAGTTGCAAGAACCAATATCGTTCCCGCTCTGATTGAAGGCCTGCGCCGACTGGAATATCGCGGATATGATTCAGCCGGTATTGCTCTGAACAATGGTCGCCTGCACCGGTTACGCACTACAGGGCGAGTTGCCGAGCTCAGCAAGCTTGCGGATGAGCAGCACTTCAGCGGGGACGTGGGTATTGCCCATACCCGCTGGGCTACGCATGGCGCTCCGTCCGAGCGCAATGCCCATCCTCATTTTTCCGGAGAGACACCCAAGGTGGCGGTAGTGCATAACGGCATCATCGAAAACCACGAGATGCTGCGTCAGCGTTTGCAGGGGGCAGGGTTCGAATTCAGCTCCGATACCGATACTGAAGTCATCGCTCACCTCATTTCGTCTCATCTCAGGGAAAACCCGGATTTATTCGAAGCGGTATGCCGCTCGGCGGGTGAGTTGCGCGGCGCTTATGCAATTGCAGTAATGGAGGAAGCAAGGCCGGAGCGCCTCATCGTTTGTCGCAATGGGGCGCCGTTGCTGCTTGGTTTGGGTGAAAACGGAATCTACGCTGCCTCGGATGCTTCCGCCTTGCTGCAGGTTACCCGGCGCATGGTCTATCTGGAAGAAGGCGATGTCGCCGAATTGCGCCAGGATGGCTACCGCATCGTCAATTGTCGTTACGATGGCGTACGCACGGAGGTCGCGCGGGCGGTACAGGAAAGTGAGTTGACAAACGAGGCGGTGGAATTGGGTCCGTACGCCCACTTCATGCAGAAGGAAATATTCGAGCAGCCCGGCGTCGTGGCCAACACGCTGGAAATGGTGCTCAATGCGCAGTCCATCTCTCCGCGCCTGTTTGGCACCGAGGCGGAGAACATCTTCAAAAATACCAGAAGCATCCTCATCCTGGCCTGCGGCACCAGCTATCATGCCGGCGTTGTCGCCCGCTACTGGCTTGAAACGGTGGCGGGAATTCCCTGTAATGTCGAAATCGCGAGCGAATATCGCTACCGTAACCCGGCAGTCGGAGCCGACACGCTGGTAGTGGGCATCTCTCAATCCGGAGAAACGGCGGATACCCTGGCCGCCTTGAGTTATGCAAGATCACTTGGGCATCGCCACAGCCTGGCGATCTGCAATGTGGCCGAAAGCGCGCTCGTGCGCCAGACGGATTTGCGTTTCCTCACCCGGGCAGGTCCGGAAATCGGTGTGGCCTCCACCAAGGCGTTCACCACACAGCTTGCGGCGCTGATGCTGCTCACCATGACTCTGGCGAAATTGAACGGCAAACTGTCGGGTGAGAGTGAGCGCCAGATGATTGTTGCGCTGCGCCACCTGCCTGTCGCGCTTCAGCACAGCCTCCAGGTGGAGCCGCAGGTGAAAGCCTGGGCGGAAAGGTTTGCCGAGAAACGCCATGCCCTGTTTCTTGGGCGGGGGATGCACTACCCCATTGCGCTTGAAGGCGCGCTCAAGCTCAAGGAGATTTCCTATATCCATGCCGAAGCCTATGCTGCCGGGGAATTGAAGCACGGCCCGCTAGCACTAGTGGACAAGGATATGCCCGTGGTGGCCATAGCCCCCAACGATGCGCTGCTGGAAAAACTCAAGTCAAACCTGCAGGAAGTACGCGCCCGCGGGGGGGAACTCTATGTTTTCGCCGATGCCGATTCCCACATTCAGGAAAGCGAAGGCGTGCACATCATTCGTCTGGCGGAACACGCGGGACTGCTCAGCCCCATCCTTCATACCATTCCCTTGCAGCTTCTCGCTTACCATGTCGCGCTGCAAAAAGGCACGGATGTGGATAAGCCGAGAAATCTGGCGAAATCGGTGACAGTAGAGTAAGAGGTATCTATTGAACTGACTGCTTCTGACGCAAGTTATTCAGACATATAGGCCGTCTGCGGCGGCGCAGCATATCCGGCGAACACCCGACTGACTTACGCGCTTTGTTCCAGGAGGGTATAGAGATAGTGTACGGCCTCATCCCCTGAGTGGCCGTACCTGACCTTCGCATCATAATACAGGGCTGTAACAGCGGATACGCTGTCCTGATAGATTTCGAACCCATCCACATCTGCCTCACGAAAGAAAAATCTTCCATCCATCGCGATGACATCTTCGGCCACGATGCCGCCTTCTCCCGGATTATCTTTCTCAAATTCCTGCAAGTGTTCGTTGTGCATTACAAAGTCATCAGAGACGGTGAAACAACCGTTTTCCTCGACGGCGTGGATCAGGCACGACAGCAGCAGGACAAGTCTTCTCCTGCCGAGTCCCGATACTTGTTCCCGTGCTTGCCGGCGCACATAATCATCCGGGTACATCAAACGATCCACCACTGCGTCGATCACTGCATCTTCCATGGCAAAAAAAGACCACGCATAGTGCGGCACAACGGTAACGATGGTGGCATCTGCCTTCAGCGTCTCGATAATGGGCTCAATTTTTTCCTGCTGCTTTTCATCATCGGTACAAAGCAGCAGGAAATACCTTTCCAGCAGCGCATCGTAATCTTTCTGCAATTCGCGAATCTGAGCGCTTATCTTTGACGCCTGATTATCGCCTGCCGCCAACTCATCGCTCGAGATCAGGCGCATCCCGATAAACCGGTCCGTACCTCCTGAAAGAGATTCGCTCGAGTATCTCATCCCTATGTCCGTTCCACTCTCTCCTGCGCGCCAGAGATACCAGGTCAGGGGAGTATACTTATCGAAGGAGGCGAAGATACGTTCGGCTTTGGCATAAAACCGGCCATATAGATCCTGGCAATTTACGTGACAGAAGCCCTGCGTATCTGCAGGCTGCGCCCTTGCATGGCTGACCAGCTCTGCAAGAATCGTTGCTGGCGTAACCTGATCCCTGATCTGCATTTTATCCATCCTCATAACCGTGAATAGGAATTGCCTGCGCAAAACAGCCGCTTATATACCATTCTGCCCGCCTGAAGCGGAAAATTAAAGCGGAAAGTTCAAATCGGGAATCCTTCTGCCGCTGCTTGGCTGCCAGCAACCGCCGGGCAGGGAGCAGGTTTTGCGCCGCTCCGCAGTGAAGAGAGAATATACGGCCTACCGCGTCAGCAGGACTGGCCTGATTGAAAGCGCTGCGGCGATCTTGTCCGCATCCTTTCTGGCCAGGACACGGTCTGGATAAGGGCCCGCATGGACCTTGAACAGGCCGTCCTTTGCCACGATATCCAGGCCCGTCATCAGCGATGGTAATTGATTTCGCATGCGGACGACAAAATTATCCGCATTGTCATATGCATTGAAGGCCCCCAGCTGCAGGTAGATCCCCGCAGGAATGGCAGCAGGTGCTTCGGGAGATGGAACAGCGGCATCCTCCCCGGTACGACTGGCGGCAGGCGTATCGGCTACTGCCGGCGCAAACGAAGTCTGGAATAAACCCGGCTGCGCTTCAGTGGACTCCGGTCCGGCAGTGATCACTACCGATTGGTCAGCTACGATTCCTGTTTCTCCGTTTGGACTAGCGGGAGAACTGGCTGGAGACCTGGAAGTACGGGATGCTGAACCTGGATACTGGGCAGGGGCTGCTGCGGCAAGCCGCGTGAAACTATCCGTTCCGGGTACAATGGATTCCACTTCGACCAGACCGCTGCCCCCGCCCAGTACCTCCAGTTTGTATGCGGCTGTATAGGAAAGGTCAATGAGGCGGCTGGAGAGGAAAGGCCCTCTGTCATTGACACGCACCACCACGGATTTTCCGTTCGCCATGCTTGTCACGCGTACGTAGCTCGGAATGGGGAGGGTGGGGTGTGCGGCCGTCATGGCATACATATCATAGACCTCCCCCGAAGCGGTCTTCTGCCCGTGATAGCGGCGCCCATACCAGGATGCCATTCCCCGCGTTTTATAGCGCTCGTGACGCGTCATCGGTTTATACCGTTTTCCGAGAGCCGAATAAGGCCGCATGGTGGAGGCGCGCAAAGGTTCTTCCCGGGGAACGGCATCAGGAACCAGATGGAGATCGGCAGGCGGATTGTCATCGGGACCATCGTCCAGGTAATAACCCCCGCCTTTTTTCTTCTCTCTGGACAGAGTGGAGATCGATGAAGACGATGAAGGCTTCGGGTTCTTCTCCGCGCTTTTCTCCAGCTTGAAAAAGGTGCCGCAGCCGGTAAGGAAAAGGGGGATGGCCAGTGCAGCCATCCAGGCGGCGCATCGTTTGGCAGTCAGCTGCGCTGTTGACTGTGGAGTTGGCCGCCCAATTGAGTGCAAGGGGAGCCGGCAGGCAAGGTCTGTATCCATAAGTATCACGTCTTAACAAGCTTCGGATGAGTCTGGATACTCATCAAAATACCAAATCCCAGCAACATTGTCACCATTGATGTGCCGCCATAGCTGATCAGGGGCAAAGGCACCCCTACCACGGGCAGAATGCCGATGACCATGCCTATGTTGACGAAGATGTAGGTGAAGAAAGTCAGGGTAATGGAGGCGGCGATGAGGCGAGTGAACTGGGTTGGAGCGTTGGCGGCAATCACCATCCCGCGGGCGATGAGAGTCAGATACAACACCAGCAGCAGCAGGTTGCCGATCAGACCGAATTCTTCGGAGAATACCGCGAAGATGAAATCGGTGCTCCTTTCCGGCAGGAACGCAAGATGGGTCTGGGTGCCTTGCTGCCAGCCCTTGCCCAGTACGCCCCCGGAGCCGATGGCAATCGTGGACTGGATGGTATGGTAGCCGGCGCCGAGCGCGTCCTGCGACGGATCAAGAAGCGTCATGACGCGCTTGCGCTGATAATCATGCAACATGGACCAGAGCAGCGGAAGGCTTGCCCCCCCCGCAATCGCCACCGTCGCCATGATGCGCCAGGATAATCCTGAGAAGAACAGGACATAAAAACCGCTGGAGGCGATGAGTAGCGCGGTTCCAAGATCAGGCTGGCGCAGGATCAACAGTACCGGAGCCAGCAGCAGCAGGGTGGCCACGCCGTAATCCCGCAGCCGCAAGGTTGTCTCGTGCTTGTCGAAGTACCAGGCCATCATCAGCGGCACGGCAATTTTCATCAGTTCGGAAGGCTGGATGCGGGTTACGCCGAGGTTCAGCCAGCGCCTTGCGCCATTGTTGACCTCTCCGAACAGCGCAACACAGAGCAGCAGGAAAAGGCCGGCAGCATATAACGGTAAGGCGATCCGCATGATATGCTCCAGCGGAATGTTGGCCACCAGCCACATCACGCCAAGCGCGACCAGCATATTGATCGCCTGACTCGTGACGCGCGCGCTATTGGCATCCGTTGCGCTGAAAAGCGTGATAAGTCCCGTTGCCATGAGCAGGAGAATTCCGCAAAGCAGAAAACCATCGATGTAGCGCGTAAAGTAGTGCCCTGCGTGCGGGAGTCTAGCCATGCCCGCCCCCCTCGTCCTGCTGATGCCGGTGTTCTTCATCCTCTTCTTCGTCCACCTGATCGACAGGCTGCGCAGCCGCTTCCTTAGGCAGTTTACCCAGCAGATAGTAATCCATCACCACGCGGGCAATCGGTGCTGCTGCCGAACCGCCATGGCCCCCGTTTTCCACCAGTACGGACAGTGCGATTCTGGGGTTTTCAGCGGGGGCGTAGCTTACAAAAAGCGCATGATCACGATGCCGTTCATCGAGCTTGCTTTCCTCATATTTTTCCCCCTGTTTTACCCCAATCACCTGCGCAGTCCCCGTTTTTCCGGCAAAGGTATAAGCAGCGCCTGTACCTGCGACCGCAGCTGTTCCGCCCGGACGGGTTACATCGACCAGCGCATTATGTACCGCCTTCAAATTGGCGGGGTCCAGCTTGAGCCGGTACAGCGGACTTGTGCCGAATTCACGTATGACCCGGTTGTTGCTGTCCATGACCTGCTTGACGAGATGGGGGCGGAACGCAGCGCCGTTGCCGGCGAGAACGGCAGTTGCAAATGCCAGTTGCAGCGGCGTGGCCAGATTATAACCCTGCCCGATCCCGACAGAAATCGTATCGCCGGGAAACCATTTCTGTTTATGCCGTTCCATTTTCCATGCCTGGGAGGGCAACAGGCCGGCGGCTTCGCCTTCGATATCGATCCCGGTCTTTTTTCCCAACCCGAACTGACTGGTAAAATTGTAGATATTATCGATCCCGAGGTCATGAGCCAGCGAATAGTAATAGGTGTCGCAGGAGATAACCAGCGATTTGTGCAGGTCCACGAGACCGTGGCCGCCGGCTTTCCAGTCCCGAAAACGGTGGGTGCTTCCGGGCAGGCTGAAGTAGCCGGGATCGCTGATCGTGCTTTCCGGCGAAAGCTTTTTGAGTTCCAGGCCAGCCAGGGCCATGAAGGGTTTGAATGTCGAGCCCGGTGGGTACAACCCGCGCAAGGCGCGATTGTTCAGTGGCCGGTCAAGGGAATTATTCAGCAATTCCCAATTCTCCGTGTCGATCCCGTCTACGAAAAGATTCGGATCGAACCCCGGTCTGCTCACGAATGCGAGTACGTCTCCCGTTGTCGGTTCTATGGCGACAAGTGCGCCGCGCCGGTCGCCAAACGCCTTTTCCGCGACTTCCTGCAATTTGAAATCGAGCGATAGCTTGAGATTCTTGCCCGCAGCCGGCGGTGTGCGGGATATGACGCGAATTGAACGGCCGGCTGCATCGGTTTCCATCTCCTCGATTCCGGCGATGCCATGCAACTCTCTCTCGTAGCTCTGCTCGATGCCGATTTTCCCCATGTGCTGGGAACCGCGGTAATTGGCGAGCTCGCTGTTAGCCTCCAGTCGTTCCAGATCTTTGTCATTGATGCGCCCTATGTAGCCCACTACGTGAGAGGCGAATTCGCCTTTAGGATACTGGCGGAACGGCCGCGCCTTGATTTCCACTTCCGGAAAGCGATAGCGGTTGACGGCGAAGCGGGCGACCTCCACGTCCGATAATCGCGTGCGGATAGGCAGGCTCTCGAATCTTCTGTTCTCTTCCATCAATTTCTTGAACCGCTTGCGGTCGCGCGCAGATATCTCCACTACCGTCGTCAACTCATTGATGAGGCGCTCGAGATTCCTGATCCTGCTCGGAACGATTTCGAGCGTGTAGGCAGAATAATTATGAGCGAGCACGACGCCATTGCGATCAAAAATCAGGCCGCGGTTGGGAACGATCGGCGCAATGGAGATGCGATTGGCTTCCGCCAGAGTGTGATAGTGCTCACGCTGAGAAACCTGCAGGTAAAAGAAGCGTGCGAACAGCAGCAGGAAGAGCAGCAGCATGAAGCCGGCGCTTATCGCCAGCCGCAGGCGGAAATTTTCTAACTCACGCGAGTAGCTTCGAAGCTCGATTCTGTGATTCATCTTGCATCGGAAGCAGACCAGAGTTTCTGCGGTGCTCTCAGTATGGCTGAGAGAAGCGGCCACAGCAACGTGCCGACAATACTGCCAAGAAAGAAGTTCCAGCCGGGAAAGGGAGAACCGGCAATGAGGGCGGCAAGAAGCGTGACGATCTGTCCTGAAAGCAGAACCAGTCCTATCTGGGGAGCTTGTTTATACCCCTCGAAGATACCCATGCGCCGGTTGAAAACCAGTGCCATGAACGCCATTACACTGTACCCAAGCGCGTGCTGCCCGAAAGTGCTGGCATTGCTGAGATCCATGAGCAGGCCCATCCAGAATGCCATGCTGATACCAACACGCTGGGGTTCGTTGACATACCAGTAAAGCATCACCAGCGCGACAAAATCGGGCTGCAGCGTCCGCGCGGTGCCTGTCAGCGGTATGAGATTCAGGAGTAGTGCCACGATCAGGCTGAGCATGATGAACCAGCCTTTGGCCGGCATCAGGATTTCGTGCCTGGGTAGGTTAGCGAGCGTCACTGTCTTTTCGCTTCCTGGGGTGACTTCATTTTGGCCGCTTCTGCCGGCGTTCCGGTGCGAGGCGCTGGCGTGGAAAGGATTAACAGTTGCCGGTTCTGATTCACGCCGGCAGCAGGCGTGCAGGTGATGCGCGCAAAGATATAGTTGGGATTACGGTCGATCTGGGATACTACAGCAACGGGAAGTCCCGGAGGATAGACGCCATCTATCCCGGATGTAACCAGCACGTCCCCTTCCCGAATGTCAGTGTTGATTGCCATATACCTCAACTCCAGCCCTCCTTCCCTGCCGGTGCCTGATATGATGGAACGCAGGCCGTTGCGTACCACCTGTACAGGAACGGAATGGTCTCTGTCCGTGAGGAGAGTCACTTCCGAGGCCAGCGGGTAGTTGCGGGTAACCTGCCCCACTACGCCGATATCGTCCACGACGGCCTGGCCCGCCTCGATTCCGCTCATGCTGCCCTTGTCAAGCAATACCTTGCGATTGAATGGATCATGCGGCACGCGCAGGATTTCCGCCACCGTTACCTTGTTTTTTATACGTTGCGTCGCATTCAGGAGCTTGCGCAGCTGGGTATTCTCGGCTTCCAGCGCACGCAGCCGGAGGAGCTGGCCTTTGTCAACGAGATGCTGCTGCTTGAGACGCGCATTTTCTTCCGCTATCTCGCTATGCTGGAAGAGCTCGCTTGCAGAAGCGTACATTGACAGGGGCACCTGAGCCAGTTTTTGCAACGGATAAACTATCACGGAGAAAATTTCCCGTACGCCGCCGAGATATTTGGATCGGCTATCCAGTGTCATCAGGAGCAGTGACAGTATGACAAAAAAGGCCGTCCGAGCCAGCAAACTGGGGCTATGTCTGAAAAACCGGGGGGAGATTTCTATCATGTGCGAAATTTTATGTTCCCGATCTTCAGATACTGGAAGGTACGGCGCATATTGAAGGCGGTAGTGTAGCGCAGTTCAAAGGTTATCAGTCACTGGCGAATATGCCAACCAGTTGATCCATGTTTTCCAGTGCGATCCCTGATCCGCGCACGACGGCAGTAAGAGGGTCTTCTGCGATGATGACGGAAAGTCCGGTTTCCTCCATGAGCAGCCGGTCGATGTCGCGAAGCAGCGCGCCCCCGCCCGTGAGCACCAGGCCTTTTTCGGCGATATCGGCTCCCAGTTCTGGCGCCGTATGCTCCAGTGCGGACTTGACGGCGCTTACAATGTTGTTCAACGGTTCGGTCAGCGCTTCAAGCACTTCATTGCTTGAAATGGTAAAGCTACGTGGAATACCTTCTGCCAGATTACGGCCCTTGACTTCCAGTTCGCGTACTTCCGATCCCGGAAATGCGGAGCCGATTTCCTTTTTGATCAATTCGGCGGTTACTTCACCGATCAGCATCCCATAATTGCGGCGTATGTAGTTGATGATGGCCTCGTCAAATTTGTCTCCTCCGACGCGTACCGAACTCGAATAAACGACGCCGCCCAGCGAGATCACCCCCACTTCGGTGGTGCCGCCACCTATATCGACCACCATGGAGCCGGTGGCTTCATCGACCGGCAGATTGGCACCAATGGCAGCCGCCATCGGTTCCTCGATCAATTCCACCTTGCGGGCACCTGCCCCGTAAGCTGCTTCGCGAATGGCGCGGCGCTCGACCTGGGTGGAACCGCAGGGTACGCAGATGACAATCCGCGGGTTGGCGGAAAACAGTCGAGGAGGATTTACCTTTCTGATGAAGTGCTTCAGCATCTGTTCCGTAACGGTGAAATCCGCAATGACGCCGTCTTTCATTGGCCGGATGGCCGCGATGTTGCCGGGCGTGCGCCCGAGCATCTGCTTGGCGGCCAGCCCTACTTGCTGGATGATTTTCTTGCCGTTGGGACCCCCATCCTGGCGTATCGCTACCACTGAGGGTTCATTGAGGACAATGCCTTGACCGCGCACGTAGATCAGCGTGTTTGCCGTGCCCAGATCTATCGCCATGTCGGTCGAAAAGTAACCCTTCAATACACTGTTATTTAAAAAATTAAGCATGATTTACGGAATCCGTCGCGGAGGATAGTGATTAAAAGCGGGTGAAAAGAATCGGGCTATGATACTCTATTAGCTATTTGAATATAAGGGTTATAAAGGATTTCGCCGGAAATGTCTCTGTCCCTGGATGATGTAAAACGGGTTGCAAATCTGGCGCGCATCGAGATCAGCGAAGATGAGGCGCGCCAGACGCTGATCCAGTTATCAGGCATATTTGGCCTCATCGAGCAGATGCAGGCAGTGGAGACATCCGCGATCACTCCCATGTCGCATGCGCAGGATGTGATGCAACGTCTGCGGGCAGATGCAGTCACGGAAATCGATCAGCGCGAGTTGTTCCAGTCGGTAGCTCCCCAGGTAGAAGCGGGACTTTATCTGGTGCCTAAAGTTATCGAGTAACGCCACGCAGGATCTCTGCGGGCCGCTCCCCTGCAACTCCCACTCCTTCCAGGAGCCTTTTTCACTTTTTGCTTCATTTTGCTTCATCCAGCGAAAACCAGCCATGTTGAACGCCAGCCTCAAGCAACTTTCCGCGATGCTTGCCGCAAGTAAAATTTCCAGCGTTGAGCTGACCGGCGAATTTCTCAAGCGTTCCCGGGCGCTTAATCCCGCATACAATGCCTTCATCACCCTTGATGAAGAGACGAGCCTCGCCCAGGCGCAGGCCGCAGATACCCTGATCGCATCCGGGCGCGGGCAATCACTGACCGGCATTCCCATTGCGCAAAAGGATATCTTTTGTACCAAGGGCTGGCTCACTAGCTGCGGGTCGAAAATGCTGTCGAATTTCATCTCGCCCTATGATGCTCACGTGATTGGGCGCTTCAATGCCGCGGGTGCGGTCAATATTGGTAAAACCAATATGGACGAATTCGCCATGGGTTCCAGTAATGAAACCTCCTTTTACGGGCCGGTAAAAAATCCCTGGGATACTGCGGCCGTGCCAGGGGGCAGTTCCGGCGGTTCCGCCTGCGCAGTGGCAGCACGCATGGCGCCTGCCGCGACCGGGACGGACACGGGTGGTTCAATCCGGCAGCCGGCGGCGTTATGCGGTATTTCCGGTCTCAAGCCGACATACGGGCTGGTATCGCGCTATGGCATGATCGCCTTCGCATCCAGTCTCGATCAGGCTGGGCCGATGGCCAAATCAGCGGAAGACCTGGCGTTGATGCTCAATGTCATGGCAGGCTTCGATGCCCGCGATTCAACCAGTCTTGAACGCGAACCGGAAGATTACGCGCGCGATCTGGAAAAGCCGCTCGAAGGTCTGCGCATTGGTCTGCCGAGGGAGTATTTCGTCAAGGAAATAGACGAGGATGTGGCGCGCGCGGTAGAAGCTGCTATCGGCCAGTATCGCAAGCTGGGAGCCAAAACGGTAGAGGTGTCGCTGCCCAACACGAAGCTTTCGGTTCCGGTTTATTACGTGCTTGCTCCCGCCGAAGCTTCGAGCAATCTGTCGCGCTTTGATGGCGTACGCTATGGCTATCGTGCTCCCGATTATCTGGATATCAATGACATGTATCGAAAAACCCGTGCGCAGGGCTTCGGCGCAGAGGTGAAGCGACGCATCCTGATCGGCACTTATGTGCTGTCGCATGGGTATTATGACGCGTACTACATCCAGGCGCAGAAGCTGCGCCGCCTGATGGCGCAGGATTTCGCCGAGGCATTCAAGCAGTGCGACATTATCATGGGGCCGACTTCCCCTACGGTGGCATTCAACCTTGGAGAGAGAAGCAGCGATCCGGTTCAGATGTACTTATCCGATGCCTACACCATTGCAGTCAACCTGGCGGGCTTGCCCGCCATGTCCATTCCGGTCGGCTTCGGTCATAAAAACAGACCGGTTGGATTGCACATTATCGGCAATTATTTTTCCGAGGCACAAATGTTGAACGTCGCGCATCAATATCAGCTTGCATCGGACTGGCATACGCGGATGCCGAAGGAGTAGGGGAGCAGGTTTGGCCGATGGTGGCGGCCTGGTTCAAGCTGCTGTTCGTCCCGCGCGCGGTTGTCATAAAGCCTCTGTATCAGGAAAGGGTATTCTAAAATGCAATGGGAAACCGTTATCGGTCTTGAAGTTCATGCCCAGCTCTCGACCGAGTCCAAGATATTCTCCGGCGCTTCGACCGCTTTTGGCGCCGCGCCCAACGCGGAAGCCTGCGCTGTCGATCTCGCGCTGCCGGGTGTGCTGCCGGTATTGAATCGCGGCGCGGTGGAGCGTGCAATCAGGTTTGGTCTGGCAGTAGGAGCAAAAATCAATTCGCCTTCCATTTTTGCCCGCAAGAATTATTTTTACCCTGACCTGCCCAAGGGTTATCAGATCAGCCAATACGAATTGCCGGTGGTCGAGGGGGGGCATATTCAGCTTCAGATCGTCCAGGATGGAAAGGAACAGGAAAAAACCGTGCGGCTCGTGCGGGCACACCTGGAGGAGGATGCCGGCAAGTCGTTGCATGAGGATTTTCATGGCATGAGCGGCATCGATCTCAATCGCGCCGGCACACCCCTGCTTGAGATCGTTTCCGAACCGGATATGCGCAGCAGCGCCGAAGCGGTAGTGTATGCAAAGATACTGCATTCGCTCGTACGCTGGATCGGCATCTGCGATGGCAATATGCAGGAAGGTTCCTTTCGCTGCGATGCCAACGTATCCGTGCGGCCGCAGGGGTCGGACAAGCTCGGTACCCGCTGCGAAATAAAGAACCTCAACTCGTTCCGTTTTCTCGAGAAGGCGATCGATTACGAGGCCAGGCGGCAGATCGAAATCCTCGAAGACGGGGGGGCCATACAGCAACAGACGCGCCTCTTCGATCCGGAAAAGGGTGAAACACGCGCGATGAGAAGCAAGGAAGATGCGCAGGATTACCGCTATTTTCCCGATCCGGACCTGCTGCCGCTCGAGATTTCCGGAAGCTGGATCGAGGAGGTGAAGAAAGCACTGCCCGAACTGCCGCAGCAAATGCGAAACCGGTTCGAGCATGACTATGGACTTTCCATGTACGATGCGCTCGCGCTCACCGCCGATCGCGACAACTCGGAATATTATGAGGCAGTTGCGGAAAAGCTTCCTTTCGACCCTAAACTGTGCGCAAACTGGGTAATGGGGGAAGTATCGGCCTATCTCAATAATGAAGGAAAGTCGTTCGATTTCTGCCCGTTATCTCCCGCACAGCTTGCCCAGCTTCTTCTGCGCATCAAGGATGGAACCATCTCTGGAAAGATCGCCAAGGATGTATTCAGGCAGATGTGGGCGCAGGTAAGTGCGGAGAGCATTTCGTGGAAGAATCGCAAGGGAGTGGATGAGAACCTTGCAGACCGGATCATCGAATCACAGGGATTGAAACAGATATCCGATTCAAACGCATTGGAGAAATTGGTGCAGGAGGTGCTGACAGCCAATCCGAAATCAGTGGAGGAATTCAAGGCGGGCAAGGAAAAAGCCTTCAATGCCCTGGTCGGTCAAGTGATGAAGGCCGCCAAGGGCAAGGCGAATCCAGCGCAGGTAAATGAGATATTGAGGAAGAAACTGACGGAATAGGTCAATGACTGGACTGGACGAACCGGGAAACGAGCAGGAATGTTTTATCTTCGCCCTGATAGAAGCAGAAGTGCTTGCCAGTTCCATAGTCCTGTGGAAAGAGGATATACAACGTGACCGCTTGTCCCGCCTTCTACGAATGTCACAAGAGGAAGGCGAAGTCCGTGCATTATTGAGTCAGCACAGCGGGCAAACAGTACGAACGTCATATTGGCTGAAGCCGGTGTCAAGTGACGTTCAAAGCGCGCCATTGCTGGATGTGGGTCGGATCCAGCTGGATTCAGCGTCAAGCTCGGAATGACAGGATTCATAATATTTCTGGCCGGCCAATAACAGTCTTCCCTGTTGCCGGCTATTGCCGTATTAACATTACGCAGCGACTATCGCCCCAGCGAACATCGTTCGCCGCCTCAAGCTTCGTCAGCCATTCTTTCCGAATCTCAGAAGAATTCTTTGAAGGGAACCTAGCTGATCAATAAGTGTCTACACAGTAACGTAACAAAAAAATAACAATTTCTTAACAATACAGCTATGATAAACGTGTCTTTCACCACAAGGAGAAAGGGCGATGAAAATAGGAAAACTTCTTACTGTTTCGTATTTGATGGGCATGACGGTAGCACTGGTGGCGGCAGCGTTCCTCTGATCCTGAGACCGCGACGGGGAATGACCCCTCCTCCTGTAACCCCTGAATGGTCCGGATTGTAACTGCTGACGGTACACCCCATCCGCTTTCATAAGGATGGGGTTTTTGCTGTAAAGCCGGCAGCCCAATGAGTAGCCGGATGACTCCCTGTTTGAAGGTTGACCGGCCCATCACTCTACTTTGCCCGGAAGAAAGTTTATTTAATGAAACTAGCCATTATCACTACTGCTGTTGCGATATCGAGTACGGTGATTGCCGCATGGGTACTGGCCGCAGCCATGCGGCACAGTGTCTTTTTCTACACAGCGGATGGCTATATGTCACCCAGAACCGCAGTACGCGTGGGCCTCATGAAAGATGAAGAAGCTTCATTCTCCGGCGGACTGGCGTTCAGAAAGACCGGCAGCGGTGGTTATGACTACCGGGAAGAAATGGCAATTGCCTTCATCAATAGGACGGGCCACACTGATATTGATCTGTTCGCTGAATGCGAACGTCTGGGGGATTGCGAATTACGAAAGTGAATGCGTCTTCTATCTCCCATCTTCCGAGAGACGACAGGCACGCTGCCGCAAATCCTGATGGAGGACCGATGAATGGATAAGGCGCCTTCCAGGGAACTTCCTGTTTCACCAGCGCAAGCATAAATCTTCCTGACTTCCATTCAGCCTTCACCTGATTATTCAGGGAATCTTCTTTCAAAACTCTTTTCTTTACTGGCACTGGCCTTGTAACCAGCGACGCCCCACTTTTTCTGTTTACAGAAAAACAGTTCCAATATTGCCTACAACACAGTAATGCCTGAGCTTGACTTGCCGAACAGGCGAAGTGAGTCGAGCCAGAGCAGGAGTAGAGGAGTGGGTAAAGAACCGGGAAGAGGCCTGGGGCAGAAATCAAATCAAAGAGAAGCCGGGGCAGGGGGAGCAGGGACCAGGAGCGAGAGGCCTTGAGCCGGGCAGAGCATCGAGTACGTTTCCGCTTGCGCTCTGATCTCCTGAACTTGTCTGCTCCGGGCTTTCCAGTGATGTACTACACTATCATCCGAGGTATCAAACGCATCATCCGGGAATATGCGCTGCGTTTTTTCATAAGTAAAAATATCAGTCAATTTATAAGCTATCCACGGCGCGAACATTCTTTAATTTTTTTAATATATATAGCCCCTGAAATTCTTGACATGGGCCAGGGGATAAGCGCAATTGCCGGACAGGGAAAGGACAGATGACAGCTCAATATAAAAGGGTGGATAAAATGAAAGAGGAACTCGACGCGTTGCGCAAATATCGGGACACGCTCCCGGCAGTTTTCAAATTCAACCGCCAGGAGGCGGCGGCACGAAATCAGGAAGACCGCATGAGCACCCGGCCTGACGCCGAAGCAATCAACGAGATCACCGTCCGTCTCGGTCCGGATATTGACGAGCGGCTAACGCGGCTCGTGGAGGAATACGGCCATAACAAGCAATACTATCTGATCGAACTCGCGCGAAACGGCATCGAGGCGCTGGAAGATGCGCTTGAAGCTGACCGGGTAGCCATGCTCTCCCGTCTCAAAAGCGAAAAGATGATTCCACTTGGGGACATCATGAGAAAATATGACATACAGGATTAGTTTCAATCCGGCGGCGCAACGGGACCTGGATAAGATGGACTCTCAAGCGCGCCAGCGCCTTCTGGAATACCTGAACGAGCGCATCGTACTCCTGGAAGATGCGCGCTGTCTCGGCGAGCCCTTGCTTGCTTCTCAATTTTTCGGCTACTGGCGCTACCGTGCTGGAGATTACCGGATCACCTGCGACATCCAGGACGAAGAATTGCACATTCTCGTCGTGAAAGGAGGCAATCGGCGAGTGGGTGGTGGTGGCTAGCTTCGGCTATATAAGGAATTTTACTCTTATCAAATCGAAGAGGCGTGAACAAGCTGTTCCGCTATTGCCCCGGCTGCTGAATGCGAGCGCCGCGGGACGGCCAGTTGCATATATGAAGAATATCCGACATGACTCATGTATAAAGCGGGTTTACGGGTCCGCGACGAATTTCAGGACATTTCCGTTGATGCAATAGCGCTTGTGGCTGGGTGGCGGTCCATCATGAAATAGGTGGCCGAGATGAATGCCGGAGCTCGCGCTCCGTACTTCAACCCGTTTCATGCCGTGAGAGTTGTCTTCGTGCAGGGTAACCGCGCCTTCCACGGGTTCAAAGAAACTGGGCCACCCCGTTCCGCTTTCAAATTTGCTCTTGCTGTAAAAGAGGATTGCGCCTGTGACAGGGTCGACAAATTTTCCAGGACGCTTTTCATCCAGATTGGAGGCGGTAAAAGGAAGCTCGGTACCTCGCTTGAAGGCGATTTTCTGCTGCTCGGGCGACAACAGTTGAAAGCCCAGCCATTTCCAGAAATTGGATTTTTCGCCATTGTATCCCGTATAGCGGGCAACCTCCTTGCCGTTCTTGAACAGCACGATAGTGGGGGCGGCGAACAAGGGTTTTTCCAGATTCCAGTCGCTGGGTGGATTCGAGTTCAACGTCCTGGCAATCGGCACTTCCGCTTGCCAGTGACTCACTATGTCTTTTTCGAAGCGCTCGCAAAATTCGCAATGCTCGGCCTCGAACGCCACCAGTTGCCGGGCAGGATTCAGATCGCCGCCCTTCAGGGGCTCCGCGCCCGGTTTGGACGCCAGGGCTGAAGAAGTCCCGGAGGAGGTCGGGGATGCAGGCGTCTGTGCAACTTTCCTGGCCGAATCGGGATATTTCACCCCGGTGCCGCCCAGGCCGCAATAGCCGTCAGGATTCTTTTTGAGATAGTTCTGGTGATATTCCTCAGCGGTAATGTAATTCCTGAGCGGCTGGATCTCAGTGGTGATTCTGCCGTAACCCGCAGCATCGAGTGCTTTTTGATAAGTAGTCCGGGTTGCCAGTCCCACAGCCTTCTGGCTCTCATCATGATAGTAGATGGCGCTGCGATAATTACTGCCGATATCGTTTCCCTGGCGGTTGCCCTGGGTGGGATCATGGCTCTCCCAGAATTTGGCCAGTACTGTTTCCAGCGTTACCCTGGCTGGATCAAAAATCACCTTGACCACTTCCGCATGATTGCGCACTGTGGTTTTACCGGTACGAAGCGCTCTTTCATGATTCAGGATGTCCTGGTAGCCAGCACCGGGAAGGTCGCCGCCCGCATAACCGCTTTCCACATCGATGACTCCGGGAACTTCTCCCATGCGCTTCTCCGCGCCCCAGAAGCACCCCATCCCTAGAACGACGTAATCCGTTGCCTGCCCCGATGTCGCGGTTTTTTCCATTGCATATGCACCTATAATAATGCCCAAGGCCGCTGCCATAGCTACAACCCTTTTCATTTCAAGGCGTCTCCATAAATCTCGATCTTAAGGTCTCGATCTGGTTTTCTACTCCCAAATACTTCCAACTGTTCCCTTCAATCGTTGTTTACCGTTTAAACAGGGAATACCGAGGCTTGGTCCATCCAGCATATCCACCGATCTCATGAAACGTCTGCATGTCACGCAGGGAAGTAAGCAGCAGTCTGTCCATGAATTTGAAACCCGAAATGAAAATAAATTCCCCTGAGAATATAAAGGTCGACGGAAAGGCGGCAGCATCCGCGGTGAAGAGAAGCCAGTTTTTGCATTGCTCAGAAATCGTCTGCTCTCACATACTTTCTTAATGCCGTGATAGGGAGTCGATCCCCCTGCAATCCATATAAGTCCAATTAAATAAAATACGCTCAGCTACATCAAGGTCGATGTGCCTGCATGGGAAGAAGAACAAGTTTTTGTGTGTCATCGAACGGATGTGAATACGCCATGGCGCTATAAATGATGTTGGTTCTTGCTCTCAAGCACCCATCGTTCTAAGGCACACGTTTCAGGCGTTTGCCGCTTTCCCGGTGAATGATTTTCAGGAGCACAAAAAGATGTCCGAGCTTGTTGTAGGAGGATTTTGATCCATGATGCACACAGGAGGTATTCATGAGTAATTTTATTGTTGTTGTCTTCCCGACGGAAAAACAGGCAGGCGAGGGCAGGAAAGCGCTCAGCGAACTTCAGGATGAAGGCCAGCTTACGATTCATGGGATGGCCATCATCATCAAGCAAACAGATGGCAAAGTTTCAATGAAGGACCAAGCTGACGGAGCGTCTCTTGGAACGGCGGTAGGGGCAGTGGTGGGTAGCCTGATTGGTTTGTTGGGAGGACCAGTAGGGCTTGCCGCGGGCGCGGCTGCGGGTGCTTTTTTAGGATACTCGGTCGATGCCTCCAATTACGGGGTGGGCATGGAGTTTGTTGATGAGGTATCACGGAATTTAACGCCCGGAAAGAGTGCTCTGGTTGCCGAGGTTGACGAGTATTGGACCGTATCGATTGACCTGAGGATGGAAGCGCTAGGCGGAATCGTAGTTCGTCAGTGGCGCCTGGATGTGGAACAAGACCTGATCCGGAATGATATCCGGGCTCGCAATACCGAGCTTTCCCAGCTCAAGACGGAGTATGCGCAAGCCGGGGGTGAGCATAAGGCCCGGCTGGAAGTCAGGATCAAGATTGCCGAGGCCAAATTGAAAGCCGCCCTGGAACGTGAAAAGGCTAAAGTGGAAGCGTTAAAGCAGCAAGCAGACGCGAAGATCAAGGCCCTCCAGAAGCAGGCTGCGACAGCAAGTCAGGAAACCAAAACCATAATCGAGCGACGGCTTGCGGAAATTCAAGCTGAATCCGAAAAGCTCGCAAAACAGCAGGCGACCTAAAGCACAGGTTCAGAATAGATTCATCCTGGGGGATTGAAACAATTGTACGCTTAGCGTCAATCAATTTCGATAAAACAGAATGTCAATCAACGAGCAGGTGTTATGACAGACGAAAATAAAGCGATCGAAAAATCTAAATATCCTACAAGTTTCGGCCTGTTTTGTCTCGAGCACGGATCGGGCAAGTTCCTGGATGAATCATAACATCCACTCGATGGGCAACACTGACAGGATCCAGACACCGAGACGTTGCCAAAAGCTCGTCCCAGGCTCAGTGTCAGGGCGTACCTGTTTCTCCCCGTGCTGTTCGATCCAATACAGCTTGCCATTCTCCGATAGCCGAACCTCGTAAGCATTAACTGGAACAATGTGATGGAATGTCGTCGCGATTTGCTTTGCAAGTTTCGGGCTTTCAATGACAAAACCCATTTCAGTATTCAGCTTTGCCGAGCGCGGATCGAAATTGAATGAACCAACGAAAATACGCGAACGATCCACCGAGAAGGTTTTGGCATGCAGGCTCGCATCGAAGCTGCCTGCCAAGCCGCCCCTTTCCGGTTGTCGGGGACTGCGCCATAAGCGTTTTGTTTCATAAAGTGCAACGCCCGCAGCCAGGAGGGGCTCGCGCCACTTTGCATAGCCCGCATGCACGGCCGCCACATCCGTCGCTTCCAGGGAATTGGTCAGCACGTTGATTTTCACTCCTTCACGAGCCAAAGCGGTGAACGAAGCGACGCCGGCCGCAGTAGGTACGAAATAGGGCGAGACAAGATCGACTTCGATTGCCGGATCGCCAATAATTTCCTTGAGGGTATAGGTGAGCAGCGCATCAGGCGATGCCAACCCAAGCCCTTTATATCCTGCTTCCAGATATAGTACTGGACATCCAGGGAACGCTCCGCAGCCTGTGCCAGCAACATGCGAGCAGCGAATGCAGCATGGCCACCTGCCAGCAGGTGAATGCCGGAATGCCCGGGATTTGCAACCACCCGGGGGGAAATTGCCTTTCCCAGCCGGGTGGTATCTGTATCGGCAAGAGCGGCAGATGTGCTTCTATTTTCTTGAGAGGGCAAAAGGCTACATCCTCCGGTGAGACTTGCAATCAGGCACAGAAAAAATACAAGAGGACGCGTAGCTGCTCCAGTTGCTCTCATTATTCCTAAATCGAATTCCTACGCCCATTTAAGGGCAGGCACTCGATCTGGACGGGCACTTGTACCGAAATGCTTCGGATATCGGCATTACTCCTTCTTTTCTCCGGTCAGCAGCAGGTCCTATTATCATTCTCAATGACTAATTCCCTGTAAAACAGGCCGCTGCCCAGTTGTATATGCCCGCAATCTCCCGCCAATGAAGGCAATTTCTTTTCTCATGATAGTCCCTGAAGAATCCTGTTGGTTTTCAGCTTAGGCAGATCCGGTAACGCCGCCACCGCCACCAATAGCATTCTTGTAGAAGCGCTTTACCAATTTGCCCAGTTCCCGGAGCCACAGCACAGAACTTGCCATGAGAGTGCAAAGGAGCCAGTCCCCGAGACCCAGAGCCACGGTAGAGAAAGCGTGCTGGAGAACGGGCACATAAATCACCGCGATTTGGAGCCCAAGCGAGAGCAGGAGGGAAAGCCATAACCATCGGTTGGAAAATAGTCCGATAAATGCGCTCTGGTCATCTGAGCGCGCATTCAAGACATTGAAGAGCGAAAACAGCACGAGCGTCGTAAATGCCATCGTCTGCGCATAGCGCATGCCGCCGGAGCCTTCGATAAAACCGCCGGGCAGGCTGGCATCGAGCACCAGCAGCGTGCCGACAGCCATGATAATGCCTACGAAGACGATGCCGGACCACATTTGCGGCGTGAGTACCTTTTCACTCTTGGCCCGCGGTGGCTTCTGCATCACGTCGGCGTCGGGCGGATCAGCGCCCAGTGCGAGCGCAGGAGCTCCATCAGTCACCAGATTGATCCAAAGGAGTTGCGTTGCCAGCAAGGGGAGCACGATGAGTTGATCTTCGGCTCGAAGCCCGATGAAATCGGCGAGGAGCACACCGAAAAACATTGTAAGCACCTCACCGATATTGGATGAGAGCAGATAGCGCAGGAATTTGCGAATATTGGAGAAAATCGTCCGTCCTTCCTCGATTGCTGCGATGATGGAGGCGAAATTGTCATCCGCGAGCACCATGTCGGCTGCTTCCTTGGAAACGTCTGTTCCGGTAATTCCCATTGCCACACCGATATCCGCAGTTTTCAGGGAGGGAGCGTCATTCACCCCGTCACCCGTCATTGCCGTTATTTCGCCTGTCCGTTGCAGGGCGCTGACGATTCTTAGCTTATGCTCCGGGCTTACACGCGCATAGACCGACACTTCGCCGATAACTTGATCGAGCGCTTCGTCGGAAAGCTTCCCAAGGTCCCCTCCGGTAAGCACTCGCCCATTGTCAGCTATTCCGAGTTGTGCCGCGATAACGGTCGCGGTAACCGGATGATCACCGGTGATCATGATCGGACGTATCCCTGCGGCCTTTGCCTGCTTCACCGCTTCCTTTGCTTCTTCGCGCGCGGGGTCGATCATGCCGATCAGGCCTGCAAACACCAAATCCTGCTCGACACGGTCATCCACCTCATCCGGGTCAAGCCCATCAGCAGGCAGAGTGCGGAAGGCCACGCCAAGAGTGCGCAGTGCTTCCGCGGCGAGTTGCTCATTTGCTTTCAAAATCGCCTCGCGGCGCTCGGACGTCAGCGTTTGTGTCTCCTCGCCAACCAGTTCATGGGAGCAGCGATCCAGCAACGCATCCGGTGCACCCTTGGTGAAGACGAGCATGCGCTCCTGCCTCTCGGTATCGGTGTGAAGCGTGGTCATGAGCTTGCGCTCAGACGAGAATGGCACTTCTCCAACCCGCTTGAAGCGCGCCTCCAACGCCTCACTTTTCAGCCCCGCCTTGCGTGCTGCCACGATGAGCGCACCCTCGGTCGGGTCTCCCTGTACCGTCCAGTGACCGTCGCGCTCCTGCAGGACGGCGTTGTTGGCTTGATCCGCCACCGCGAGTGCACGCTCCAGTTCAATCCTCAAGGCGCCATCAATCCCGGGCTTACCGGCCGCGCTGTCTTTGCTGAAAGCGTGATTAGCGGAGCGGGATGATTCCTCACCCAGGTCACGGCGTACTTCGCCTTCTGGTACATAACCTGCGCCCTCCATCAAGACACGTCCGCTTGCGGTGATAACGACCCGCACTGTCATTTCGTTTTTCGTCAGTGTGCCAGTCTTGTCGGAAGCGATCACAGTCGCGGAGCCGAGCGTCTCAACCGCCGGCAAATGCCGAACGATCGCGTTTCTGCGCGCCATGCGCTGCACGCCAAGCGCAAGGACGGCTGTCACCACCGCGGGCAGGCCTTCCGGAATGGCTGCGACCGCCAAAGCGACACCCAGGATGAGTGTGTCAAAAAGCGCTTTGAAGCCACGCACATCCTCAATGAGGATGATGGTCGCGATCATGATGACGGCGATTACGACAACGATTACTCCCAGCAGTTTGCCGACGCGGGCAAGTTCCTTCTGCAGCGCAGTCGTGTCTTGCGGCATTGCTTCCAGCAGGCCGGCTATGTGACCCATTTGGGTTTGCATTCCCGTTGCAACCACCACTGCGCGGCCGTGGCCGAAGGTGGCTGCCGTTCCACTGAAGATCATATTGTGGCGATCGCCGAGTTCCACCTCTTGCAAAATGGGTTGTGTATCCTTTGGCACAGGGAGGCTTTCGCCCGTGAGTGCCGCCTCCGCCGTTTGCAGCGCGGTGGATTGAATCAGCCGCGCGTCTGCGGGGATGGTATCGCCCTCTTCGATAAGCACGATATCGCCGGGCACGATCTCCACCGCCGGGATGTTTCGGCGTTCCCCATCGCGGATGACATCCGCCTGCGCAGCGGACATCTGGCGCAACGCGGCCACCGCTTCTTCCGCGCGCGATTCCTGGATGTAACCCATCACGGCGTTTAGCAGCACCACTGCGAAGATGGCTATTGCCTCGTAGGGCAGCGCCGATTCACGCTCATAAAACCACAGTCCTGCGGAGATCGCCGTGGCAATGAGCAGCAGGATAATCAGTACATTCTGGAACTGGGCGAGGAATTTCCGCCAGCCGGGAATGGGTTTCTCAGCCAGGAGTTCATTGCGCCCATATCGGGAAAGCCGCGTCCGCGCTTCTGTTTCTCGCAGGCCATACCGCTCGTCCGCCCCTAAGGCGGCTAATACTTCTTCGATAGTCTGCTGGTAAACGGCTTTTTTATTTTGCTGAGCGTCCAAGTTCTCCCTCCAGAAAAATCATTCTTCGCTCGGCTCGAAAGCTGTGAAACATTTGATAAATCTGTTTGGCAGGCTATGGCAAGAACGAGGGATGGTTCAGCATGGAATGCTGAACCATCCCTGTCATAGAGTCACTACCGCGGCAAAGTCCGAAAGCCAGGCGCCGGTTTAAACGCCTGATCCCGCGAGCGCCTCCTGCGGTTTTTTCTCCTGCCCGGGCGAGAGCGAAGTGCGAATTACCTTGCCCTGTACCGCTGAGAGCTCCGCCAGAACCTTTTCCGGCTGCACCTTGCGCACGAGGATGAAAAGTGCCGACGAGTTGTGGGGTATGGTGTCAGCAAGCGACTTGATGAAATCGTCATTGATGCCGTAATCGCTCAGGGAACCTGAGAGGGCGCCTGCCCCAATCCCTATCAGCCCCCAAAGGAGCATCAGCCAACCAGTCATCGTAGGTTTTCCGGTTTTGTACTGCTGCTATGGAGGACACCACGCCCCGGATGAGCGCATAGGCTGCATATATAGCCATAGCCACCAGCCACAGGAACGTTATTCCCGGCCAGAATGCCGCGAGGATACCGAACACCAGTGATACGACCCCGGACAACGCCAAGGTGCGCCACGATTTTGAAAGTGATTGGTCCATGATAATACCACCTCTCTTTTCAGAGATGCGCTACCAGATGAAACGAGTGAAAGAAGAGGGAGTCGGAGGGGCAAAAACATCTGCTGTTGCAGTCGCTGCTCTACAGTCTTGGAAACCAGATTAATACTTTTTTCTAACTCATACTGTTCGGTAAGTCACATTCTTGTTCCGAAAAACGAGACCGCGAAAGGAATAAGAAAACTTCCTCCACTACCGGCGTTATGGAAATAAATAATGGAGAGGAATTTCGGCAGGAAGGGAAGCTTTTTGCTGCCTCCGATGACGCGCACCTTGCCACCCTCAACGACCCCCCGCGAAGCCCGTAAGGGTCTCCTCCAGCAGGATATCCTGGTCGTCAATATGCGCGAAATAGATATCCAGGTAGTCGGTGCGCAGCTGCTTGAGTGAATCCTCGATTGCCGCCTCGATGCTGGCAGCCGATAGTCCTTGGCGGACTTCCATCATACCAACTTTGCTCATGAGCACAATGTCATCACGCCGGCCACGCCGCGCCAGCCATTGTCCCAGCACCTCTTCTGATTCACCTCCGGTATGACCCGGCGCCCAGGCCGACTAGACATCTGCGGTATCGATAGTGTTGAAGCCACGCGCGACAAAGTGATCCAGCAGCAGGATAAATATTGGTCGATGGAGCAAACAGGTAATGCTGAGGGACAAACTCCTATCTCACCTGGAAGCGGGCCGGGGTCATCAGCCGAGCAGGGCATGGACGGACATTTTGCGCAACAAAGGAGAACGAAAGGAGTGAGCCGCCGTTGAAACCTTACCGCCGCTTGAGGCGCGTGAGGAACTGGTAAATGCCCAGGCATCCGTTTCAGTTGATCTTGCAGGCATCGAAGAGTCAGAGGAGCAACTTTGCTACAGATTCACGCTCCGGCCACCATCCACGGCAATGATCTGGCCGGTGATATAAGGCGCATCCGCAATCAGGAAAGCGACAGTCCGGGCAATGTCGTTCGGTTCGCCCGTTCGTTTCAGCAGGGTCCTGTCGATGATGTGCTGGCGCGAAGCTTCATCCGCCCATTCACCCGCTTCTGGCCAGAGGATGGGGCCGGGTGAGATGCCGTTTACCCGGACTTCCGGTGCAAGCTCCTGCGCCAGCGATCGGGTCAGAGAGGCAAGTCCACCCTTGGCGGCGTTGTATACCACGTAATTCTTGAGCGGCCATTCCGAATGAATGTCGACGATATTGACGATGCAGCCGTGCTGTTTTCTTAATTCGGGAGCCGCCGCCTGGGATAGAAACAGGGGGGCTTTCAGGTTGCTTCCCATGAGGTCATCCCACATTTTTTCGGTGATTTCGCCTAATGGAGTTGGAAAAAAGCTGGAGGCATTGTTGACCAGCGCATCGAGCTTCCCGAATCGTTCTACGGTTTCAGCTACCAGTTGCGGCAGGCATGCAATATCCAGCAGGTCGGCTTGTACCAAGGCAACTGAAGCGGGCCGCGCATGGTTCAGTTCGGCCTGCAATGCCTGCGCTTCCTCGATCGAGCTTCTATAATGCACGGCCAGATTTGCTCCCTGTGCGTGCAGGCGGCGACAGGTGGCGGCGCCCACGCGCCTGGCTCCCCCTGTGACGAGTATCACTTTCCCTTGCATCGCTATCTCCTCTACACTTGCAGATTGATTCGATTTTTCTTTTATTGCTGTCATGAAACTGGTTAGGGGAAGATCTATGGATTACCGCTTTCGCGGGAAAGACGACGCTTCTGTTCGATGGCTGGCTCTATATCAAAGCGTAGCATAGCGCCAATGCAGCCACCGCCGCCACTCCCTGCACCGGGCGAAGCAGCGCTCGAGCAGTGCTATGCACTGAGAGAACTCATTCATATGGAAATCAGCGCCGCTGGCGGCTGGATTTCATTCGAGCGTTACATGAAGCTGGCGTTGTATGCGCCGGGCAGGGGTTACTACAGTGGTGGTGCTGCAAAATTCGGCCAGGAAGGCGATTTCGTCACTGCGCCCGAAATTTCTCCGCTGTTTGGCAGAACTGTGGCGCATCAGGCCAGGCAGATACTTGAGTGGACGGGGGACGGCAGCGGTATTCTCGAATTTGGCGCCGGGACAGGTAAGCTGGCGCTCGATCTGCTGGTTGAGCTGGAAAAACTCGGTCGTCTGCCACAGCAATATTTCATCCTTGAGGTGAGCGCGGAACTCCAGCAGCGTCAACGGCAGTTGCTTGTACAGTTCGCGCCGCATCTCGCCGCCCGAGTCCAGTGGCTGAAACATCTGCCGGAGCGGTTCGATGGCCTGATACTGGCCAACGAGGTGATGGATGCCATGCCGGTGCACCTGGTCGTGTGGCGAGATAACGAATTATTGGAGCGCGGTGTCTCCTCGGCCGGCAATGAATTTATCTGGAGTGAACGCCCTCTTGCAGAAGGAGCACTTTTCGAAGCGGCACGGGAATTGACGGATGGAATTCGTTCCGGGGGTAATGAAAGAGAATATGTCAGTGAAATCTGCCTGGAGGTACGCGGTTTCATTGCGAGTCTTGGCAAAGTGCTGCAACGAGGGGCGATCCTGCTGATCGATTACGGTTTCGGCGGGGATGAGTATTATCACCCTCAGCGCAGGCAGGGAACATTGATGTGTCATTATCGCCATCACGCCCATGACAATCCGTTTTACCTGCCAGGTCTGCAGGATATAACCAGCCATGTCGATTTCAGCGCCGTTGCCAGTTCAGGCATCGAAGCGGGCCTGGAATTGCTGGGTTATACGACCCAGGCACACTTTCTCATCAATTGCGGAATAACGGAAATTCTGGCGGAGACGCCTGCCGAGGAGGCAAAGGACTATTTGCCGCTGGCAAACCAGGTGCAGAAACTGGTGAGTCCGGCGGAAATGGGGGAGTTATTCAAGATCATGATCCTGGGCAGGGGGATTCACGGCAATCGTCCATCTCCTGTCGGCTTCACGGGGGGCGACAAGAGCCGCCTGTTATAGAAGATTGGAACGTGGGGAACGGCTTTACATCACTCTCGACTTTTCGTACGGCATGCTATGATTGGATGAGTCTGACAAAGAAAAAAGGCTGCAACAATCTGGAAACCGGGGGTGGGGAGGGTTGATCCATGACGACTGTAAGGCAATTACTGGAAGGCAAAGGGTACGAGGTCGCAAGCATCGAGCCGGATAAATCGGTCTATGAGGCCATGCACTTGATGGCGGCGAAAAATATTGGCGCGTTGCTGGTGCTGCACCAGGGAAAACTGGTGGGCATTTTTACCGAGAGGGATTATTCCCGCAAGGCATACAGCCTGGATCGACTTGCGAAGGATATCCGGGTGAGAGAACTCATGACCGCGCAGGTGGCGTATGTGAGCCCGGATTATTCCACCGAGGATTGCATGGCATTGGTGACTAAAACGCGGGCTCGCCACTTGCCCGTGCTGGAGGATGGTAGAGTCATGGGCATCATCTCCATCGGCGACCTGGTCAAGGATGCGATCTCGGGCCGCGAATTTATTATCGACCAGCTCGAGCGCTATATATACGGGACACGCGGCCCGGAGTAAGCATATTCATATTGTATTACCCTTTGATATTATCTCTCTGCATCCGCGATCAGGTCCGGAGAGGTTCCGCCTCGATGAAACACTGTTCTCCATCCGATCGGCAGTACGATTTGGAGCGCGCGCGTCCTGCTCTCCCAACGATTCTGGCACGGTCTTTGCCCTGACGTGAAGGGCTGTGTTGCATGCCGGCATATCTTCTCTTCATCCTGTCAGCTAAAATTTTTTGAATTTGAACGGCTCTGACAAAAGCGGGTCTACTGTCCATGAAGCCGGATGACCTTCCTTCCGATTTTTCTTCGGATCCATTGCTGCGATTGCGCCGTGAAATAAGCGATGAGGCCAGTCAGTGCGTCGCGTGCGGTCTCTGTGTTCCGCATTGCCCCAGTTATCGGGTCACGTTGTCGGAAGCTGATTCGCCGCGCGGGCGGATTGCACTGATGAACGGCGTTGCCACGGGGCGCATTCCATTGAATCCGCGTTTCGCATTGCACATGGATCGTTGCCTTACCTGCCGCGCCTGCGAAGCTGTCTGTCCCAACCACGTCCATTTTGGTCAGTTGATAGACGACGCCCGGGAGATGATTTTGTCACCCCGGTTCGAGGTCGGGGGGAACAATCCGGGATTGCGGGTACCCAGGTTTCGGAAATGGGTGGAGCGTGAACTGATCGCCCGGCCTTCACGTATCGATGCGTTGCGGCCCCTCCTGCGTTTCTATCAGCGAAGCGGCTTGCAGAAGTGGGTGCGCAAATCCGGTTTGCTGGGCAAGACGAAACTCGCCTTGCTGGAAGCCCAGATTCCGTTTATTGACCAGCCTCGTTCTTCGTCATGGTCGGCTGTCTATCCTGCTGCCGGCAAACCGCGAGGGGAGGTCGCGCTGTTCCTGGGTTGCGTCGCGCGCGTGGCGGATGCCACCACATTGGACGCGACGCTGTTCGTACTCAACCAGCTCGGTTATACCGTGCATGTACCCTCCGCGCAGGCTTGCTGCGGAGCGCTCCAGCGGCACAGGGGCGACGTGGATGCGGCAGAGCAACTGGAACGTCAGAACGTACAGGCGTTCGCTGGATTGGACGCTGGACTGGATTTAGGCGCAATTATCACGACGGCATCCGGTTGCGGCGCGCAGTTGTCCGAATATTCCTCTTTTCCTTCCTTTCCTGCTTGGCAGCGCACGACAGGGGTGCCAGCGGCAGGCCCGCAGGCAGGAGGCGAGAATACCAGGCGATCGCCGCCCAAGGTCCTGGATATCAGTGAATTCCTGGCGGGGGCGGAAGGGTGGGAAGATATCAGGCTCCAGCCCTTGCCGCACAAAATCCTGGTACATGAACCGTGCACCTTGCGCAATGTATTACGCGCGCCGGCATACGCCTATAAGCTGCTGGAGCGCATCCCGCAAGCGCAGGTAGCACCCCTTGCCGGAAATGATCAATGCTGCGGTGCTGCCGGAACCTATTTCCTGGATCAGCCCGAGATATCGGCGGCGCTGCTCAAGGACAAAGTGACGGCCTTGAAAGCAGGGCAGGCGCGTTACCTTGCAACCTCCAACGTCGGCTGCGCGCTGCATATCGCGGCTGGTTTGCGCGAGGCAGGATTGGAAATCGAAGTCATTCACCCGGTTACCTTGATAGCAAGGCAAATGGGTATGCAGTCGCGGAAATAGCCTTATCGTTCAATCCAGCGAAGCCGGGGCGCAGGCACGTTAAAGTTTAATCTCTTCGGGTTTAATTCCCCGTCTCTTGGGGCGAAGGCTGGCTGAAAGCCAGCGAATTGTAAAAGCGCAGTTAATACCCCGCTGCTTGCGGCGGGGTGCTTTATTTTCCCCGCCTTTGGTAAGGGTCGCGGAAGTGGCTGCCTCTGCTACCGCAGGCCATCTGAAACCTCATCTCTTCCAGGCCATTATTCGAGACCTCATTGCATCACGGCAGACCATTCCTGCAACTGGTCAACCGTCGTGCTGATACCGCCACACACGATAATCAATATTTTTTTGTATCCGGACAAAGCGGGAACCCTTTCATAAACCGTTGCCAGCGCTACGCCGCAGGCGGGCTCAACCACCGCATGATGATCGTGCAGGAATTGCATGCACGCAGAGACGGCGAGCCTGTCCGGTAATACGACGCTCTCGATGCGATGTTTTCTCGAGTATTCCAATGCCTGCCTGCAAACCGCGCTTGCCCCCAATGTCGTTGCAATGCTCGATATCCTGGGCAACTCCACAAGCGCTCCAGCGCTGAGTGCCTGCGCAAATGAGTCCGCACCTTTGGTTTCGACGGCGATTATGGGTACGTCCTGCCACTCATTCCGATTCAGTCCCTCTATGACCCCGCACAGAAGGCCGCCTCCGCCGACGGACAGAACGATCACGTCAGGTTTTGGCCCCGTATCGACTATTTCATCAATGATGCTGGCATGACCTGTCCAGATGAGCGGATCATCGAAGGGATGCAGAAAGGCATCCTCGGGTTGCACGAGCGATAGTGCAAATGCGTTCGCCTCACTGAGAGATTTTCCCTGGATTATCACTTCTGCTCCCTCTCGCGCCATCAGTTCCCTGGCGCGCTTTGAGGCGGTTTCCGGCACGACGATAATCACGGGCACGGACAGATTACGCCCGGCAAAGGCAACCGCAAGGCCTGCATTCCCGCCAGATGATGAAATGAAGCGTCTTGCCCCGCGCCGGAAGTATTCTTCACATGCATGCCCGATTCCCCGGGCTTTAAAAGAGCCGGAGGGCTGAGCGATTTCCATTTTCAGCCAGACTGAATGTCCGATTCTATCGCTTAAAGGGCGCGATTCGATTAATGGTGTTTGGATATGTAGAGTCATTTATACGATCTTCGGTCGAGCTGAGCCATGAGAATACATCATATACGGTCTTTTGAACCAAAGCTGAAGACTTTGCTGACTGGAGAACTGGCGGTAGTGAATTTGAAAAAGCATCGACGGACGGAGCAGGGGGTTGAGAATATCCGGAGCCACTCACCCTGCCACGTTAACAGCAGGGCGAATGGGTATACAATTGCAGAAATGGCAGGGTTATCATTCATACCGTTTTCCTTGCTTTTTTTCTTTTTTCTCAGGGAACCTTATGCCCAATCTGGATAAATTCATCATTGGTTTCGACCACGCGTTGCGCACTTTGTCGACTCCGGCGCAGACACTGCGGCCGGTCCCCGGAACCCAACTGCCGGAGGCGGAGCTGAACGATCTGGAGAAAAGCGAGTCGGCGGCACTGATGCGTATCAACCATGTGGGCGAGATCTGTGCGCAAGCCCTTTATCAGGGCCAGGCGCTGACGGCGCGGGATGCAGAGGTCCAGCAGGCACTTGCCCAGGCGGCGCGCGAGGAAACCGAGCATCTTGCCTGGACGGAACGGCGCATTAATGAATTGAGCGGACGCAAGAGCCTATTGAATCCCTTATGGTATGGCGGTTCATTTGCCATTGGCGCTTTCGCCGGATTGCTGGGCGATAAGTGGAACCTGGGGTTTCTCGCAGAAACCGAACGCCAGGTGTCCGCTCATCTCGGGGGACACCTGAGCCGTTTGCCGCACGCCGACGAGAAGAGCCGCGCCATTGTAACCCAGATGCAGATCGATGAGGCCGGACACGCCACTACCGCCATGGCACATGGCGGCGCCGAACTGCCGATGCCGGTGAAGGTGGTAATGAAGATGGCGTCCTCGGTGATGACCCGAACCGCCTACTGGGTCTAACGAATAGCAGGTCCAAGGCCAATACCGAGGGCGAATGCTGTCACGCCTCCACGATTTCAAAATCGTGGGTCAGGTCTGCTGTTTTTGCCAGCATGATCGATGCGGAACAGTATTTTTCAGCGGACAGGCTGATTGCGCGTTCGACATGCTGCGGATTCAGTTTTTTTCCGGTCACGATGAAATGGAAGTGAATGCGGGTAAACACTTTCGGTTCTCGTTCGGCCCGTTCCGCTTCAATGCGCACCTCGCAATCGCAGATATCCTGGCGGCCTTTTTTCAGAATCAGCACAACATCAAAAGCTGCGCAGCCTCCGGTTCCCATCAGCAGCATCTCCATCGGGCGGGGTCCCAGGTTTTTGCCTCCTGATTCCGGCGGCCCATCCATCAATACTGTATGACCGCTGCCTGATTCGCCCAGAAAACTTGCTTCGCCCTGCCATTTGACGCGTGCTTTCATGCCGCTCCTTTCCAGAGTTCGATTACGCTATTTTAGCGACTTCCGGCATACCGAGTGTAATTGAGTGTAATGACCCTCAATCCGGCGCAGGCGTCAGGCGGTACCACAACATGCCAATGATCTCGTGGAAGAACAGGCTGCTTTTGAGGAGCGCACCCGCATTTGGAATGAATGTGAGCAGATCAGTCTTGTAACGCCGCGTGTATCCTGTGGCAGCAGGAGTTACCTCGAATCCAGCCTGCTCGAATTCGCGCGCCGCTCTCGGCATATGCCACGCGTGGGTGACAAGCGCGATCTGGCGGATACCCTGTTTTTGCAGGATGGCAAAGCTCTTGTAGGCGTTTTCCCGGGTATTGCCCGATGCCTCCTCTACCCACTCGACTGGAACGAGAAACTCCTCTTCCAGCACCGCCTTCATCTGCATGGCTTCGGATGAGCGATTGCCGGGAGGAGCGCCTCCTGTCGCCAGCAGCGGCTTGCCAGTCGCACGATACATCTTCGCCGCATAGCGAACACGTTCCAGCGTGTATCTGCCGACCGTATGGCTGTCATATTCAGGCGCATAATAGTAGGTCCCCCCACCCAGCACGACGATGGCTTGTATGCTATCGTCCGGCGGGGTTTTTTCCGGGGGCGCTTCCAGTGCCTGCAACAGGGCATCCGCGACGGCTGGAATGGAAAGAAGGTAAAGCAGAGCAAGTGCAGCAGCTACCAATGTCATACCTGTCCCCTGTCGGCGTTTCAGGAGCAGGATGCCTGCGGCGCCCAGTAAAATAAGGTTGAACGGGGGAAGAAGAAATGCGCTTGCGAAGTTGATTGCAAACCAGCTCATGTACGTTTTTCAGGGGCAGCCAAAATAAAAAAGCCGGCACTTGCCGGCTTTTTTAGCGGACCCGGGCTTATTGGGTCAGAATCCACTTTGCCAGAGTCTTGGCATCTGCCTCGTTAACCTTTGCATTCGGCGGCATGGGAACCGGTCCCCAAACTCCCTGGCTTCCTTTCTGGATTTTTCCTGCCAGATAGTCCACGGCTTTCGGGTCAGCCTTATACTTGGCCGCTACATCCTTCAACGCAGGGCCGACCAGTTTTTTGTCCACCATGTGACAATTCAGGCAGCCGCTGCTTTTTGCCAACTCGGGGCTCGCCTGCGCGGTGCCGACAATCAATAAAGCTGATGCCGCAACCATTCCCATCCAGACAGCTTTCATTACACGCACTCCTTTTATCCGTTAATTATAGAAAAGGGATCTTATCTTACCTCGAATTTCGCTGATACGCAGCAATTCCTGCAAGTCAGTGATCTCCGGTAAGCACTTAACGCCATGACAGACCCAGGCGTTGACACCGATCCCTGACGGAAGGGGCTTGGCAAGATTTGGCGGCAGCGTTGCGGACACTCCGCGATCAACCGGCAGCGCGAGCACAAGAGCGATGGGGGCCCGGTGACGCAAGGTGCTTTCCCATCTCGCCATCGTGTCCGATTTTCCCCGCAGTATGACAACGGTGGGGGGGACGAGCCACTGCTCAAGCGCCAGAAGCAGGCTGCAACACGAGTCGGGGTGCCGGATCAAGGCAGGGTAGAAGAGCTGCAGTGCGCGTTCCGCCGCCTGCAGATAACGGGATTCCCCCAGCAGGTAACCCATGCGCTGAAGAGTATAGATCGCGACGCCGTTGCCGGATGGTGTTGCATTGTCATAACCAGGCTTGGGGCGATGGATCAGATTTTCATGATCATGGCTGGTAAAGAAAAAACCGCCGGCTTCCTTGTCTTCAAACTGATCCAGAAGAACGTCGGCCAGCGCAACGGCAAAATCCAGGTCCACCGGGCGGAACGATGTCTGCATCAGTTCCAGTAATCCATCCAGCAGGAAAGCGTAATCATCGAGATAGGCATTGAGATGCCCATTGCCGTCCTTCCAGGTGGCCAGCAGGCGCCCGTTTTTCCAGAGTGTGGAACGGATGAAATCCACGGCACAGGTAGCCGAGCGCACCCAGTCGTCGCGACCGAATATGCGTCCGGCTCGAGCCATGCCCTTGATCATCAATCCATTCCAGCTGGTCAGGGTTTTCTCATCCCGTCCGGGGTGAACCCGACGCTGGCGTTGTGCAAGCAGCTTCTTGCGCGCAGATTCAAGCCATTGTCGTGCGTTTGCATAGGGGACGCCAAAGTTTTCAGCTATCTCGGGCAGCGATTGGGTCACTGCCAGATGCCAGTGTCTGTTCCTGAAATTCGCTTCCCGGGACAGACCATAGTAATCGGCGGCTACGGCATATTCACGACGTGAAAGAATATGGGATGTCTCACTGCGATCCCATACGTAGAACTTGCCTTCGATATTTTCCGAGTCTGCATCCAGGGTCGACCAGTAGCCGGCTCCCGTTCTCTTCTCATCCACTTCATATCCTGGCTGCATTTCGCGCATGACCCAGGCAGCGGTTTCTTCCACAATCTGCGCAAACAGCGGATTTCCGGACGCGATCCAGGCATCCGCATAGAGATGCAGCAGGGGACCATTGTCATAAAGCATTTTTTCGAAATGCGGAATCTGCCACTGCTTGTCGGTACTGTAACGATAGAATCCGCCACCCACCTGGTCGTAGATGCCGCCTTCCGCCATTTTCTCCAATGTCAGCGTGGCCATGTGCAATGCCTCGCTATTGCCGGCAGTGAAGTAGCGCCGCAAACAGAAATCCAGTTCGGTCAGGTGCAGGAATTTCGGCGCCTCGCCGAAACCACCGTTTTCGAAATCGAACCGGTTCTTCAACTCAGCCAGTGCCTGTTCCAGGGGACGCTCAGAAAATACCGGAGCCTCCGGTGCTTTCGAGGGCAGCATATCCGCGAAGGATTTGAGCAACGATACACTCTGGCGTTCGATCTCCGGGCGGCGAACGCGGTAAGTTTCCGCCACCCGCGGCAATAAATCGAGGAAACCCGGCAGATCGTGACGTGCCATTTTGGGAAAGTAGGTACCGCCGAAGAATGGTTTTTGATCGGGCGTCAGAAAAAGCGTGAGGGGCCAGCCGCCGTTGCGCTGTGTCAGCATGTAGAGCGCGGTCTGATAAATCTGATCGATATCCGGGCGCTCCTCGCGGTCCACCTTGATATTGATGAAGTACCGGTTCATGACTTCGGCGACTTCCGCATCCTCGAAGCATTCGTGCGCCATCACATGGCACCAGTGGCAGGCAGAGTAGCCGATGGATAACAGGATCGGCCTGTCCTGCATGCGGGCGAGTGTCAGCGCCTCTTCTCCCCAGGGATACCAGTCGACAGGGTTGTCTGCATGTTGCAGCAGGTAGGGGCTGGTTTCACCGGCAAGATGATTGAGCATGGCTTTGTGATGGGAAAGAACGGGTTAGTCGGTGATCGCTCCCCGGCTGGCACTCGAGACGAGCTTCGAATATTTAGCGAGCACTCCCCGTGTGTAGCGCGGATGGGGCGGCTGCCATTCAGCCCGGCGCCGGGCCAGCTCATCCCCGGGAACGTTGAGTTGCAGCAGCCGTTGCTCGGCGTCTATGGTGATCGAATCGCCTTCCCGCACCAGCGCAATGGCGCCGCCTACAAACGCCTCCGGCGCCACGTGTCCAACCACCATTCCATAGGTGCCCCCGGAAAACCGTCCATCGGTGATCAGGCCCACCGAATCTCCGAGTCCCTCGCCAATGAGCGCGGAAGTGGGAGACAACATTTCCCGCATGCCGGGACCGCCCTTGGGTCCCTCATAGCGTATCACCACCACGTCGCCGGGCTGGATCGCGCGCGCAAGGATGGCTGCCATGCAGGCTTCTTCCGAGTCGAATACCCGTGCCGGTCCGGTAATTTTTGGTGTTTTCACCCCGGTGATTTTCGCCACGCACCCTTCTGCGGCGAGATTGCCCTTGAGTATGGCGAGGTGACCCTGAGCGTACAACGGGTTGTCCCACTGGCGGATGATATCCTGATCCTTGCGAGGCTCTGACGGCACGTCCTTCAATATCTCGGCAATGGTCTGCCCACTGATGGTGATGCAATCGCCATGCAACAGGCCGTGGTCGAGCAGCATTTTCATTACCTGGGGAATGCCTCCTGCCTTGTGCAGATCGGTGGCGACGTATCGTCCCGAGGGTTTGAGATCGCACAGTACCGGCACTTTGCCGCGCATGTGTTCAAAATCGTCGATCATGAGTGTCACTTCGGCCGCATGGGCAATGGCTAGGAAATGCAAAACAGCATTGGTGGAACCACCCACGGCCATGATCACCGCGATCGCGTTTTCAATGGATTTGCGGGTAATGATGTCGCGCGGACGAATCTGTTTCCTGATGGCATCCACGAGCACTTCCGCGGAGCGCGCCGCGCTGGTGCGCTTCTCGCCATCCTCCGCAGCCATGGTGGAAGAATAGGGAAGGCTCATGCCCATCGCTTCGAAAGCGGACGACATGGTGTTGGCCGTGTACATGCCTCCGCAGGAGCCCGCGCCGGGACAGGCATGGCGCTCCACTTCGAGCAGTTCTTTCACGTCTATCTTATGAGAGGTGTATTGCCCGACGGCTTCGAAAGCACTGACAATGGTGAGGTCCTTTCCTTTATAGCGACCCGGTTTGATCGTTCCGCCATAAACAAAGATTGCGGGAACATTCATGCGCGCCATCGCCATCATTGCGCCCGGCATGTTCTTGTCACAGCCTCCGATGGCGATCACGCCGTCCATGCTCTCAGCCTGAACCGCCGTTTCGATCGAATCGGCAATGACTTCGCGCGACACCAGGGAATACTTCATACCTTCCGTTCCCATGGAGATGCCATCGGAAACGGTGATGGTGCCGAACATCTGGGGCATCGCGCCCGCCTGTTTCAATGCGTGCTCCGCATCCAGCGCCAGTTCATTCAATCCCTTGTTGCAGGGTGTGATGGTGGAAAAGCCATTGGCCACCCCGACGATGGGTTTGTCGAAATCGTTGTCGCCGAAACCTACAGCCCGCAGCATCGCGCGGTTGGGAGTACGTTCCGTCCCCTGGGTGATTGCCCGGCTGCGTTGGTTATCTGACATGAATTACTCCTTGAATTGAAAAAATGGGGATGCAGGCAAATCCTGATGAGTTCCCATAGTCAGGGGAAGAAGGGGTCGAGGCGCATGCGAAGCTGCGAGGAAAGAAAAAGCAGTTCAAAGTCGCTCTTTTCCGTGTTCTCCACGGTGAATAATCGTCGCCGTATGTATAATGAGGGGGAAACGAAACTCGTCATTTCATTCCTGCCCAACCCTCCGTCAGGAAGGACTTCTGCTATCCCTGCCGGTTCTCGCCGGTATGATGTTTTAATGCTGCGCTCGATAAACAAGCTATTTTACCTGAAAAAAATGCAAGCCCATGCTCGTTCATCCTCAGATTGATCCCATTGCCATCCAGCTCGGACCGCTCGCGGTTCGATGGTACGGGCTCATGTATCTTCTCGGATTCGCTTGTTTCATTCTGCTGGGGCGCTACCGCATCAAACGAAATCCCGGGGGGGCGTTCACCGTCAGCATGCTGGACGATATGCTGTTTTACGGTGTGCTCGGCGTGATCGTGGGCGGCCGCCTGGGTCACATATTTTTTTATCAGTTCGGCTATTATCTGGAGCATCCTCTGGAAATCTTTGCCGTCTGGCAAGGCGGGATGTCATTTCATGGCGGTTTTCTCGGAGTGATAGCCGCCATGGCCCTGTTGGCGCGCAAATATCACCTGCCCTGGCTCGTCGTAACGGATTTCATCGCTCCATTGGTGCCGCTGGGACTGGGGGCAGGACGCATCGGCAATTTTATCAATGCCGAGTTATGGGGGCGGCCCACCGATGTCCCCTGGGGCATGATTTTTCCCTATGTCGACAACGTTCCGCGTCACCCTTCCCAACTGTACGAATTCGCGCTGGAAGGATTGGTGTTTTTTACATTGATGTGGATTTATTCCGCGAGGCCGAGACCGGTGGGAGCGGTTTCCGGAGTATTTCTGATCGGTTATGGCGTATTCCGCTCGTTTGCGGAGTTTTTCCGCGAGCCGGACGAAGGTTTCATGGGTATGATGACGCTTGGTATCAGCATGGGGCAGTGGCTGTCGCTACCCATGATCCTCGCCGGGGTAATCATGCTGGTCTGGGCTTATCGTACCCAGGCCCCGATGTCCCCGCAGGGAAAAGACGGCAAAGCCACCAAAGCCGCAATCGCGGGCAAGCGCGGCGGCAAATAAAATAGATAATTCTGTATGTCTTTACGCCGCTCCTACAGCCTGATCGCTCCGCTTTACGATGCCTTGCTCGCCGGGGCGGGTATGGGACTGCGGGCGGCCAGCCTTGAGCAATTGCCGCAGCAGGAGAACCTCGACATTCTCATCAGCGGCATCGGTACCGGGCTCGACCTTCCGCATGTTCCAGCGTGTCATCATTATGTGGGACTGGATCTCACCGCGGCCATGCTGAAGCGGGCAAGACCCAGAATAGGAAACCTGCATGTAGACCTCGTCCAGGGAGACAGCATGTCTCTGCCGTTCATGGATGCCTGTTTCGATCACGTGGTGCTGCACCTCATTCTGGCGATCGTGCCGGATGCCCATGCCTGTCTGAAAGAAACAGCGCGGGTATTGAAACCGGGCGGCAGTGTGCTGATACTCGATAAATTTCTGAAGCCAGGGGAAAACGCAGTGCTCCGGCGGGCGGTGAATCTGTTGTCCCAGCATATCGCGACGCGTCTGGATGTGGTTTTCGAAGAGGTGCTTGCAAGTGTTCCGCAATTGAAAGTGGAGTCAGACCAGCCGCTTCTGGCAGGAGGCTGGTTCCGGAGCATTCGACTCGTTAAAACCGGTTAGGAGGTGACCGGGATATGCGATAAGGGTAGAATTTCTACGGGAGGCGAAATTATGATTCCACCTTCAGCCGGAGTGCCATGCGCCCTATTGCCGCTTTCACCGTCATCCTTGTCGTCGTTGCCGTGGCCGCAAGCGAAGCGAGCGGCCTGGTGTCGGCGGGACAGATAGAGAGGACGGGCAGGGTGAACAGCCCGGGGCCGGATTGGACGGAGGCTTATCACAAAAACGGCCTTGTCATTTTTACGAAGGACACAGCGGAGGGACGCCGGGTAATCGCGGTTTCCGAAGTGGAAGTTCCGCCCGAAGCCGTTTTCAATGTCCTCGTCGACTTCGAACATTACCGGGAATTCATGCCGTATGTGCAGGAATCGGAAGTGCTCAGCCGCACCGGAGATAACGAGGTGGTGACCTATGCGCGCATCGCGCCGCCCTTTATCAGCGAGCGCGACTATCCCCTCAAGGTCCGGCTGACCCACAGACCGGGGGCAGGTGACGGCACAAACAAGGGTGGCACCTTCAAGGTCGAATGGACTGCACTACCCGGAGCGAAGCCTGAGGTGGCAGGCGTGGTGCGCGTCAAGCTCAACGAGGGTTCGTGGCTGGCGGAGCCGCTGGATGGCGGCAGGCGCACACGTCTCACTTATACATTGCTTACCAATCCGGGTGGGCTCATTCCGGATTTTGTGTTCAACCTTTCGAACACTGTCGCGATACCTGAACTCTTCGATGGGGTAAGGAAGCGTTCTGCCGGAGCAGTTTCCGGACGGAAGTGATCAGGCCGCAGCATACCATCGTCTGTCCCCCGTGGATTTTTCAGGGCAACAATTACCTATGTTTGAGCTGAAGACCTTGTTTCTCTTCCTGGCTACAGCGCTGGCCGAGATCGTTGGTTGCTATCTCCCCTACCTCTGGCTTAAACAGGACGGAAGCGCGTGGTTTCTTGTTCCTGCTGCTGCAAGCCTTGCGCTGTTTGCATGGCTTCTCACGCTTCATCCGACGGACGCCGGTCGTACATACGCGGCTTACGGAGGCGTGTATGTTTTCGTAGCAATACTCTGGCTGTGGGCTATTGATGGAGTCAGGCCGACTGCCTGGGATATGGCAGGTTCTCTTCTGGCGCTGACAGGTATGGCAATCATCATGTTCGGCCCAAGATATGAATAATTTATATAAGCCCCGGAGCGATTTGCAATTTTCAACAGGAGAAAATAGATGGTCATGAGAAGGATGGTCGCCTTGCCGGGCCTGCTGTCAGTGGTTTTGTTTGCCGGTTGTTCGGCGATTTCAACGACACCGGAGGGCAGATCCGTTGAGCTTGTCACAGAAAAACCCAGCGGCAATTGCAAGCCGCTGGGTGATGCGGTCGGCTCCCAGGGCAACTGGATTACCGGTGACTACACTTCGAATGAGAATCTCCTTATCGGCGCCAGAAATGACCTGCGCAACAGGGCCGCCAAAATGGGTGGAAACTACGTCTGGGTGCAGAACTCCGCTAATACGAATGCATGGGGCAGCAAGGGCACGACAAACACGACGGTGCTGGGCGTCGTTTATCGCTGCGAATGATTCCTCGCACCTGGTCTCGAATACCTCGAACCGAATTTATTATCAGGTAGAGCGCTGCGGAAATGTCCAGCAAGGTTTACTACAACAGCGCATGTCCCGTCTGCGATGCGGGCATAAAGGAGCAGCGCCGCCGTATGGAAGCATGCGGTGTCAAGGATATCGAGTGGGTTGACGTGCATGCGCAGCCGGAAGCCGTTGCGGAAGTAGATGCTACGCTGGAGCAGGTGCGCGAGCGGCTGCACGTAAAAAGACAGGATGGCCGGGTTGACGTGGGCGTGGATGCTTTCACGCAACTCTGGTCACAGACACCGGGCCAGAGCTGGCTGGCAAGGCTTTTCCGGTTGCCCGTGCTCCGGCAGCTTTCACACCTCGCATATAACGCCTTTGCCAGAAGGCTGTACCGATGGAACCGCGCCAAGAAACACTGGTAGGCCCTCGGCAGGGGCCAGTGACCAGGAAATAATTCAAGAGATATTTCCTGGCCGGGAAAAGTTTGGTGAAAATTCCGTTACGACGCTAATTCCCGGTTTTGCCCAGAGTCCAGCTAACGCTTTCCCCGGCCCGGAACGGAATCAGGCTTTCGTCGCCGAACTCCAGTTGCGCAGGCACGCGCCAGCTTTCCTTCTTCAAGGTAATCCTGTCCTGGTTGCGGGGCAACCGGTAGAAATCCGCGCCATGAAAACTGGCAAAGGCTTCCAGCTTTTCCAGTGCATCCGCCCGTTCGAATGCTTCCGCGTAAAGCTCGATCGCTGCATGAGCAGTATAGATGCCGGCGCAGCCGCAGGCGTTTTCCTTGGCCGATTGCGCGTGGGGGGCGCTATCGGTACCGAGGAAAAATTTCGGATTGCCGCTGGTAGCGGCCTCGACCAGTTTCTGCCGGTGGGTTTCCCGCTTGAGGATAGGCAGGCAATAGTGATGAGGCCGGATACCGCCTAAAAAAAGGGCATTGCGGCTGATCAGGAGGTGGTGCGCGGTAATGGTGGCGGCGATGGTTTCCGGTGCAGTGATGACAAACTCTACCGCTTCTTGCGTGGTGATATGCTCGAATACCACGCGTAGTTGCGGAAAGCGCCGGGTCAGCGGAGTCAGTACCCGTTCCAGAAAGACTTTCTCCCTGTCGAATACATCCACCTCAGGGTCGGTCACCTCACCGTGCACCAGCAGGGGCATATCCGCTTGCTCCATGGCTTCCAGGGTTTCATGGCACCTGGCAACGTCGGTAACTCCGGCAGCGGAGTTTGTGGTTGCACCGGCGGGATAGTATTTAATGCCATAGATTGCTTCGCTTCTTTTTGCTTTGATGATTTCCGAAGGGGAGGTGTTATCGGTCAGATAGAGGGTCATCAGCGGCTGAAAACGCGCGCCATGCGGCAGGGCTGCAAGAAGTCGCTCGCGATACGCCAGCGCCATTTGCGTGGTGACGACCGGAGGCTTGAGGTTGGGCATGATGATTGCGCGAGCAAAGCGGCGGGCAGTGT
This sequence comes from Nitrosospira multiformis, assembly GCA_017306155.1. GTDB lineage: Bacteria > Pseudomonadota > Gammaproteobacteria > Burkholderiales > Nitrosomonadaceae > Nitrosospira > Nitrosospira multiformis_F. The sequence continues at coordinate 183,130 of JAFKJB010000004.1, forward strand.
CCGGCAGCACTGCCCGCATGTGCTCGCCGTCGCGGAGATGCAGGTGGAAGTCATCCGGGCGGGTAAGGGTGAAGGTGTTCAAGATGGCTGTGTTACCTGTTTTTTCGGGAAAAATGTCATGAATTTCCCATTGAGGACTCAAGGGGGACTCGATCTGCTATTCCCGGAATACATCATTGGAAATGGCGGGAGGGCAAGCGCAGCACACTCCTCGCAGCAAATGGTGGTTCGAGTCCCCCATCCTGCGCTACTCCTGTTCTAGTCCTTGATGCGGCCTAGCAGCGTCTTGCTCGTGCAGGGTTTCTTTTCGGCAATCAACTCGGTGGCGGCACCCACCTGTCCCCAGGTATTCCAGAGCAGGGCACCGCGTACGAGCCCATCGCGCAGGTAATAAATCACGCCTTTGCGGAAGGGTTCTACCCAATCTTCGACAATATCGAGACTGGAATCGAGTTCACCGACTGCTTCATAGCCAAGGTCAAACAGGTCGGAATAAAAGAAGGGCTGATGATGATAGGGCTCCGGGCTTCCTGCCATGTTTCGTCCCGCCGCTTCTCCCATCATGTTTGCGTTGTCTTCATGCTCGACCCGCATGCGCTTGTCGAGCAAGGGACTATAGAAGTTGGCGACGTCGCCGGCAGCATAGATATCGGGATGGCTGCTGCGCAGGAATTCATCCACTACGATGCCGTTGTCAACTGTGAGCCCGGCCTGGACAGCCAACTCCGTGTCAGGAAGAATACCCAGGCCTGCCACGACTCCATCGGCGGAAATCTCAATCCCGTTTCCCGTGGTTACGATTTTTTTTGCTCCCTCTGCTCGCATTGATTTGACAGTTTCGAATGCAAGCACGGTAACGCCCTTTTCAGCATAGTAGGAATTAAGGAACTCGACGAGAGGTCTCGGGTAAATGCGCGAACCGATACCGTTTTCCGGAAAAATCATCGTGACCCGTTTATCATTCATGGCGAGTGCGGCAGCGATCTCCGAACCAATGAAGCCGCCCCCGATCACGACAAAATCCGAACCTTGATTGCTCAATTCCCGCAGCTTGATGTAATCGTCCGCCGTTCTGTAGTAGATTATATTCTCGCCGAAATCGGTAAAACGACGCACCACGCCCCCTGTGGCAAGCAAAAGTTTTTCATAGGTGTAGACGTTGCCTGCATTATCCGTCGCCGTCCTGTTTGCAGGGTCCAGGGTTACTATTTTTTTTCCGAGATGCATGGCGACGTTCAGCCCATGCTCGCTTCGCCAGATCGAATCATAGGGTGAGTCCTTCCATAATGCCTTGGAAAGGGGGGGGCGGTTATAGGGACGATGCAGCTCCTCCCCGATGACGGCGATTGCGCCATCGGGATCAATCTTACGGATACCGTGTACAGCAGAATCGGCGGTCATTCCGCCCCCGACAATAAGGTATTTATGGTGTTTCATGTTGGTTTCCTTTGCAGGTGTATGAAGTACAGGTTAAAAATTGACCCGTTGTTATGTTCCGAAACCTTTTGTATGACCATGTTGCGCGTAGAGAGCGGAACTCTGTAATAGCGAACCTATCCAATAAAATCGGAAACTTCATAAAACCTGTGTAAACTTTTGCCGGTGCATACAAGGATAGGCTGGCAGCGGGGCAAGTCCCCTTGCCCGATAGATCGCAGAGAGGCTGTGCCTCATTATTCAACAATCCTCACGCCAGTATATAATGGGTTCCTCTATGAATTCAAAGCCAAGCTGGGCATGTCCCGAAATTGAACGATGACTGAAGTGAAAATGGATTCAGAAGCAAGCACGATTGATATCTGTGTACAGCATGCGCGCGAGATACTGGCGTCCCAACTCCCGCAAGTTAAAGACAAAGGATATGATTTCGCACCTCTTTTCAGGCAGATGACCATCCAGTTATATCTGGTGGGCGTGATGTGGCGGTGCAGCGAAAGACTCGGGGTGGCGGGAGATGGGCGCGATCATGCCTTTGAAGCGATGCAATCCATGCTCATCGCCGATGGCATGAAAAAGAAAGAAGCTCAACAGCGTATCGTGTTCCTGCGCAACATGTCGCGGGTGGAAGACGGAACAGACACTCTTGCCGTATCGACTGGCTATGAGGCGGTTCTGAACGATGACAGCATGACGCGCCTTTTTGATGAGTACCGCCACGAGGTGCGGGTTTCCGGTTCGCTATGGCGTCTTTTTGATCGCGGTAAAAAGATCATGTTTATCGGCGGCGCAGTGGCAGCCTTTATAACGATCTGGGTTGTAACCATCTTTCTGCCGAAAACCGAGGGAATCGACATACTGGCAGCCGGCCTTCTGGCTGCCACCCTGGTTGTCGTTCCGACATTTCTGGTCGGACTGCTGATTTATCGGACGAAGATGAAAAAATCCAGTCCCCCTGCGTCTTCGCAATCATGATTGGACGAAAAGGCATGTTTATGTGGCGGGGTACAGTTTCCAGATCACGGTCCCGGTGAGCCAGTCTGCTTTGCATGCCTATGAGCGAACGCGGGATTGCGCAGGATATACACCCGGGGTGAAAGATACGAACAGGCAAGGCCTCATCCGTCATCTGCCCGTGCTCCGGCCTGCCGGGTCACACTCACGATGAGCGCGAAGATCATCGATGGCAAGAGGCTGAGCCAGGAGGTGAGGGCAGCGTGTCAGGCGCGGGCAGCCCGTCTGACGGAAAGAAGTGCCCGGCCGGGGCTGGCCGTGGTTATCGTGGGAGACAATCCGGCTTCCAGGGTGTATGTGCGAAACAAGGCCAAGGCCTGCAGCGAAACGGGCATCTATTCCGAAGTCCATGAGTTCGCGGAAAGCGCCACCGAGGAGGAGGTGATAGAGCGTATCCAGGAACTGAACAGGAACGCCAAAATCCACGGCATTCTCGTCCAACTGCCGCTGCCTCGACATTTTGACAGCAGCAGAGTCCTCGCATCTGTCGCCGTGGAAAAAGACGTGGATGGCTTTCATCTTTATAATGTAGGCGCACTTGTAACCGGTAGCAGCATTTTTCCGCCTTGCACGCCCAACGGCGTGATGAAAATGCTGGAGAAATACGCTATCCCGGTTGAAGGGCAGCATGCGGTAATAGTAGGCCGCAGTAATATCGTCGGCAAGCCGATGGCGCTGATGCTGCTGCACAAAGGCGCAACCGTAACCATCTGCACATCCAGGACGCAGAACCTGCCGGAGCACACCAGCCGCGCCGATATTCTGGTCGTTGCGGTCGGGAAGCCGCGCATGATCACTGCTCCCATGGTGAAACCTGGAGCGACAGTAATTGACGTCGGTATCAACCGCTTGCCCGACGGAAAGCTGGCCGGGGACGTGGACTTTGAATCGGTCAAGGAAAAGGCGGGTTATATCACGCCTGTGCCGGGAGGAGTAGGACCGATGACTATAGCGATGCTGCTGTGCAACACTGTTGTAGCCGCGGAGCAGGCACACGTCCGGTTGCAGGGGAGCTAATCCCCGCCTCTATCACATCGCGGGCAGGCGCCCGACAATTTCGAGACAAGACATGGAACCTATACCCGATATAGACCCTACTGAAACGCAGGAATGGCTGGAGGCGCTGGAATCCGTCTTGACGCACGAGGGGACGGAGCGGGCACACTACCTGCTGGAGAGGCTGGTGGAAAAAGCGCGCCGCTCAGGCGCCTATCTTCCCTATAGCGCCACTACGGCCTATATCAATACCATTCCTCCAGGAAAGGAGGAGCGGTCGCCGGGAAATCATGCGCTGGAACATCGCATCCGCTCCTATGTGCGCTGGAATTCCATGGCCATGGTGCTGCATGCCAACAGGAAATCCAATGTGGGGGGGCATATTGCCAGCTTTGCCTCGGCCGCTACGCTATATGATGTAGGCTACAACCATTTCTGGCATGCCCGGTCGGAGAATCACGGCGGTGATCTGATATTCGCACAGGGGCATTCGTCGCCCGGTCTTTACGCCTATGCTTTTCTGCTGGGAGAGCTGACAGAGGAGCAACTCAATAATTTCCGGCGGGAGGTGGGTGGAAAGGGATTGTCTTCCTATCCGCATCCGTGGCTGATGCCCGACTTCTGGCAGTTCCCGACGGTATCAATGGGACTTGGGCCGCTGATGGCGATATATCAGGCGCGCTTCATGAAGTACCTGGGCAGTCGCGGACTGGTCAAGACCGAGGACCGCAAGGTGTGGGCATTCATGGGCGACGGAGAAATGGATGAACCGGAATCGCTGGGATCCATTTCGCTTGCGTCGCGCGAAAACCTGGACAACCTGATTTTCGTCATCAATTGCAACCTTCAGCGTCTCGACGGGCCGGTGCGTGGAAATGGCAAGATCATTCAGGAACTGGAAGCCGCTTTTCGCGGGTCCGGCTGGAATGTCATCAAGGTAATCTGGGGCTCATACTGGGATCCCTTGCTTGCCAAGGATACCAAGGGGTTGCTGCAGCAACGCATGATGGAATGCGTGGATGGCGAATATCAGACTTTCAAGTCGAGAGACGGCGCTTATGTGCGGGAACATTTCTTCGGCAAATATCCGGAGCTGCTCGAAATGGTGGCGAATATGTCCGACGATGACATATGGCGCCTGAACCGGGGCGGACACGACCCGCATAAAGTCTATGCCGCGTATTCCGAGGCGGTGAAGCACAAGGGCCAGCCCACCGTAATCCTCGCCAAGACGATCAAGGGTTACGGGATGGGTGAAGCGGGCGAAGCCCAGAATATCACTCATCAGCAGAAAAAGATGGGTACCACTTCGCTCAAAGCGTTTCGTGATCGCTTCGGCCTGCCGATCAGCGATGATGAGATCGACGCGGTACCCTACCTGAAATTCGATAAGGATGCGCCCGAATCCGTCTACATGCACCAGCGGCGCGAGGCATTGGGGGGGTTCATTCACCGCCGCCAGCGTACAGCCGAGCCCCTGCAGATCCCGCCGCTGTCCGCCTTCGATACGTTGCTCAAGGCAAGCGGCGAGGGAAGAGAGTCTTCCACTACCATGGCTTTTGTGCGCATCCTCAATATCCTCATAAAAGACAAGAATATCGGTAAGCGGGTCGTGCCGATTGTAGCGGACGAATCGCGCACCTTCGGCATGGAAGGCATGTTCCGGCAACTGGGCATCTGGTCTTCCACCGGACAGCTCTACACGCCCGAGGATGCCGACCAGCTGATGTACTACAAGGAAGACAAGAACGGCCAGATCCTGCAGGAAGGCATCAACGAGGCGGGCGCCATGTCATCGTGGATGGCCGCGGCAACCGCCTACAGTTCCCATGGCGTACAGATGATTCCGTTCTACATTTACTATTCCATGTTCGGTTTTCAGCGCGTGGGAGATCTTTGCTGGGCGGCGGGAGACATGCGCTGCCGCGGCTTCCTGCTGGGCGGCACTGCCGGCCGCACCACCCTGAATGGGGAGGGGTTGCAGCACGAGGATGGTCACAGCCATCTGGCGGCATCGACTGTTCCCAACTGCATATCCTATGACCCGACCTTTGCGTACGAACTCACGGTCATTATCCGGGATGGCTTGCGCCGCATGTACGAAATGCAGGAGGATGTCTATTACTATATCACGGTGATGAACGAAAACTATTCGCACCCGGAAATGCCCGCGGGTGTGGAGGAAGGAATTCTGAAGGGCATGTACCTGTTCCATGAAGGCAAACCGGCAGAGGAAAAGGATTCCGGATTGCGTGTTCAATTGCTCGGGTCCGGCACCATTCTGCGGGAGGTGATCGCCGCAGCTGAAATACTGGAGAAGGAATTCGGTGTGACGGGTGATATCTGGAGTGTAACCAGCTTTACCCAGCTGAGGCGCGAGGCGCTGGCGACAACACGCTGGAACATGCTGCACCCAACCGAACGGGCAAGGCTGTCGCACGTGGGCGCGTGTCTCAAGGACCGGGAAGGTCCGGTAGTGGCGGCTACGGACTATATGAAGATTTTTGCCGACCAGATACGTGAATTTGTTCCCGGGCGATACAAGGTGCTGGGTACAGACGGATTCGGGCGGTCCGATACGCGCGAGCAATTGCGCCGCTTCTTCGAGGTCGACCGTCATTACATTACGATAGCCGCCCTGAAAGCGCTGGCCGAAGAGGGCAGAATCGAGGCGGAAACAGTGGCGCAGGCCATAGGCAAATTTGGTCTCGATCCCGATAAACCCAATCCGGCGACCGTATAGAAGGCATATTCGTTGTTGAAAGCCGGGATTATCTAATACGAGAAGGAAGAGGCGTGGCAGAGACTAAACAGGTATTGATTCCCGATATTGGCGACTTCAAAGACGTTCCCGTAATAGAAGTGCTGGTGAAACCCGGTGATTCGATCAAGGCGGAAGACTCGTTGATCGTGCTTGAATCGGACAAGGCCACCATAGAAGTGCCTTCTCCCTTTGCCGGCATAATCAGGGAATTATCCGTGAAGGTGGGCGACAAGGTATCGGAAGGCTCGCCCATCCTGACGGTGGAAACTTCAGAAGCGGAGCAGGCACCGCCCGCTGCGAAACAGGAAGCGTCACCTCAGGAAGCGGCACCTGCTCCAGCGCCGGCTCCCGCCTCAACCGTCGCTTCATCCGAGCAGGCGACCCGGCTGGCGGCACAACCTGCCGCGCAACCCCAACCTGCCGCGCAACCCCAACCTGCCGCGCACTCCCGGCCCTCGGATTCTTCTCCACGCTCCGCATTGACTCCTTCCCCGATAGATGAAGCTACGTTTGCGAAGGCACACGCCAGTCCTTCGGTTCGACGCTTTGCGCGCGAACTTGGCGTGAATCTGGGGCTGGTAAAGGGAAACGGTCCCAAACAACGCATCCTCAAGGAAGACGTGCAGGCCTTTGTCAAGGCCGAGCTCTCCAAGCCAGGCGGCAGCGGTACCGGGCTCGATCTGCTGCCCTGGCCGCAACCCGATTTTGCGAAATTCGGTCCAGTGGAATTCAAGCCGCTATCGCGGATCAAAAAAATATCCGGGGCGAATCTGCATCGCAACTGGGTCATGATTCCGCACGTGACGCAGTTTGACGAAGCGGACATTACGGATCTGGAAGCCCTGCGCAAGGAAACAAATCAATCTCCAAAAGAAGAAGGTGTCAAAGTCACCCTGCTCGCTTTTCTGCTGCGGGCTTCGATAGCGGCCCTGAAGAAATTTCCCGACTTCAATGCCTCGCTGAATGGTGAAGGCGATGAAATGAGCCTGGTGGTCAAGAATTATTACCATCTCGGCTTTGCAGCAGATACACCTCATGGACTGGTGGTCCCCGTGATTCGGGACGTGGACAAGAAAGGGGTGATTGCCCTTGCCAGGGAAATGTCTGACCTGGCAGCTTCGGCGCGGGCGGGCAAGCTCAAACCCACCGATATGCAGGGAGCCAGTTTTACCATTTCCAGTCTGGGAGGCATCGGCGGCACTGCATTCACGCCCATTATCAATGCACCGGAAGTGGCGATTCTCGGTGTTTCGCGCGCAGTGATGAAGCCCGTTTATCGGAATGGTGAATTCGTCCCGCGCCTGATGCTGCCATTATCCCTGTCTTATGACCACAGAGTGATCGACGGTGCGACAGCAGCGCGCTTTACGACGTACCTGGTCGAAATGCTGGCTGATCTGCGCCGTGTGCTGCTGTAAAAACAGATTATTCAGAGAAGGCGGGGAAGACAGGTGAAGACAGCAGTGGGCGTATTTTGTCCACTTGGGCAGCTTCGCATATTCAGCGTTTTTCCCGCCGACAATGAATGATTTCCCTGTTCCTCTGGTCGGCATTTTTGGGGGTACCTTCGATCCCGTTCACTACGGACACTTGCGAATAGCCGAAGAAATTGCCGAACTGGCCGGGTTGAGGGAGATACGTTTTGTTCCCGCCGGAATTCCCCGGCTGCGCCGCAGTCCGGAAGCATCACTGGAACACAGGGTGGAAATGGTTCGTCTGGCCATCGAGGGAAATTCCCGTTTTATTCTCGATGAGCGAGAGGTAATACGCGGGGGAGTGAGCTACAGCGTGGATACGTTGCGCGAACTCAGGCAGGAACTGGGGAAGGATGTCGTATTCTGTCTCGTTACCGGAGCGGACGCATTCATGAGGCTGGCCGAGTGGCACAGGTGGCGGGAATTGTTCGAGTTATGTCATTTCATTATTGCGGCCCGTCCCGGCCATTTGCTTTCCACGGGGAGTAGAGCGTCGCCCGGCGCGCTGCCGCAGGAACTGGAAGCGGAATGCAGAGATCGATGGATATCAAGTGCAGAGAGTCTTAAATATGTATCCGGAGGCTTGATCTTTACTGCGCAGACGACATTGCTGGATATTTCAGCAACGGCTATCCGCGCGCGCGTTGCTTCGGGAAAAAGTATCCGCTATCTGGTTCCCGAGGATACTCGGGATTATATTACTGCTAATGATCTGTACCGGGAATAACGGGATAACGATGACGCCGGCCAAATTGATAAAAACCGTTGTTGCAGCGCTGGATGAAATCAAGGCGCGCGACGTAGAAGTACTCGATGTCAAAAAACTGACAACCTTGTTCGATCGGATGATCATCGCCAGTGGAGATTCCACGCGGCAGGCACGGGCAATTGCGAGCAATGTGGTCGAGAAAGTCAAGGCGGCGGGTGGCATCGTTTACGGTGTGGAAGGCGAGGATAACGGGGAATGGATATTGGTTGACCTGGGTGACGTGCTGGTGCATGTCATGCAGACCGCGGTGCGCGCCCATTACAACCTCGAGGAGTTGTGGGCACAAGCTGCGAGGATCAATAAGATATCCGAGGGCTCGAGCAGGAAGAAGCCGCCTGCAAGACTACCTGTCGCTGAAGAGGAGGAGGCCGCGCCCGCGACCCCTGCCAGGACCGGAAAAGCCAGAGTCCCCCGGGCGAGGACGAATCCGGACGACGAGAGGTGAAGGAAATATGGGAGCGAGCGCCAGATTCCCCGGCGTGGAAGTCGCTCGAACAAACTCTTCCCGAAGCACCGGCAGATATATTTCCAGCATGAAATTTCTCGTTTATGCGGTTGGACATAAAATGCCGGAGTGGATTGCCGCGGGTTTTCAGGAATATGCCAGACGTATGCCGCGCGAGGCGGCCATCGAGCTTCTGGAGATCAAACCTGAAAGACGGGATAGCGGCAAAAAAATGGAACAGTTGCTGGCGGCCGAAGGCGTACGTATCCGCGCGCTGCTGCCTTCCAATTGCCGGCTTGTGGCAATGGATGAGCGTGGAAGCCAATGGACTACCGCCAGGCTGGCGCACGCCATTGGCAGCTGGATGAAGGATGGGGGTGACACCGCGTTCCTCATTGGCGGCGCCGACGGGCTGGACCCGGCACTCAGGAATGCGGCGGATGAAGTCCTGGCGTTATCTGCCCTGACACTTCCTCATGGGCTGGTTCGAATTCTATTGGCGGAACAGCTTTACCGCGCGATATCGCTGATCAAGGGTCATCCGTATCATCGCGCATAAAAACAATAATGTAACAGAAGTAACTGCATTTCCGTAGCATTCACCTCGCCATGATTTTTATGGAAAATCGCATCTATCTTGCTTCCCGCAGTCCCCGCAGGCAGGAATTATTGAAGCAGATCGGGGTGGATTTCATGGTTTTATCGTTGCGGGAAGCGTTGGAGCGGATACCGGACGTGGATGAAACTCCATTGCCGCGGGAATCGCCGCCGGAGTATGTCGAGCGGATTGCGCGCGTTAAAGCGGAAGCAGGACGAAAGCGGATGGGCGAGCGAGGCTGGGCAGATTTCCCGGTTTTGGGAGCAGATACAGCGGTAGTATCGAACGGCAGAATTTTTGGCAAGCCGGAAAATCCTCTCCACGCAAAGCAAATGCTGCAGGCGCTGTCCGGCCAGCTTCATCAAGTTTTGACCGCGGTGGCCATGGCAGGGGGAAATGGAACCCGGGTTTGCCTGTCCAGGTCGAGTGTCCGGTTCCGCAATCTCAGCGAGCAGGAAATCGGTCATTACCTCGCTTGCGGTGAAGCATATGACAAGGCAGGCGCTTATGCAATTCAGGGCAGGGCAGCGGTTTTTATCTCGGAGATTTCCGGCAGCTATAGCGGTGTTGTCGGATTGCCGCTGTGCGAGACGGCGCAATTGCTTGAAGAGTCCGGTATAAGAATATTTCAGTGAGCTGCAATAAAAGCTGGTTCTCCCATGTCCTGTGAAATTCTTGTCAATGTTACCCCCCAGGAAACGCGTGTCGCGGTAGTCGAGCACGGCGCCGTCCAGGAGTTGCACATAGAACGCACCAGCAATTGCGGTATCGTGGGCAATATATACAACGGACGGGTAATCCGCGTGTTGCCGGGCATGCAGTCGGCTTTCGTGGATATCGGTCTTGATCGCGCTGCCTTTCTCCATCTTGCCGATATCTGGCGCTTGCGGCAGAGCGAAGACGCTGATAAACCGATTGAACAGCTGTTGCACGAGGGAAAAAATATCCTCGTCCAGGTTATCAAGGATTCCATCGGCGCCAAGGGCGCCCGCCTGTCGACTCAGGTCAGTATTGCGGGCCGTTTGCTGGTTTATCTGCCCCAGGTATCGCATATCGGCATTTCCCAGCGCATCGAGGATGAAACCGAACGGAAGTCGCTGCGTGAAAAACTGAAACAATTATTGCCGGCCGGGGAGAAAGGAGGATTTATTATTCGTACCGTGGCGGAAGCGGCAAGCGAACAGGAACTGCAAACGGACATCGAGTACCTGCACAAGCTGTGGCGCGACATCAAGGAAAAATCCCTGGTCCCCCAGCCCGCACTGCTGTATCAGGACCTGAATCTCAGTTTTCGCGTCCTGCGCGACTTCATCAGTGATGAGACGACCCGCATCCTGGTGGATTCGCGTGAAACTTTCCAGAAGATGGTGACCTTTGCACGGGTATACATGGCCAATGTAGTGGAGCGGCTTGACCATTACGCAGGTGAGCGCCCCTTGTTCGAGCTGTATGGGGTGGAAGATGAGATCGAGAAAGCCCTGGCGAGGCGCGTCGACCTGAAGTCCGGAGGTTATTTGATCATTGATCAGACCGAGGCGCTTACCACCATCGATGTAAATACTGGAGGATTCATTGGCGTACGCAGTTTTGACGATACCATTTTCAAAACGAATCTCGAAGCAGCCCAGATCATTGCGCGCCAACTCCGTCTTCGAAATTTGGGAGGCATTATCATTATCGATTTCATAGATATGGAGAGCGCGGAACACCAGAACGCCGTTCTTGGCGAATTCAAGAAGTCATTGATGAAAGACCGGACTCACATGACGGTGAATGGTTTCACCGCCTTGGGACTGGTAGAGATGACGCGCAAACGCACGCGGGAGAGTCTGGCGCACATTTTGTGTGAAACCTGCCCAGGCTGCCAGGGCCGCGGCAAAGTACGGACCGCCAAGACCATGTGCTATGAAATCCTGCGGGAACTGCTGCGGGAGTCCCGCCAGTTCGATACACGCGAATTCCGCATCGTGGCTTCACAGCAGGTAATCGATCTGTTTCTCGACGAAGAATCCCAAAGCCTGGCGCAACTTGCCGATTTTATCGCCAAGCCCATCAGCCTTCAGGTGGAGGGGACGTATACCCAGGAACAATATGATCTGATTCTGATGTAGCAGGTTTCGCGGCAATAGTCACCTGGGGTCTGCTCTCCGGATGCTCATTTTCTATCCCGGACAGGCTGTTTCCTGTTTCCGGAAGGTTTCTTTTTATATCCTCTGCGATAACGTCATAGAGTGGCCGCAAGTTGGGTCGCATACCTTCTATCGTTCCGCTGACACTCATCATCGAAGGAATGCGTATACCATGATGCTCGATGGGGTGACCAATATATTTGTGGTTGAAGCCCAGCTTGGCAAAGTGGTTGGCGAGCCGTTCCTCTGTCAGGACGAAAACCGTGTCTATCCCATTAATGCGGGCTAACTCGGTTGTTGCGAGGTAGAGCCCGATCGGGATGAACGGAAAACGGGACTGGTGTGGAGTGCCAAAATCCTCACCGGAAATGCTGACCGGACTGCTTCCCTCCCCTTTACGTCGCCGGTAGCCCGTGACAACCGCAAGGCGAGAAACCTCTGCGATGTTATCACGTGGCAGTTTTGTGGGGTCGACGATGGAGCGGTCCAGCACTGCAGCGCAGGTTTTTTCAAAGGGAAGCTTGTATTGTGGGTCCCCGAGACGACTCAGCACGATTCTGGTACAACCGACAAACTCCTCTGTCTTTACATGGCGCATCAGGAGATGCAGCGAGTTAACGTCATGCTCATCGATTTCCCGCCGATCAGGGCGGATTGATTCAAATTCGAGGTCTTCGCAATAAACCTGATGCCGAATGCGATAAACCTCCTCTTTCAGCGTGTTCGAGAATGCCGGTATGATTTCGAAGTATTGTTTGAAGGCATTGCCCAGATTAAATTTTTCGGGTGAGAACATGTTTTGCCTCTGCAACCGCTTTTTATCTGGCGGAATGGTTGTTTTTCAGATCAAGATCATTTGAAAGGTTTGCTAGGTAGATATCGTCAATTGCCGATCTATTCTGCCGCTAGTCCAAGATCAGGTAGCCGGATGCGGTTTTTCTTCAATCAGTCGTGCTTCTTCGCGATAGGGATGCAGGGCGAATTGTCGACAAAGGCACTCATCTTTTTACCAACCTCCTATAACCGCTGATATTCCGGCTTGTACTATTTAACGGAATCAGCTCAGATATCTTGAGTATTTTCATCCATTATTCCCGCATTTTTGTGGGCGTCCTGCGACTCTGGGCAAGACAACAGCGATAAATCAGGCAGTAGTGAGAGTGAGAGCGGCGGAGACTTGAGTGTTAAAACGGATAGAGACTGGTTGTTTTCTACGAGACAGTGATAGCAGCGGGGGAAACGTTGGTTTGTATATGGGAAGCCGAGAGCCCGGGAGGTGGAGGAGATTTAAAGATCGGCAGATTCTGTTTTAATACTCTCAGCTGTGTTGGCGATGTCAGAGAATGATGCGATGGTCCACGACCATGGGGCATGCGGAAACGCGGACTCATTCCCTTGTATGATAGCCCCTTACTGTTCCAGTTTTTTCAAATAATCCTTGGTGAAAATTTTATCAGGAAGGTCTCGCAGTTTCATCCCGGAATAGGTAAGAACTGATACTTCTCCAGTGCGAAGTGCATCCGTCATTACCAGACGGGTTGGCCGTTGCTTTCCCAGTATCGGCAGAAAATTCTCATACCGGGCCGTTTTAAGCAACCGATCAGACAGTGAGTAGAACTCGGCACGGTATGGCCAAAAATTCGATTGCTGTACCCAATATAAGACTTTATGATACGTAACACTACGATCGATGCCGATCAGCTCAAGTACGTAGTATTTTTCGCCGTCAATGGTATCAGTGCGCAATATCGTAGGATTGTAATCACCCGCGAAGTTTGCTCGCGCCAGGTCCCCATTGGCAACCTGGCCAGTCAGTCTCTGTGACAACGAAAGGCGGATCGGCTGGGAAACCTCGGGCATAAATACCCATAAATCACGCCCTTTCATGAGTAGAATCTGGCCGCGTTCCGAAGCAGGGGCAGTGGTCATTACTACGCTGTTTTCGTTACCCTTGGACAGGACTCGATATTCACGTCCTTCTTCTGGTTGATCGGGGGCAGTGGTACTGATGCTCACGTCAACCTGGAAACTTTCTCGAGGGAATCGTATCTGGTCTGCTTCTTGCAAGATACTTTGAGCTAATTCTGCGCTATCAGACTCCGCAAATGAATCGGATGCTACAGGGACGAGCAGGAAAGTCACTAGAAAGAGACATTGTGTCAGTATTTTTCGCATCTTGGCTCCTATGTCTATCTCGGTTACCCCTCGAGTTACAAATTTCGCGATAATTCCCATGAATAACGTTGTACGACTTGAGCATGTTTTCAAACATTACACCTTCGGTGAGCAGCAAGTCCAGGCACTGATAGATGTCACATTAAATATTAACCATGGCGACTTCCTTGCGATCGCCGGTCCGTCGGGTAGCGGCAAGTCCACGCTTCTCAATCTGATCGGTTGTATCGATATTCCCTCGCGGGGAAAAATATTTATCGCTGATCAGGACGTTGCCGGGCGAACACCTGATCAGCTTGCCGAGTTAAGAGCTCGAACCATCGGTTTTATTTTTCAAACGTTCAATCTGTTGCCGGTTCTATCAGCGGAAGAGAACGTGGAGTATCCCTTACTGCAATTTAAGGAATTGAGCGCCAAGGAGCGCCGCCTCCGTGTTGCTGAATATCTTGGTATCGTAGGTCTCTCCAAATTTGCGCGCCATCGGCCTAACCAGCTCAGCGGCGGACAACGGCAACGGGTTGCGATTGCACGCGCTCTGACAACACAGCCAAAGATCGTATTGGCAGATGAACCTACCGCTAATCTCGATCATAAGACTGGAGAAGGTGTCTTACAATTAATGAAGGAGATTAACGGCAGTTTCAAGACAACCTTTATTTTTTCAACCCATGATCCACGTGTGATGTCAATGGCAAGCAGGCTAGTGCATATCGAGGACGGCCAGGTCGTCGGGGAGGATGTCAAGGAGGACGAGAAAGACCCTGGTGGTTGAGCTCTTCAGACAATGAATAACAGCATGGTTTTTCAAGCGGACCCCTGTGAGTCGGATGGCATACAGGCGTAGAATAGAACCCTACTTGTTCGCTGCAGGTCTGGTTGCATGCCCGCCACATGGTTTTGCAGAAATCCTTTCTCCGGTACGCGCAATGCCGCCATTATTCTCTTCCGTTCAAGATAAAGATAATGGGGATGTGAAATTATTTCTTTCCTTGTCTTTATCGATGTCCTCGTCGTCACTTCGTCAGAATGTGGGGCTGGGGGGCGAGAGCAGTTATGTCGAGCATCTTGACGAAAATATGCGGCGGTCAACTCCTGGCGAAGCACTTCGCATTTCTCTGTCGCCATCCCTGTCTTCTCTTTCAACCGGCTCGTTGATTGATGAGGAGGAAACGGATTTGGCTGCACTGGACGGCGATAATAGCAAAGATGAGTTCACATCGCGCGAATCGCTGTTTGGAGAAGCTGCACCGCCAAAAGATAAAAAGTCCACGGTACCCCTGTGGAGGCAATTGGTGACGGGATGGAAAGGGTTCTCCCAATTGGAAATTGCGGATACTTATACCAGCCCGGAGCATTTGTCCAAGGCGAAGCTTCGAACCGAGTTGTCTCGCACCGGACAATTCAACGAGCACATAAAATGGAAAATCAGCGGCCGGTTCGATTATGACGCTGCCTATGACATATCATCCAATTTTTATCCGGAGGCGGTTCGCCAGAATCAGCGTGCCCAGTTTTTTGTTCGGGAAAATTATGTGGATGTTTCCGCCGGTAACTTCGATTTCCGGCTTGGGCGCCAGCATGTCATATGGGGGGAAATGGTAGGCCTGTTTTTTGCTGATGTCGTGTCAGCAAAAGATCTGCGCGAATTTGTCCTGCCATCATTCGATATAATACGCATTCCCCAGTGGGCAGTGCGCGCGGAATACACGAGAAACGATACGCATGCGGAAGTAGTGTGGATTCCCGTGCCCACACTGGACGAGATCGGGAGACCCGGCGCAGATTTTTATCCCGGCCCATTACGCGGAATTGCATCCTACCTCCCCGAGGACCGTTCCGGGCGCAATGTTGCCAACTCGAATTATGGAATTCGCTTGTCGCAGCTTATAAACGGCTGGGATGTTTCGGCTTTTTATTACAACAGTCTCGACGCTTCACCCACCTTCTATCGAGTCAGCGGTCCGGCTGAACCGATTGTGTTCCAGCCGCGCCATGACCGGATCGATCAGGCCGGGGCAACGCTTGCAAAGGATTTTGGTTCTGTCGTTCTGAAAGGAGAGCTGATCTATACGGATGGGCGCAAGTTCAACACTGTTCGGCCTGTCGCGATAGATGGGCTGGTGAAGCAGAATACGCTGGATTACGTGGTGGGTCTGGATTTCACCCTGCCGGCCGAAACCCGCTTGAATCTGCAGTTCTTTCAACGCATTTTTTTCGCGCATGATCCGGACATCGTTTCCAAACAACTGGAAAGTGGAGCCAGCATATTACTTAATAGCAAGCTCTGGAATAAGGTTGAAGCACAAGCCTTGCTGATTCACAGCCTGAATCGCAGCGACTGGATGTTTCGCCCCAGGTTATCCTGGAACTTCGAGAGGAACTGGCGCTGGGCAATCGGTGCGGATGTTTTTGGAGGACAGCCTATCGGCTTGTTCGGTCGTTTCGACCGTAGCGACCGCGTCTATACCGAATTGCGTTATTCATTCTGATGATCAGGCAAACGTTCTCTTATTGAATTCTTGGATTCTATCGATGCTATCCTTTGATTACAATGAAGCTTTTTCCAGGAACATTGGCTGGCTGACTCGACAGGAGCAGGCTCAGTTGCGTCATAAGCGGGTAGCTATTGCCGGCCTCGGCGGAGTGGGCGGTGTTCATCTATTGACGCTTTGCCGGCTGGGGATAGGCAGATTTCATTTGGCAGATTTTGATACTTTCGATCTGGCGAACTGCAATCGCCAAGCGGGCGCAACTTTGAGTAATCTGGGGCGGGGGAAGCTTGACGTTATGACCCGCCAAGCCCTGGATATCAATCCTGAGCTTCAAATTAAAGGGTTTGCCGACGGCATTACCGCTGACAATCTGGATGATTTTTTGAAAGGGGTTGATATTTATATCGACGGGCTTGATTTTTTCGCTTTTCAAGCACGCCAACAGGTCTTTTCCGCATGCACAGCAAAAAGCATTCCTGCCGTTACTGCGGCGCCCTTGGGCATGGGTGCAGCAGTGCTCAATTTTTTGCCCGGAGGCATGACTTTCGATGATTATTTCCGCCTGGACGATGGTACCGAAGCGGAAAAACCGGTGCGGTTCCTCCTGGGGCTTGCTCCCGCCCGGCTGCAAATGGCCTATCTGGCCGATCCTACTACAGTTGATCTGCCAAATCATAAGGGACCCTCCACCATCATGGCATGTCAGCTCTGTGCTGGAGTGGCAGCGACTGAAGCCTTGAAAATCCTCCTTGCCCGTGGCTCGATCAGGACAGCACCTAAGGGTTATCATTTCGATGCCTATCGGAACAGACTGGCGCTGACTTCGCGGCCAGGTGGCAATCGCCACCCCTTGCAGCGTCTCGCCATTGCCCTTGCCAAACGGAAACTGGGAATATAAGTGCATAGAATTCCGCAACCGGTCGCAGATATCCTGGAACTTGCCCGCTGGGCGCCCAGTGGCGATAACACTCAACCGTGGCGATTCGAGGTACTTGATGAACGCCATTTAGTCGTCCATGCATTCGATACTCGCGGCCATTGTGTCTATGATCTGGATGGCCGCCCCAGCCAGATCGCCCTGGGTGCACTGCTGGAAACCTTGGCGATTGCGGCAAGCGCGCATGCCATGCGGGTGGAATTTACCCGTCGCCCAGGATTACCTGACACTCATCCGGAATACCTCGCCGAGCTGATCCCCGGCAGTCTACCCTTGCCCGATCCCTTGTTACCGCACATCAAGCATAGGAGTGTACAACGAAGATCGATGCGGACTACTCCTCTTACGGAACTGCAGAAACAAACGCTGCAAAGGGCCATTGGCCCTTCTTATACGGTTCAATGGTTTGAAGGATGGAAGCTGCGCTGGCTCATGGCAAGACTCATGTTTGATAATGCCAAACTCAGGCTTACCCTGCCGGAAGCCTATCTGATTCATCGAGACATTATCGAGTGGAAAGCACGTTTCAGTGAAGAGAAGGTGCCTGATCAGGCCCTGGGATTGGATAGCATGACACTCAAATTGATGCGCTGGGTTATGGCAAGCTGGCAGCGTGTCGATTTTTTTAACACTTACTTGGCCGGTCATCTTATTCCGCGAATTGAAATGGATTTATTGCCTGGGGTGTTTTGTGCTGCTCACTTTGCCATTCTGGCGCATAAAGCTCCTGAGTCGATAGACGACTATGTTGCTGTGGGCAGGGCGGTTCAGCGCTTCTGGCTGACAGCGACAAGTCTTGAGCTGCAATTGCAGCCTGAGTTGACACCGTTGATTTTTAGCCGTTACGTGCGTGCAGGGAGAACATTCAGCCGTGAGCTCAACGCCATAGATACGGCGCGCGGGCTGGCAGAGCGTTTATTCGTACTGTTAAATGCCGGTTCAGCAGAGCGAGCCGTTTTTCTCGGGCGTATCGGCAATGGACCTGTCGCAACCAGCCGGTCTCTCCGGTTGCCCGTCGAACGGCTAAGGAGTGCTTGAATAAGCCTTGCGTGAGGCAGTGAACGTTTGTCGATACTCCCGCAGTGCTCCTGGTTTTGAAAGAGAATTCAGAGGTTGTGACGTAGCGCCTCCACCACTCTCACGCGTGAAGCTCTGCGCGCTGGAAGAACAGCGGCGATAACCGCCGCCAATGCGCCGATCAGGGCCGCAATCGCAAGCACGGATGGAACCATTCGAATGGTCGCGGTATAGCCGATACTGGAGCCGGGGGGAGGGGGCATCGGAAGACCAATTTCGGATATTATGGTTGCGAGCATAATCCCTACAATTATTCCGAACAGACTTCCGAGAAAGCCCAATAGCGCGTTCTCGAGCATTACGAGTCCGAAAATTTGGCGCTGCCGCATACCTAGCGCGAGCATCGTTCCGAACTCACCAGTGCGCTCATACACGACCATGTTGATGGTGCTGACAACACTTAAAATCAGCATGACAAGAATGATGAACTGGAGCGCAGCGAACTGGCGCCGGTATAGTGCCTCCGTTTTCTGATAAAAATCCGCCAACTCGTACCAGGTTTTCACTTCGTATCCGAGCGGCCCCAGTCGCGCTTTGAGCACCCCAGCTATCCTGTCGGTCGTGCGGGTATCATCCAGTAATACAACAATGCTATGCACCGACTGGGTAAACATCAGTTCCTGGGCGGCTGACAGCGGAATGCGTACCGCACGGTCATCATAATCCTTTGAGAAGGTGCGGAATACGCCTACGACTTCATATTCAAACGTATTCAAGGCTCCTTCCGCCGTATTTACCATTAATGTTACGAAACTGCCGGGTCGCAAATGCAAAGCAGTAGCAACACCTTCTCCTATCAACGCGCCAAACGCATCTGAATCCTCCAGTGGTCGGCCAGCAACAATAGCTGTCGCGGTTCCTAATTGTTCCTCCTTTGCGGGTTCAATGCCCTCGCCAATAATTGGCAAATCGGCACGGCTGTTATTGGCTAATCCGGAAAAGTTCACTCGCGCCATTACAGCCTGTATGTTTGGAATAGATTGCACTGCACTTACGACTGCTCGGGGTTTCTCGATCATGTAACGCGATGGTTCACGTTTGCCGTATTCGATGTAGCCTTCCCGAAAAATTTGTATATGACCGATGCGGGAGTGAATTGTTGACTCGCGTAGCTGCACGAACACATCCTCGACAAAGCCGCGGCTGATGATGATGGCGGTTACACCAGTGATGATTGCAGCCAACGTCAGGCCCGTGCGCACTCGGTTTCGAAAAATGTTGCGAAAGGCCAACTTGAACATATGGTTTAGGTAGCGTTCGGAGTTTTTAAATATTGTGGCGCAGCGCGTCGACGATTTGCAGACGAGACGCTTTCCACGCTGGATATATCCCTGCCAGAGCAGTGGTGGTGAACGCCACCAAAAAAGCGTTCCCCAATACACTCAACGTAACCCGAATCTCGCCGGTATAGCCTTCCTCCATACCCGGCGGCGGCGGCATGGGGATACCAATTGAGGAGATCAATTCAGCGAGGCCATATCCTGCAACCGCTCCCATCGATGCACCGGCCAGCCCAAGCAGTATTCCCTCAATAGCAAACAGGCGAAGGATCTTATTGCGCTTCAAACCGATGGCCATCAGAGTGCCGATTTCACCCGTTCGCTCAAGCACATTCATGACGAGCATGTTGGAGATGCTAAGCACGATGATGGCGCCAATAATAAGCCGTAGCACGTTCATTTGCTGTGAGAACAATGCTACAGTCTTGTTGTAGAAATCTGCCTGCTGATACCA
This sequence comes from Nitrosospira multiformis, assembly GCA_017306155.1. Taxonomy (GTDB): domain Bacteria; phylum Pseudomonadota; class Gammaproteobacteria; order Burkholderiales; family Nitrosomonadaceae; genus Nitrosospira; species Nitrosospira multiformis_F. The sequence continues at coordinate 203,172 of JAFKJB010000004.1, forward strand.
GGGAGTAAATTCCAGTTCGTTCGCTGGCAGGGGAAAGCGGACACGGAATTTCCGGAGATATTCGTCTGTACGCTCGGTCTCATCAAGCAGCACCAGCCAGACGTGAGCGCCGTTCACGCGTAACAGAGATTGGGCTAGACCGATGGGAAGATGCAGAGCTGCGTCGTCGTAGGCTTGGTTAGTGCTAACGAATATTCCTGCAACTTCTGCTTCGATCGCGTTAATGCCCCCACCCCTTGTGGTTACCAGTAATGCAACGGTATCTCCCGGATGGACGTCGAGGTTTCGCGCCAGTCCAAGCCCTAAAACCACCTCTCTCGTTGCATCTGCGAGGTCACGCCCTTCGGTAATACGCAGGGCTTTGCTCAACTCCTTTTCCCTTGCGGGATCAATTCCAGTTCCCATGAACGCTACAGTTGTTTCGCTGTGGCTGATGAGTCCCGTAAGCATCAGGCGGGGTGCGACGAACTTAACACCGTGCGTCGAGGCAATCTCCCCTCTCTGCGGCAAATTTTGCGGCAAGATATAGGTGTGAGGATCTACTGCTCCCGCATTAAGGTAACCAGGACGGGTGACCTGAACATGTCCTAATTGTGGAATGGTGCTTTCACGCATAGCCCAGAAAACCCACTGGATGAAGCCCTCTGCAAGTAACAGGCAGATGACTCCTACCGCAACCGTAATCAGCGCAGTGAAGGTGCGGCGCCGATTGCGTGTTAGGTTACGGATGGCAACCAGGATGTTGGCCATGGCTATCCTGATTTTTCAACTGGGTGATCTGTAAATTGTTCTGCATAGTGCCGTTATAAGAACTATAGACATGTGTCATGCAAAAGAATGGATAAGCACTCTTCGGTTTCTGTCGATCGATCACTAGCGGCCGAATGGTAACCTACTAAAGCGATTTTAGTTGTGAGTGAGCCATGATATCGGATAATACGCATATTCGTTATGGTATTACTTACCTTGGAGTGGGTGTAATGCAAGCGCGAAACAAACCAGTCATACTTTTTATTGCCGAAGCAGTCACACTTGCGCATTTCGCGCGGATAATAACATTGGCGAAAACACTTGATCCGTCCGTGTATGAGGTGGTTATCGCATCTGATCCCCGTTACGCTCGCCTGGAAGGATTGCTTGATGGCGCATTTCGTCCCATTCACTCTATCTCTTCCGAGGAGTTCGCGCAGGCACTCACTAGGGGCAAACCCCTGTATAGCGTAGAAACGCTGAGCCAGTACGTTGAAGATGATTTGGCTTTGCTCGATTCCCTCAAACCCAACCTAGTCGTGGGCGATTTCAGGTTGTCGCTCGCGGTGAGCGCGCCACTGCACAAAGTACCCTATGCCGCAGTAGCCAATGCGTATTGGAGTCCTTTTGCCGAAATCATGTATCCGGTACCCAGTCTTCCGGTCACTCGCATTCTCGGTGTCAGCCTTGCACAAGCGCTGTTCAATACTGTCAGACCCATAGTCTTCGCGCTGCATGCACATCCACTAAATGTAGTGCGCCACCGGTATGGATTATCAACTTTGGGATCAGATTTAAGGAATATCTACACTTGGGGGAATTATACGCTGTATGCAGATATCCCGGAATTGATACCAATGAGTAGCCTGCCAAGCCGCCATACTTATCTTGGTCCTGTCCTCTGGTCTACCAGTATGCCACTGCCGGATTGGTGGAGCCATCTGCCCCGAGACAAGCCGGTAGTATTCCTGACATTGGGTAGCTCAGGGCATGCTAATCTCCTGCCTATGGTGCTTGCTGCACTGTCGCGGCTACCGATTACGGTTATTGCTGCTACTGCTGGTGCAGTTGCACTTACCGATGTGCCCGCCAATGCGTATGTGAGCAATTACCTGCCTATGAAGCTGGCGACTGAGCGCTCCATATTGGTAATCTGCAACGGTGGCAGCTTGACCACTTATCAGGCGCTTGCAAATTGGGTACCTGTCATAGGCCTGTGTTCCAATATGGATCAACTGCTGAATATGGGGGCAGTAGAATCTCTGGGCGCGGGGGTGCTGTTGCGTGCCGCAGATGTATCTTCGGCTGGAGTGATGGAAGCAGTGACTACCATTCTCAATAACTCATCGTATGCACAAAAGGCTGGCCAGCTGGGTCAGATATTGCAACAGTATGATATAGGAAAACGTTTTCGAGAAATTGTGGCTGAGATTATCAGCAAAGGGGAAGAACTAACATGAATTTCTCCAAGTGTCGTTCGGGTAATTGTAGGGTGGAGGGGTTTGCGTGGGCTGAAACAAGTTTGACTGAGTCGAGAGATAAATGAAAAAGGAAAAGGGCAAGAGGTAAGCCTCTTGCCCTTCAAGGCGCCACAGAATGCTGCGCCTTAGGTTTGCTTGCGGCGGCGGGAGACGAAGCCCATGCCAGCCATTCCCAAGCCAAGCAGGGCGAGGGTAGCAGGCTCAGGAACTTGAGCAATGTTGGAAACGAGGCTTACGCGTGATGATTGTTCCGCTGTAACGTTATAGGTGCCTACTGGCAGAACGCCTGTAGTCATCCGGAAGATCCCAAGCGGATCATCAATTATTTGGGACCCAGGAAGGAATTGCGAGAGCGTTTTATTGAGGCTGTAGGGATCGTCACCTAGCGCTACGGTTCCGCCAATGCTACCTCCAACCGAACCAGTGCCGTTTGGCGCCCAGGAAACGACTGTCGCTCCCGTAGCATTATCAGTGATGGTCAACGAAGCTGTCAGAATAGCCTGGGCGAGAGAACCGGGTAAGACGCCTCCGCTGAGAGCTACGCTGAGGATCGGATCGAAGGCAAATTGAAATGTCGCCGTGCCAGGTTGCGTAACTTGCAGGAGAACCTCGAAGAATGTTCCTGAAGAATTATTTCCCCGTGCTTCTGCTGTACCGGTGAAATCAACGTTCGCTTCTGCGACGCTCGCTGATTGAATACCTTGCCCAGGTGCAATGCCGGACTGCTCCTGAGTAATGGCAGCGTCACCTCTTGAGAATGTGCCCGAGCCGGAACCCAGCGCTATCCAGGTGTTATCGGCAGTGCCCACAGCGGTGCCGAGGTTAGCAGGAGCCGCGTCCCGCAATCCCGTTCCTACGTCCGAAAATCCAGTACCAGTAAATCCGGTAAGAGTTGCGGAGTCGGCAGAAGTGTTGACAGGCCTGCCGAACACGTTCCGAATAGGCATAAGCGCCCGCCTGTGCGTTGCCAGCTATACTTAATCCCATTGCGAGCGGAACTGCCGCTATCGCTATTAACTTAAATTGTTTCATAGTTAGTCTCCCTCAGTAAAAATATTAATTTTTTGTACCATGATATTTCCTATTACGCTTTTCTATTAAAGCATGAAGCGTGCCAGGGAAATATAACAAGCATTTTCAAAATGTTAGAGGGTGGATACAAGCTTAATCATTTTTTATCGGGATAAATGTAAGATAAATCGACAGGGAAGAAAGTTTTTCAGCAGGAGCTATTCTGAGAATCTCATAACAGTTGCTTCAATATAACATTCAAGTTCGCTGCAACGAATTTTCATATATTGGCTGGTACTGCTGAGTTATGCTGTCAAGCTTGTCGGAAAATTTTACACCGCGTACATTGTTCCTGGATCAATCGAAAGAAATGAATGAATGTAAGAAAAAAGAAGTTTTACCTTTGCCCTTGAAGACGTAGATGCGAATACACTCACCCCTGCTTTGGCGCGGCACAGTAAATCCCCTGCCTAAATTCCAAGTCTCGCCAGCGCTAGAGCGTTTTTCCTCCAGTTGGAACCGGGGATTCCGCTGTGCGTCAAAACAGGGGAAGATCGGGGTGGAGGTGAGACATGCCGAGAGCTTATTCCGAGGATTTGCGCCGCCGGGTGGTGGCAGACGTGGACCGGGGCATGAGTATCAGGGCAGTAGCCGATAAATATTCAGCCAGCCCATCCTTTATATCGAAGACAACCTGCCTGTGGAGACAGGAAAGGAGTGTTTCCCCGCGCAGGATCGGAGGCTACCGGCCTCATGCGCTAAAAGCCCATGCCGCCGAAGTCAGGGGCAAGCTTCTGGAACGTAAAAAGGCAAGGTTTTATTTACCCTTGCCTTTCCTTCAAAACAGTCAGCACCTAATGCTTAGGCTTGCTTGCGGCGGCGGGAGACAAAGCCCATGCCAGCCATTCCCAAGCCAAGCAGGGCGAGGGTAGCAGGCTCAGGAACTTGGGAAATGTCGGAAACCAGGCTTACTCGCTCTGACTGCTCGGCCGTAACGTTATAGGTGCCAACTGGCAGAATGCCTGTAGTCATCCGGAAGATCCCAAGCGGATCATCAATTATTTGGGACCCAGGAAGGAATTGTGAGAGCGTTTTATTGAGGCTGTAGGGATCGTCACCTGGCGCTACGGTTCCGCCAATGCTACCTCCAACCGAACCAGTGCCGTTTGGCGCCCAGGAAACGACTGTCGCTCCCGTAGCATTATCAGTGATGGTCAACGAAGCTGTCAGAATAGCCTGGGCGAGAGAACCGGGTAAGGCGCCTCCGCTGAGAGCTACGCTAAGGATCGGATCGAAGGCAAATTGAAATGTCGCCGTGCCAGGTTGCGTAACTTGCAGGAGAATCTCGAAGAATGTTCCTGAAGAATTATTTCCCCGTGCTTCTGCTGTACCGGTGGTGTCGATGTTGGCTTCTGCGACATTCGCAGACTGAATACCTTGCCCAGGTGCAATGCCGGACTGCTCCTGAGTAATGGCAGCGTCACCTCTTGAGAATGTGCCCGAGCCGGAACCCAGCGCTGTCCAGGTGTTATCGGCAGTGCCCACAGCGGTGCCGAGGTTAGCAGGAGCCGCGTCCCGCAATCCCGTTCCTACGTCCGAAAATCCAGTACCAGTAAATCCGGTAAGAGTTGCGGAGTCGGCAGAAGTGTTGACAGGCCTGCCGAACACG
>JAFKJB010000005.1 GCA_017306155.1 Nitrosospira multiformis
CTGGGTGCGGGCACGGTCCCTGACCACATGGAGTTCCTGGTGGACCGCTTCGGCTTTCTTCGCGCGCGCTGGATACCCGAATTCGATGGCGCGGGCTGGTCCAGTTCCGACATGCTGATGCAGCAGGTGGCGCAGCTCAACCGCGAGCCGGAAATCCTCCCACCGCCAGGCGACCATGTGCATTAGAGAGCAGCGGTAAAAGGGGAGACTGTCTCAATCAAGAATCCCGGTTCCTCATGTTCAATCGGGATTGCCTGTTTGAGGCGTCTTCTCTGGATCAGGCAGTTGTTCCACGCTTTCCTTGGGTTCAATCAGTGAGCCCAGTTCTTCCAAAGGCGGCAATTCCTCCAGGGAGCGAAGTCCAAGATCATTAAGAAATTCAACGGTCGTAGCATACAAGATGGGTCGACCCGGTACCTCACGATGCCCCACGGCAGATATCCAGTCTCTTGATTCCAATGCCTTAAGCACTGAACTGGCGACTGCAACGCCTCGTATCTCCTCGATATCGCCGCGTGTCACCGGCTGGCGATACGCAATGATGGCGAGCGTTTCCAATACTGCCCGCGAATAGCGAGGCGGCTTCTGCGGGTTGAGGCGGTCGAGAAATTCCTGCATTTCCGCTTTAGCCTGGAAGCGCCACCCGCTTGCAACCTGCACGAGTTCCACGCCTCTTCCTTCCCAGTCCCTGCTCAACTCATCCAGCAGGCGACGCAGGATTTCGGAACCTAGTTCACCTGCGAACAGTTTCTTCAGTTCCGACAGAGGGAGAGGTTCCGGGCTGGTGAGTAATGCAGCTTCCAGAACCTTTTTAACTTGAACAGGGGATGAAACAGGGAAACTAGACGGTGGTAAGGGCGCTGATCGGTCGGACATAAATCATTCCAAAAGCGTGCGGCTGACTGACCTCCACCTGACGTTCCTTCACAAGCTCCAATAACGCCAGAAACGTCACCACAAGTTCCGCTGCTCCGGCAGCGGGGCCAAATAAATCACTGAATTCCACAAAATGGTGTCCCTGCACATGCCGCAGAATACGACTCATATGTTCGCGGACTGAAAGTTCTTCCCGCGTGATGTTGTGCCGACGATTTACGTTCAGGCGCGCCATCAGGATAAGCCAGGCATTGCGAAGATCATCGACGTTGATTTCCGGTAGACGTTCAATCACTTTTTGCTCGATCCATACGTTCGTCAGCGCGAAATCGCGCTCTGCCTGCGGCAGCGCGTTGAGCTTCTGCCCAGCGACCTTCATCTGCTCGTATTCCAGTAGACGTCGCACCAGTTCTGCTCGCGGATCCACCTCATCCTCATTCCCCTTGACAACGGGTTTGGGCAGCAACATCCGCGACTTGATTTCGATCAGAACAGCGGCCATCAATAGGTATTCCGCAGCCAGTTCCAGTTTATTCGCACGCATCATTTCGATATAAGCCAAATATTGGCGGGTGAGTTCCGCCATCGGTATATCGAGTACATCCAGATTGTGCTTGCGAATAAGATAAAGCAGCAGGTCCAATGGCCCCTGAAACGTATCGAGAAATACTTCCAGCGCATCCGGTGGAATATATAAATCCGATGGGATCTCCGTCACCGGCTCGCCATGTATGCGGGCAATGGGATTTACCACAGGGTTTGTCACCGGCGGAGCAGGAAGTTCCTCAGTGGAAAGGCTTTGAAAATCGTTCATTCTCGGGTAAGGCGAGCAAACCTCTATGACAGATAGCAAGCGTCGATGGGGCTGGACTGCCTATGCTGCTCAGTGCGAAGCAAAAATCAGGAATAATCCAACCCCATTGCCTCCCTGACCTCGCGCATGGTTTCCTGTGCCAGCTTATCGGCCCTCTCGCAACCGTCGGCAATGATATTTCGCACCAGTGAAGGCTCTTCTTCGTACATGCGCGCACGTTGGTGCATCGGCCGCTGCTCGGCCAGTATTGCATCGATGACAGGCTGCTTGCAATCCAGGCAGCCGATACCCGCAGTGATACAGCCCTCATAAGCCCACCTCTTCGTATCTTCATCCGAGTATACAAGATGGAATTGCCATACCGGGCACTTCTCCGGGGTTCCGGGATCAATACGCCGTACGCGCGCAGGATCGGTGGGCATTGTACGAATCTTTCTGGTGACGCTCGCCGGGTCTTCGCGCAGGGTAATGGTGTTGTTATAGGACTTGGACATTTTCTGGCCATCCAGTCCGGGCATTTTCGACGCTGTCGTCAGCATCGCTTCCGGTTCGGAAAGAATCATCTTTCCACCGCCTTCCAGGTACCCGAACAGGCGTTCCTGATCGCCCATGCTCAAATTTTGCTGCTCATCCAGCAATGATTTCGCCGCCGCAAGCGCTTCTTCGTCTCCCTGTTCCTGGTAACGGTTCCTCAAGTCCCGATAGAGGCGGGCTTTTCGGGAACCCAGTTTCTTGATCGCCGCTTCCGCCTTTTCCTGGAATCCGGGTTCCTTTCCGTAGACATGATTAAAGCGTCGCGCAATTTCCCGAGTGAACTCGATATGCGGCGTTTGATCCTCTCCCACCGGCACTCGGGTAGCCCGGTAAATAAGGATGTCTGCACTTTGCAGCAAGGGATACCCAAGAAAGCCATATGTGTTCAATTCTTTTTCAACCAGCTTTTCCTGCTGATCCTTATAGGACGGGACGCGTTCCAGCCAGCCCAGCGGGGTGATCATGGAAAGCAGCAGGTGCAACTCTGCGTGCGCGGGAACACGTGACTGTATGAATAACGTCGCCTGTGCCGGGTCGACACCCGCTGCAAGCCAGTCGATCACCATGTCCCAGACATGCTCTTCAATGATTTCCGGCGTATCGTAATGGGTTGTGAGGGCATGCCAGTCGGCAACGAAGAACAGGCATTCAAACTCGTGTTGCAGTTCTATCCAGTTTTTGAGCACGCCATGATAATGCCCCAGATGCAGCCCCCCCGTCGGCCGCATTCCCGACAAAACGCGATCAGCGAACATAAATCATTGCCTCGGTAACTCCAACCAGAATCCTTCAGTAGAGAAGCAGTTCAATAAGCATTGAAACCAAAAAACAACGCCATCAAATGAATCGTGATTGCAATCAGCGGTCCTATAACAGCCCCGAGTACACCCGTTGCCAGCAGAAACAAAAGGATCATGAAACCGTAAGGCTCGATTTTCGAAAAATTATAGGCCAGGCGGGGTGGCAGCAGGCTTACCGCAACCCGACCTCCATCGAGCGGCGGCAGAGGCAAGAGATTCAGCACCATCAGCACCACGTTGATTTTGATTCCCGCCTCACCCATTAATATCAGCGGCTCGGCCAATCCGTCCTGTGGCAGTCCGAGCGCAAACTTGATGACGAACCCCCAAAGTATCGCCATGAAGAGGTTGGCGCCCGGACCGGCGAGCGCCACCCACATCATGTCCTGCTTGGGATTGCGCAACGCGGAGAAGTTGACCGGCACCGGCTTGGCCCAGCCAAACAAGATTCCCCCGAGCAACATCGTCAAGATCGGCAGAACGATGGTCCCCAGCGGGTCGATATGACGCATGGGATTAAGGCTGACGCGTCCCTGCGTGTAGGCGGTAAGATCGCCGAAGTACTTGGCTACATACCCGTGTGCAGCTTCATGCAGCGTAATGGCAAAAATGACCGGAAGCGCATAAATGGCAATGTTTTGGATAATGCTATCCATTCGGCATTCCAAAGGGCGCAAGGCTGCCCTTGCCTTGTCGTACTACCACAGCCGTATCCCCGGTCAGATCGACCACCGTGCTCATCTCGAGGCCGCAGGCGCCGCTATCCAGTATCAGTTCCACTCGATGCTCGAGACGTGCGCGAATCTCCTGAGAATCATTGAGCGGAAACTCCTCCCCTGGCAGTATCAGGGTAGAGCTCAGCAGCGGTTCATCCAGTTCCGCCAGCAGAGCCTGGACGACGGCGTGATCCGGAATTCTCACACCGATCGTGTTGCGCCTGGGGTGCAGCAGGCGCCGCGGCACTTCCCGGGTAGCCTGAAAGATAAACGTGTAGCAACCTGGGGTGCAGGCCTTGAGCAACCGGTATTCCGTGTCATCGAATTTGGCGTAGCGCGAGATTTCTGTAAAGTCCCGGCACATGAGGGTGAAATGGTGACGCTCATCCACTCCGCGCAGCGCGCGAATACGGCTCATGACGTTTTTGTCGCCCAGGTGCCCGCCCAGCGCGTAGCAGGAATCAGTCGGGTATACGATCACGCCTCCCGCCTGCACAATGGCCGAGGCCTGCCGTATCAGGCGCGGCTGAGGGTTGTCAGGATGAATGGAAAAGAATTGAGCCACTTAGCAATGATTTGAATTTTTGAGAATGTTGCCCTTGTAAAAAGCAAGCGTGTCCCTCGCCTTACATCAGTCCGGGCCAGTCATGCCAGACGGGGGCACAGTTGGCAGGTAAAGGAGGCATTCCACCCAGGTCGAAATAGCTCTCGCCCGGCCCATGAAAATCCGAACCGCGCGACGCAAGCAATCCCAGTCGCCGGCTATGATTGGCGAAAAGCAGGAATTGCTCAGGTGTATGGCTTCCGGTAACCACTTCTATAGCCTCCCCGCCCAAGGTCTGGAATTCCAGCAGCAGTTCTTCCAGTGCATTCTTGCCTAATTTATAACGTCCCGGATGGGCGATCACAGCTCTGCCGCCACTGCTGCGGATCCAGCTCACTGCATCACTTAGCGAAACCCATTGATGGGGAGCATAGCCCGGTTTGCCTTTTACAAGGTATTTCCTGAATACCGTCCGTATATCCTTCGCGTAACCCTGCTCAACGAGAAAACGCGCAAAGTGCATGCGGCCGATCAGCCGTCCATTCCCCGCGTTCCTGCAAGCGCCCTCAAAACTGTCGTGAATACCGAATTTGTCGAGTTGTGCCGCAATATTGCGAGCGCGTGCCGTTCTGCCCTGGCGGATGGTGCTCAAGCCCTCGACTAACCGCGGGTGCGCGGGATCGATTCCAAGCCCCACAATATGCACGGTCTGTCCACGCCAACTGACGGAGATTTCCACGCCATCGATAAACAAAACGCTGTTTTTATCTGCCGCCTTGCGCGCTTCCTCCAGGCCGCCGATGTCATCGTGATCGGTCAGCGCGAGCACTTCCACGCCACGCGCGGCTGCATGCTCCACTAACTGGGTAGGAGTCAGCAAACCATCGGAAACCGTGGAATGGCAATGCAGATCGATATTGAGCATGAAGAGGCGGTTCGCACGAAGCGAGAGAACGCATCATAACAAATAAGGGGCAGTATGAAAAATTTACCACGGAAAACAAGCGGAAATTTGCCATCCGGCTAATATCCAAGCACCCGTGCCGCCGCCTTGCTCAAGGGTGCCCTAAACCGGAAGAGTGTTTTCGGGTAAAGTATGGGAAAGAACTCTTCCCATTCAAGTCGAAAAAATGAATTTCCTGCCGGTTTTCCTGAATATCCATGACCGCAATTGTGTAGTGGCAGGCGGGGGGGAAGTGGCTGCGCGCAAGATCGCAATGCTGCTGCGTGCCGGCGCGCGGGTGACAGTCATCGCTCCGCAACTTTGTCCTGAGTTGCAGGAGCAACTGGATGAACAATCACAGGAAGGAAAGCTTGTTTATCGCGCCGAAACTTTCCATGATGATCATCTGGCAGATGCCGTTCTCGCCATCGCGGCCACGGATGATTTCGCCGTCAATCGAAGGGTCTCGGAGGCAGCCCACCGGCAGCGCATTCCTGTCAATGTCGTCGATAATCCCGCTCTTTGCTCTTTCATCATGCCGTCGATCGTGGATCGTACGCCAGTTGTTGTCGCAGTTTCGAGTGGGGGCACATCCCCTGTGCTGGCAAGGCTGCTGCGAGCACGTCTGGAAACCATGATACCGGCGGCCTACGGTCGTCTGGCTGCTTATGCCGGCGAGTTCCGTGGCCGGGTAAAGCATCGTTTCTCGCAGCCGGAGAAGCGCCGCCGGTTCTGGGAGCGGGTATTGCAGGGATCGTTTGCAGAAATGGTGTTCGCGGGCAAGGATCAGGCCGCAAAGGCCTGGCTGGAGCGCGAACTTGAAAATGAAACCGAAGAACCGACAAAAGGGGAAGTGGGAGAGGTGTATCTGGTAGGGGCGGGGCCTGGCGATCCCGAGTTGTTGACTTTCCGGGCCATGCGTCTCATGCAGCAGGCAGACGTGGTCGTGTACGACCGGCTCGTGTCACCGGAAATCCTGGATAGGGTGCGGCGTGATACTCCCCGGATTTATGCCGGCAAGGAACGCAACCGGCACACGATGCCGCAAGAGTCGATCAATGATTTGCTGGTGCGCCTGGCCCGGGAGGGCAAACGTGTGTTGCGCCTGAAAGGCGGCGACCCGTTTATTTTTGGCCGCGGTGGCGAGGAAATCGAAACGCTTTCGGGATACGGAATTCCCTTCGAAGTAGTACCCGGCATTACCGCCGCAAATGGAGCTGCTTCCTATGCCGGCATTCCCCTCACACATCGGGATTACGCCCAGTCCTGCATATTCGTCACCGGACACCTGAAGGATGGCAGTGTGGATCTGGACTGGCCAATGCTGGCACGGCCGAAGCAGACCATCGTTGTTTACATGGGGTTGCTTGGATTGGCCGTGCTATGCAAACAACTGGTCGCACACGGACTGCCCGCTACCACTCCCGCCGCAATCGTGCAGCAGGGCACCACGCGTAAGCAGCGGGTGCTGGCCGGCACCCTCGAAACGCTTCCCGACCTGACCGCTGCCGCCCATCTCGTTCCTCCCACTCTTGTTATCGTGGGTGAGGTTGTGAAACTGCACCGAAAGCTCGCGTGGTTCCAGCCCGAGGGGAATTTGCCCGGTGATACAGAGTGAAATTATTGCAGGCGGCATTCTGCAGGAGCATTCAATATCAGGCTGGACTTCGCCGGGTCGACCCCGGCTCCCGGTCTGCATGCCATAGGCCGGGCGTCGCCTGGTAATGGTAATAATGGTTAGGAGAAACCAGGTGCTACTATTGCTGCTATTTCAGTGCCCTGGTTTACTTATCAGGCTGGGGCGTGATGCGCAGATAGGGGCGCGGAGCGGTATAGCCTTTCGGAAACTTCTGCTTGATCACTTCCTCATCACGGATAGTCAGCGGGATAATCACATCATCGCCGTCATTCCAGTTGGCCGGGGTGGCGACGGTATAGTTATCGGTCAGTTGCAGCGCATCGATCACCCGCAGCACCTCATCGAAATTGCGTCCGGTACTCATAGGGTAAGTGAGGATAAGTCGTACTTTCTTCTTCGGGTCAATCACAAAAAGTGAGCGCACCGTCATGGTTTCCGACTGATTCGGGTGAATCATGTCATATAGCGCCGCAACCTTTCTGTCCTCGTCCGCAATAATGGGAAAGGCGACGGTACAGCCCTGCGTTTCCTCGATATCCTTGATCCACCCGGTATGTTTTGCCACAGGGTCGACCGACAACCCGATCGCCTTCACATTACGCTGGTCGAATTCAGACTTGAGCTTGGCTGTCATTCCCAGCTCGGTGGTGCACACCGGCGTATAATCCGCAGGATGGGAAAACAATACTGCCCAGGAATCATCTATCCACTCGTGAAATTTGATCCTGCCGATGGAGGATTCCTGCTCGAAATCGGGTGCGGTATCGCCTAAGCGTAAGGTCATGACATTCTCCGTGAGTTAAAACGATGTAAATTCATAGGATGTCGGCCCAATATAGCCTGCCTGCTGCCATCACTCAACAATTATATTTGCGCTCATTATGCCTTGAGATGGTTGTTTTCGCCCTCAAAGGAAGACATCAGAAATCCTGCCACGAATCATCCTCCTTCCTGGCAACGATCGGAAAACCCCACGAGTACGGGGATTCGTATTTCTGCAAAATCTCATAATAGATCCGCACTGATTCTGCCAATACCACCGCTTGACCCCCGCGCGCAAAACCATGCTTGAGGTCACGGAAATGATCGCTTTGGCTCAGTAGCGGCAACGTTCTTTTCAGGTCAACCCACGCATCAGGGCTCAACCCCATCCGTTCCGCCAGTATGCGCGCATCTTCCAGGTGACTCGGCCCCTGGTTATAGGCAGCCAGCGCCATCCAGGTGCGATCCGGCTCCTTGATGCGGGTGGGCAACTTATCCTTGAGTAGCGCGAAGTAGCGCGCTCCGCCAAGTATGCTTTGGCGTGCATCCAGTCTATCCGTCACTTTCATCCGGTCCGCCGTGATTTCCGTCAACATCATGAGGCCGCGCACGTTGGAAGGAGAAGTCGCCAAGGGGTCCCAGTGAGACTCCTGGTAGGCGAGTGCGGCAATCAGTCTCCAGTCGATGCCGCTCAGCTCTTCGGCTTCATGAAAATGTTCGCGCAAGTCGGGCAAAACGGTGCGGCGTTTGGCAAGAATACCGTTTACGTCCGTATGATGAAGACGTTCTATATGTCCATAGTATCGGTCAAGCAGGCGTGTCAACGTGCCATCCTGCTGGATGCGGATGAAGAATTTTTGGGTCGCCTCCAGTAATGCCTGTTCGGCAAATGGGGAAAATGCCCATGCTCGTCCTACCGAATCGCCCAGATTGAATGCCGCGCTCAGATTGGGGTAAAAATTCTTCGCGAGATTGATCTGGGTTGAATCCGCTACCACATAATCGACCTTGCCTTCCGCCAGTCTCGCCAGCAGTTCGTCGGGCGTGAGGTCCATTTCCTTCCATTTGAGCTCGGGCGCCTCTTGCCTTGCCTTGCTCAGCTGTTCAGCATGAGTTCCACCTTTCGCAATGCGAATGGTTCTTCCATCAAGCTGATGAAGGTCTTTTGGCTTGCTGTACTCCGTGTTATAGGCGAGCTGGGGCTGTACGAGCTGGTAAATCGGGCCGAACTCGGCATGCCGCGAATGCTTTGCGCTGATGTTCATGCCGGCGGCAAAGTGTCCTTTATGCCTTTCAAGGAGAGACCATACCTTATCCAGTCTGGGCACGGTCTTGAATCTCACTTTCATTCCCAGGTCCTTCGCAAATTCAGTTGCGAGGTCGTAATCCAGCCCGGCATAACCGCCTTCCGCATTTTCGTAATACGTGTCCGGGCTATTGACGGTGATTACTACCAGCTCATCCGTTTTGTCGAACGGCAATACCGATCTTTCAAACGAATCACAGGAAGTGAGCAAGGCGCCACAACCGAAAATAGCAATTAAAAAACGAGAAAGAGATCGCATTGAGAAGAGATAACTAGAATCGGGAAACATTCTGCCATCGAGTCTTGTCCAAGCGCGAGAAAAACTCAGGATAAGCTGATAAAATAGTTCATCACTGGAGAGGTACCGAAGTGGCCATAACGGCGCTGACTCGAAATCAGATGGTCAGGGTAACCTGGCACGTGGGTTCGAATCCCACCCTCTCCGCCAATTTCTCCAAGCTATTGGTAACTCAATAACTTTCTGATTATATGCGGTTCTTGCGCTCTGCTGCATAGAATGCCGCAAGCATCCCTGCCGATCAAGGTCTGGAAAATCCCTTACCTGCAAAAACGCGGGGATGGCTTTTCATTCCACATTTCGTATCCTGATGAGTTTCAGACAACGGCTGGCAAGCGAGAGTTTACCAAAACTCTTGAAACAGGGGATAAAAGTGTTGCTATTCCGAGGAGACTTGCGGGCTGAGCCATAGTAACAAGTTGGCAGATTGAAATAAGCCTGTTCAAAAACAAAAGCGGGATAAGAGCAAACGGGAGCTTCGGTGCGGGTAGCCTTATAGCTTATAGATGCTTGCCGGCAGGCAGACTGCGCGTGTTTCGCCGCCTCGAAAAAGTCCTGCGACGGAACTTTGAAGGAAAGGTCAGTCTATCGATCTCTCGCGATGCTGCTCCCCGGGAGTCCCGGTCCAGGAGGTGTGAGTGGCATGAGGCGACGCACTGCGATCTGCACGCTGCTGTGCGGGGCCGTTGACGCGGCGAAGGTTGTACGCCGTATTGATCAATCCGACGTGGGAAAATGCCTGGGGGTAATTTCCCAGCTGGCGTCGGTGACGGGGGTGGTATTCCTCGGCAAGAAGCCCGAGGTCGTTGCGTAGAGACAGGAGATGCTCGAGAAGAACTTCCGCATCGTGACTGCGGCCGATCATTGTATAGGCATCGGCGAGCCAGAAACTGCAAACGAGAAAAGTTCCTTCCTCACCGGGGAGCCCGTCTTCGGTTTCGCCAACGCGATAGCGCAGCACGAGCCCATCTTCCATCAGGTCGCGTTCAATGGCTTCTACCGTTCCCCGAAAGCGGGGATCGTCCGGCGGCAGAAACCCTATCTCAGCCATCAGCAGCAAGGATGCGTCCAGCCCCGCGCCGTCGTAATGCTGCACGAATGTGTTCCGCTCCTTATCATAGCCGCGCGCCAGCACTTCCCGATGAATCTCGTCGCGGAGCGTGCGCCATTTCCCGACAGGGCCGGGGAAGCCGAATTGCTCCACCGCTTTTATGGCTCGATCAAACGCGACCCAGGCCATCATTTTCGAATAGACGAAATGCCTGGCCCCGCCGCGCACCTCCCAGATGCCTTGGTCGGGCCCGCGCCAAAGACTCTCCAGTCGGGAAAGAATTGCCAGCTGGAACCGCCAGGCTTCCTGATGCGGCCCGAGTTGCGACTTACGGGCAGTATAAAGTGTGTCCATCAGCTCGCCGAACACGTCTAACTGAATCTGGTCGTGCGCGCCGTTGCCTATGCGCACAGGAGGGCTGTTCTCGTAACCCGGCAGCCAGGGAAGCTCGATTTCAGTCAGGCGGCGCTCGCCCCCGATCCCGTACATGATCTGCATCTGATCAGGGGCGCCAGCGGCAGCCCGGAGCATCCATTCCCTGAATGCCCCGGCCTCGTCGAAGCGTCCTGCATTCATGAATGCATATAATGTGAGCGTGGAGTCGCGGATCCAGCAGTAGCGGTAATCCCAGTTTCGGACTCCGCCGATCTCTTCGGGGAGAGAAGTTGTAAGCGCCGCGACGATGCCACCGCTTGGCTGGTAGGAGAGCGCCTTGAGCGTAATGAGCGAACGCTCGACTGCATCCTTCCATCCAGGTTCGTCGAACTCCGAGAGCTGGCAGATGCGGGTCCACTCCCGCCACCAGGCGAGCGTGTGCTCGAGTCTCATCCTGCCGTCGTCAATGAAGTGGGGCTCCCGATGCAGGGGATGATAGGCAAGCGTGAAGGGGATAACATCGCCTTCTCCCACCTCGAACTCGGCGACGGTGCGCATGTCCTCGCCGCGAAGGGCGACAGGAGTTGCCAATTCCACCGCATCCGGCCCGGCAACGGCATGGATGCCATAGTCGCGGCGGCGTACCCAGGGAATGGTCTTGCCGTAGCCGAAGCGCAGGGCCAGTT
This sequence comes from Nitrosospira multiformis, assembly GCA_017306155.1. Lineage (GTDB taxonomy): Bacteria > Pseudomonadota > Gammaproteobacteria > Burkholderiales > Nitrosomonadaceae > Nitrosospira > Nitrosospira multiformis_F. The sequence continues at coordinate 11,345 of JAFKJB010000005.1, forward strand.
CCATCCGCATCGATGCCTTGCCTGACACCCCCTGTACAAGGCGGACGACGTCGACTCTCTCGGGATCATTGGAAAGCGGCATGAAATCCATGAGCGTCACGATGCCATGCTCGGTTTCGAAGGTGGTTTCGAGGACCGGCGCATGGGGCAGATAACGCCGGCTGGAGCGTTTACTCCCGCCAGCCGGGGAAATCCGCCAGTAACCATGCCTGGATGTTCCCAGCAGTGCGGCAAAGCATGCATCGGAATCGAACCGTGGAAGGCAAAGCCAATCCATCGAGCCGTCACGGGCGACAAGCGCTCCGCTCAGCATGTTGCCAATGAATCCGTATTCCTCGATTGGTTTGCTCATCCCGCGCCCCGGAATGCCGGATAGGCGGACATTGCACCATCGACGAACATTGTCGCTCCATTCATGTAATCCGACAGATCCGAAGCAAGCCACAGCACAGCCTGCGCAATATCGTCAGGTTCACCGATACGCTTGTATGGAATAAGATCGAGCAGCTTTTTCATCGCCTCTTCGGTCCCCCATGCAGAGCGATTGACGGGGGTACGGATGGCGCCGGGAGCCACCGCATTGACGCGGATTTTCTGGGGAGCAAACTCCTGGGCGAGCGAACGCATGAGCAGGTCCACACCTCCTTTGGATGCCGCATAGTTGGCCTCGAATGCCCAGGGAATCTCCTGATGCACGGAGCTCATGCATACGATCTTGCCATTTGCCCGTGATACGCCGGGTTGTGCGCCCCGTTTCAGGAATTCGCGGACAGCTTCGCGAGAGCACAGAAACATTCCGGTGAGATTGACATCGATCACCTTCTGCCATTGGGAGAGCGTCATCTCCTGGAATTTGGCACTGCTCTCGATTCCAGCGTTGTTCACCAGAATATGCAGGGTGCCGAAGCGTGCAACCGTGGCTGTGAACATCGCCACGACCTGATCCTCGTTGCTCACACCAGCGGCATAGGCGAAAGCGCTCCCGCCTGCGTCTTCTATCTCACGGCATACCTCGGCTGCATCTTTGCTGGACTCAGCAAGATGATTGATTACAACCTTCGCGCCTGCGCAACCCAGCGCGAGGGCGCAAGCGCGGCCTATGCCTGAAGACGCACCCGTTACTAGGGCAACCTGTCCGGAAAGACCGAATACATCCTTGCTGATCGCGCACTGTTTTGCGTTCATTGGGGTTCCCTGATCCTCGATAGCTATCCTGTTGATCGAAGAATTGAACTGGTACAAAGCGTCTGCCTTGATATGTTCCCGCCGCTTCTCGCTTGAGGCGAGTGGACGAGCCGAAGCGCGGGAGCGCCTTATGAATTACCAAACAACTTATTCCAGGCTCTCGAAGCAGCTTCGATCCCTAAAACTTTCCGGGCGTCTCAGACGATGATTACAGACAGAGATCCTGTGAATCTCGTCATTCGCGGGGCCTTGATTTCAAAGTAGCATGCCCTTCCAAGAGCGTCAAACTCGAGCCCAGGCAGAAGAAAGAAATTGAATCGGTTTTTTCTTTGAAGGAGGAATTTATTCACTCAGCAAAACTCGGTGATTCGATCCGTATGCCTTCTTTCAGGAGGATCCATGGCAAACTGGATTCAGGACTCATTAATTGAGATAGAAGATGACGGTTGCGGCAATGCAGATGGCGGAGAAGAAGGTATGTGCGCAGCGGTCGTAACGCGTGGCGATCCTGCGCCAGCCCTTGAGCCGCCCAAGCATGTCCTCGATCTGTGCCTTTTGCCTGTAGAGAGTCTTGTCGTATTCGATCTGGATCTTGCGATTCCTTTTTGTCGGTATGCAGGCCGTTATGCCTCTGGCACCCAACGCTGCCCGGAACCAGGCAGCGTCATAGCCGCGGTTTGCGATCAGGGTTCTGGCTTTGGGCAATGTGGATTTTTACAGTTGATAACGGTTTTTATCATGGGTAAAATGCTCCCATGAGGGGCGGCCGGCGCCGAACTCAACGCAGAAAATGGGTGAGGCAGTCATGAGCAATCGCTTCCTGTGGTGGGCCAAGACATGGATCGAGGAAAACATCCCTCCCGGCGCCAATTCCGACATAGAGAGTCATGAAGTAAGAGCAAAGCGGCTGTCGGAGAAACTGTTCGCCGAAGCAGCTGCGGCCAACTTCACGAACTTTGAGACCGAGGAGGAGCGAGAGCGCGTTACGCCCCTGGTACTGGCCGCGGTTTCGGACAGCAGAGACTTTGACATCGATGCCTATCATCTCAAGTCGCAACTTGCGCGGGAGAATGAAGATGGCGACTGAGCCCCGCATGGTTGGCCTTCAGGGCGGCATCACGTTGGTTGCTTGTCAGCTGCTCGTGACATATCCCTAATCAAAAGAGGGCTGTCATTTGTTCTCAAGGATCTTCCTGGAGACAAGCCTGGAGTTTTTCGCCTCCGTAAAGCATAGGCGCTAGTCAGCCGTATTCATAAATATAGATGAGTTCGAGAAATGGCCTAAGAAAATCCGCCAGGCATTTCCTTCCTTCTCCCTCAGCTCGCGATTGTCTAGGAAGTGAACTCAAGCCTTGAGGTGAAGGATGAAACCGCCTCGCGGCAGTATCCATCCAGGATCGCATGAGCGCCAATATCAAACAAAATCTCAAATTTTTACTCTTGCAGAATAGCAGTGGTTTCATGGCCACGAGAACATTTAATCTGTAGTAGTTGCGATCCATCGGACAGTTCCCGGCTTGACCGGTGCAGTTGTCAGATCAATAAACGTCCTTCCACTTCCATTCCGCCAGCCTTGCCCTCTCCTGTCATCATCGAGCGCCCGTATTCAAAAATCATGAAAATCCAGGTCCTTACACTGCTGGCCATTCCGTTGCTGCATGCCTGTGCAGGCACGCCTGAATATACGCAAAGTTCGATGAAATTGAGGGATGGAACTACGCACTATTTTCTTAAGACACGCATGGGCCCCTGTGCCAACAGCCGGGATTGGGCAACCAGAACGTTGACGAAGGGTGCCAATGAAATTTGCAAGGATGGCTACGTGCTCATTGACCAGCAGACACCCATCATCCTCGATCCACTGCGCGCCGCAGACAAGGATGGAGAACTTTTGTGGCAAATCAGGTGCAACGACACCGGGCAGTCTGGCTCCTAGCTTTTTCCTGGTCGATATCCCTTCTCACTGCCTGGTTTCTCTTTATAGGGGCGCACGTGTGCCGGACCGAATATCTCATGAGGTTTCCTGCCAGATCATCCTGATCGATCCCAGACTCAGCAGAGAATTATTCATCTCCTGAATTTCGATTGTCGTGTTCCGTCGCATTTCTCTTCCGGTTGAGCCTGCTGCGGTGTGTGATGCAGCTGGCAGAGGGTTATACGGGCCGATAAGGAAGAAAAATGGCGGATGGTTCCGTGCGGAGCCTAATATATAATCTCAACGATGTGCTTTTGATATGCCTGCCCGATTCGCTTATTGAATGGAAACTGGACAGGCAATTGCGCCGGTGCCGGCTCCTTTTGGCTCTATTCAGCCTTAGTCCAAGCCAAAACCAGGCCCAAAGCCCAAACCAGCATTGGGGGACTCTCGATATGAAACGCTATACCATCGAACAATTCATGGCGACGATCTCAATAATGGGGGCGTCGTTCAGCGCGGATGGAGAGCGCATCCTGTTCAGCAGCAATGAGTCGGGCATTTTCAATGCTTATACGCTCCCGGTAATGGGTGGTACGGCCGAGCCGCTGACTCGCTCTGCCGTCAATACCACATTTTCAGTCAGTTTCTTTCCGCACGATGATCGGGTACTGATCACACGGGATTACCATGGTGATGAAAATTATCATTTGTTCCTGCTTGCTCCCGACGGCGAGGAAGAAGACCTGACACCGGGGGAAAAGCTCAAGGCCCAATTCATGGGCTGGAGCACCGATGGACATGCTTTTTACGTCGCCACCAACGAGCGCGATCCGAGATTCTTCGATGTATACCGTTACGACGCCGAGACTTTTGTGCGAACCTTGCTGTACAAGAATCACCAGGGGTTCGATCTTGGTCCCATCAGCCGTGACGAGCGCTGGATTGCACTGAACCGGTCGCACACTGCATCGGACAGTGACATCTACCTGTTCGATGTCGAAAAACAGGAAGTAAGGCACCTCACGCCGCATGAAGACTCCATCAGTTTCCGTGCTGAAACCTTCGATCCCGCCTCGCGCAAGCTCTTCTTTCTTACCACGGAGGGGAGCGAATTCAAGCATTTGTGCACTTATGATCTCATCTCCGGGGTCGTCTGCGACCATGAGAGCGCTGAGTGGGACGTGATGTACACCTATTTTTCACGCGATGGCCGATTTCGCGTAACGGGTATCAACGAAGATGGAAGTATCGTCATTCGTGTTGTCGAAATTGAGGATGGAGAAAGGGAAAAACCTGTAAAACTGCCAGCGTTCCCCGAAGGAGAAATCCGCGGCGTGGTCTTTTCGCAAAGCAGTGCGCGCATGGCCTTCTATGTAAATGGCGATCGCTCTCCCGATAATCTGTTCGTGCACGATTTCAACACCGGACAGTTCCACCAGCTCACGCAGAGCCTGAACAAGGAGATCGATCCATCACATCTGGTGGAGGCGGAAGTGGTGCGGTTCCGGTCCTTCGATGGAATGGTGATTCCATCCATCTATTACAAGCCGCATGAAGCATCAGACGCTAACAAGGTGCCTGCGATCGTATATGTTCATGGAGGACCTGGCGGGCAGACCATGCGGGGTTACAGCGCGCAGATTCAGTACCTCGTCAACCACGGGTATGCCGTGCTGGGCATCAATAACCGGGGAAGCGCGGGCTATGGTAAAACCTTCTTTACTGCGGCCAATCGCAAGCACGGACGAGAGCCCTTGTGGGATTGTGTGGAAGCGAAGGCCTTTCTGGCCAGTCTCGGTTACATCGACCATGAGCGCATCGGCATCATGGGCGCAAGCTATGGCGGCTACATGACGCTTGCAGCGCTTGCGTTCCGGCCTGAAGCATTCAAGGTGGGCGTGGATATTTTTGGTGTCAGCAACTGGCTGCGCACGTTGGAGAGTATTCCCGTTTACTGGGAGTCGGTCCGCAAAGCCATTTATGATGAGATTGGAGACCCGGTGGCGGATATCGATTCTCTCGTTGCGACTTCCCCGCTGTTTCATGCGAAGGAAATACGAAAGCCTTTATTGATCATTCAGGGAGCCAATGATCCGCGTGTGGTCAAGGCTGAGAGCGATGAAATGGTGGAGGCGGTCAGGAAGCATGGCGTTCCGGTGGAGTACATTGTTTTTCCTGACGAAGGCCACAGTTTTACCAAGAAAAAGAATCAGATCGAGGCCAATTGGCGAATACTGGAATTCCTGGACAAGTATCTGAAAGGCGACGCGAGCAAGACTGTAAGCCGGGTGGAAAAGTAGGACAGTACCGTTCTGCCAACCATCCGATATCACCGGTGCAGGGCGGGCTTTGCCCGCCGTTTGCTTCCATCGTAACCTAGCACGTGGGATAGCGGACAGCTTCGCCTTCAGGCAGGCGATCTTCATCGTCGTCGCGGTGCGGCCTCCTCTCCAAAAAACTCGCGTATCAGGAAATCCTCCAGGCCCTTGCTGTCTTCAGGTCGAGCGGAGAGGACGACCACACGGTCGAGGCGGTAGGATTCCCAGTTGAAATCCCCTTTGTGGTATTGCCGGATCAGCTCGATCATTTTTCGAACGACGGCCCGCTGAATATCGCCCCCCGGCCCGGCATCGACTTCCACCACCTCCCGGCGGGGAACGCTGCTATCTTTCTTCCAGGCACGAAACAGAAACTGTGCCGTTCGCGGCCCCATCTTGATGATCTGGAATATCCCGCTTGCGCCAGGCTCCTTGAGGTTGCGCATCACGTTAGCCATGCGCAGTTCTTCTTCGGAAGGATCGCGCTCGACCGCCTCAGGTTCAACGGGTTCATCCTCGAAAATTCCGCCTGCCCGGCGCCGCTCCCGTGCCTCGTTCATATACGCCAGTAGATCTTTGGGGCGTTCAGTCTCTGGAGAAGCCTGCGGAACAGTTTTCTGAACCGGGGCGCGTTCCTTGCTGCCCTCACGGTTTTCCATTGCCCTTTCCCGTTTGGGTTTCATCGGCTTGGCTCCTCCTTCTCCCAGTCGAGATTGGGGCTGACGCTTGGGGGACTTGGGTGCAGGAGGTATCTTGGGACTGGGAGGCGCGGGTGGCGGTGCCTTTTGTTCCGGCGTCTCTTCGGCGAGTTCCACGAAGCTGGCTTCGATTGCAGGAGGCCCCTTGATCTCCACCTCGGGCGCGGTGAGAAGGAACCCGAATGCCCAGATAATGAGCACCCAGAGGACAGACGCCAGCGGCAGGGGCCACCAGATGCGGATTTCCCTCGATCGGGACTTGAGCATGCGTTCGGGATTACTCGTGTTTGATGGCTATCAGAAAGTGTTGCGCACCCGCACTACGGGCACGCAGCATCGCCTGCACGACAATTCCTTGCGGCGCGTCGCTGTCTGCCGATACCACCACTTTCTGTTCGGAATCGCGCAGCAGTGGTTTGAGGGTGTCACCCAGCGTCTCCAGGGTCACGGGCGTGCGGTTGACAAAGATTTTGCTGTCGCTCGTCAAGGTCAATGTAACCGGCGTTTTGGTGCTGAGTTTCTCGGCCTCGCCTTGCGGCAGATTCACCTGCAGGGAATCGAGATTCTGCATCGATAATGACGATAGCATGAATGTGGCAAGCAGGAAAAACATCACATCGATCATCGGGATGATTTCGATGCGCCCCCTGCGGTACTCCCTGGATTTACGCCGCTTCATGACCGCTCTCCTCCTGATCCAGACGAATATGATCGATGAGACGCGTGCCCAGCCGTTCCATCTCATCCATCGTTTGGGATTGAAGGCGGGAGAAATAATTGAAGCCGAAGAGTGCAACCAGCGCAATCACGAGGCCGACGACAGTGGCGATAAGCGCTTCGGCCACGCCTCCCGTCACGGCGGTGGGGTTGACCACCCCTTCGCCGCCAATGATCTGGAAGGCGCGCATCATGCCGATAACTGTTCCGACAAGCCCGAGCAGAGGTGCTGCGGTAACAATCGTTTCCAGCACCCATAACCGGCGTCCCAGCGAGGTCTCGATCAACTGGGCTTCATCTGCCGCACGCGATTCCGTCCACCAGGATGGATGATGCCTGTTACTGATTACGACCTCGAAGAAGCGCTTGTAATAGTGGCGATCATCCAATCCGGAGAGTATTTTTTCCAGATCGGCCCATGCAAAACCGTAAGTCTCAACCAGGTTCAGCAGGTCGTGAGACAGGCGGGCAAACTTCCAGTAGATGAACGCCTTTTCAAGCATGATCGCCAATGCGATCACCGCCAGCAAAGACAGCGGCACAACAGTAAAGCCGCCGAGTTTCAGCGCGGTCCAGGTTGCATTCAGTTCCTGCATGTTTATCTCCGAACGGGGACGATAAGTCCCATGTTGATTAAGTTATCGACAACTGTTTCTTCAGCCCCTTGCAACTTCCTGCGGCTGGAGAGAACGCTCTTCATTCGCCAGGCGCAAGTTTATGACGCGGTGAGACAGGTGTGGTACGTCCTTAAGAGACGCGCTTCCCCTCTCCAAGAATAGGGGAAATTTACAGATCAGGCTGTTTTCGTTCTGCCCCTTTCGGTCTGCGGGAAGATTTCGGTCAAACACTCAAAAACGCTCAAGTCTAATTTTCATCCTGCCAACCTGTAAAATCTTACAGCTATTCATCCGGTCTGTTTTAGGGTCTCATAGCTCTGTTTTCCCCGAGTTTTTCCGAGAATCGTTCTTGCAAAAGAGCATCGGGTTTTTTCGTAATGATATCCCTAAACCAAAACTACACAGGGAGTGTTGCGTGCGCTTCTGAGAATGCTCGCGATATGACCCATCTTGCCACTGTGGAGAATGCCCGTACCCCGATTGCAGAAATTCTCGAGCAGAGCCTGAACGAAATTTATCTGCTGAATGCTCAGACGCTGCATTTCGAGTACGCCAGCCGGGGAGCCCGGCACAATCTTGGCTACGGCATGGATTCGCTGCAAAAAATGACGCTGCTGGAAGTCGAACGGGAGTTTGACGAAGCATCGTTCCGCGCTCTGATTGATCCACTCGTCAAGGGTGAGAAAGAAATCCTGGTTTTCGAGGCGACACATCTGCGTGCGGACGGGTCGCATTATCCGGTCGAGGTTCACCTGGAGTTGTCCACGCGGCCTGAGCAAGTGCAATTTCTTGCGCTGGCGTTCGATCTCAGCGCCCGCCGTCGCGCCGAGGCCAAGTTGCGTGCAAATGAGGCGGGGTTCCGGACAATGGTCAATACTCTTCCGCAGCTTGCATGGATAGCGGAGTCGGATGGATCCAGGTCCTGGTACAACCAGCGCTGGTACGACTATACCGGAACCACTCCCGAAGAGATGAGGGGCTGGGGCTGGCAAAAGGTTCATGATCCCGAACTGCTGCCGGAGGTAAGAAAACGTTGGAATGAGGCTACTGCTGCTGAGGAGCCGCTCGATATGGAAATTCCACTGCGCGGTGCGGACGGGAAGCTACGGGTATTTCTGACCCGCGCTGAGCCGTTAAGAAACGAGGAAGGTCAGGTTGTGCAGTGGTTCGGGACCAATACCGATGTCCACGATCAGAGACTTTGGGAAGAGGCTCAACGTGAGACAGAAAAGCGGCTTCAGGTGGTGATGGAGCATATGACCGAGGGCCTTGTCATCTCCGATTTCAATCGTAATCTCCTCCACTGGAATCCCGCTGCTTTGCGAATGCATGAGATCGACAGTGCGGAAGAGATTTTGGGCAATCTTCATAGTTTTGCCCGGTTCTATGAGTTATCGACCACCGAGGGCAACGTCGTGCCTATTGATCAATGGCCCTTGCCGCGCATTCTCCGGGGTGAGCACCTGCATGATCTGGAACTGCGCATCCGGCGTCTGGATAAAGAGTGGTTGAGAATCTTCAGTTATTCCGGAACGGTTTTGCACTATGAGAACAGTAAAGGGCTGGCGTTTCTTACCATTAAGGATGTCACTGAGCGCAAACAGGCTGAGGAAGCTTTGCGTGATGCGAAGGTTAATCTTGAATACAAGGTGAATGAGCGTACCACCCAGCTTCTTGCCAAGAGCAAGGAACTGGAAAATTTCTGTTATTCGGTATCTCATGATCTGAGGGCACCCCTGCGCGGTATAGCCGGGTACAGCCGGCTGCTGCTGGAAAACTACTACGAACGTTTCGACGAGGAAGGCCGCAGCTTTCTGACAAATGTCCGTTCAGCCACCAAGCATATGACGGATTTAATCGAAGATCTACTGTCCTACTCAAAACTTGAGCGGCGAAAACTGTCTTCGACCGTCATCAGGCTTCCCGCCTTCGTATCAAAGGTGCTGGCCCAGTTCGAGGATAGTCTGCAAAACGTACGCCTCATTGTCAGTGTGGATGATTTCCACGTTCGTGCTGATCCCGATGGTCTTGCAATCGCTCTACGTAACCTGATCGATAACGCCTTCAAGTTCTCCATACACGCTCCGGAGCCTGTCATCGAAATCCGCGCCTGGGCTTCGGATAGCAATTGCATTCTTTGCGTGCGCGACAATGGCATTGGATTTGATATGCGTTTTTACGACAAAATTTTTGAGATATTCCAGCGCTTGCAACGGGCCGAGGAATATCCGGGGACAGGCATCGGGCTTGCAATGGTGCAAAAAGCGATGGAGCGTATGGGAGGACGTGTGTGGGCGGAAAGCCAGATAGGCGCCGGTGCTGTCTTTTACCTGCAACTGCCACTGTCTGGTTCTGAGCCAGGCTCATTCGAGCAGCTGCAAGAACAGGACTTATAGGGCGTGCTTCCATGAACACCGCGTTGCCGATTCTGCTTATTGAAGACAATCCGATGGATGTCGATCTCACCCGGCGTGCTTTTGTGCGGCACAACCTGGCCAATCCACTCGAAGTGCTGCGGGATGGCCAGGAAGCACTCGATTTTTTTTCGAACTGGAGAACGAGTGACCTCCCGCCCTCGGTCGTACTGCTAGACCTCAAACTGCCCAAAGTAAGCGGACTGGAAGTCCTGCGAACCATACGGGAGCATTCCTTGCTCGGAACTGTTCCGGTTGTAGTGCTTACGTCTTCCTCCGAAGATGTCGACATTCATGAAGCCTATCTGCTCGGCGCGAACTCCTACATCGTAAAGCCGGTGGACTTCGAGAAATTCATCGATGTGGCCCGCCAGATTGAGCTCTACTGGACTGTTCTCAATACCCATTGCCTTGCAAGGATTAGAGGTTTCTGAATGAGTATCATGCAGGATCCGAGGCTGCGCAGGGCTCTGGCAATACCTCCGGGGGTGCGGGGAGACGATAGGGGACCGAAGTCCGCAAAGGTCTTTTCCGATCCTCGGGAAGATCATTCAAGGGTTTTCGGATGAGAGTTCTCTATCTTGAGGATAATGCGCTGGATGCCGATCTGGTGCGATTGGAACTGAAAAAACGCGCGCCCGACATCCAGCTCGATATCGTCAATTCACTGGCAGAAGCTTTGCACCGCGTGGAAAGATTCCACGATCTCTATGGAACCAGCCTCGGTATGCCGGCAATCGCCAGACCGGAGCCGAATGCCCTTGCCCGCTATGATATGGTCCTGACGGACCTCAATCTTCCGGATGGGAGCGGTGAGACGTTGCTGGCTCAGATTCGCAGACGACATCTGCCGCTTCCAGTCGTAGTCCTTACGGGTTCCAGCAGAGAAGAAGCCATCCTCTCATTACTTCGAGCCGGCGCTGACGATTACGTCATAAAGCATGGACGCTTTCTCGAAACTCTTGGGCTCGTCCTGCGCGCGACGCTCGACAAGTTCCAGACGGAAACCTGCCGCCGCGCTACAGTACTCCAGGTTTTATACGTTGAGCCCAATCCGTATGACGCCGAAACGACGAAACAGGCACTGGCTTCCACTGCACCCCACCTTCGAATCGAATCTGTCCAGTCGGCTGAGGAAGTTTTTTCCTATCTTGCCGAACAGAATAGAGAAACTGACGTTGACGTATTGCTGCTCGATTACCGCTTGCCCGGGGTCTCCGCGACGGACGTTCTGAAGGAGCTTTGCCAGGTGCGGGGGCTTGATCTGCCCATCATTCTCTTTATCGGGAGCGGGGACGAGGAGATCGCCAGGCAGTCCCTGAAACTGGGTGCGGCCGATTATGTTGTGAAGACCGCCGGCTACCTCCAGCGGTTGCCGACTGTCATAGAAAACGTCTGGCTGCGGGCGGAATCGAACAGAAGGGAGCGGGTTTTGCTGGAAGAGAGGACACGACTTGCTCTTGCCACGGAAGCAGCCGCCATCGGTATCTGGGAGTGGAACACTGCAACCAATGAGATGATCTGGAATGACCGGATGTACGAGATCTACGGAATTGCTTCCGGGAGCCGCATCACGTATGACATATGGAAGTCCTATACTCATCCGGACGATCTGCCTCAGCAGGAGGCACATCTGGAGCGGGTCAGCGCCGAGGACGGACGCGTTCAGCTCGATTTCCGGATTCTGCGCGAATACAAGACAGTGCGCCATCTGCATATTGCGAAGGCATTGAAATGGAGCACCAATCCGGATGAACTGAGAATAGTCGGCACCGCCATCGACATTACCAAACGCAAGCAAGCTGACTTTGCAATCCAGGAGCATGCCATGCAGCAGGGACTCATTGCCGCGTTCGGGCAACAGGCGCTGGCCAGCGAAAATCTTGCCCTGTTGTGGAGCCAGGCAGCGGTGATCGCTTCTCAAGGTCTCAATGTCGAGTTCTGCAAGGCGCTCCAGCTTGCACCGGATTTCCGTTCTTTTATTCTTAAATCCGGGGTCGGCTGGCAAAAAGACCAGATTGGAAGGCAGGTATCGTTTACATACGAGAACAGCCAGAATCGCTTTGTGCTGGCGAGCCATCAATCCGTCATTGTGGAGGACTTCCAGACGGAAACCCGTTTCAAGGCTTCCAGCATCCTGAGGAGCCATAATATACGCAGTTGCGCGGATGTGCTTATCTCAGGGTCGGGAGGACCTTATGGAATCCTTGGAGCCTATTCGCGCGATCCACAGCGCTTCACATCCAGCAGCATCAATTTTCTGCAGAGTCTCGCGAATATTCTCGCAACCGCAATTGACCGCAGGACAACCGAGGAGCGTCTTACCTACCTGGTCCAGTTTGATCCCCTGACGGAACTGCCTAATCGAAGCCTTTTTCTTGATCGTCTTCGACAGGCGATGGAACATGCCCATCGCAACCATCGCCGGGTCGGCGTGGTATTTGCGGATCTGGACCGGTTCAAGATCGTCAACGACACGATGGGCCATTCTACCGGCGATGAACTGCTGATCCATGTCGCAAAGAGACTGCAGCAGTGTGTGCGTTCATGCGACACGGTTGCCCGTCTTGGAGGAGATGAATTTGCTTTCATTCTGTCTGACCTCGTACAGGCTGAAGATGCAACCTTAATTGCAGAGAAGGTTATTTCGGCGCTGCAGGCGCCCTTCGAACTGGAAAAACAGGAGATCTACGTTTCTGCAAGCCTTGGGATCAGCATCTATCCCGGCGATGGTACTGACGCAGACAGCCTGCTCAGAAATGCCGACACAGCGATGTTCCAGGCAAAGGAGCAGGGACCCGCGATTTATCAGTTTTACCTTCCGCAGATGAATGAGCGCGCGGTAGCTCGCCTGAAAATCGAGACGCAACTTCGCGGTGCTCTGGCGAGACGCGAGTTCGTGCTTCACTACCAACCCAAAGCAAGCCTGATCAACGGAGAGATTACCGGTTTTGAGGCACTGCTGCGCTGGCAGCACCCCGCGCACGGACTGGTGCCCCCACTGCAGTTCATTTCCGTTCTCGAAGATACGGGATTGATCGTATCGGTAGGCGAGTGGGTGGTAAAAACCGTTTGTGAGCAGATCAGAGAATGGCAGGGCCAGGGGCTGGTGCTGCATCCCATCTCGATCAATCTGTCAGCGCGGCAGTTTCAGCAACAGGATCTGGATAGCACTATCGGGAAAACGTTGAAGGCTACGAACATCGATCCGCATCTGCTGGAATTCGAACTTACGGAGTCGGTATTGATGAAGGAGGCCGAGATGGCTGCCAATGCCCTGCAGAATCTGAAAGCCTTCGGTGTCCAGATATCGATGGACGATTTTGGTACCGGCTATTCCAGCCTTGCCTATCTCAAGCGCTTTCCTCTGGATGTACTCAAGATCGACCGCGCTTTCATCCGTGACGTCACGACGGATCCCGACGACGCAACCATTACCGTAGCCATGATCAAGCTTGCGCACAGCCTCGGGCTGAAAGTAGTGGCTGAGGGCGTTGAAACAAGGGCGCAACTGGATTTTCTGATAAGACACGGATGCGATGAAATGCAGGGCTATTATTTTTCCCAGCCTTTGCCGCTCGAGGGCGCATCCAAAGTGCTCATGGATGGCTACCGTCTGCCAATGAACAGGAGCGCTTACGCCGAGCAGTAAGTCCTATTTACTCGCTGATCTTCACTCGCACCGACTTTCCTGTTCCAGAAAAAACCCTTCCATGCGCGCGCCCCTTAAACATAGCTCTTTCCCTAGCTCGTGATATTTGGTAATTTATCGACCGTAGTCCCAGTCCGCAGGGAGGGCGGACACTCCATTGGATAATGACAAATGAAGAACGCCATATTGGTGGTTTGCGCCACGTTTGCGTTTATGGGAGGCGCTTTTGCAAAACCGGGCGACTTGTCTCTCCGGTCCAACGCAGCGTTGATTCTGGATCCACAGCGGGGACAGGTTCTTTTCCACAAGAACGCAGACAGTGTCATGCCGATTGCTTCGATTACCAAACTCATGACCGCAATGGTTGTGCTCGATGCAAAACTGCCGCTGAACCAGAAAATAGTCATCGACTCGGCTGATGTTGATCTCATCAAGCATACTCGTTCCCGCCTGCGGGTAGGAGCGAATTTCACCCGCGGAGAATTGTTGCGACTGGCCTTGATGTCTTCGGAGAATCGCGCTGCTGCGGCGCTGGGACGTACGTATCCCGGCGGCCTGAATGCGTTTGTTACGGCCATGAACCGCAAGGCATTTCAGTTGGGAATGGGCAGTACCTATTTCGTTGACTCGACCGGCTTGAACAGCGGAAATGTCTCGACTGCGCGTGATCTCGCAAAAATGGTCAAGGCGGCACACAGGTACAGTCTCATCCGCGTATTTTCCACGACTGCTGCGCACGAGGTGGTATCCGTGGGGAAGGTACGCAACCGCAACTTGAATTACGTCAACTCCAACAGGTTGGTGAGGAGCAGCAGGTGGGATATCGGCATCTCCAAAACAGGGTTTCTCAGCGAGGCCGGGCGCTGTCTGGTGATGCATGCAAATATCACAGGCAAGCCGACCATAATCGTGCTGCTCGATTCCTGGGGAAAGAATTCCCGGATTGCCGATGCCAACCGTATCAAGAAGTGGATGGAAGGCGGCATGACTCGCAAAGTACGCGGTTAGCGTGTGCGAGGTGCCTGCCTGCCGCGAGGGTAGCGCCACTTTTTTACAGTTATTCTTTTGTTGATTCAAGTGTGTGGAATCGCGTCCGGACCAGTTTTCGGGCGCTCTCTTTCTATCACTTTTTACAACAGGAAGCGGCAGGCATAGCCTGTCAGGGCTTTCACATTCGTAACTGGCACATCGTGTCTCTTGCTGAGAAGGAAGCCGTTTTCCCCGATTTGGATACGGTGTCCGGAAAGGAGTTGTTGTGCAATTGCAATTGATTGCAGCGCTCGTCATCGTTTTCCTCATTGTCACGTTTGCGGTTCAGAATGCTGTTGAGGTAAGCGTCATATTCCTGCTTTGGCGTGCCGATGCATCGCTTGCCGTTGTGATCGCAGTCTGCTTCGGCCTGGGGGCGCTCATCGGAGCGCTCGTTACACTGCCGACCATGTTGCGCGAACGCATGGCGATAGGACGCCTGCATAAGGAGATCGAAGTGTTGCGCGCCGAGAATGACAGCTTGCGCGTCTTGAAGCAGAACGAAGCATCTGTCCCGCAAGGTCATTGAAGATGCGGACCGAAATCGGCAGGCTCGATTTTGCTGTAACCTGGATAGGGCAGAGCTTTGCGAGGGATTTGCTCAGTGGTTCCCTAAAGCAAGCGGAAAGCCAGGAGAGCCACGATAGTCGGTGGTATTGCCGCTGTCAGCAGACCTAACGGGTGAATGGTCGCATCCTCGAAATTGCCGCGCAGAATAGCGACTCCGGCAGGGTTGGGCGCATTCGCGATGATCGTGAGGCCACCGCCTGTAACGGCTCCTGCAACCAGCGCATATTTGAAAGAATCCGACAACCCCTCTACGAGTGAGCCAAGATAAGTAAGGGCCGCATTATCTGTTATCGCGGTCAGCAGTGTGGCACTAAAAAACACTGCTTCACTGCTCATCCCAAGCAACAAGGGTTGCAACCACCACTGCTGCTGGCCCCCCAGCACTACCAGACCGGCCAGGAAAAATGCTACCAGCAAACCCTCCCGCAGGATAAACCGGTTCTGATGTTTTTGATATGCATGGGCGATACCAAGAAAAAACAGAAAAAGCCCCATAAAAGCGGCAGGATGATGAGCAAATGTCACTATCCCGATCAGGAAGATGAGGTGCACGGCGACAAGAAGACCCGGCACTTTCTCTTCTCGGTCAGATAAATTCTGCCCGGGCGCAACCCGGGATAATTCGTGGCGGAACAGCAAAGTAGCGCTCCCCGCATTGATGATCACGGCGATAGCTGCTTTCCAGCCGAAAGTGGATATCATGAACCAGATGTCCCACCCCCATTTCCCTGCCACCATAAGCACGGGAGGTGCAGCGAACGGTGTTAAGGTGCCACCGATGGATACATTGACAAACAGGACCCCGAGCGTCGTGTACTTGAGCTTGAGCGAAATTCCACGGGAGAAATAATTATCTCGAAGAATCAGCGCGGCGAGTGTCATGGCCGCGGGTTCGGTGATGAAAGAACCCAACAGTGGAACGAGGGAGAGTGTTGTAAAGTAGAAAACGATCGCCTGCGGCAATGGAATGAACTGAGCTACGGTGCGCACCGAGAGCATGGCAAACCGAAGGATCGGCTTTGTTCCCGCAACGACCATGATCGCAAAGACGAACATGGGTTCCGTAAAGTTACGCGAATCCAGGTAATGGATTGCGCTGTCGCGGCCTTCCACTGCAAACATGAACAGAATGAGAATCATGGCCCAGAAGCCGAACACAACTTCTACTTCACCCAGTAAATGCCATAACCCTGCGTGGGTGGGACGGGCATTTGCCAATCGTTCAAAAAAACGGGTGGAAAACGTATGCAGGAGTGCAACCGCGAATAGCGCCGCGCTGATTATCTGAATTGTCGAAGGTGTCACCAACTCCCTTTATGGGGTAAGGATTGGAGGATGGGAGCACGGAATACGGTAGCCTGCTCGCGGATGGGCATCTCCTTATGTTCCTTAAGGAGTGAAACTCCGAATGGCTACCGGAGGCTGGCTGAATACACTAACACAATGACGAACAACATACCCTTTGCGAGGATACAAGCGTAATGCCGTTCCCTTGCGTTACAGAATGCGCGGATTCTGGAAACAAACAGCGAAGCTCTTATTTCATTGCATCCAGGTTTGCCTGCGCGTCGGCATTGCCCTGTTCGGCCGCTTTCTTGAACCATTCTTTCGCCTTGGCCTCGTCCCTGGGCACGCCTTCACCTGAGTAATACATCACACCCACGTTATTTTCCGCGTCGACATTGCCCTGTTCGGCCGCTTTTTGAAACAGCCCGAACGCCTTGGTGGAATCTTTAGGAACACCCTCGCCGTTGGCATACAGCAACCCCAGGTTGAATTGCGCATCCGCATAGCCCTGCTCGGCTGCGCGATGAAACCAGGCAGCGGCGGTAGCGGGATCGTTACTCAGGATTTTGCCCGAAGCATCCTTGGATATCGCTTCACCCGTATAGTACATAACGCCAAGGCCAGTCTGTGCCTTGGGATCGCCAGCCTCCGCTTCTTTTTTCAACTGCATGAATCTTTCCTCCGGTGTGGAATCGCTCTCAGATCCGGCCGGCATGATTTCTTTCAATATTGCAGACTTCTCTTCCGGACTCAGACTTTCTTCCAGTACCGATGGCATTTGCTTTTCAGAAGTGAACTCATCCGGCAGTTCCGCCCGCTGCTCGGCGGGTTTTTCCGCATCCTTCGCTGTTTTCTGGCCACATCCGGCAAGCAGGAGCATCGGCAGCGCGAGCAATGTAACAAAAAGAATTTTCATCGGATATTATGTCCTGATCAATGAAACAGCATTAACTGTCCGAACGTGAGAAACAGCGTTCACAAGCTGTAGTACATATCGAATTCGACCGGATGCGTCGTCATCCGAAAGCGCGTAACTTCTTCCATCTTGAGCTCGATGTAAGCATCTATCATATCATTCGAAAACACCCCGCCGCGAGTCAGGAAATTGCGGTCCTTGTCCAGGCTGTCCAGCGCTTCATCCAGGGAAGCGCAGGGATTCGGAATTCTGGCAGCTTCCTCGGGTGGAAGGTCGTAGAGATTCTTGTCCATCGGGTCCCCCGGATGAATCTTGTTCTGGATTCCATCCAGCCCCGCCATCAGCATGGCAGTAAATGCAAGATAAGGGTTCGCGGTAGGATCAGGGAAGCGCACCTCGATCCGTCGGCCTTTGGGGTTATTGGCATAAGGAATGCGCACGGCAGCCGATCGGTTGCTGACGGAATAGGCCAGATTGATAGGTGCTTCAAAGCCCGGAACGAGGCGCTTGTACGAGTTTGTCCCCGGATTGGTGATGGCGTTCAAGGCTTTTGCATGCCTGATGATTCCGCCAATATAGTGCATCGCCATTTCCGAGAGCCCGCCATAACCGTTTCCGGAAAACAGGTTTCGTCCACCTTTCCAGATTGACTGGTGCACGTGCATTCCGGAACCATTGTCACCGACAATGGGTTTGGGCATGAAGGTCGCGGTCTTTCCGTAAGAGTGGGCGATGTTATGCACCACATATTTGAATACCTGAGTCCAGTCGGCACGCTTCACGAGACTGCTGTACCGGGTACCTATCTCACACTGTCCGGCAGTCGCCGTTTCGTGGTGATGCACTTCAACTTCGATGTCCATTTCCTCAAGTGCAAGACACATCGCCGATCGGATGTCATGCAAGGAGTCGATTGGAGGAATAGGGGAATAGCCTCCCTTGATACCAGGACGATGTCCGATGTTGCCACCCTCGTATTTTACCCTCGAACTCCAGGCTGCTTCTTCCGACTCGATTTTTACGGAACAGCCGGACATGTCCGCGTGCCAGGTGACGGAATCAAAAATGAAGAATTCAGGCTCCGGGCCGAAAAACGCGGTATCGCCGATGCCTGTCGACTTGAGGTAAGCTTCGCCGCGTTTTGCCAGGGAACGGGGATCGCGGTCATAACCCTTGCCATCCGAGGGCTCCACTACGTCACAGGTGATGAACAGGGTCGCCTCGTCCATGAAGGGATCCATCCGGGCGGTGTCGGTATCCGGTATCAGCAGCATGTCCGATGCCTGCACACCCTTCCAGCCGGCGATGGAAGAACCGTCGAATGCGTGACCGTCCTCCAGTTTATCGGCATCGACGGCGTGAGCGGGCAGGGTTACATGTTGTTCTTTGCCGCGGGTATCGGTAAATCGCAGATCAACGAATCTGACTTCGTTGTCCTGAATCATTTTCAGAACATCGGCTACCGCCATTTCAGTCTCCAAACCATATCAATATGCAATCGTGCGAAAGCGCCTTCCTTTTAAAAAATTGAGTGTCCTCATATATAAAGGGAATTTGCGGAATCAATATTATATATCAGGAGGAGAGCGGTCATTCCCTCAGCAATAAAATACCGCAGGCTGGAAGAGGTGCGGTTTGTTCACTCTGTCCCTGGATTGACGTTTTCCAGACATCCAGATGGTTGAAAATCGATTAACATTACATATTATTTCATTCGTGTCATGGTAAATCATATGGAAAACGAAACAATCACTGCAATACTCGAAAGGGCGCATAAGCGTGCCGAGGAAATGGATCTGCCCTATCGGGGAGCGCTGCTGCCGACCGAAGCACTTACCCTGCTTCAGGAAGCGCCCGCTGCGAAACTGGTGGATGTACGCTCACGCGCGGAATGGGATTGGGTAGGAAGAATTCCGGGTGCAGTGGAGATCGAATGGCAGTCCTATCCGGGAATGCGTTCCAATCCTGATTTCATCAACTATCTTTCCAGTCAGGTAGATCAGGAATCAGTGGTCATGTTCATCTGCCGTACGGGGGGTCGCTCGCATCAGGCCGCAGCTACCGCTGCGGAACTGGGCTACAACAGTTGCTACAACGTTCTTGAAGGATTCGAAGGTGATAAGGACACCACCGGCCATCGCGGTAAGAAAGGGGGCTGGAAGGCGGCAGGATTACCCTGGGTACAGAGTTGAAAGTCTTTCGTCTCCATCACTCTGATCTGAGTTATCGCCCCCCCTGCTCATCCTGGCCCTGGAGAGGCTCAGGAGGGGCTCAGGGCATGCTTATCGCGGCGACAATAATCTGGAAAATGATGGGGCGTAAGTGCATAAGCAAAACTTAGTGGACATGAATCCTTCTTACGCTGACCACTGAACTATCCCGGAGTAGGCGGTAATCAGGACGATAATCCCGAACCCGATGCGATACCAGGCAAAAACGGAGAAATCGTGCTGGCTGACAAAGCGGAGCAAGCCTCGCACCGCGAGAAGTGCACTGATAAAGGACGCCACGAACCCGATCGCGAACACGCCCGCATCATCCAGATGAAGAATATCGCGATTCTTGTAAAGATCATAGAAAGTCGCCGCGAACATAACTGGAATCGCGAGGAAAAATGAAAATTCAGTAGCGGCCTTGCGGGAGAGGCCGAAGAGGAGGCCACCAATAATGGTGGCGCCTGAGCGCGAGGTGCCGGGTATGAGCGCCAGGCACTGTGCCAGTCCCACCTTCAAGGCATGTTTCCAGTCCATGTCCTCGACCCGTTCCACATCCACTACATGCGGCCTGCGTTCAGCCCAAAGAATCAGAAGGCCGCCGATAATGAATGCCAGAGCGACCGGTACCGGATGAAACAGGTGTTGCTTGATAGTCTTGATGAACAGCAAACCCAGAATTGCGGCTGGCAGAAATGCGATCAAGAGATTCAGTACGAAGCGGTTTGCGTCCTGACGGGAGCCGATGTCCATCACTACATGACGCAGCTTGACACGATATTCCCAGCATACTGCCAGAATTGCGCCAAGCTGAATGACAATGGTAAATACCCTGCCCTTTTCGTCATTGAAGTTGAGCAGATCGCTGACCAGAATCAGGTGACCGGTGGACGAAATCGGAAGAAATTCCGTCAGACCTTCCACTATGCCAAGAATGAGCCCCTTGAGGAGAAGAAACCAGTCCATTCCAGATTATCCGGCAGAAACGGGGCCGGGGGTAACCGGGAACGAACGGGAATGAACCATGGTGTTACCAGGGAATACGGGCAATGGATATCCAGTAGAGAAGCAGCGCCGGGAGCGCGACTGTTTGTTTTTCTGATATTATCGCATCAAACCGGCTTCAGGTTGGAGAAAACTTGTGATGTTGTTGCGGGAGGAGCGCAAGAATGAATGCTCTGGCGCAACGTACCCGCCTGAATCCTCCTGTCTCCTTCCCATTTCACTTTCTCGACGGCAAGCCTGCGCACAGGCTCACTTGTCATGCCGCTCACACCTTGCTGTAAATCTCTGTTCCTCCTGCTACGAATTCGCTCGCTTTTTCTTCCATGCCTTTTTCCAGGGCTTCTTGCTCGCTGACGCCTTTGCTCGCCGCGAAGTCGCGCACTTCCTGCGTGATTTTCATCGAGCAGAAATGCGGGCCGCACATCGAACAGAAATGGGCGAGTTTTGCGCCTTCCTGCGGCAGGGTTTCATCATGGAACTGTCTTGCCTTGTCAGGATCGAGGCCGAGGTTGAACTGATCTTCCCAGCGAAACTCGAAGCGTGCTTTGGAAAGGGCATTGTCGCGTAATTGCGCGCCGGGATGCCCCTTTGCGAGATCCGCGGCATGGGCAGCGATTTTATAGGTGATGATGCCGTCCTTGACATCATCCTTGTCCGGCAGGCCGAGATGCTCCTTGGGCGTCACATAACATAGCATCGCGGTACCGTACCAGCCGATCATGGCAGCGCCGATGGCAGAGGTAATATGATCGTAGCCAGGGGCGATGTCGGTAGTGAGAGGTCCCAGCGTGTAGAACGGGGCTTCGGCACAGTATTTCAGTTGCATATCCATGTTCTCCTTGATGAGATGCATGGGAACATGGCCGGGGCCTTCGATCATTACCTGAACGTCATGCTTCCAGGCAATCTGTGTCAGCTCGCCGAGGGTTTTCAGCTCCGCAAACTGGGCTTCATCATTCGCATCATATATTGAACCGGGGCGCAATCCGTCACCGAGGGAGAAGCTTACATCGTAAGCCTTCATGATTTCACAGATTTCCTCGAACTGCGTATACAGGAAGCTCTCCTTGTGGTGGGCAAGGCACCACTTCGCCATGATCGATCCGCCGCGGGAAACGATACCAGTGAGCCGTTTTGCGGTCATCGGGACATAGGCGAGCCGTACGCCGGCATGAATCGTGAAATAATCCACACCTTGTTCAGCCTGCTCTATCAGCGTATCGCGAAAAATTTCCCAGGTCAGATCTTCCGCCTTGCCGTTTACTTTTTCCAGGGCCTGGTAGATCGGCACCGTGCCGATGGGAACGGGACTGTTGCGTATGATCCATTCGCGCGTTTCATGGATGTTTTTTCCCGTGGAGAGATCCATTACGGTATCTCCTCCCCAGCGTATCGCCCATGTCATCTTTTCGACTTCCTCCTGGATGCTTGAGCCTAGTGCCGAGTTACCGATATTTGCATTGATTTTCACCAGAAAGTTGCGCCCGATGATCATCGGTTCGGATTCGGGATGGTTGATGTTGGCGGGAATGATCGCACGTCCCCTGGCGACCTCATCCCGTACGAATTCGGGCGTGATATGGCGGGGCAGGAACGCGCCGAAATCCTGGCCCGGGTGCTGGCGTGCAAGCAGTTCCCGCTGTTGATCCGCCAAATGCTCGCAACGCTGATTCTCCCGTAGGGCAATGAATTCCATTTCCGGCGTGACGATGCCGTGGCGCGCATAGTGCATCTGCGTCACGTTTGCTCCGGTTCTGGCGCGGCGGGGATTACGCTTCAGGTCGAAGCGCAACTCGGCCAGGCGCGGGTCGCTCAGACGCTGCTTGCCATAGAGGGAAGCCGGACCGGAGAGAACCTCCGTATCGTCGCGCTCATCTATCCATTTCTCGCGTAGCGGCGCCAGGCCCGAGCGAATGTCAATTTTGACTGCCGGATCGGTATAAGGACCGGAAGTGTCATAGACATAAATTGGCGGATTTTTTTCTGCCTCCACGCCGGCGGACGTATCGGACTGACTGATTTCACGCATGGGAACCCGGATGTCCGGGCGGGAACCGCTCAGGTAGGTTTTTCGTGACCGGGGCAGAGGTTTGACCGCGCCTTCGTCAACCTGGGCGGTCTTGGCCGAAAAGGGGGATGAACTTTGTACCGCGCTTGAAACTGCTGCATTCATATTACGCTCCTTGAGTGCCATAGAGGAGCGGGACGACCCGACAACCGGGTTCCAGCTTCCCTACGGCGGCATTATCCGTGTCAGGTAGAGGAACCGCCGAATAAGCGGGGTATGCAAATGTACTTATCCGTGGGTTCCATGAGGGACTCTCTCACCGGTTTCCGGGTGTTCGTGGAAACGGACCCCTAGCTGCTGCTGTGAAGCTAACGGAAATGTGGAATAATTGCAAGTTTGTTATGACATTTCATATAGGAGCAGATGGTTGGATATGGATCTCGAACAAAGCCGGTATAACATGGTGGAGCAGCAAATTCGTACGTGGGACGTGCTGGACCAGGAGGTTCTCCAACTATTGTTCGAGCTGCGGCGCGAGGAATTTGTCCCGGCAGCTTACCGTTCACTTGCATTCGTCGATATGGAGATCCCGCTGGGATACGGCGAGGTAATGCTCGCTCCCAAGGTTGAGGCGCGGATTTTCCAGGAACTGGGAATCAATAATACCGACAGAATTCTGGAGGTGGGGAGCGGCAGCGGTTACCTGGCTGCGCTCCTTGCCAGAAAGGGGGGATTTGTCCATAGCGTTGAGATTGTGCCGGAGCTGGCAGCCATGGCCGAAAAAAATCTGCGGAACCACCAGATTACCAATGTCCTGGTGGAAAATGGCGATGCCGCTCGCGGCTGGGCCCGGCACGGTCCCTATGATGTTATCGTCCTGACCGGATCCACCCCCGTGCTGCCGGAGGAGTTTCAGAAGAACCTTAAAACCGGGGGCCGCCTCTTTGCTGTAGTGGGCGATCCACCGGTAATGCAGGCTCTTCTCGTCACTTGCGTGGTACAGGAAGAAAACGGGCGTGCAGGCGCGTATAGCACAGTCGGCCAGTTCGAAACCTGTATTACGCCGCTCAGAAATGCGAAGCAGCCGGCGAGATTTACATTCTGATCCTTCGGCCCGAACTCCAGGAATTGCAGTCCACGCGACGTATCCAGCGCTATTCCCCTATGGCTTTCATCCATCTTTAACTGTAGTCAACGAAGATGTTCTTTTCAAACAGCGCAAGGCAGTCCGGAATCAAATCGAAAATTGCGCCGTGCGTCCATGCGCTCCTGTTTATCGGAGCGCTGAGTACTCCGCTGCGGGCCGCGGATATCATGGACATCTATCATGAAGCGCTGGAAAATGATGCGCAGTTTCGCGCAGCCCGCTTCACGCACCAGGCCGCACAGGAAAAACTGCCCCAGGGCCGGGCGGGCCTGCTGCCCACGGTAACGCTTGCGGGTGTGCGCCGGCGGCAGTGGATCGATATAGGAAAAATCAGCGGAACTGCAACCGCGACCGCAGCGGGGGTGGCCGCCAGACCTTCCGAAGTTGTCATCGATAACCAGAGCCTGACCATTACCGCCACTCAGCCGATCTATCGCAAGGAGAATTTTGCGATCTATGAACAATCGAAGCTTCAGGTTGCACAGGCCGATTCGGAGTTCATCATTGCGGCACAGGAGCTGATCCTGCGTGTGGCGCAGGCGTATCTGGATATTCTGTTGGCGGAAGTAAACGTGGAGGTTGCAGAGGCGCAGAAAAAAGCCATCAGCGAACAACTGGCGCAGGCAAAGCGCAACTTCGAAGTCGGAACCGCTACCATCGTCGATACTCACGAAGCTCAGGCGCGTTTCGACTTGACGGCTGCGTTGCAAATAGGCGCGCTGAACGAACTTGAAGTGCGCAAACGGACGCTCGAACAGATCATCGGGCGGATACCGGAAGATATGGTTCGTCCCATCGAAATGCCCTCCGATCTGCTCACGTTGAAGTATTCCAGCATGCAGGACTGGATCAGTATGGCCGAACAGAACAATCTCGCGCTGAAGGTCCAGGAGGCGGTATATGAAATTGCAAAAAAGGACGTTGAACGGGCTCAGGCGGGACATTATCCGACGCTCGATCTCGTTGCGATATACAGTGACCAGAAAGGGGTGGGGGGTACGATCACGGGGCGCCCCATTGACCTGACATCGAAAGAAATCGGCGTACAGCTCAGTTTTCCGCTGTTTCAGGGTTTTGCGGTGCAGTCGCGCGTACGCGAAGCAGTGGCTATCCGGGAAAAGGTGTTGCAGGACCTGAACAATACCCGGCGCAACAGCGTGCTGCAAGTAAGCCAGCAATATCTCAATGTCACCAATGGCATTGCGCAGGTAACGGCTCTGAAGCAGGCGCTGGTGTCCAGTCAAAGCCAGGTCGATTCCACCAAACTCGGCCAGGAAGTCGGTGTCCGAACCGAGGTGGACGTGCTGAACGCACAGCAATTGTACTATTCTGCGCGACGAGACCTCGCGCAGGCGCGCTACAATTTCCTAATGTCAAGATTGCGATTGAAGGCAGAGGCGGGAGAACTGGACGAGGAGGATTTGAAGGAGGTGAACGATGCGTTGTTCCGGCCGCAAGCCCCGGATCCCCTCCGGTCTCCACTCGCTGCGCATTGACGGGCGGCGGGCCCGGTGGTATTTTCAGGGGAAACATGAAAGGTGGCCTACGTCCCGATGAGCATGTCGTGAAGCAGGCGTTCTACCAAAAGGATGCTACGCTGTCGTAAACTGCCTTTCGGGTCGGGCCACTAGCTTCTCCTCCGGACACCCCTTGATTTCAAGAAGGTTGCCAACCTTATCCCGGAAATCGATCAATCCAATATAACCTCATCATGAATTCGCCCTCTGCTCCCAATTCATACTGGAATCAAAAACCTGTGCTTTCCAGTGGCCAGAAGCCCAGCGGTATTCGAGACAGCCGGCCGAAAGAAGACGACTACGGGGTACTGGATGCGAAAACGTTCGATGCAATCGAAGCCGATGAGTTATTCGATTCGATCAATCATGCTATTACTCATGCAGGACAATCTGTGCTCTATCGCTCGCTTGCGCGGCCGGAGACAGATGCGGTGCTGATTCAAAAGAAACAGGAAGCAGTACGGGAACTCGCGTCAAATTCAATGCTTCGTGAAGCGCTTCAGCACCTCGTCGATACGGTGAAAGAGGGGGAGCAGTCTCTCTATCATTTACTCTACGGTACTTTTACCGGGGGAATTGCCGTAGACAATTCCAGGGGCGGTAGTAAAGATGCATGGGAGTTCAATGGTTACGGTTACCACCAGTTCATCGATGGTACGGGGTTTGCGATCGACATGGTCGAGATGGTAGAAACTCTGCCTCAGCCGCAAAGCGTTTATCTCCGGGAGCTATTCCAGACTGTTCGCGACTTTGGCAAATCAAGGATTTATTCCCTGATGCGCGGTCCTGTCTATGTCTCCGAAGGAAAATTCAAGACCCGGGAAGAAAAGTCGCATTACCTGCCGCTCTCGCGCTTCACGCCGTCCATGTTCAAGCCTATTCCGGTATTTTTCGTTGTGGCTGTGCTCGCTGCGGCGCTTTATTTTTTTCAGGGATTGCTGGCGAGTTTCGGCATCGCTTATCTTGGTTATGGGATACTCGTGCTGGCAGTGCCGATTTTGCCCGTTGTTCTCATTGCAATTGCCGCCTCCGATCGCGACACTGTCATTTATCCACTGCGCAAGCTGTTCAAGCACAGCCCTGAACTGGCGCGACTGGTGGATGTGCTGGGAATGCTCGACGAACTGCTATCCTTCCATCGTTATCCGGTGGCCTTCGGCGGCAAGATGACCTTGCCGGAAATATCGGAAAGCGAGCGGCACACACTGGAAGTCATGGAAGCGCGGAACCCCGTGCTCGCGCAGGCCAACTCCAATTATGTGCCGAATGATGTTTCGCTCGATGATGCCGGCCGCTTGCTGGTCATTACCGGACCCAACAGCGGCGGCAAAACTGCGTATTGCAAGACAGTCGTCCAGATTCAACTGCTGGGACAGATAGGGTGCCCTATTCCCGCCGCTGGCGCACGCCTGGTGCTGGCTGAGCATATTTTCTACCAGGTGCCGGACCCGGGCCATCTGGATGAGGGCATGGGGCGCTTTGGCCACGAGTTGAAACGCACGCGTGAAATTTTCTTCAATTCCACGCCGCGCAGTCTCGTCGTGCTGGATGAGCTTTCGGAGGGAACGACATTCGAAGAGAAGATGGAACTCTCGGAGTATGTTCTCGCCGGTTTTTACAAGCTTGGCGCAAGCACCTTGCTGGTTACCCATAACCATGAACTGTGCGAGCGCTTGCAGGACAAGGGGATAGGCCGCTACCTCCAGGGCGAATTTTCGCCACAGGGTCCGACCTACCGCCTGATTCCCGGCGTATCCCGGGTGAGTCATGCGGATCGGGTTGCGGCTGCCCTGGGTTTCAGTAAGGAAGATGTGGAAAAGCACCTTGCCAGCCGCGGCTAGTTGCCAGGGTCAACAGGGGAGTAATGAAGGGAGGTTCTGCTATATTGCTGGATGGTTTGTTCTTTGTAACGTTTCACCCTGCCTGCTTCAGACAACGATCTATTGCTGAATTACCCGGAATTCCCATACAACGAATCTCATCTGGTTTTCTCAAATGGAAAGCGGTGAGTACGCAACGCTTTTGCCGATTTGCCGCCGTCTGATCCCTGCTCATTGCGAGCCGTGGGGGCTCTGGCAGGAAGCAGCATTCATCACTGAACAACATCAAAGCGGATGGCTGCTCGCAGATTCGCACTGAATCCGGAAGTCGAAAGGGTCAGATATGACTAAGTCTTTAATAACCGGAGCCAACGGATTTGTCGGCTCCGCCGTAACGCGCTGTTTGCTGGAAGCGGGCCATGAAGTGCGCTGTCTTGTCCGGCCAGGAAGCGATCGACGAAATCTTGATAAGTTGCACGTTGAAATTTCGGAAGGTGACTTGCGTTCTGCTCCCTCCCTGAAACGTGCAGTCGCCGGCTGTGATAACCTGTTTCATGTGGCAGCAGACTACCGCCTTTGGGTACCCAATCCGGATACCATGTACGAAATCAATGTAAAGGGAACCCGGGCGCTGGTTCTTGCAGCTGCCGAAGCTGGAATGAAACGCATGGTCTATACCAGCAGTGTGGCGACGCTGGGCACGACTGAAAATGGCGTTCCTGCCAACGAAGATACCCCTTCCAGCCTGGGATCGATGTGCGGACACTACAAGCGGTCGAAATTCATGGCTGAAGAAATTGTTCAGCAGATGACGCGGGAGCATAACCTGCCCATGGTCATCGTCAATCCTTCCACGCCGATAGGGCCGCGTGATATCAAGCCCACCCCTACCGGCCGCATCGTAGTGGATACATTACGCAATCGAATGCCGGCATACGTGAATACCGGCTTGAATATTGTGCATGCTGACGATATCGCTGAAGGCCATCTGCTGGCGTACAAGCATGGAAAACCTGGCGAGCGTTACATCCTCGGGGGTGAAAACATGACCTTGCTGCAGATCCTGCAGAAAATCGATGAGATAAGAGGCAAGCAGATCAGGCGACTTGGCCTTCCCGTCAAGCTGATGGTGCCCGCTGCCTGGTTGATGGAAAAAATGTCCACCGTTACCAAGGTTGAGCCGCGCGCTACCGTGGATAGCGTCTCCATGGCAAAGAAAAAGATGTTCTACTCCAGTGACAAGGCGGTAAGAGAACTGGGTTATCGCTATCGCCCGGCTGCGGCTGCGCTCGAGGATGCAATGAACTGGTTCCAGGCAAACGGTTACTGTGGCTAGAGCATTTTCGTATCAAGTGTTTACACTTGCTTTCTCGCTAATGCCGCTCCTCGCTTGCAAGGCGAAAGGATCTGTTTATGTTTGCACCAGAATTGCTCTGGTCCGGATAATATTTCACCGGTTCACGGATAATGGCGAGGTAGACCTGCCAGCGCGCTCTACTATGCGCCTTTTCGGCTTCGGTCCACCTGTTCCGGGGTAACGAGGCTTCCCCGGTTGCCCCACGAGTTACGGATATACGATAGCACCAGTGCAATCTCCCCGTCGGGCAGAACTTGCGCAAATGGCGGCATTCCGTAGGGGCGTTGCTGGACCTCAGTGACAGGAGCATATCCGCCATTGAGAATG
The DNA here is from genome assembly GCA_017306155.1 of Nitrosospira multiformis. Classification (GTDB taxonomy): domain Bacteria; phylum Pseudomonadota; class Gammaproteobacteria; order Burkholderiales; family Nitrosomonadaceae; genus Nitrosospira; species Nitrosospira multiformis_F. The sequence goes on from JAFKJB010000005.1 coordinate 40,060, forward strand.
CTGCGGATCGCGTTGGTAGGAGATGCCATTGTCACTCCACGGTTGCCGGCCAGCGCTGGATAGCTTCCCGGTGCGCCTTCCCCCAGATTTCCATGACAGTCCTGGCAATAGGTTTCGTAAATCTGCCCCCCTTTTTTAAGCTGCCTGTCGACTTCTTCGGTAAGGGGAGGGGCGATTCCACGGGAGCGGGGCTCGGTTTCAGGCAAAGACTTCAGATACTTTGCCACGGCGCGTGCGTCGTCTTCCGTCAGGAACTGGAGGCTCTGGCTGACAACATTCGCCATCGGTCCCGTAGTCACAGCGCGCGAGGTGGATCCGGTCTTTAGCAATCTCTTAATGTCTTCGATCGGCCAATCGGCGGTACTGGCCTCCTGGAGGGAAGTCAGCGATGGCGCATACCAGTTTGAACCCATGAGCTGGCCTCCCCCCAGGATATCTCCTTTGCTTATTCCCAATATATTGCGCCGGGTATGACAGGCATTGCAATGCCCGAGCCCCTGCACGAGGTAGGCTCCCCGGTTCCACTCGTCATCCCGCAGCGTATCAGGAAGATATATGCCTGGAGAAAAATAAATAAGCTGCCAGATTTGCAGTAGCGGACGCCAGTTGAAAGGGAAATTGATGCGGCTGGGCGCATTGCGCTGCCTCACGGCTGGAAGTGATTGAAGGTAGGCAAAGATGGCATCCGAGTCTTCACGCGATACCCTGGTATATTCCGAATACGGAAATGCCGGGTAAAGGAGATTTCCGTCGCGCCCCCTGCCGTTATGGAGAGCCCGCCAGAAATCCTCCTCGCTCCAGAGGCCGATACCCGTTTCTTTATCAGAAGTGATATTAGGCGTGATGAATATGCCGATCGAAGTATCGAGGATGTGTCCTCCAGCGTATGGAAGTCCGCTATAGGCCGTGTGACAACCCAGACAGTTGCCGATACGCGCCAGATAAGCGCCGCGTACCCGCTGTCCCTCGATTTCGGCAGTATCGCGTATCTCCGCTGCCTTCGATTCTTCTGCTGCCGGCGATAGCGTAACGGGTGGCGCCAGCAGAATGCCCAGGCCGGTAAATCCGGCGATCAGGATTGTGACGAAACCGTATCTCATTTTGGATTGCTTTTTTGTGGAATGATACTGGCGCAGCGTCTTGCCAGCCGCTTGGGCAATTCTACCCCCGCACCTGCATGTCTCCAGTCCGACTCGGGAACAGGCTGCGCGGCTAGCCACATGGCAACAGCGCTTACCTCTTCGGTGGTAAGCTTTTTTGCTATTTCCGACATGCAATCGGGCGTCCGCCCGCGCATCAGCGCGCCGTGCTGCCAGTTGCCGAACTGGGCCATGATATATACGCGCGGGAGACCAATAAGACCAGGAATGAACGGCGCTATGCCCATCAGGTCCTTGCCGTGACATCCGACGCAGGCGGGTATATTCCGGGCAGCATCCCCATGCTCGATCAGTTCCCGCGCTGTCTTGACTTTGGGCGATGAAGCCCGCATTGGTTCAGGTGGAGGAAAGGCCTGTTTCAGCGAGGCAAAATATCCGGCCATCTCCCACAGATATGCGTCGGGCAGGCCTTCGAGCAGCAGGGCCATGGGCCGATAGTGGCGGCGGCCATCCCGGAAATTCCGCAGTTGATTGAAAAGATAGCCTTCCGGCTTGCCTGCGATGCGGGGGTAATATTCATCTCTACCCTTTTTATCTTCCGGACCGTGACAAATGATGCATGCTTTCACACGTTCTTCCGTTGTGTCCGGAATCTCGTGGGCTACAGCAGGCAACCCGATCAGCAGCAAGGCGATCTGGGCTGATCTAATGAGGATAGAAGGATTCATTGTGAGAGGTTCTTCTTGTGCAAGGGATTGCGGCCGTTACAATAAAAAAATATCCTCAATCGGGACCACGCTAGCGGGCGAACCTGCGCACCACTGCCATCAGCTCATCAATTTCTGTGTCTCCGTCTCCCGACTTGATTGCGCTCTGCATGCAGCCATGCGTGTGATTTTCAAGCAGGCGCATCGCGACAGCATCGAGCGCGGACTGAAGCGCGGACACTTGATTCAGGATATCAACGCAATAACGGTCTTCCGTGATCATTTTTGTCACGCCGCGCACCTGGCCCTCGATACGGTTGAGGCGTTTTATCAACGCTTCCTTATCCGGTTGCACTACCGCGGTGGGCAGGTGGCAAGGTTTCCTGTCAGTTTTCGACTTCAAAGCCTGCATCCTTGATTGCCTTCCTGAATTGATCAGTATGAGCCTTTGAAGCATCATACTCAATGGTTACCTGTTGCTGTTCCAGAGAGACATTCGCATTGCTTACTCCGGGTATCTTTTCCAGCACATTCTTCACGCTATTGACACAGCCCATACAGGTCATTCCGTTGATTTTTATGATTTCCGCTTGCATTTCTGCCTCCTTTGGTTGATTGGCTAGCCGAGGTTACTTATTATCGCTCATCCTGCGACGAAAGCTCAGGTACTCGCTCGCCAGCGTTTCAGCAACAGGGAATTGCTGACCACCGATACCGAGCTCATTGCCATCGCCGCACCCGCAATGACAGGATTGAGCAGACCCATCGCCGCAAGCGGTATCCCCAGCACGTTGTAGAAAAAGGCAAAGAAAAGATTCTGCCGGATCTTCCCCAACGTCATGCGCGAAAGGGAGATGGCATCGACCACGCTCATCAAATCATCGCGCATGAGGGTAATGTCGGCTGCCTCGATCGCGACGTCCGAACCCGCGCCGATGGCAAAACTTACGTCTGCCGCCGCGAGTGCGGGTGCATCGTTGATCCCGTCGCCCACCATGCCGGTAACTTTACCGCCTTCCTTCAGCTTGCCCACCTCTGCGGCCTTGTCCTGTGGCAGTACCTCGGCCCGATACATGGTTATCCCTGCCTGGGCCGCGATTGCAGCCGCAGTTGGCGCATTGTCGCCGGTGAGCATCACAACCTCGATTCCCATCCCTTTTAATCGCGATACCGCCCGTGCTGAAGTTGCGCGAAGCTGGTCGGCGATGGCGAGATAGCCCAGCACCTGGGCGGGTTCCCTGCCAGAAGGCGTATTCACGGCGGCAAGGCCGATGACCGTCTTGCCCTCGGACTGGAGGGCGGATACCGCCTTCTCATCAACCCGTGCTCCGTGTTCTCGCAGGAATCCGGGTGAGCCAAGAATATACCCGGTATCGCCAATATTGCCAGTGATGCCGCTACCGGTGACAGCCTGAAAATTGGTTACAGGCTCCGGTTGAATGCCCGTTTTACGGGCATGTTCCATGACTGCTTTTGCCAGAGGATGTTCCGAAGCTTGTTCAAGGTTCGTCGCAATGCGCATCAGTTCTCGTTCTGTAAAAGATTCGCCAGGGACGATATCCGTAAGGGCTGGCTTACCTTCGGTGAGCGTGCCGGTCTTATCCAGGATGAGTGTCTCGATTTTCCCGGCATGCTCGAGCGCCGCGGCATTCTTGACCAGCACGCCGCTCTGTGCCCCGCGGCCCACGCCTACCATGATGGCGGTCGGGGTCGCCAGTCCGAGTGCGCAGGGACACGCGATCACCAGCACCGCCACCGCGCTGACCAGGGCCGGGACAAAATTGCCCGCCAGCCACCATGTCAGGATAAAAGTCAGGATACTGATGGCAGTCACGATTGGCACAAAAATACCGGAGATGGTGTCGGCGAGACGCTGGATGGGCGCTTTCGAACCCTGCGCTTCCTCAACCAGGCGAATAATGGTCGCGAGCTGGGTATGGGCACCCACACCTGTAGCGCGGCATTTCAGCATGCCCTGCTGATTTACGGTGGCAGCATAGACCTTAGCCCCTGCCTGCTTTGCCACCGGCAGGCTTTCACCGGTCAGCATCGCTTCGTTTACACTGGACGCGCCTTCGAGGACAGTGCCGTCTACTGGCAGGCTTTCGCCCGGACGTACCAGGAAAATATCACCCTCCTCGAGCGTATCCACGTCCACCTCGATGATCTCGCCGTTGCGCTCCACGCGCGCTGTCCTGGGTTGCAGCTTGACAAGCTCCTCGATGGCGGCGGAAGTCCTGCTTTTGGCGCGTGCTTCCATCAATTTGCCGAGCAGCACCAGAGTGATGATGGCCGTGCTCGCTTCGAAATAGACATGCTGATCCAGCCCCAGCAGCGTGACCACCGCGCTGAAAAGGTAGGCCATGCTGGTGCCCAGCGCGACCAGTACATCCATATTAGCGCCGCCGCCTCGCAATGCGTGCCAGGCACCCACATAGAAGCGCCTGCCTATCCAGAACTGTACTGGTGTAGCCAGCAGCAACTGGAGCCAGCGCGGCAGCAGTTCCATCTCGCCCCCCCAGAACATCGGCACCATCTGCACCAGCAGCGGGAGGCTGAGTGCCGCGGAAATCCAGAACATGCGAAGCTCCGCCTGATAGGCAGCCAGCTTGCGCGCTTTCTCTTCGGCACGGCTGGTATCGCTGAGCTCACGGGCGCCATAGCCGGTTTTGACGATAGCATCGATGATATCTTCCACCGTTTCCACGGCAGGGTTGTAACTGACATGCGCGGTTTCGGTTGCCAGATTGACGGAGGCGGTAACGCCGGAAAGCTTGCTCAATGCCTTCTCGATCCGGCCGCTGCATGCCGCACAGGTCATGCCACTGATCTGCAACTGCACCGACTGAGGGGCGACATGGAAACCTGCTTTTTCAATGGAGTGGATCAGCTCTTCCGGCTGGGTGGCCGAAGCGTCAAACGCGATCCGTGCCTTTTCATTGGCGAAGTTTACTGCTGCCTGTACACCGGGGAGCTTGTTGAGGTTTTTTTCGATCCGGGTAGCGCATGCCGCGCAAGTCATGCCTTCGATGGGCAGTTCGATATGCCTGAGAGTAAGAGAACTCATGATGGCGCCTCCAATACGATCAGCTAACTTTATACCCTATAGGGGTATGTGTCAAACCCCTTCGGTGTTAAATCCTTTAGCTGTCCCATCCCTTGGGTGGCAGGGAACGGAGTGGAAGCTTCAAGCAGATGGCTTCGTCTTCCAGCTTGAAAAAGATGGCAAAGAATGAAAATACGCTGCGCAATGTGAACGAACTTGACGGGCCAGGGTTGTCACCTTTGCGGAATGCGGAGAACGCCAGGAGCTACTCCTGGTACCGGGCGGGCCGTCCGCGTTAGTAAAATCCTCTTGTCGGACTCTGCCAAGGAGGTTGCGGGAAAGAATTATCCCGATCTCCCTGAAGGGGGTGACCGCGCAGGAGGTGGATAAGGAAAGATGGCTCCAGCAAATGCGGCAAACACCAAGGTACAGCTTCACGCGCTGGGGATAAAGTTCAGTAGCCCTATCGGTCTATGGCGAACTCTAGGGTTGAGGCCTAGATTGGTAGAGGACCTGGCATGTGCCAATCCTTGACTTTGTTACCGGGAGATCGTGCTATGAGAAACGTCAATAATATAAATATACGAAACAGATATATCTTCAGGAAACCTGCGTTCGTGCTCGCCGCTGCCCTGAGCACGGGAATGGGGATCGCATCACCAGGCTTTGCCCGGGAGGGTTCATTTCTTGTTGACCTTAATACGAAGCAGGTAACAGAATTCGCATCGCTGGGCGGTGGCCATACCCATGCAAGTGATATCAATAATTCTGGGCAGGTCGTGGGGGCGTCTAACACGAGCACAGGGGAGACTCATGCTTTTATAACCGGCCCCGGCGGGATAGGAATGAGAGATCTCGGCACGATTGCGGGGAGTTTCAGTTATGGCAGTGGCATTAATGCAGCGGGACAGGTTGTCGGGCAGTCTGACACGAGCACCGGTCCCCATGCATTCATAACCGGACCTAACGGTGCAGGAATGAGAGTCGTGACGGGGGGTGAGAGTTGGGGTGCTGACATTAACTCTGCCGGACAAGTGGTAGGTTTTTCTTATGCGATCTCTGGGAACACTTTCATAACTGGCCCAAATGGTGTAGGAGCGAGAGGTCTCGGCACACTCGGAGGGGATTTTGGCGGGGGCGCCAATGGTATCAACGATGCCGGACGGGTGGCTGGTACCTCTGACACGAACATGGGGTTGCATGCATTCATAACCGGTCCCAACGGGATGGACATGACTGATCTCGGTACCCTCGGAGGGTATTACAGCCAGGCCTACGATATCAACGCTACCGGACAAGTGATCGGATTTTCTGCGACGAGCGAGGGTAAGGACCATGCTTTCATCACCGGCTCTAACGGGATGGACATGACTGATCTCGGTACCCTCGGGGGAGATAGCAGTGCTGCTTGGGTATCAACGCTGCCGGACAGGTGGTTGGAGAGTCTTCTACCACGGGTGACAGTAGAACTCATGCTTTCATAACTGGCCCCGCTGGCGCAGGCATGACTGATCTGAATACCTTGGTGAATGTGACGGGAATTACTCTAACATCGGCGAATGCAATCAACGATCAGGGGCAAGTCCTTGCTACCGGCATTATCCCCGAACCTGAAATCCACCTTATGCTGCTGGTAGGTCTGGGGCTTCTTGGATTGATGACGCGGCGCCATTTGGCAGTCACAGATACAGATGCGGGGATGGTAAAACGGGATCGGTACGCGCTGCTGAATTCTGAATGACATGATCTTTATTTTGAGCCTTAGGCTGGCCTGAGCCTGCCTTTGCAGTCAATGGCTCCTGATCACTTCATCTTTTGCCATGCCCTTACGCAGGCGAACTCTCAATCCTCCCGCCGCAATTGTGGAAACAGGATGACATCGCGGATACTCGGGCTATCGGTCAGGAGCATGACCAGCCGGTCGATGCCGATGCCTTCTCCGGCGGTGGGAGGCAGGCCATATTCGAGTGCGCGGATGTAGTCGGCATCGTAGTGCATGGCTTCCGCATCGCCTGCTTCCTTGGCTCTGGCTTGTTCCAGGAAGCGTGCTGCCTGATCCTCCGGGTCATTCAGCTCCGAGAATCCGTTTGCAATCTCCCGCCCGGCGATATAGAGCTCAAACCGGTCGGTTATCTCAGGATTCCTGTCATTGCGACGCGCAAGCGGCGACACTTCCGCGGGGTAATCGACAATGAAAGTAGGGTCGAACAGCAAATGCTCGGTGGTTTTGTCAAACAGGGTAAGCTGTAATCCTCCTGTGCCGTCCTCGGGCTTATAGGAAATTCCGAGTTCCTGCAATTTCTTCAGCAGGAATGCGCGGTCTTCGAGTTGCCCCTCGGTATATTCGGGATGAAATTTCCGGATAGCCTGGGTGATGGTGAGCCGCTCGAAGGGTTGCGCCAGATTCAGTTCCCGCCCCTGATACGTGAAGCCGGTGACGCCCAGCACCTTTAGCGTCACCTCCTGCAGCAGGACCTCGGTAAGGTCCATGAGGTACGTATAGTCCCGGTAGCCCTCGTAAAACTCCAGCATGGTAAATTCGGGGTTGTGCCGGGTGGAAATTCCTTCATTCCTGAAGCTGCGGTTTATTTCGAATACTTTTTCCAGTCCGCCTATTACCAGGCGCTTGAGATAAAGCTCGGGTGCGATGCGCAGATACAGCTGCATGTCCAGCGCGTTGTGATGCGTGATGAAGGGCCGGGCAGCCGCGCCCCCCGGGATGGGATGCATCATGGGCGTTTCAACTTCCAGATAGCCCTGCCCGACCAGAAACTCACGGATGGCCTGGATGATCCTGGAGCGCGCGATAAACACCCTGCGGCTGGCTTCATTCGTGATGAGGTCGAGATAGCGCTGCCGGTACTTCTGCTCCTGGTCGGTCAGCCCATGAAATTTTTCCGGCAGCGGTCGCAGCGATTTCGTGAGCAGTCTCAGGCTTGTTACCCGTACCGACAATTCCCCGGTGCGGGTCCGAAACAGGGTGCCCTCCGCGCCCAATATGTCGCCAAGATCATAATGCCTGAATGCGTCATAAGCGCTGTCGCCCGCTAAATCCTTGGCAATGTAAAGCTGGATGCGACCGCCCATATCCAGCAGAGTGGCAAAGCTTGCCTTGCCCATGACGCGCTTGAGCACCATGCGGCCGGCCACGCGCACGGGTATCGGCTCTGCCTCCAGGGTTTCGTTGGAGTGCTCACCATACTGGCGATGAAGGTCCGCCGAAAAATGCTCGCGCGGGAAGTCATTGGGAAAGGCATTGCCCGCTGCCCGCACCGCATCCAGTTTGGCGCGCCGCTCCTCGATGAGCCTGATCTCCGCCTGAAACCGATCCGTTTCCTCCGAATCTCTCTCTAAAGCCTCATCCATCTCAGATCGGTCCTCTTATACGCCTTGTTTCAAGCTTGCTTCGATAAAATCATCCAGGTCCCCATCGAGGATAGCCTGGGTGTTGCCGCTTTCCACCCCCGTCCGCAAATCCTTGATGCGTGCCTGGTCCAGCACATAGGAGCGGATCTGATGCCCCCAGCCGATATCGGTTTTCGTATCTTCTATTGCCTGCTTTTCCTCATTGCGCTTGCGCAGCTCCGCTTCAAAAAGGCGCGATTTCAGCATGGCCATTGCATCGGCGCGATTACGATGCTGCGAACGCCCGCTCTGGCATTGAACGACGATACCGGTAGGGTTATGGGTAATCCGGATCGCCGAATCAGTCTTGTTGATGTGCTGCCCACCCGCGCCGGAAGCGCGAAAGGTATCGACCCGCAGGTCCGCCGGGTTGATGTCGATTTCGATGGTCTCATCCACCTCCGGATAGACGAATACACTTGCAAACGAGGTATGACGGCGATTGCCGGAATCGAACGGCGACTTGCGCACCAGCCGGTGGACGCCGGTTTCGGTGCGAAGGTAGCCATAGGCATATTCACCTGATATTTTCAGGCTCGCGCTCTTGATTCCCGCCACTTCGCCTGACGACTCTTCCATCACTTCCACCTCGTAGCCGCGGCGCTCGCAATAACGCAGATACATGCGCTGCAGCATCGCGGCCCAGTCCTGCGCTTCCGTGCCGCCCGAGCCGGACTGGATATCCACAAAGCAGTTATTCGTATCCATGGGATTGGAAAACATGCGCCGGAATTCCATGTCCGACACTGCTTTTTCCAAATGGCCGATGTCGCGCGCCACGCTTTGAAGAGCAGGGTCGTCATCCTCCTCTTCCGCCATCTCGAACAGCTCCCGCGCATCCTGCAACTGGCGGGAGATTGTTTCCAGATTGATGACGACGCTTTCCAGCATCTTTTTTTCGCGCCCCAGTTCCTGAGCACGCTTGTTGTCATCCCAGACCGCCGGGTCTTCCGTCAGCCGGTTAAGCTCGGTCAGGCGTGTTTTCCTGGTATCGAAGTCAAAGATACCTCCGCAGTTCTGCTGCCCGGCTATCCAGATCGCCGAGCTGGTGGGTGAGAGCGTTGACGTGTTCTGCTTCCATGAAAAAATGCTTTCAAAGTATAAAGGGAATAAAAGGGAATTATACAGGAAGCGGCGCGCAGCCTCAGGCTGGATGCGGATGATGATCTGACTCTTTCGACCAGGGGAAATTCTCATTGATAGGCGGGTTCAGTGGATTCGCCCAGAGAACAGTTGCTCCTCCAAGCCACCGCAAAATCCGGTCGTGATCATCGCTTTCACGTCCTCATAGCCTCAGCTCTCGACTATACTTGACACCATCTGTAACGGAATGGCAGTTATTCACTGCAATGAAGGATGACCCCTCATGAAAGCACTTGTATATCGTGGCCCAGGTAAACGCGAACTGGAAGACAAGCCAAAGCCTGTCATTGAAAATGCAACTGATGCAATTGTCAAAATATCGAAAACAACCATTTGCGGAACCGATCTGCATATCCTGAAAGGTGACGTGCCTACCGTTGCCGGGGGCCGGATCCTGGGCCATGAAGGAGTCGGAATCATCGATCAGGCAGGTCCGAATGTTTCAAATTTCCGCGTGGGTGACCGTGTTCTGATTTCCTGCATTACCTCGTGCGGCAAGTGCGCCAACTGCAAGAAAGGAATGTACTCCCACTGTGAAAATGGAGGTGGCTGGATATTGGGGAATCTCATTGACGGGACTCAGGCGGAATATGTGCGGATTCCGTTTGCGGACAACAGCCTTTATTCCGTTCCCTCTGGCGCCGATGAAGAAGCGCTGGTTATGCTAAGTGATATTTTGCCGACGGGCTTCGAGTGCGGCGTGGTCAACGGACAGGTCAAGCCGGGCGATACAGTAGCGATTGTTGGAGGCGGACCTGTCGGTCTGGCCACCTTGCTGACGGCGCAGTTCTATTCACCTGCGGAAATCATTATGATCGACATCGATGATAATCGCCTGGAAGTCTCCAGAAAACTGGGAGCCACCCAGACCATCAACAACAGCGATGGAAAGGCAATCGAGAAGGTAATGGCACTGACCGGCAGCAGAGGGGTGGATGTTGCAATAGAGGCGATAGGAATACCGATGAGCTTCGACATCTGCCAGGCTATCGTCACCGCAGGAGGCCATATCGCCAACATTGGCGTGCATGGCAAGCCGGTCCAGTTGAATCTGGATAAATTATGGTCTCAAAATATCAAGCTTACAACCGGTCTTGTCGACACTGTGACGACGCCGTTACTCATGAAAACGGTGGCGTCGGGCAAGGTTCGACCAGGGCAATTGATAACGCATCATTTCAAGCTGGACGACATCATGAGCGCCTACGATGCCTTCAGTAATGCAATGAAGGAACGTGCCCTGAAGGTGATTATTTCTTGTTCCTGAACCAGGGAACGAGCTTGACAGCAAAAATCGAATGAGAAAGGTGTAGCAGCGAAGGGTTTAATGGGAATGGTGGATGGCAGGATTAGCCGACCATCAGGGTTGGAACGAAGCAAATTGGCGTACGATCTGCGTGTATGGGGGATATTAAAAGTATTCTGGTAGCAATCGATTTTTCCCGGTTCTCCCGTTGGGCGGGTAAGCGAGCGGGCATGCTGGCAGCTCTTCTGGAGTCTGACACAGTTGATTTGCTGGCTGTGAAGGAAGCAGGATTGCCCGATACACTGGCGCTTGTTCTCAAGGATACGTCTGTGGCGGCCGAGGTGGTTCTCGTCGAGCGGGCCATGCGCGAGTTAGGGCTGATCTCTGCGCATCTGCAGGATAATTATGGTATTCGCTGTACCAGAACGGTCCGGTTTGGGCGGCCTGAGAAAGAGATTGTTGCAAGAGCAGATGAGCTGGCTGCGGATTTAACGGTTATTGGCGAGCATGGAGGTCATTTTTTAACTTCTATTTTTCTCGGCAACACAGCCGATAAGGTGGCGCGGATGATTAAAACGCCTTTGCTGGTAATAAAGAAGGAAGCGATAGCCTCCTACCGGCGGGTACTGGTTCCAGTTGATTTTTCCGAAAATTCCAGAAGTGCGGCGCAGATGGCGCTGAAGATTGCGCCGGAGGCAAAAATCGATTTTCTGCACGTGTTCGATGTCGTGCTGGAGGAGCAAATGCAGTCGGCAGGCATTGGGAGCAACCTGGTTCACGACTATCATATCAAGGCGGAAGAAGATGCCCGGCGCGATTTGAATCAGTTTATAGCGGATATTCAGGATGGGGATAATCGCTCAATTTCCCGCGAGGTTGTTTTTGGCTATCCCGGCCATGCGATATGTGATCACGCGCAGTCAACCGAGCCAGACTTGATCGTCTTGGGAAAACATGGGAAATCCAGCCTTGAGGAACTGCTGCTGGGGAGTGTGTCGCGGCATGTTCTTGAGCAATCCTCGTGCGATGTGCTCATGACAATCGGGCCTCGCCGTTGAACCTTATTCGGGAGAAGAGTTACGGAGGAGAGGGGCGAATCGAGTCTTCAGAACAGAATTCATAGCGATTTTTGCCATGCCCCTTGGCAGAATACATGGCGGTATCTGCGTTGCGTAGCAGACTGCCCGCGTCCTTGCCGCTCTGCGGGTAGAGGCTGATCCCCACACTTGCGGTCACCAGCAGCTCATGCTGCTCAATGTGATAGGGCTGGGACAAGGTTGCAATAATGTTCTCGGCGACGCGAGCGGCGTCGGAGGGAGCCTGAATGCGGCTCAGCAGGACAACGAACTCGTCACCTCCTACCCTGCTGACTATATCGGTTTGACGCACGACGGATTGCATACGCTCCGCGACAATCTTGAGCAGCTTGTCGCCGATTTCATGGCCAAATGTGTCGTTGATCAGCTTGAAGCAATCAAGGTCCACAAATAGCACTGCAAACTGAGTGGAGTACCGGCGTGCATTTCCGATGGCAGCTTTCAGGCTGTCTGTCAGAAGCGCACGGTTGGGTAGCCTCGTTAGGGAATCGTGATGGGCAAGATATACGATGCGTTCCTGTGAGGCCTTGCGATAAGTGATGTCCCGGGCAATGTTCGATACGCCGATGATATTGCCTTCGCTATCCTTCACTGGCGATATCGTGACCGAAACATCAATCGGCTTTTTACCTTTTGTCCATCGCACGGTTTCATAATGGTCTACGTGCTTCCCGCCCTTGATGAGGCCCATGATTCTTGTTTCTTCTTCCTGGCAGTCAGGCGGAATCAATACCGATATGGGAGAACCTATTACTTCGCTTGCCCGGTATCCGAACATCTGTTCCGCTCCGGCATTCCAGCTGGTAATAATGCCGTTGAGGTCCTTGACAAGGATCGCATCGTCCGAGAACTCGACAATTGCTGCCAGTTGCGCTTTATAAGCCTCCGCCTGTCTGCGCTCAGTAATATCCCTGAAGCTCCAGACGCGCATCATGTTTGATCCTTCCAGAATTTGGGCTTTTGTATAGCGCTCAAATATTCGGCCATCGTTAAATTCAAGCACGTCAGAACTCTCCGGAGGCCAGGCTGCATAAATCTCCTCATTTGAGTTCAAGAATTGCTGCGGATCTTTCAATTGACCCAAGCAGTGCTGGAAAATCGTCTGGTGCTTCGCATCGTTCATGAGCTTGCCCGGAATACGCCACATTTCTACATAGGGATGGTTATAGCAAAGCACATCACCATTCCTGGTCGTCACCAGAAGCCCATCAGGCGTCGACTCCAGGATAGCTTGTAATATAGAGAGCGAATGATTCATTCCGCTTTTTTATCTCCTGTCAATCTGGATGAAGAACCATAGGAAGCAATGAAGCTCTCAAGCGTTATCCTGCTCCCAAAATCAGCCATCGTGCTGGCATTAACAAGAATAATCCAGGAGGCGCGTGAACGAATCGCAGGACTTGGCGCGAAGACGGGTGGAGCTTGGGTACATGCGGTATTGCACGGACTTAGCCTGTTATGTCGATAGCCTGACTAAGAAGTTCAAACGATGCTTTTTGCCATTTTCATAATAACATGAGGATAAAAATGAAAAGGAACATGCTTGCAGTCGCGGTTCCTTCAATTACGTTGGCACTTGCGGCACCGGTTTTTGCCGATAAAAAAGTTCGATGGGCTGATGTGCCGCCAGCAGTGCAGAAAATAATAACCGAAAATGCCAAGGGCGGAAAAATCGAGGAAATCGAGAAAGAAACCGAAAAAATCGATGGTAGAAGAATTTCGGTTTGTGAAGCCGATGCAAGGAAAGCCGAGTGTTCGAAGATCCAGATCAAGGTTAGCGAAGACGGCAAGTTCCTCGAAAGGGACAGAGGTTAACAGTAATCAGTTTGAATGTATCAAAATTGTCAACCGAAGTTGTCCTATTCATAGGCGAGCATGTCACGGTTTCTTCCTGCACTTTTTATTTCCAATACTTTGGATAGTGGAGGAGCGGGGAAGAAGTCCTGGAGCGAGTATATTTCTACCTTGATAATTTGAATCTTTGATATAAATTCAAGAATGAGTCAGCCGAAAGTTATGAGGTTATCCGATAAGGGTTTTGTCACTATATCGGCGCCCTGTCTTGTCCTTTCGCGCTACTTTCGCCCCCAGGGCTGTTCTTCCTGGCTTTGTTTGCTTCGCACATTCTCGATCATGTGAGCTTACATTGTCAGTTTGGGCGTGCCGTTTTTTATAAGCTTTGAGATGCTTCCATGCCTTTGCTCAATACATCCCGCAGCCTTATTATGTTCTTCTTGGCTGTTTTACTTGTTTGGCTCCACGCTTACCATGTGATGGCGGCCCAGGAAACGGGGGTACGCGAGCTTTCTGGCGAAATGAGCAGGCGCGATACGGACGACAACGAAAGCGCCGACTCAGCCATTACCGCCCGGGTGAAAACCGCGATTTCCGCAGAACCATCGCTTAGAGACGAGGAGATTGGGATTGAAACGAGTCAAGGCAATGTCAGGTTGACGGGTAGGGTGAGTTCCATTCTCGTCATGGAAAAAGCAATCGAAGTTGCGCGAGAGGTGAAAGGGGTAAGAGCAGTGAAAGATGAAATGCAGTTCAAGTGGCAGTATTAGTGCATTGCCGGGAGCGGTAGAGGAGTGGAGCTATCCGACTCCAGTTATTCAAGGTAGCGAGAGGCAGTCTCCCTCGTAGGGGCGTGCAGACTTAACGGTATTTCTTCCTCCCTCGCTGCCAAGGAGCAATCCGGAACGCTCTCATGCCTTGGCGTCAGGTCCTGAATCCGTCGAAATCATAAAAAATTGGAGTAAACCATGAAAAATTACGATCGTAAGCGACGGAAATTCTTGCGGTGTCTGTTGGCCGGCACTGCGGCTGCGGCATTTCCTGGGTTTGGGATAGCTCAAGACAGGCGAATGTTGAACGCGAAACCCGATCCGAATTTCAAGCCTGATGTGGAGATCGAGTTTGTTGCGCAACTGACCGAAGTCCCGATACTACCGGGGGCCAGCACGAGTGTTTTCAGATACGACGGGAAAGTGTTGAAAGGGCCTCAAACGGTCTTGTTGAAAAGCGCCCCGGGTTATCTGGGACCCATCATGAATCTTGTCCACGGACAAAAGGTGCGCATTTTTTATTACAACAAACTGCCCGAGCCGTCGATCATGCATTGGCATGGCATGCACGTGCCGCAGAAAATGGATGGTCATCCCATGTACGCGATAGAGCCGGGTGAAAGATACGTGTATGAATTTGAAGTAAAGAACCCGGCCGGCACAAACTGGTATCACGCGCATCCCCACGAGATGACAGCCTCGCAGGTTTATCGCGGCCAGGCGGGATTGATCACCATTACCGATGAGCAGGAACGGAAGCTGGATTTGCCTGACGGCGAGTACGATCTTCCCCTCGTCATCCAGGACCGCCGCTTTACTGCAGGAAACCAGTTGCAATACATTTTTGGAATGCATGAGCGGATGACCGGCTTTCTTGGGGACACCATCCTCGTCAACGGGCGGCCGGATACCACGATTCCGGTAAAAACCCGCGCTTATCGGATACGCGTTTTCAATGGTTCCAACTCGCGCATATACAAGCTGGGGTGGGAGGATGGTACTCCCCTGACGGCGATCGGCACCGATGGAGGATTGCTGGAAGACCCGCAGACGTTTCCATACATCATGCTGGCTCCGGCGGAGCGGGTCGAGCTTTGGGTGGACTTCACCGGCCGCAAACCTGGAACAGACTTGATGCTCCGGAGCCTCGAGTACGACTTTCCCCAGATGGGAATGGGGATGGGTGGCATGGGGATGCACGGAGGCATGGGCGGCGGGAGAATGGGCGGAAGGGGAGGTATGGGCGCAGGCAGGCTGGCTCAAGGTGAAGATTTTCCGATCGTCAGATTCCATATTGCTGAGAAAATCGGCGAATCCCCCGAGCTGCCGAAAAGACTGGTGAAAATACGGAATCTGACGGAGAAAGACGTTGCCAACCCCGGCCGGCCTGTTCCAATCGCCGCCTCCATGGAGCATATGTCACCCCTCTTGAACGGCGCATCTTTCGAAATGGATGAGGTGATGGATATCGAACGAATCCCGCTCAATACCATCCAGAAGATCCGCATAACCAACGAGCATGGCTCGATGATGGGTGGGGGAGATGGCATGGGTGGAATGAGGGGAGGAATGGGCGGAATGAGGGGAGAGGGCCATGGGATGAGAGGAGGAATGGGTGGCATGATGATGTTGCCGCACCCCATCCATATGCATGGTCAACAGTTCCGCATCATTTCACGCAAGCTGAAAGATGGGAATATGGGGAGTTATGCTACTGTCCGGGAGGGTTTCATTAACAGCGGGTGGAAAGACACCGTATTGGTCATGCCTGGTGAAGAGATCGATGTGATCAAGCCGTTCGAGGATTACACGGGGCTGTTTCTCTATCACTGCCACAATCTGGAGCACGAAGATCTAGGCATGATGCGGAATTTTTATGTAAGTTAACATGCTGCAAAACTTTCCCTGAAGGAAAACCTCTTTATGCCTCCTATAAAGCGAATAGTGGTTGGTATCGACATGTCTCCGCTTGCGAATTGGGCTGCAGCACGAGCCGCCTTGCTGGCGCATGAATCAGGGAGCGAATCTGTGGATTTGATACATGTCATAGATAACCTTGCCATTGAAACGCTGCGTCACCTGGTCCAGGCGCCCCTGGAAACCGAGCATCGATTGATGGAGCTGTCGCGCAAGCAATTAACCGAAATTGAGCGCGCGCTTTCCGAAAAATACGGGATCTCGGTATCGACCACGACATTGAATGTAGGGCGCCCTTATACCGAGATCGTCCGCTATGCCGAGTTCCTGAATGCCGACCTTGTCGTGCTCGGCGCTCATGGCGGTGGGTTGGTGCGAGAGCTATTTGTCGGCTCTACCGTCGACAGGATACTGCGCAAGCTTGCCCGCCCGGTGCTGATCGTCAAACGCGAGCCTCAGGCAGGGTACCGGAAGGTGTTGATCCCTGTGGATTTCTCCGAATTTTCCGAGCAGGCAACGGAGTTTGCCATGAACATTGCTCCGCATGCGCATATTACTACTCTCCACGCAGTTGAAGTGCCATTCAAAGCCAGGCTGGAATCTGCCGGGGTAGATGATAAGCTGATTCAAATTTACGAAAGCCAGGTTCAGGTACAAAAGAAAAAGGAGATACAGCAATTTATCTCCGAACTGGAAGCGCCGAAGGCTAATTTGTCCAGTGTCGTAGAACTAGGTCCTGCATCTGCTGTAATCCGGAAAAATATGGAAGTGCTTGACCCCGATCTGATCGTCCTCGGCAAACATGGACAGTCCGAACGGGATGAGACGCTGATTGGCAGCGTAACAAGGCGCGTGATAAGAGACGCAAGCTGCGACATACTGGTAGTCCCGTTGTTCTGATATGTATTAGCCTGGATTTGATTTGACAAACAATGTCAGATTCGAACTGTCGTTAAGTGCCAGGAGCACCTTTCAAGCCCCCAAGAAAACTCCAAGGGCGCATGCTCTTCCATAGCGTTCAATCAGCTTTTCCTCAAGCAGTCTGGGAACGGGACGATAACGTCACTAGACAGGGCTCGGGAGCAAACAATCGGATCCGAGAAGAGCGGACATGGCAGGTCGGGTAACCACTATGGAGCGGGTAACCAGATATTTTATGCCGGCAGGCGCTTTCGCCCGGCCATGAGTCCCACCAGGATCAGGCCTGCGAGCATCAAGGCATAGGTTCGAGGCTCAGGGATACCAGGGACAAAAGGAGTGGCAAGAACAATGACCTGTCCCGCGTTATTAATGTCGAGGGCCCGATGTAGAATAGTTTCGGCTGGCAACCCAACCAGAGAATTGAGATCTGTCATGCCCTCGCCATTGGGACCGGTGATAAAAGCATGAAAAATACCTCCGACTGCCCGGGATTCCCCCACCACCTGTCCGGTATCATTGATGCCATTAGCGAGGCTGTCAAGCCCGCCCAACGTGCCCAAGTCTCGCATGCTCCCGCCATTGGGGCCGGTGATGAAAGCGTGCTCAGCACCTGAGGCCGTGATGGACCACCCCACCACCTGTCCCACATCATTGATACCGTAGGCTTGACTGTAATTTCCACCCAGCGTCCCCAGATCGGTCATGCCCTCGCCATTGGGACCGGTGATAAAAGCATGAAAAATACCTCCAACTGCCCGGGATTCCCCCACCACCTGTCCGGTATCATTGATGCCAGTAGCGAGGCTGTCAAGCCCGCCCAACGTGCCCAAGTCTCGCATGCTCCCGCCATTGGGGCCGGTGATGAAAGCGTGCTCAGCACCTGAGGCCGTGCTGGACCATCCCACCACCTGTCCCACATCATTGATACCGTAGGCTTGACTGTAATTTCCACCCAGCGTGCCCAAGTCCCTCATGCCTACGCCATTGGGGCCGGTGATGAAAGAGTGCGTTACACCAGCCGTGTCGGACCATCCCACCACCTGCCCAGCCTTATTGATGCCATGCGCTTCACTGAAATCTCCATCCAGCGTGCCCAAGTCCCTCATGCCTACGCCATTGGGGCCGGTGATAAAAGCATGGAAATTGCCTGCGGCCGTCTGAGATGTCCCCACCACCTGCCCGGCGTCATTGATGCCACGAGCATAAGTGTAGCCACCCAGTGATCCGAGAGCGGTCAATTCTTTGGTGTTGGTGTCCAGGATGTAGTAACGTTCCTGTGCGGAGACAGGAGAAACAAAACCTAATCCGGTACTCAGGGCTGCCGCCAGAATCAGGCTCTGGATTTTAAAGCTGCGGGTAATTTTCATGATTTTCCCTCTGGTAAGAGACGATTTTTAGAGACTCAACACATTCCTCTGATTTGAGGAGAGCAAGTCGGCAACCGCCTCCCCAGTGTCTGATACTGCCCAACTACTGCCATTTCTTTAAATCCAGTTCAGATTTCCAGTATTTTTATGCCGGCAGGCGCTTTCGCCGAACCATGAATCCGACCAGCATGAGGCCGGCGAGCATCAGGGCATAGGAATGAGGCTCAGGGATAACAGCAGTGACAAGGACCTGTCCTACGTTATTGATGTCGAGGGTCGGAGCTAGAACAGTTCCGGCTGGCAACTCGACCAGAGAATTGAGGTTGAGGTCTGTCATGCTTGCGCCATTAGGGCCGGTGATAAAAGCGTGTCTTTCACCCGCAGCTGTGTCGGAGTAGCCCACCACCTGCCCGGCGTCATTGATAGCAGTAGCGTAACTGTCATCTCCACCTAGCGTTCCGAGATCGGTCATGCCCTCGCCATTGGGACCGGTGATAAAAGCGTGCTGAGCACCGGTGGTGGTGTTGGACCAACCGACCACCTGGCCCGTGTCATTGACATCCTGAGCTACGCTGAATACTCCACCCAGCGTCCCGAGATCGGTCATGCCCCCGCCACCGGGGCCGGTGATGAAAGCATGGTTACCGCCGCTGCTCACGGTGTTGGAGTACCCCACCACCTGCCCAGCAGCATTGATGCCAGTGGCGAAACTGCTGTATCCACCCAGCGTCCCGAGATCGGTCATGCCCACGCCATTGGGACCGGTGATAAAAGCATGCCAACGATCTGCAACCGTCAGCGAGTACCCTACCACCCGTCCTGCGTCATTGACGCCCCCGCTGTCACTGTGTCCAGTGAATCCCTCTCCACTCAGCGTCCCGAGGTCGGTCATGCCCACGCCATTGGGGCCGGTGATAAAAGCGTGCCAACCGACTACTCCGGGCGTGGTGGAGCGTCCCACCGCCTGACCGGCGTCGTTGATGGCCGAGGCGCTACTGAAACCTCCACCCAGCGTCCCGAGATCGGTCATGCCCACGCCATTGGGGCCGGTGACAAAAGCGTGCCCATTAGACTCTCCCGCCACTTGACCTGCGTCATTAATGGCCCAGGCGTAACTGACGTTTCCACCCAGCGTCCCGAGTTTGATCAGTTGTTGGCTATGGGTGTCCAGGATGTATGAACCTCCCTGTGCGGAGACAGGGGAAACAAAACTAAGCCCAACACTCAGGGCTGCCACCAGAATCAGGATCTGGATTTTGGAGCTATAGGTAATTTTCATGATTTTCTCCCGGTAAGAACGGTTTTTAGGGATTCAGGACAATCGAGATTTGATGGGAAGCGCGTCGATAGTGTCCCCATCAGAGATGCTGTCCAATTCCCGCCATTTCTCATAATCCAGTTTAGATCGGTCAAGGGAAAAGTATATGAGCCGATCAGGCTATCGATGGAAGCCATCTATTTCTGGTTTACAACAGTGCGGCACGAGCGGTAGCGATGGACCGTTTTACGCCGAAAAGCAGTTACTTGAATTTGGCGGTCAGCATGAGACTTCAACGTCTCGCCGATGCAGCAATGCCGATACTGATGAAAGCGGACATCAGACGTGGCTACCGCCGCGAAACAGCGCCTAAATAGAGGTTTGCGCGGCGAATGGCGGAATTTCTGAATATGAATACTATTGCTACAGCAGCTTGCTCACTTTCATGAGTCCGTGGTCCTCCTTGTCGGGCTTGATGGCGAAACCGAGGTCACTCATGAATTTGAGCATGCGGTGATTGTTGTTGAGTACATTGCCTTCGATCTCTCTCAGCCCCTGCTCACGGGCGGCAGCCATCAGGGAAACCATCAGTTTTCCTCCCAATCCTTTTCCGGCAATGCTGTCGGCTACAGCCAACGCGAAATTGCAGGAATTGCCATCCGGATTGACGGCATACCGCGCCACACCCAGGGCGGCTTCGTGGCCTTTGTCCTGGATAACGGCGACGAGCGCCATCTCCCGGCCATAGTCAATCTGGGTGAGCGATGTGAGCAGCATTTCGGGCAACTCCTGTATTGCCTGCATGAAGCGAAAATACCGGGATTCCTTCGATAGCCCCCGAATGAATCGCTGATCCAGTTCGGCATCCTCCGGGCGGATGGGGCGAATGATGATGTCTGTTCCATCGGCAAGCTGCCAATGGCTGATGAGGTGGGTGGGGTAGGGAGCAATGGCCATGTGTGCATAGCGGTCAGCGCTGGGCTGCCGGTATTCCACAATGATGCGGGCGTCTGCGGCCAAAGCGCCTGCCTCATCGAGGATGAGCGGGTTGATGTCCATCTCCCTGAGGAAAGGCAGTTCGCACACCATTTCCGAAACACGCAGGAGCACATCCTCGAGCGCTTCCAGATCAGCCGGCGGCATTTGTCGAAACGCTCCCAGCAGCCTCGCAATGTTGGCTTCTCTTATCAGCTCCCCTGACAGAAATTTGTTCAGCGGCGGCAGGGCAACCGCAGGCGTGCTCTTGATCTCGACATCGGTGCCACCCGAACCGAACGTAATGACAGGTCCGAATGCGGGATCACTGGTTACCCCGATCATCAATTCCCGGCCATTCGCCTTGCGGATCATGGGTTCGATGGAAACTCCATCCAGATGCGCCGCAGGGTGTTTCCTTCGTACGGTATCCAGCATATCCTGATACGCGGCACGCACTTCGTGGGCATTTTTCAGGTTGAGCAGCACGCCGCCGACGTCGGTCTTGTGGGTGATATCGCGAGAGTTGATTTTCATTGCCACCGGAAATCCCAACTGCTGCGCGATGAGAAGTGCCTCGGCCGGCGAGCGGGCGAGCATCGTCGGGGCGACAGGAATATGGAATGCCGCCAGAACCGCCTTGGATTCCATTGCCGTCAATATTGTCCGCTGCTCCTGCATGGCCCCTTCGATAATCAGCCGGGCGCTTTCCACGTTGGGTTCGAGATAATGGGAAAGCGGCCCCGGCATCTGCCCCAGCAATTGCTGGTTGCGGTAATAGGCCGAGAGATGGGAGAAAACCTCAACTGCGGGCTCGGGGGTACGAAAGTAAGGTATGCGGGCATCGGCGAAGGCCTCACGCGCCGAGGCGACTTGTGCTTCGCCCATCCAGCAGGCCAGCAGGGGCTTGCAGTTTCCGGTGGAAAGCGCTATCAGCGCCTGTGCCGATTCAAGGGGCGCCGTCATGGCCTGGGGGGTGAGTATGGCCAGCACCCCGTCCACGTTCTCATCTTCGAGGCACGCTTTCACCGCGTGATGATAGCGGTCTGCTCCCGCGTCGCCGATAATGTCGACGGGATTCCCGCGTGACCAGTGCTGGGGCAGATGCTGGTCGAGGTATTGAAGCGTGGCGTCCTCGAGGGACGCCAGGACCAGACCCAGGTCTTCCGCCCGGTCGGCGGCCATTACGCCCGGCCCTCCGCCATTGGTTACGATGGCGAGCCGATTGCCGAATCGGCAGAAATTAAGCGATAACGCTTTCGCTGCCGTAAAGAGCTGGGTGACGGTCTGCACACGCACCGCGCCAACCCGGTTGAGTGCCGCATTGAATACATTATCGGCTCCCACCAGTGCAGCGGTATGTGAGCGTGCCGCCTTTGCCCCCGCCGCGTGGCGGCCAACCTTGACAACGACCACGGGTTTGAGCCGGGTCGCGGCGCGAAGCGCACTCATGAACTGGCGGGCATCCCGGATCCCTTCGACATACATCAGAATGCTTTGCGTGGCGATATCAGCCACGAGATAGTCAAGAATCTCCCCGAAATCCACGTCGGTCGATGAACCCATCGAGACGATGCTCGAAAAGCCCACGTCGTTGTTTTGCGCCCAATCCAGAATGGCGGTACAGAGCGCTCCGGACTGGGAGACGAACGCAATGTTTCCGCTGTTGGCCCCCCCCTTGTAAAACGTGGCATTGAGCCCGATCGACGGACGCATGATGCCCAGGCAATTCGGACCGATGAGGCGAATACCGAAAGCCCGCGCAGCCGCCAGCAATTGCTCCTCCAGGCCCTCGCCGGCCTCGCGAAACCCGGCGGTGATAATGACTGCGGCCTTCACGCCCTCGTTTCCACAGTTCTCGATAATGCCAGGGACTGTCTGGGGCGGCGTGGCAATCACAGCCAGTTCAACCGGCTCGTGAATCGCGCTGATGGAGGAGTAGGCTGGTTTTCCCTGTACCTCGGTATATTTCGGATTGATAGGGTAGATCGCGCCCTGAAAACCGCTTCTCAGCATGTTTTCAAACACCACATAGCCGACTTTGCCAGGACTGTTGCTTGCGCCGAATACAGCTACCGACTTGGGTGTGAAGAGTGGACTAAGATAGTGCTTGCTCATGATTCACAAATTTCTCCCACGCAATTAAGTCAAGGCCGGAACATAATCCTTTTACCAGGGCGAAGGACGCGTCCAGACTGGCTGTGGCTTTCGGGCTGAGCGGCTCGCCCAGTTCGAAGCGCTCGCCCCGAATTTGGAGCAGATAAGCAGGGGGAGGAAGTCCATATAGGTTTTGGTAAGCATGCAAGAGTGCCATAGGACTCATGACATGGCTTGTAAAACTGGCGTCTTTGCATGCATTAAGCCGTGAAAAGGCATAAGGCCGCGCGCAGGAGACGCTGGCGTCTACGAACAGCACCCTGTCGCGGCTTTGCAGGTCCAATGCATGTTCTATCTGGAGCTGAAAATCGGTGAGCAGCTCTACATTAGGCAAGCCAAGTGCTTCCAGGCGCCCTATCAACAGAGGGCCTAGCGCATCGTCTCCCCGGCTGGGGTTGCCGTATCCGAAGACCAGTAACGGAGGCGTTAAATCTGAAATGTCCGGGAGAACCTTTATCCTTCCAGGCTTATCCGCCTCTTCGCCACGTTGTCCGTACCCGTCCTTCGTGTTAGTCCGCGCGCCCTTCAGCGCGGGCCTTTCGGTGTTCGTGCTCGCGCTGGCAATCAATACAACGCTTGGCTGTCGGGTAGGCAAGCAGCCGCTCATACCGGATATCGCTGCCACAGTCGATGCACTCGCCGTAGGTTCCTGCCTTGATCCGACCGCGCGCCGCGGCGATATCGCGCACATCCTGCAGGTTCTGCCGAATGAGTGCTTCGTCTATAGCAGACAAGGTCTCAAGCAAGGCTTCATCCGAAGTGTCCGCAGCACGTTCGCCCAGCGCTATCCGCTGCCGCTCTTCACCCAGGCCAGCAACCAGCGAGCGGATTTCGTTGAATTCGCGGCTCCAGCGCTCATCCATAATCGCGCTCAAGTGATCAATCTGTTGCTGTGCGAGTCGGGACACCATTTCTCCTTCGAATTGTTGAATGGGTAGTGGATGACCATTCATCTCCCCAGTCTGTCAGCATGATAAGCCGGCTTTCTGCTTCCTGGCCATCCCATTCGTTATATTTATATATGCAACCAAACGCCTCGGGCGCTTCCACGGAGGCTTTCTTTTATTATAAGCAAGATGACGTCGAGTTGCACTGAACCAAATGTAGAGCGGTGGAGAAAAATCTGGCTACTGCCAGCTGCTTTCGTTTTGTCGCTTGCGAGTGGTATAAATTTCGCACTGGCGCCGAGGTCGATAACAGGTAATCAAGCGCGATGCTTCCCGTCGGCATCCTTGATCAGGTGATGTATCCTCGCACCCTCCGCATCGATCAGTTCCACTTCCAGCGGCATTTTTCCAAGGGCGTGGGTCGCGCAGGAAAGGCAAGGGTCGAATGCGCGAATCGCGACTTCGATGTAATTGAGCAACCCCTCGGTCAACTGCTGTCCGTCGAGGTATTGCAGCGCCACCTGCCGTATGGCTTCGTTCATGGCCTCATTATTGTGGGTGGTGGCAACGATCAGGTTGGCGCGCACGATCTGCTCGTCTTCGTTGATGCGATAGTGGTGGATCAGGGTGCCGCGGGGCGCTTCGATCACGCCTACGCCCCGCAGTTGCCGCTCTCCGGTATTCACCAGGTCGTCGCTCAGCAAATCGTCATCGTGCAACAGCTCCCGTATCGCCTCCGCCGAGTGGAGCATCTCGATCATGCGCGCCCAGTGAAAGGAGAGCGTGGCATGGGTAGCGCGTCCTCCATCAAACTCCTTGAAAGTCTTGCGCTCGGCCTCGGCGAGTGGGGTGGGGATAAAATCGCAGTTGTTGACGCGCGCCAGCGGCCCCACCCGATACCAGCCTTCCTCCCTGCCTTGGGAACGTATGAAAGGAAATTTCATGTAGGACCATGATTTCACCTCCTCGCGGATGTAATCCCCGTAGTGGCTGTAGTCCACGTGGTCGAAAATGGTCTGGCCCTTGTCATCTATAGCCCGCAAACCTCCGTGATACAGATCCATGGCCCCGTCTTCGCCCACCAGGCTCATGAAACTCGAGCGGTAATAGCCGAAGCTGTTGTAAAAATCCTTATGCTCGCCGTAGAGGCGCTTGATCAGGTTCACCGCTTCCTGGCTCCAGCGCACAACCTGATCTATTTCACCCAACAGCCAATTCCGATCTTCGCAAGATAAATTTTTGCTCATGCCTCCCGGAATCACGCCGGTGCCATGCACGCGCTTGCCGCTGGTCATGCGGATGGCTTCCTGGCCGAACTTGCGCAATCCGATCCCCTGTCTGGCTATTTCGGGGAATTCCATCGCAAGGCCGGCGATATTGCGCGTTCCAGCTTCCGAGTCAAATCCGAAGAGCAGATCGGGTGAGGAGAGGTGGAAAAAGTGCAGCGCATGGGATTGCAGCATCTGGCCCATGTGCATGAGGCGGCGCAACTTGTCGGCTGCCGGAGGAGGCGTCGCACCCACGATCACATCCATCGCCTTGGAAGCGGCAAGGTTGTGGCTCACCGGGCAAATGCCGCAGAGGCGCTGCACCAATACCGGTACTTCGGTATAGGGGCGTCCCTGAATGAATTTCTCGAAGCCGCGGAATTCAACGATATGAAAGCGTGCCTGATGCACCCGGTTATCCTCGTCCAGCAGGAGGGTCACCTTGCCGTGTCCTTCCACCCGCGTAACCGGCTCGATTACGATCCGTTTCAGCTTTTCCGGATTGGCAGCAGTTTCCAGTTCAGATGGCATGCGATACTTCCGGATACTCCTGCCAGCGCAATATAAGGCAGCCTGAGAAGGCGCGCGCGCCGGCAACCTTAATCGTATCGCAGTAATTCATGACCGGTTTCCGGTTGCCTTCCCTGGATCAGATCAGTCAAGAATTTCCATATGGCATTGGCAGGGGGAGGGCAGCCATGCAGGAAATAATCCACTTTGACAACCTCATAGATGGGGTACACCTTGTCGAATGGAAGCGGCAGTTCCGGATCGTTAGGTATCTGCTTCCCCTCTGTTCCGGGGTCATACAAATACACCTCCTGGAAGCAGTCCCACAAATCGATATTATTGCGCAGAGCCGGAACGTTACCGGTGATCGCGCAGGAGCCGATTGCCACCAGCACCTTGCAATTCTCCCGGAATTCCTTGAGCACGTGGGCATTCTCGGCATTGCTGACACCGCCTTCGACAATGCCGATATCGCACGGGCCGCAATGCTTGATATCCGTGAAAGGGGTGCGATCGAACTCGACCATTTCCAATAGATCAAACAGTCTTTCGTCGATATCGAGCATTGAGGTATGACAGCCGAAACATCCTGCGAGGGAGCAGGTCGCAATGCGAATCTTGCGTTTTTCATCCGCCATCCGGTCCATCCTCCGGCTCGACTCGCTTCTGCTGTTCCAGATGAAATTCGGGCAGTGTCTTCTGATCGAATAGGCGCTTGCCCATGGGCACGGTATACCCTTTGCGTTTGATCAGAATAGCGCCGGTGGGGCAAACATGGGCGGCTTTGTCGGTAACTGCCATGCTGGTGTCGCCCAGTCTGCCGCTCTCTGAATTGACTACCAGATGAGAATCTATGCCTCGACTCGAAATACCGAACACACTCTTTTTATCGATATCGCGGCTGGCGCGAACGCAGAGTTCGCACAGAATGCAGCGATTGAGATCGAGAAAAATATCGGGGTGCGAAGCATCCACCCTCCGTGGCGGATAGAAATGCATGAAGTGCGGGCTTTGCATGTGCAGGTAGTAGCCTGCCGCCTGCAACTGGCAATTTCCCGTCGCCTCACAGGCCGGGCAGATATGGTTGCCTTCGACGAACAGCATTTGCACCAGGGCCTTGCGATCCTCATTCAACTCGGGCGTATCGTTGACCACCACCATGCCGGGGGAAGCAGGCATGGTACAGGATGTCACGTTACGTCCATTGGCCTCCACTACACACAGCTTGCAGCTGCCGTGCGGCTTGAACTCAGGATTGTGGCACAGGTGCGGGATGTAAACGCCGGCTGCCAGTGCGGCGTCCATGATGGTCTGCTCCTCGGTGAACGGCACCGTTTTTCCGTCGATCGTAATGGTGCTGATCATGGCAGATGTGCCGAGGGGTCGTCCCTGCCGGTGATTCTGCGCGCTGTCGCCAGTGCGGCATCCAGATCGAAAGCTGGCTCGAACGACAGGCTCGTGAGCTTCTGCTCGTAAGCGCCGGGAAATTTCTGCAGCATATCCAGCACCGGATTCGGAGCCGCATGTCCCAGTCCGCAATGGCTCAGGGTTCTCATGAGGTGTCCCAGATGCTTCAGCTCTTCGAGATCTGAGGCGGTGCCATGACCGTTTGCGATTTTGTCCACGATCTTTTTCTGTAACTGCGTTCCCACCCGGCAGGGCGTGCAGAAACCGCAGCTTTCATGCGCGAAGAAGTGGGCGTAATTACGCACGGCTTCCAATATGTCGCGTCCGCGCTGGAATATGGTAAACGCGCCCGCAGTGGGCAGGTCTTCAAACGAAATGCTGCGCTCGAATTCCTGCCAGGAAACAAGAATGCCGGATGGACCGCCGACTTGAACGGCGTAGGGTTCCTGCGCGCCGCAGTCTTCCAGTATTTTTTGCACCGATACGCCGAACGGATACTCATAAATGCCGGGCCAGTGGCAGTCGCCCGAAATGCTCAGAATCTTGCTGCCGCTCGACTCCCATGTACCTGTCTCCCCGAACCACTTGCCTCCGTGCACGGCGATCATGGCTGCGCAGGCGAATGTTTCCACATTGTTCACGACGGTGGGCTGATCGAGATAGCCATGCTGCGCGGGGTAGGGCGGACGGTTGCGCGGTTTGCCCCGCCTGCCTTCAAGCGATTCGATCATGCCGGATTCTTCTCCACATATATACGCACCCGCGCCCAGGTGGATCTCGATATCGAAATCGAACCCGGGCTCGCCCAGGATATTGCTGCCCAGCAGGCCGGCCTCGCGCCGCCGTGCCAGTATCTCTTCGAGTTTTTCCAACAAATATCGGTATTCCCCCCGCAGATATAAGAACCCCTTTGCAGAACTGAGCAGCCGCGCACCTACGGTCATGCCTTCAAATACCGTATCCGCCAAACGGTTCAGCAATACGCGATCCTTGAAAGTTCCCGGTTCACCTTCATCCGCGTTGCAAACGATATAGCGCGCAGGTGCGGGAGAGTTCCGGCAGGTTATCCATTTTTCTGCAGTCTTATATCCGGCACCGCCGCGTCCCCTCAATCTCGACAATTTCAGTTCGGTGAATATCGCCTCCGCGCCCCGCGTCACAGCAGCTTTGATTGCGGAGCCAGGTTCGAACGATTCATCAAGCAGTCTATCGGTCCTGCGGATATTGTCGTTGACCTCAAATAAAGTGGGCGGCCAACTCGCAACCGGGGATTTGGCGAGAATCAAATCGGCGATGAGATCAATGCGCTCTCTGTTTAAGCGAGTGACCGGCCAGCCATTGATCAGCGCCGCTGGCCCCTGGTCACACATTCCGGTACAGGAAGTGAAGTCTGCGCTGACCAGTTCATCCTCCGACACTTTGCCAGGCTCAAGCCAGAGCTTGTTGCAGAATTGGCGCATCAGTTCTTCGTTACCCAGCATCCGGTCGGTCACGTTATCGGAAAACAGGATGCGGTATTGGCCTGCGGGTTCGAGGGAAAGAAACGAGTAGAAACCTGCAACACCTTCCACGCTCACGCGAGGGAGAGGGAGATGCCTGGCAATAGCGGTGAGGGCTTGAGGAGGAATAAAGGTATATATCTCCTGTACATCGATCAGGATCTGAAGCAGGCGACGGGGCTCGCAGCCGTGCCGTTCGCATAACAATGCGATCCGCTGTTCGATATCAGGAAGATCAGGGGACTGCATCATTCATTTTTAGCATATCCGGGGGAGCGGGTCATCCTCCAGTTCATCCAGAATGCGCTCTCCACCCAGTTCGGTTTCGAGTACGACGTGCGGACGTCCGTGCTTCATGTTCCCAATAATCGCGGCTTCGCACCCTTGCGGCAGTGCCTGCAACCGGGCGAGCGCTTCGCTCGCCTGAGTGGATTCCACCACCGCCACCACCCGTCCTTCGCAAGCCAGGTAAAAAGGATCGTACCCCAGCATTTCGCACACCGTCGCCACCTGTTCGCGGACCGGAATCACGGCCCCGTTCAAACGCGCTTCGAGGCCGGTGGCGCGGCAGATTTCATGCAGAACGGTAGCAAGCCCACCCCGGGTAGGATCGCGCATGAAGCGCAATCCTGGCAATGGCACTAATGCCTGCGTCAAGGGAAGCACACTGGCTGCGTCCGACAGCAGCTCACCGCTCAAACCGAATTGTTCCCGGGCCAGCATAACGGCAATGCCATGATCGCCTACCGGGCCGCTCACCAGGATAGAATCTCCCGGCTGTACCCGAGGGAGGCCAAGTTCCAGGTTTTTTGGCCTCACACCCACTCCGGTCGCGGCAAGATACAGTCCGCCCCCTTGCCCACGCGGAAGAACCTTGGTATCGCCCGCGACCACGCAAACATTCGCCTCCCGTGCCGCACTGGCGAGGCTGGCGATAATGCGTTCCAGTTGCGCCATATCGAAGCCTTCCTCGATAAAGGCGTTGAGCGTGAGATAGCAGGGCAGGGCGCCGGATACGGCCAGATCGTTCACTGTTCCATGCACTGCCAGGGAGCCGATCGTGCCGCCGGGAAACTCCAGCGGCTGCACGGTAAAGCCGTCCGTGGTTATCATTATCACCCCCTCCATGGGAGGCAAGGCTGCTGCATCCGCCTGTACATCGAGCAAGGGATTGGAAAGATGGCGGGCGAATACGGTTTCGATCAGCTCGCGCATGCAGCTGCCGCCATTGCCGTGGGCCAGGCTGATATACCTGTCAGCCATGCGCATCTGCGTCAATGCCCGCAACCGCTTCAATCAATTGACCAAGTGCGATGCCCCCATCATTGCAGGGCACTCTTTCCGGCAAATGTGCCGCAAACCCGGCGACTTCCAGTCGCGACACGGCCAACTCGGCAAGCAACCTGTTCTGGAACACGCCGCCGGCCAGGCCCACTCGATCAAACGGTATTGACGAATGGATGCGTTGCGCCTGGATCACAATGGAATTTGCGAGACTCAAGTGAAATTGCATTGCCCTCCGGGCAACCGGAACCGCCTCATTGAGCAGTTCGGGGAGGAGCGGTTTCCAGTCCACAGTGAGCAAGCCGGCAGGGCCTTGAAAAAGAGGCAGATCAATTACATCAATCTCGCGTTCTGAGTCGCAGACATCTGCAACGTTTTCCAGATACATCCCCGCCTGACCCTCGTAGCTCGCATGCCGCAGTAACCCGAGCAGGCTGGCAGCACCGTCGAAAAGACGTCCCGCTGCGGTCGTGACGCGCGAATTCAGTCCCTTTTCCCATGCTTTTTTTAGCAACTCCAGGCGGGCTCCCATGGCGGGAGGCTCTATTCCGCTTTCCCAGCAAAGCGCAGCAGCAGAACGCCACGGCTCCCGCCCCGCCCGCTCGCCCCCTGGTAGCCGGAACGGGCATAGACGCGCAACTCGGCGCCAGGCTCCTGGGCGCCCAAGCAATGCTTCGCCGCCCCAAAGGGTATTGTCCTCCCCCAGGCCGACGCCGTCCCAGGTGAAAGTCAACCAGGTAAGTTCTCGAGAATGCTCAGCCGCCAAGGCAGATGCATGGGCATGATGGTGCCAGACGGGGATGAGTGGCAAGCTCTGCCGATCCGCCCAGAGGCTGCTGGCATAGCCTTTATGGGCATCGCAAACGATAGCCTGAGGGGAAGCGCCGTACAACCGCTGCAAATCTGAAATGACCTGTTCGAATACTGCGATGCTTCGGGGAGCATCCAGGTCCCCGATATGGGGAGAAAGAACGGCTCGCCCATTCCAGCCCAAGGCGATGCTATTTTTCATATGCCCGCCCACAGCCAGCAATGGCTGCGCAAACAGGCCAGGCAGGTCAAATTCAATCGGGCCGATGCCGCGTCCCACTCGGACCAAACGGGGCTTTCCTGCAATGACACGGACCACCGGATCATCCGCGGGACGCGCAATGGGGCGATTATGATGGAGAAAAACTCGAGTCACTCGGGCCAACCGCGTTTCCACCTCTGCATTGTCAATCAGCACTGGCTCTCCGCTCACGTTTCCGGAGGTGGCTACTACCGGTTTATCCAGTTCATCCAGCAACAAATGATGGAGAGGACTATAAGGGAGCATTACACCGATTTCCCTGATTCCCGGAGCGATAGATCGAGGCAACATCGAATCCCTGCGCCTTCGCAAGAGCACGATTGGCCGCGCCGGCGCCCGCAGTAATGCTTGCCCTTGAGCGTCGATCTCCAGTTCATCCTGCACCTGCGCCAGTCCATCCTCACCGCACCAGGGAAACATCAGCGCAAGCGGTTTATGTGGCCGGTGCTTGTTCGTGCGTAACTGCTCGATCGCTGTCTCGTTGCGGGCATCACACATCAGGTGATAGCCGCCAACACCCTTCACTGCCACAATCTCACCTTGTCGCAGCGCGGTAACAGAGGCTGCCAGCGCGGCAGGCCCATTAACCCGGCCTTCGGGTGCCGACAGGCAAAGCTGGGGGCCACATGCTGGACAAGCTACCGGTTCGGCATGAAAACGCCGGTCGCCGGGGTCTTCATATTCCCTGCGGCATTGCTGGCATAGTTCGAATCTCGCCATCACAGTATTGGGACGGTCGTAAGGCAGCCTGGTGATCAGGGTATAGCGGGGGCCACATTGGGTGCAGTTAATGAAGGGGTAGCGATAACGCCTGTCACCCGGTGTCTGCATTTCCCGCTTGCAATCATCGCACAGGAAATAATCCGGAGGAATGTGAATGCGCTCCGCCGAATTGTCCGAACTTTGCAGGATTTCGAAGCTATCCCTTTTGCTTTTGAGATAGGGGATTTTCTCAACGTGCCCCATCTCCGGTTGGGCGAGAGGCGGCGCTTCGGTGAGCAGGGCCGCGCCAAATGCATCGAGCAAGGATTTTTCCCCCGCTGCCTCGATTACCACCTGACCGGATGTATTCTGCACATGTCCGGTCACGCCGAATCGCTGCGCGAGCCGGAAGACAAAAGGACGAAAGCCCACGCCCTGCACCCGTCCGGCCACCCGCCAGCGGCGCGCTTCGAGCTCACCTGGCAGGATAATTTCGTGATTGTCCACATTCATTCGATAGCAAACGGAAAAAGGGGAGGCCAAACAGCCGCAAGGCCAGGTTAGCGCATCCAGCTAATGCCTGAAACCCTCTCGTCTGTTATGCGCGCGTCTCAGCCTGTGCTGGGAAGAGGCATATTATCGGCAGTCGCCTTCTCATCGCTTGCCGCGTTCGCTCGCACGCCCGCTGCCCACCAGATGCGGCAGGCACCTTCGTCCGATACCATGCACGGACCCACAGGTGTTTTCGGTGTGCAGGCACGGCCATAAATCTTGCACTGATTTGGATTTATCTTTCCAAGGACTACGCTCGCGCATTCGCAACCAGGCGGCATCTGGCCAGCGCGCTTGCGGCCCTCCGTATCGAAATCGGGGAATCGAAGCCGCGCATCGTTCTTGGCGAAGCGCTTCTGGAGGCTGAAACCGGAAGATGGAATAACACCAATGCCGCGCCAGTTGGCATCCGTATCATTCAATGCTTCCGCAAGTTGCGCCTGTGCGGCTCGATTTCCCCCGGACCGAACCAGTTCGGGATAGCAGTTATCCAGAAAACGCTTCCCTTCAAGCAGCTGGCGTAATACGGAATACATCGCGGCCAGCAGTGACACGGGCTGAAATCCGGCAACGGCAGCTGGAATATCATGCTTTTCGAAGACAAAATTCCACTCCTCAGGTCCCATGACCGTGGAAACATGACCCGGTGCAACGAGCCCATCAAAGCCGGGTGTGTCCGAATCGAGCAGCATGGCCACTGCTGGCCACGTGCGCCGGGCAGATAACAGAACGAATAAATTCTCTGGCACACCTTCCAGCAGCATGGCCGCGATCGGGGCTGTGGTGGTCTCGAAACCCGCAGCAAAGAAAACGACCTGTCGTTCCGGGTTTTGCTGAGCTATTCTGACTGCTTCGCGTGGACTGGCAATGGGACGCACATCCGCTCCTGCTGCCTTGGCCCGCTCCAGCGACCGCACTTTTTTCTTCGGCACGTTCACGGGCACGCGCAGCATATCGCCAAAAGCGACCAGAATTACATCGGCGCGCAGCGCGAGTTGAATGGCCTGGTACACGTCTTCTTCGGGGCAGACACAAACCGGACACCCTGGCCCGGCGATGAGTTCGACATATTTCGGCAGCGCGCTTCGGATTCCTGCCATGGTAATCGAGCGCTCATGCCCTCCGCAAACGTTCATGATGCGTATCGGCCGATCGAGCCGCAGGGCATGGATTTTTTTCAGCCACTCCGGGGCGGTAAGAGTCATTCGCGCATTCTCGTATTGGACGATATCGACCGCAAGTCTGTCACAGGTTGCGCCGGAATGTCCGAAGCCAGTTTCCCCCGTTTCTGCACCAGTTCGCCTATAAGCCAGTCAAGCCAGTCCCCGAGGTCCAAACTCTTCCGGGCAGAAAGCGTGATTAAGGGTACTCGGCTACCCAGGCTGCGAAGGTTGAGTTCTGCTCGAGCCGGGTTAAAATCATCCAGCATCGGCAGCAGGTCGCTTTTGGTGAGAATTACTGCATCCGCAGCACGGAACATTACGGGGTACTTTGCGGGCTTGTCATCGCCTTCAGTGACGGAGAGCAGAATGACATTCCTATGCTGGCCCAGATCAAAGCTTGCCGGGCACACGAGGTTGCCCACGTTCTCGATAAAGAGGATGTCCAGTCCTTCCAGGGGAAATTCATGCAATGCATTGTGCAGCATGTGAGCATCCAGATGACATGCCGCGCCGGTAATGATCTGGTATGCCGGCACGCCTTTGGCACGGATTCGGATAGCATCATTTTCGGTTTCCAGGTCACCCTCGATCACTCCAATGCGATACCGGTTACCCAAAGCATCGATGGTTGCTTCGAGCAGGGCAGTCTTGCCTGCTCCTGGGGACGACATAACGTTAATTGCGATTAAATCGTGCTTATCGAAATGATGCCGGTTGTGTCTGGCCTGATCGTCGTTTCTGGCCAGCAGGTTCTCGAGAACCGAAACCGCGGTCATGCCGTTTACCGGCTTGTACGCGAATTCTCGGTTACCGGATGTGATGTTGCAGCCACACGTGTTACACACCTCAGACCTCCTCCCGAGACTTCAAGCAGTGATCAATTCAACACTCATGAGCGTCAATTCCTCACCACTCACAACTCTGGTCAGACAACTCCCGCACATGCGGCAAGTGAGCAAATTTGGCTTGGCCTCTGATTCGAGGCCGCATGCTTCGCAATTTAACTTGAGTGGAGCACGCTCTATTTCAAGCCTGGAGCCCTCGACCAGGGTACCTGCGCTGGCAAAAGGATATGCATGTTCAAGCAGCGACAGCTCCACGCCAGAGAGGGGACCGATCCGCAGTTTTACCGATTCCACCTTCAACGCTCCGTGGTTGATCGCAATCTGCTCCACCTGTGCAACCAGAGCTTGGCAGACTGAGAGTTCATGCACTGTCCGCCCCGGAAGCAAGCCATTCGTCGTGAAGTTCCCAGACTGAGCGTGCCTCGCTTTCATTCATTTTCTGGATGGCGTATCCCACATGCACCATGACAAAATCCCCAATCGCAACCTGCTCCCCCTGAACCAGGTATAGACTTACCTCGCGCCTTACGCCTTTTGCTTCGCAAAGTGCGTTAAAGCCATTGATTTGGATTATCTGCATGGGGATACCGAGACACATAGAAAATATTTTCTACCCAATTCCCAATCAGTTCAATCTTAATTGCGAGGTATTCGATGATCCATTCGGATTAAGATTTTAATGAGGTTTGGAGGGTGAAATACATTCCTGAACTCTCGTTTAACTGTAATGAGCAGTCTATAACGAAGGCAGGGCACCTATTATTTGTTGATGCCACACTGGAGAAGATTGGAATGGAGGTGAACTATGGCTGAGCATCCACTAATCATGTTGCCCCTTAATCTTCTGCAACCTCCCGCAGCATCTCGTGGCTTCGCTGGCTGATTTCGTTATGTTTCGCGATAGATGAGGTGAAAAAGATTTTGTTTTGGCTTGTAGAGATCCGAGGAGGATGGAGAGGGGAATCAGCGTGGATGACAAATGTTCAGGAAACAGGAAAGATGTTTGCAATATGATTATTGCAGTAGAAACAGTTATTTGAAGGCTCAGCTCTTACTTTTTCACGTCCATAATGTTCGTTGATACAAAGCTTCGACCGTGGTGGCTGGAACCAGGGCTAGAGGAAGAAGCCGGACTGGACGCCAGGAAAGGGCTGTCCACAGCCGAGGCTAAATCCCGCCTTGCTTGTTTCGGTCCTAATCTGCTTCGCGAGACTCGGGAGAAATCGCTTCCGCTACAGTTTATCGCACGCTTCAGAAATCCCCTTATCATTATTCTACTTGCCGCAAGTACGGTGTCGGCACTGACTGGTGACGTCTCCAGTTTCTTCATTATCAACTTCATGATTTTGCTCAGCGTTACTCTTGATTTTGTCCAGGAGTATCGCGCCAATGAATCCGTAAAAAAACTGCGCCGATCGGTTTCCCTTCGAGCGACCGTGGTGCGCGATGACAAACCGCTTGAGCTTCCGGTCAGCGAGATCGTGCCTGGTGACGTCGTACTGCTCTTCGCAGGTGACCTGGTACCGGGGGATGGTTTCGTGCTTGAATCACGCGATTTTTTTGTGAATCAGGCGCTGCTCACCGGCGAGCCCTACCCAGTAGAAAAGCGGCCAGGTTTACTCCCTGAGTCTGCTACGGGACTCGAAGACGCAAGCAATGCCGTATTCATGGGAACATCCGTCATCAGCGGCAGTGCACGAATAACTGTAGTCAATACCGGGTCTCGTACTGCTATCGGGGCAATTGCTGACAGTCTTTCCCGTCCTGCGGAGCCAACCTCGTTCGAGCTCGGTATCCATCGCTTTGGTGCGCTGATCATGCGACTCACTATCCTTATGGTGATGTTCGTTTTGCTCACGAATGTGTTCTTTCACAAACCGTGGCTCGAGTCCTTTCTTTTTGCGGTAGCTCTTGCCGTGGGGTTGACCCCGGAGCTCTTGCCCATGGTTATTTCGGTCACCCTGTCCCGCGGAGCACTGCGAATGGCTCGCATGCAAATAATCGTCAAGCGTCTCTCGGCGATTCAGGACCTGGGCTCAGTGGATGTTCTCTGTACCGACAAGACCGGTACTCTGACTGAGGCAAAAATCCGCCTCGAAAAACATGTGGACGTGAATGGATGCTCAAGTGAGCGGGTGCTTGAGCTAGCCTATCTCAACAGTTTTTTCGAGACAGGCATGAGAAGTCCGCTGGACCAAGCCATTCTTGATCATGAGCATATCGAGGTCGGGACCTGGAGGAAAATCGATGAGGTTCCCTTTGACTTCGAGCGACGCCGCATCTCTGTTCTCATTGATAATGGAATGACGCGCTGGCTAGTGGTGAAAGGTGCGGCTGATGAAATTTTGCAATTGTGTAGCCACTACGAGGCTGGAGGGAAAGACGCACAGCGTTCCATGAATGAAGCAGCAATGGAGGAGATACATAAGCAATATCGGGTGCTAGAGGAAGAAGGTTTTCGCGTACTCGGTATTGCCTGGCGCGAAGTATCGCCAGACTACTTCCACGAGCTTGTCCATGATGAAGCAAATCTAATACTGGCAGGCTTCGCCGCCTTCCTCGATCCGCCCAAGGTAAGTGCCGCGCCTGCGCTAGCGGCTCTCGCTCATGCTGGTGTCACGATCAAAATCGTAACTGGCGATAGTGAGCTTGTTACTCGCTACATATGCAAAGAGCTAAAAATTGAGGTAAGTGGGCTTCTAACAGGGAAGGATATCGCAGAATTGGATGATCACGCTTTGCAGGCGCGAGTCGAATCGGCCAACATATTCTGTCGGGTGAATCCTACGCAAAAGGAGCGTGTGATTCGCGCACTCAAGGCGCGTAATCACGTAGTTGGCTACCTGGGAGACGGCATCAACGATGCTCCTTCGCTGCATACCGCCGATGTCGGCCTCTCGGTTGATTCAGCTGTGGATGTTGCGCGAGAAGCGGCAGACATGATTCTTCTAAAGCACGATCTTGACGTGTTATACCTCGCTGTTATGGAAGGAAGAAGGACACTGGGCAACATCATGAAGTACATCATGATGGGTACCAGCTCCAACTTCGGCAACATGTTCAGCATGGCAGGAGCAGCATTGTTTTTACCTTTTTTGCCGATGTTACCGACACAGATTCTACTCAATAATATCCTTTATGACATATCCGAGGTTCCTATTCCACTGGATAAAGTAGATACCAGGGAAATGCAACATCCCCATGTCCTCGATCTTGATCTCATCCGTAATTTCATGCTGGTGCTCGGGCCAATTAGTTCCCTGTTCGATTTCATAATCTTCTATATCATGCTGGTAGTTCTGAATGCCGGGGAAAAACTGTTTCAGACCGGCTGGTTTATCGAGTCCCTTTGCACGCAAGTACTGGTGATCTTCGTTATTCGAACAAGGGGAAATCCACTTCGCAGCACAGCCCACCCCCTGCTGATAATCACATCGCTGACGATAATTGCGGTGGCAGCGTTGTTGCCCTTGACGCCGGTAGGAGTGTATTTTGGCTTCGTGCCGCCTCCTATCGAGTTCTATCTTATCCTCGGAGCGATGGTCGTGCTCTATCTCACGCTTGCTGAATTGGCCAAGCAAGGTTTCTACCGATGGGTAGAACAAGCCGATCCGAAAAAGAAAAGGGCTCGTGACATCGTGGGGTGATGTGCGACGAGCCCAAATGTAGAAGGAAAATAATGCGCAAAACAAACACGTACTGCTGGTACTACTGGCAACTTCAAGGAGAAGTCACAAGCAGAATAATGGATTTTTACCCCTCTGGGAATGTGGCAAATTGTCGCACCATTCGTAGCAGCGGCTGGGGGATGGGAATACCATTTACAGGTTCAGGGAATCTGTTCAAGAATCCTTGAGGGCGTGTGCGTGAAAACGCAGATGCTCTCCGATAAATGTGCTGATAAAGAAATAGCTGTGGTCGTAACCTTCGCGCATATTGATTCGCGCAGGGTAGTTCGCCGTATTGCACGCGGCGATAAAACGTTCGATTTTCAGTTGCTCGGCCAGAAACTCATCGGCAGAGCCCTGATCGATCAGCATGGGCAGATACTCCGAGGGGCGGACAGATTCTACAAGCAAAGAGGCGTCATAGTTCCACCAGTTCTTGACGTCATCTCCCAGGTAGTGACTGAATGCCTTCATACCCCACGGACTGGTGGTGGGGTTCACGACAGGTGCGAAGGCGGATACTGATCGATAGCGCTGCGGATTGCGCAAGGCAATCATCAGGGCGCCATGTCCTCCCATTGAATGCCCGCTGAGTGAGCGCCGGTCAGCGAGAGGAAAGTATTTCTCCGCCAGGACCGGCAACTCATCGACGATATAATCATACATCCGGTAATGCTGGCTCCAGGGCTTTTGCGTGGCATTCACGTAGAAACCGGCGCCCAGGCCCAGGTCATAGGCGTTATCGATGGCCCTCGCCACTTTTTCTCCCCGCGGGCTGGTGTCGGGCATGATCAGAGCGATATCAAGTTCCGCTGCTACCCGCTGCGCCCCGGCTTTAATCGTGAAATTCTCATCCGTGCAGGTCAAGCCTGAGAGCCAATAGACAGCAGGCACCTTTTTACCCTGGTCTGTCGCCGGGGGAAGATAGAGGGAAAAATTCATCTTGCAGTTCAGCGATGGCGAAAAATGCCTGTAGCGTTTTTGCCATCCGTCGAACGAACGATGCGATGAGAGAAGCTGCAACTCCTCTGGATTCTGATTCATGGATACAAGCCTTTGTGGTTAACGGAAACTGCACGAATCATTTGTCGAAATGTATCACCGTGCGGATGGACTTGCCCTCATGCATGAGGTCGAATGCCTTGTTGATATCCTCCAGTCCCATCGTGTGGGTAATGAAGGTATCCAGCTCGAATTCTCCATCGAGATAGCGCTGCACATAGCCGGGCAGTTCGCTGCGGCCCTTCACTCCCCCGAAAGCGGAGCCGCGCCACACACGACCCGTAACGAGCTGGAAGGGGCGTGTGCAGATTTCTTCTCCCGCACCGGCAACGCCAATGATCACCGATTCCCCCCAGCCCTTATGACAGCATTCCAGGGCCGAGCGCATGACTTTTACATTGCCGATGCATTCGAAGGAAAAATCCACGCCTCCACCCGTCATCTCGACGATCACCTCCTGGATGGGCTTGTCGTAGTCCTTAGGGTTCACCACATCGGTAGCGCCCAGTTGACGCGCAATTTCAAACTTGTCCGGATTGATGTCGATAGCGATGATGCGTCCAGCTTTGGTCATCGCAGCGCCGATTATCACGGCCAGACCTATGCCTCCCAGCCCGAATACCGCTACCGTATCGCCCGCCTTTACCTTTGCAGTATTAGCTACCGCTCCCAGGCCGGTCGTAACGCCGCAGCCGAGCAGGCAGACCTTTTCCAGCGGCGCTTCCTTGCTGATCCTGGCCAGCGCAATTTCAGGGATTACCGTATATTCGGAAAAAGTCGAAGTGCCCATGTAATGATAAATGGGTTTTCCATCCTTTGAAAAACGGGTAGTGCCGTCTGGCATCAGCCCCTGTCCCTGGGTTGCCCTTATCGACTGGCACAGGTTGGTTTTCCCCGATCTGCAGAATTTGCACTCCCCACATTCGGGCGTGTACAGCGGAATGACGTGATCACCTGGCGCCACGCTGGTCACGCCCCCGCCGACCGCCTCGACGATACCGCCGCCTTCATGCCCCAGAATAGCCGGAAATTTGCCTTCGGGGTCTTTTCCGGACAAAGTGTATGCGTCTGTATGGCAGACTCCCGTAGCGACTATGCGTACCAGCACCTCGCCTTTGCTT
Organism: Nitrosospira multiformis; assembly: GCA_017306155.1. Lineage (GTDB taxonomy): Bacteria > Pseudomonadota > Gammaproteobacteria > Burkholderiales > Nitrosomonadaceae > Nitrosospira > Nitrosospira multiformis_F. The sequence continues at coordinate 79,943 of JAFKJB010000005.1, forward strand.
GGCGGCATCAAGTCCACTTCCTCGATCTTCAAAAGCTGGCCTGGACCCCACGCTACTGCCGCCCGGGTTTTTATCGTATCCATGTAATGTATGCTCCTTATTTTTGCACGATCCTGCGTTAACCCGGATATTTCACTGGATCACGGGATAATGGCGAGGTGTTTTGGGAGTAGATTTACGTATCCCGTGCCAAGCCGATAGCCGGGACTATCGACGCGAAGCGAGGGCGCAAGGATGCCGCAAAACACCCGTCAGTGTCCGTGAAGGTTAATGGTACAAACGGATTATAGCCTTGGTTGATCAAATACCCCTGTTCATACTGCCTTCTATGATTCCCGGGCCGGTTTGGTGAAATATTCGGGTTCAGTATGCAGGAGGATACAGGCGACTTACAAATGTGGCAGGGGTAAATCAGTATCCCTCATTTTCTGCCCCTTCCCGGGGGGCGCGCTGGTTTGCTTTTTCGGTTGACCTGTCCTATGCTGGAACAGCCGGTTTTGAATATTTTGAATATTTTGAATACTCTGTACGCTGGTGATTTGCCTTGTTAACCACTATCAGGAGATCATGATGCGAAGAATATACTTTCTGGTTCCCGACATTTCAACGACCAAACGCATTGTCGACGAGTTGCTTCTATCCCGAATAGAGGAAAAACACATTCATGTGGTGGCCAAGCGCGGTACCGAACTTGAGGATCTGCCCGAGGCCAGCCTGTTGCAGAAGACCGACTTCGTTCCCGCGGTGGAAAGGGGACTGGCGGTAGGCGGTACTGCCGGCGCTCTGGCCGGACTGGTTGCGGTCGTTCTGCCGCCAGCATCCACGGTAATTGCGGGCGGTATTGTGCTGGGGAGCGCGCTTGCAGGAGCAGGTGTCGGCGCCTGGGCGGGAAGCCTGATTGGCGTGAGCGCGGGAAGTTCGAGAATAAAGCAGTTTGAACAGGCGATCGAAGCAGGTCAATTGCTTGTACTGGCTGATATGCCAAAAGCTCGTGTCGAGGAGGTCGAGGCGCGCATAAAAAACCATTTGCCAACTGTAGAGATTGAAGGAACCGAACCGAAACAGCCCGCCTTTCCGTGATCGGACAGCCTGGCGCTCCAGCGCTTTGAATTGGGCAATGGAATAATGTGGCGCTATGTTCAGTGGGGTGGGCGGGAAAGATAGCCTCGCACTGCGATGAGGAGCAGTGAGAATTGCGTACGCTATAGATGATTTTATCAGCAGATAATTTTGCATTGATCCTCAGCGCGTGAGGGGCAAAGGTGAGGACGGAGAGGCTGGTTTTCGTAAAGACCGGAGCCGGTTGAACTGTCGGTCTATTTCTGAATACCCCTTCTGCACTGGTTCTTCTGGAAGGATCTGTTTTTCGTATCGCCAATCTTTGCGGTATCCGACTTTGCCGGAAATCACATCCAATTTGCCGCCAAGGTTTTAGTTTTGACCTTACTGGTTTATCATTCGCCATTCCAACCGGGATCAAACTGGAGAAAGGCAATGGCTGGCTTGAGTAAAGATACGCCTGTTCCCGTCGAAATCAAACTGCACCGAAAATCACGGTTGCTGGGAATCACTTTCAGTGATGGAAAGACGTTCCAGTATGCCAGCGAGTTCCTGCGGGTATATTCGCCCTCGGCAGAAGTGCGAGGTCATAGTCCCGGCCAGGAAGTGCTGCAGACCGGCAAGAAAGAGGTGAATGTCAATCGTATCGATCCGGTAGGCAACTACGCGATTCAGCTGACTTTTTCTGATGGCCATAATACCGGGCTTTATTCCTGGGATCTGCTCTACGAGTATGGCCTGCACCAGGACGAAATGTGGCAGCGTTACCTGCGCCGAATGGAAGAAGCGGGAGCCAGCCGGGAACCGGCCGGACATTTACCGGGCTCGAACCGGGAATCGACGGTAAAAAACTGAGACTATCCGGGAACGAGATTTCTTCTCCCTCTACCTTTTATTTAAGTTTGAACATCGATGACGAGAACTACTCATTTCGGCTTTAAGACCGTGTCGGAAACGGAGAAAGCACGCGAGGTAGCAGGCGTGTTTGATTCTGTTGCGGAACGTTACAACCTGATGAATGACCTGATGTCCGGGGGCATGCATCGGTTATGGAAGCGATTTGCAGTTGAGGTGAGCGGAGTCCGGTCAGGTAACCGTGTGCTGGATATTGCCGGGGGAACGGCGGATCTGAGTTCGCTTTTCCTTGAGCAGGTGGGAAGCAGGGGAGAGGTCTGGCTGACCGATATCAACAATTCCATGCTGACCATCGGCCGCGATCGTCTGCTGGACGAAGGTATTGCCGTGCCGGTCGCACAGTGCGATGCGGAAAAGCTGCCATTCCCCGCCAATTACTTCGATTGCGTAAGCGTTGCTTTTGGTCTGAGGAACATGACGCACAAGGATGTTGCGCTGAAAGAAATGCTGCGCGTATTGCGCCCCGGCGGCTGCGTTATCGTGCTTGAATTCTCCAGGATATGGAAACCTATGCAACGGCTCTACGACCTCTACTCGTTCAAAGTACTTCCTGCGATGGGTAGTTTCGTTGCAAAGGATCCGGACAGCTACCGGTATCTTGCCGAATCCATCCGCGTACATCCCGGGCAGGAGGAGTTGAAGCAACTGATGCAGAGAGCCGGATTCGAGCGCGTGGAATATTTCAACCTTGCCGCAAACGCGGTAGCACTGCACCGTGGATACAAGTTCTAGAAAATTTGACGTTCCAGAATCTTTCGAAAAACTTGCCCGGAAGCTGGCAGACTTTCTTCACGCAGTATGTCTGCTATCGTACAGAAACCCTTTCTGTGGCTGATATATTGTTGATTTTTCCTGTTGTTATTCCTGCTTTCACCGGCGGATGGAAAAGAGGCAAAAGAAGCGGTAATCAAGGCAAATAGGAGCGGAGTGTTCTTCATTTTTCCCTGAATTCTTTCCCGATGCTTCCTTCTTACTTTATCCGGAGGCGCTTCAGGAGCGGCAGCGGGCAGGCAATAAGCTTCTGAATCGATGCCATTGCATCTACTTTGAAAAAGCTGCTTTGGAAAGCTTATTCAGGGTTGCTGAAGGTGCTCGTATAGCAGGCAATATCCCTCTTTCCCATGGCTTCGCACGAAAGCATGCGGAAAACCATTCATGCGCGTCGGCGAATCCGGAGCAGATTCGCGACCGATTTTTTCAAGCTATCATGATGAACGATGTTCACCACTCGGTGCTCCTTTTTGGCGAAACACTGATAGACCGCTTCCCCGACGGGGATGTGCTCGGGGGCGCACCTTTCAATGTTGCCCGCCATTTGCGCGCTTTTGGCTGTGCGCCTGTTCTCGTGAGCCGGATAGGTCAGGATGCGGAAGGCGCGCGTCTGTTGCAGGCGATGGAGAATGCCGGATTGAGCACGCACGGTGTACAGCTTGACTCGGTTTACCCTACGGGTGTGGTAGCGGTTCATCTGGGGGCGGAAGGACATCGGTTCAATATTGTCCCTAACCAGGCCTACGATCATATTCATCCACGTCTGGCACGGGTGGCCGCGCTGGCGGCAAGCCCGGAAATGGTCTATTTCGGAACGCTGGCTCAGCGCGCCGATTCGCATCGCGCCCTGCGTCATATGCTGCGCGCAACCAGCGGCCAACGTTTTTTTGATGTCAATCTGCGCGATCCCTGGATTAATGGCGAACGACTGCACTGGTCGCTGCAGCATGCTGATATTGTTAAGGCGAACGACGATGAACTGGATCGCATCGCTCGATTGTTAAGTATGGATGAGCCTGTTGCCGAGGCCCAGGCCAGAGCCCTGATTGAGCGATATCAGTTGCGCGGAATGCTCATTACTTGCGGTGGAGCCGGTGCCTGGTGGCTGGGGCAGGCAGGAGCAAAAATATCGGTCGCGCCGGACAAGGCAGTGGATGTTGTCGATACGGTGGGAGCGGGTGATGCATTCTCTGCGGTCTTCATATTCGGCCTGCTGCAGGGATGGGATATGCCCGTCATCTTGAAGCAGGCACAGCATTTTGCCAGTGCAATTTGCGGAATACGGGGAGCCATTCCCGAACACGATGATTTTTACGAACCGTTCATCAGACAGTGGTCAGTGGTCAGTGGACGGTTAGGAGACGGATGAAAGAGTTATATATACTGATGCTGAGCCTGCACGGGCTGATTCGGGGAAACGACATGGAGTTGGGGAGCGATGCGGATACCGGCGGCCAGGTGCTGTATGTAGTGGAGTTGGCGCGGGCACTCGCGCGTCAACCCCAGGTCGGTAAAGTGGATCTGCTCACGCGAAGGATAGAAGATCCTTCGGTTTCCGCGGATTATGCCCATCTTGAGGAAACGTTGGGCAACAACGCGCGCATTATCCGCCTTCAGTGCGGACCCCGCCGCTATCTGCGCAAGGAAAGCCTTTGGCCCTATCTGGATCAACTGGTGGATCGCGCACTGCTTTTTCTCCGCGGGCAGAAGCGCTTGCCGGATGCCATCCACAGCCATTATGCCGACGCCGGTTATGTCGGTATGCAGCTTTCCCAGTTATTGGGCATCCCTCAGATTCATACCGGGCACTCCCTGGGGCGCAGCAAGCAACAACACCTGCTGGCACAAGGCCGAAAGCCGCAGGCACTGGAGCGCCAATTCAGCTTCTACCGGCGAATAACCACAGAGGAAGCCGTACTGCAACATGCTAGCCTGGTCATAACCAGCACACCTCAGGAGAGCGTCGAGCAATACGGACTGTACACCAACTATCGCCCGGAACGCGCGGTCGTCATTCCGCCGGGAACCGATATATCGCGTTTTTCTCCTCCCAGCCGTCAAAAACCAGTGGAAGCGGAAACCGCGGATCTCATCGATCGCTTTCTCGCGCACCCGCGCAAGCCCCTGGTATTGACCATTTGCCGTCCTGAAATTCGAAAAAATTTGGGGGCGCTGGTCGCCGCCTTCGGCAATTCGCCCAAACTGCATGAACAGGCCAATCTCGCCATTGTGGCGGGCAACCGGGATGACATCCGTCAACTGGATGCTGCCCAGAACGAAGTGATGACCGATCTGCTGCTGGATATCGACCGCTACGATTTATGGGGCAAGGTGGCATTGCCCAAACACCACAAGCCTTCCGATATCGCTGGTTTCTACCGTCTCGCAGCCCAGCGGCGCGGCGTGTTCATCAATCCGGCGCTTACCGAACCCTTCGGCCTTACACTGATCGAAGCCGCCGCCAGCGGGCTTCCCATTGTCGCGACAGAAGATGGAGGGCCGCGCGATATCGTGGCAAACTGCAAAAACGGGATACTGGTAAATCCCTCGGATACCGGCGCGATTGCCGAAGCGATCGAGTATGCGCTTGCCGACCCTGTGCGCTGGCGGCGCTGGGCGCGGAACGGCGTTTCAGGGGTAAAAAACCACTACACGTGGGAGGCGCATGTCAGGAGATATCTGCATGTTCTCTCGCGTCTGCTGCATCAGGAGCGCAAACGCATCCGCCGGAACCTGGCGATATATCAAAGACAGTCGCGCCCTCTGCCCTTGATCTCGCATATGCTCATCACGGATATAGACAATACGCTGCTCGGTGACCGTGCTGCCCTGCGTCGCTTTCTTGCTATCCTGCGGGCGACGCCGCCCAACCTGGGCTTTGGTGTCGCCACTGGCCGCACGCTGGAAAGCGCCGTGAAAATATTGAACGAATGGGGCGTGCCCTTGCCCGATGTGCTGATCACCGCCGTGGGCAGCGAAATCTATTATGGTCCCGAACTTCGTCCGGATATCGGGTGGCAAAACCTGATCAAGTATCTATGGCGCCGCGATGCCATTGAAAACGTATTGCGGAAAGTGCCGGGACTCAAGCTGCAGGCGGGCGAAAACCAGCGCGAGTTCAAGCTCAGCTACAACGTGGATCCGGAAAAAATGCCGCCATTATCCAAAATCCGCACATTGTTGCGTGAGCAGAATCTGTCAGCACACCTGATCTACTCGCGACAGACTTATCTGGACGTGTTGCCGCTGAGGGCGTCCAAGGGGCGGGCAATACGTTATCTTGCCTACAAATGGGGGCTGCCGCTACGCGCGTTTCTGGTCGCCGGGGACTCCGGCAATGATCATGAAATGCTGGTCGGTGACACCCTCGGCGTCATAGTTGCCAATCATAGTCCCGAACTCGCAAGCCTGAAAGGGAATGAGCAAATCTATTTTGCCCGGTCCGGATATGCTGATGGCATCACAGAGGGCATGGCGCATTATGAATTTGGTACTTCCATCATGGAGACTGCAAATGCTGCACAAATTTGAAGCCTGGGCTGCCGATCATCGCGGTGATATGTATACCCTTCTGCGCAGGTGGTTCGAACTGGAAAGGCCGCTTCTGCTTCGTTCCGACCTGGGAGCCGTTTTTGATGCGTTGAGCGCGGAACATACGCATCTGCTTGCTGACTCGCAGGTACAGGAAATCGTGGATATTTTGCAGGAAGCAGTGTGCCGGCCGCCGCTGGTCTATATGGCGGCCCGAGAGGACGCGGGGTGCTGGTGGTACGTGCGTCTGCATCTGGATCGGCTGATTCCCGAACCTGTCACCGTATCGGAATACCTTGCTTTCAAGGAACTGCTGGTAAATCCGGAGGAGGCGAATGAGCCCGTGCTGGAAATTGATTTCGCGCCTTTTAATCGTGGTTCTCCCAAGCTCAAGGAAATCCGGTCTATAGGACAGGGTGTGATTTTTCTCAACAAGCAGCTTGCCGGGGGCCTGTTTGGGCAACTGGGGTTGGGGTCGGACAAGCTGCTGCATTTTCTGACAGTACATTCCATGGACGGGAAGCAGTTGATGCTGGGTGGCAACTTCACCGATGTACCGGCGCTGCGTTCCGGACTGCGCAGGGCTCTGAACACACTTGAGAAGTATCCCGACGATACCGAGTGGAAGGATGTTGCCGAGCTGCTGGGGGGTATCGGGTTTGCACCCGGCTGGGGAAATTGCGTGGGCCGCGTGAGCGAGACGATGAGTTTGCTGGTGGATATTCTGGAAGCCCCTTCTCCACAAATCCTGGAGAACTTCCTCGCACGCATTCCGATGATCTCGAAACTGCTGATTCTGTCTCCCCATGGCTATTTCGGGCAGGATAACGTGCTGGGATTGCCGGATACAGGCGGGCAAGTGGTATACATCCTCGATCAGGTGCGGGCCCTGGAGCGGGAGATGAGCGAGCGCCTGATATTGCAGGGAATAGATGTGCCGCCAAAAATCCTGATCGGCACGCGCCTCATCCCTGACGCGGGCGATACGCTCTGCCACCAGCCTCTGGAAAAAATCCACGGTACCCAGAATTCATGGATCGTGCGAGTGCCATTTCGGAAAGTGAGCGGTGAAATCGTTCGCCACTGGATTTCACGGTTCGAGATATGGCCATACCTGGAAAACTTTGCGCACGACGTTGAACGCGAAGCACTGGCCCAGCTCAGCGGCAGTCCCGACCTGATCATAGGCAACTATTCCGATGGAAACCTTGTCGCCTCGCTGATTTCCAAAAGGATTGGCGTAACCCAATGCAATATTGCGCACGCGCTGGAGCAGAGCAAGTACCTGCACTCGGCGTTATACTGGCGGGAGACCGAAGCTCAGTATCACTTCAACTGCCAATATACCGCCGATCTCATCGCGATGAACAGCGCCGACTTCATCATCACCAGCACCTTTCAGGAAATTGCCGGTACCGACCAGACGGTAGGCCAATATGAAACGTACCAGAATTATACGATGCCGGGTTTATACCGGGTGGTGAACGGTATTGACCTTTTCGATCCCAAGTTCAACATCGTTTCGCCAGGTGCGGATGCGGAAGTCTATTTCTCTTATCTCGATCGCGAGCGGCGCCTGGATGCCCTGGTTCCGGACATCGAGCGTCTTTTGTACGGGGATGATCCGGGCGTGCCTTATCGCGGCTACTTTGCTGATCCCGCGAAACCATTGATTTTTACAATGGCTCGCCTGGACACGGTGAAGAATCTTACCGGCCTTGCCGCCTGGTTCGGGCAGTGTCAATCCTTGTCGGACGCGGCCAACCTTCTGGTGATCGGCGGGCATATCGATCCCGCAGCCTCCAGTGATGGCGAGGAGCGTGCCGAGATCGAGCACATGCATGCCCTCATGGACGAGTACAAGCTGGAGGGACGCATGCGCTGGCTTGGCACCCGGCTGGAAAAGAATCTTGCCGGTGAGTTGTACCGGCAGGTGGCGGATCGTCGCGGCATTTTTGTTCAGCCGGCGCGATTCGAGGCATTCGGGCTGACCATTATCGAGGCCATGGCTTCCGGCCTGCCTGTATTCGCCACCTGCTATGGCGGCCCGCGCGAAATCATTCAACATGGAGTTTCGGGCTACCATTTCGATCCCAACAATGGATTGGCGGCCGCTTCCGCCATGACGGATTTTTTTGCGCGAGCGGCAGTCGATCCGGGGTTTTGGGACAAGGTTTCCCAGAGGGCCCTGCAGAGGGTCGAAGCGCGCTATACCTGGCGTCTCTATGCCGAAAGAATGATGACGCTATCGCGTATTTACGGTTTCTGGAAATTCGTCAGTAAGCTGGAGCACGAAGAAACCGTGCGCTACCTCAACATGTTTTATCACTTGCAGTTTCGGCCCATGGCGAAGGCGCTTCCTCAATAAAAGGAGGTCATGCTGTCGTTTTTAAAGAATAAAGACCGGTTCCAATGCGCGCCTGTGTCGCCAATCGTGAAAGCTTATTTGTTGTTCGGCGATGTTTTCTCTGCTGTCGGTATCACTTGAGAATGATCGGCAGCATGCAGTTTCTGGAATAGATCCAGCAGGGAGTTTTTTACCGTAAAAATGCTGCCCTCCAGTATCGCAGCCGTTTCAGAAACCGTTTTACCCATCCGGGTCCACTCAATTACCGCGATTTCGCGCGGGCTGAATCCATACGCCTCCGGATTTAATGGAACCAGGGCGCATCGGTTGTTCCGGAGCGGTGGCTCGATGCGGCCGAAGGCCGCATCGATGTATGGAAGCAGTATTCCGATGACGTCCATCGAGGAAGGGGAGATATTCCTGCTCGAACTGAACATCACGTACAGGCAATCATGCTGCCCGCGTTTGTCGCTGATGCCATGTATCAACATGGAATGCATACCTTGCAGCGCCCCTCCCAGAGGACATTGCAGGACACGTTCTTCCATCAGGAAACCATATTCGCCGCTACCCAGAGCGTAAGGAACCTTTCCAAGCTGAACCCAGCGGTGGAACAGTCCCTGGAGCAAGGGACGCAGCGCCCTTGCATCCGAGTTTTCACTCCTCACTTCGAGCAAGGCAGAGACAACGTCATGACACACAGCATCTGCATCGAAATCTCCCCATGCAGCGAGCATGATCTCGTGAGGCAGGTAGTGTTGCATCTCGCCTTGCAACCACAGCAATAGATCATAGTGACAGCTTACTTCCAGCCATTCCTGGATGATATGGCGATACCGCTCCACGTGTTCCACAGAAGAAGAGGGCGGCAGGTTCATCTGGAATATTCAGTTGAAGTTACGGGAGATATCCATTCACACGATATGCAAGCAATACTCATGCCAAGGGCTTAATTCGCGGATTTCAAAGGTCGAACAGATGCTTGATGAAAGAAATATGAGAAGAATGTAAAGATTTCTGACAGGCGATCGGACCTGTTTAAGTTAGTAATGCCGAAGCTTCCGGATTATTTCTATCCATCGCAATCCCGGAATATGGCTTTTCCGTAGCTGGTATTTTCTTGTTGACCACTTTCTTTGTTGATAGAATAAATTGGATTTGGTCTTTGAGAGTTCCTGAACCAGAGCTATTTGTTCCAGAGCCAGGGGAACAGGGCAGGTTGAGAACAGGGCGAGCCACGATTTCTCCCCGGAGAGGGGGAGAGGCACGTTCTTTTTTATTGTCGATTTTGGCCAGTGCGGAGAAATTCCGTAAAGGAGTATCATGAACAAGAGAGTAAACGACAAGAGAGTAATAGCGATGGCATTCTCTATTATTCTGTCATGGCCCGTCTCTGCCTTCTCATTGCAGCAGCCGGAATCACAGCCGCAATCGCAATCACAATCGGCTTCATCCCCGGAACTGCCTCATGGAGACGGGTGGCGCCTTGTGCGCTCAATTCAGCTTGGCAACTCAAAAAACTATATCCATATGGTCCTGATCGATGGCAAGCGGGATATGGATAAGGCGGTTTATGGCGCTGCGCTCAGCAAGATATGCAGATCGGAACCCGATTTCTGCAGAGTCAGATTCTGGAATGAAGAACGTTACGTAGCTGACTCGATTTCGTTTACAGATGCTCAGTTCAAAGCGCTGCGGGCCGAATACATATTCAACCGTGCCGGCCAGGTGCAGCAAATGAAATATGCATGCACGGTCGTAACTGACAAGAACCAGTGCTTCTCTCACTGAGGAACACATCGGGTACATCCGGAAAAGCGGTGGAGGTTTATCCACCTGCTGGTCCTAAAGAACAGGAAGCTCAGATGACACGCAGATTGATCAGTTCAGGATCCACGTTCGAGCAGGAGATCGGCTACTCCAGGGCTGTGGTTGAGGGTGACTGGGTCTTCGTCTCAGGCACGACAGGTTTTGACTACAGCAAAATGACAATTTCGGACGATCTTCTTGAGCAGGCTGAGCAATGTTTCAGAAATATCGGCGCTGCTCTGGACGAAGCCGGGGCAAGTATGAGAGATATTGTGCGCGTCACCTATATATTGCCTGATGCTGCTGACTTTCCAAGGTGCTGGCCCATATTCCGGAAATATCTCGGGAATGTGAGGCCAGCGGCAATGATGCTGGCTGCCGGCCTCTCGGATCCGCGCATGCGTATCGAGATACAGGTAACCGCAAGGCGCGGTTCGGGGACGTGAGATATTGGAACGATCAAGGGAGCGCTTTCGGCTGGCGAAGAGGATGGTTAGGACTTGGGACGCTAATAACAAACGAGGAGGGAGTAATTGATGGCTGAAAAAACAAACAAGATCTTTATCAGTTTTGCACTCAAGGACAGAGGTGCGCACGACCAGCTTCTGGAGCAATTGAAGGAGCAAACAAAATTTTCCTTTGAGGAGATGCCCGTCAAGCAGTCCTGGGAGCCTTCCTGGAAAGACGAGTGCCGGGATACGGTGAAGGGATGTGATGGCGTGATTGGTCTGATTACCAAAAACTATGTCAGAGCCGACGGCCAGCAATGGGAACTGCGCTGCGCTTACGATGCGAGAATGCCTGTACTGCTTATTCACGGAGATTCCGACAGGCTCCCTTCCAAATTGCCTGAACCCGTTGGAGACCGCGAGATCGATGCATGGAGCTGGCCGGCAATCTCATCGTTCCTCGACAGGCTATAAGCATTCTTTCTGAGTTTCCCGAGCACTCCGGGCGGCAAAAAACCGGATATTGCCGACCGGAGCATGTCAGTTTTTCATGCACCGCCTTCCATAGCACGGGGAAGGCTGTCGGAAGGTGCTCGCAGCTTGAGCTGGATTAAGTTCGGTCGCAGCCTTCGAGGGAAATGAAAGCGGGCCAGCCGTTAAGAGTATCGATGCTCCCGATGGAACCGTTCGGTGAGTCGAGAAAACGCTTATTGCAGCACACCCAGGTCTGCTACCCGCTGTTCGATAGTTCGCATCATTTCCTCATAAGCGGGCGCTCCGATTCCCCCAAAGCGTTTTTTGAACTCAGCCTCCGGCATGAACTCCGGCAGGTCGGACCAGGAGGGCATCAAATCCGTGTCTCCAATGCCGGAAAGGACGCGATACTGAAGTTGCTGCGCTGATGTCTCGCTTGCTACCGCCTTTTCTCCAAACTTTGTGCCTGCGTGATCCGCAGCAAGATCGTTAAAGGAGAAGCCGCTGCCATGGCGGGAGTCCTCGAATTCCTTGTACAGCCCGATTGCATCCGCGAGTGCGGTGTCGGCATAGGCAGCGATAGCGGCAGAAACCATGAAGTGCTTGGCAAAATCATCCCGGCCATCCAGTGTTACAACCTGAGGCTGGGCCCGGGGCCAGGTTGTTTTTCCTGGAAGAATCCGCTTCAGCGAAACACCCAGCACATGTGCCGTGGCCACAAGAATAAGGGCGCGGTTTTCAGCGCGTGGGTCAGCCTCCGTCGATAGCCCGGCTGCTGCACGCATGAGCGGTGAAAGCACGTCCGACAGCGGTAATTCTTTCTCGCCAGTTCTGCTGTTGTCCACCAGCAGACGTTGATAACGAAGCAAACGTTCGCGCTCCTCTTCGCCTATGATCGAGGCCTTCATGCCGTGGGAGAGGCCACCGCGCCAACGATAAACAATGGTCAATTCATCCGGGGAAACCTTTACCATCCGAATCGAGTCCAAGCTGACCCTATATTCCGGGCTCTCTCTCAGCCATTCCAGTATCCGGGGTATGAGCATGTCCGCAAGCGCGTCGGGTAACGCAAGCTTGCCGATCCGGATCGATCTTAGCTGTGGCAGATGATCGGTCTCGACCAAAGATGTCTGAATGTTGAGATAGCGCCTGAGCGGAGTCTCGGAAAGGGGAATGCTGAGGCGGATCACTGCGCTTCGATGGGCAAGGGTGAGGTGAGCGCTGCCTTTCAGGAGTCTGCGCGCCAGGTAATTTAGGGCCAGATCCGCATCCGCCGGCATTATCCTTGCAGCAGCGAACATTCCCGGACGTACCCAGTAACGGTGCTTATCCACAATGCGTTTTGCACGTTCTATATGATCCGGTGTCAGGACGACCTGACGGTTAACGCGTGGATGATCTTCAATGGCGAGCGAGATTATGACGACCAGGATCAGGGAAAAAATCAATAGCAATCCAGCCGAGACAATCAGAAGTTTGCGCATGAAATTTTATTGAAGTGTCCACTCAGGACAAAGGGCGCGGATGCCAGTATTCCGGACCATGGCGTCTGCGCCCTTGTGGATTTAGCGATCCTCTGGATTTGCCGCGAAAGAATAAAGAAAAACGACGCGGTTTCGAATAGTGCTTAAATCGCTTTCTCAAAAAAAGCGGAGCAGGTCACAACGGTCCCACATGGCATGCAAACCGCGCCCGGCAGGGCGACGCACCCTGCACATGGGCGATGATTATCCCGACTTTACCAAGAATGCTCAAGAGGACTTATCAAGGGTTTCCATTAATTCGGCGAGCAAGCGGTTCAAAGGACGCCATTATTGGTTTGGCTGGATTCCGGCTTGCTGGATTCAGAGTCAAGCCAGTATTTTCTGACCGTATCAATAATACCACCAGTAAGGGCCGTAGAATCCTCCCCAATAGGGTCCGCCATAATAATACCCATATCCGTAATATGGACTGAAGCCATAGCCGGGGCCACTATAATTGTAAGACTGATATTGGTACACCGGCCATAAATAAATGCCTTTGGAAGAAAGCAGAGGCAGACGTACATGTTTCTTTCCTATCGTACGCTCGATGTCACCTTCGAGCGTTCCCGCAACTGTGATTTCTTTATCTTTTGCATAAACGGCGGGATCCAGGAATTCGGAACTCTTGATCACGAAACGCCCCTCGCTCTGTTTGTTCAGTTGCGGCCGTCCGGAATAATTGAGGGGATAGGAGAGCACCTGCACCAGGGTGAAGTTTTCTTCATTTTCAACATCAATCACCACGCCTCCCCAACGGACGGATGTATCCTTATAGTTGTTCGGGTTCTGGCTCACCTCGCCATAACCGACTTTTGCCACCGGTATGTCTCGCACTGCCGCCGGCAATCCGACGCACGCACTCAAGAAGATACAGACGAATAACGAATATAGTCTCATCTTTTTTCCTTTCATGAAAACATGGCCCATGGATTGTTTATTTGCCATCTTCGCCTAGAATTGGAGTTTCTTAATGGGGTTACTATAAGCATAGTTTAATCTGGGTTAAAAACACGACCCATTCCTAATAGGGCGCCTTTGAACACTTTCTCAAGGCTGGGCAAGTTGTTAGCGGATCCCTTAGGGTTTATGCCGCCAGCGTCGTGAGCAGGAAGATGCTTTCCTGAAGCTGGCTTACGCCTCGTTGCTGAAAGCGCGAATTTTCCGCCAGCACGTCGAGTTTTGTGAGCAGGCGAATGTCTGCGTGTTTTCCGTAAAGCGCCTCTACCTCGGCTGTGGAAACCGCAAAAGGCGGACCGGACATTTCGGATTGGGGATAATCCAAAGTAACGAGCAGTATCGGGATTGCGGGCGGCAAGATGCGCAACAGGTGGTCTGCGTACGCACGGCGGGTTTCAGGTGGCAGCGCGATCAGGGAGGCACGGTCATACACTGCCCCCATCTCTGCAAGGTCATTTTTTTTCAAGTCGAAAAAGTCTCCACACAGGATGCGAATTCCATCCGCATCCCACTGATCGAATTTCTCGCCGACGGTATGACGAGGGGAATACCCGTTTTCCTTGAAGAACGCCTCTACTGCCAAAGGGCTTAATTCCACGCCCAGCACGGAAAGATTCTGCTCGCGAAGCCATATCATGTCACGACTTTTGCCGCAGAAGGGGACGAATATCTGTTTTCCGGGTGCGATCTGTAATTCCGGCCAGTACTGGCGCAAATACGAATTGATCTCGCTCTGGTGAAAACCGATTTCTTCCTGCCGCCAGCGCTCCAGCCAGTATTCTTTCTTCATTTTCCTGATTTCTCCCGGTCCTAAGATAAATTTACTCCTGCCGCCGTCCACTTGAACTCGCAAAAGATTAGGCCGACAATATTTCGCCGATATAAAAATCTGCCAAAATTATCCTGTCAATAGCTACGAAATGCTTCAAAAACTTGCAGTACTTTTTAAGGAATTCGGATTTTTTGCTGGTCTGCTGTATTTGTCAGATCGTTTTCTTGCCAGCATTTCTCCCAGTCTGCGACTGTATTTCTACGATATTATGGTCCAGCCGATTTACAAAGAGCCACTTATCCCGGAGCGGTTAAGCAGGGGTCTTGAAATTCGCGAGATCAAACGAGGTGATCCGGAAGTAGAGCTCATGTTGGCTCGGCCGGATATAAAGGAGGCTCGTTTCGAGCAGAATGCAGTCTGCCTTGGCGCTTTCCAGAAGGGGAAATTTATCGGATATATGTGGTTTTGTCCCCATACCTATATAGAAGACGAAGTTCGCTGCATCTTCCTGGTGTCACCCGCAGGCGAAGCAGTCTTCGATTTCGACTTCTACCTTTTTCCTGAATATCGCATGGGCCGAGGATTTATCGGCATGTGGAGCGGAGCCAATCAATATCTTAACGAGCGAGGGATAAAATATACGTTCAGCCGTGTCGCCCGGACGAATATCGCTTCGCGCCGGGCGCACAGCCACCTGGGATGGAAATGTGTAGGACGCACCCTGTTCCTGCAGGCCGGGCAGTTGCAGTTCATGGTTGCCACTATTTTTCCCTTCCTTCACTTGTCGTTTGGGAAGTCCGGGCGTGTTCAGCTAAAATTACGCCCCGACGCTCTGCTGGTCCAATAACCCTCCCTGAAATAAATGTGGAACTCGGGCTCGCCAAGACAATCGAAAGCACCAGAATAAACCAGAATAATCAAGTACCCGAAGTTGAAGGAAGTAACCTCAGGTCTTTTTACGCAGCACCGCGGTATGAAGCATCAGGCGGGTGAGCGTCAGCAATTCGGGAGAAACTCCTCTTCACCGTGTGCTGTCATATTTTTCAGTGCTGAGTTCTCTGATCCACGATTCCTGACAATAGTGAGGCAATGTATCCGGGTGTACACTTCGTTTACTTTATATTGAGAGGCTATATCCATAACCGAGGGTGAACATGAATTTGAATGCAAAGAAAACAATCGCAGCTGTTCAATCTGCTTCCGAAAACCCCAAGTTGCGTGTAATGCCCAAACAACTCTTTTCCCGAACTCCTGTTCTTGCCGGAGGTAATGCTGCGGCAAAGCGTGAGGAAATACGCGAATACTTTCATTCCACCCTGGATCGTTACGAGCAGCTCTTCGAGACATTGCGGGGAGATGCGGCCTACTTCAAAAAACCCATTTCTTTGCGTCATCCACTCATATTCTATCTCGGCCATACGGCCACCTTCTTTACCAATAAACTGCTGCTCGCGGGTCTGATCACGGAACGTATCGACCCAAAAATGGAATCGATGTTCGCAGTGGGTGTCGATGAAATGAGTTGGGATGATCTGGATACGACGCATTACGATTGGCCTTCTGTCGAAGAGGTGCGCGCCTATCGCAGAAGAATGCGGGAAACTGTCGATCAACTCATCCGTGAAACGCCTCTGACCCTGCCCATTGAATGGGACAGCCCCTGGTGGACGATCATGATGGGTATCGAACATGAGCGCATTCATCTCGAAACTTCGTCTGTCCTTATCCGACAGCATGCGCTGGAACAGGTCGCTCCCCATCCTGCGTGGGAGCCTTACCGTAAATCCGGGGCCGCACCCGAAAATCAGTTGGTAAAGGTACTGGAAGGTACCGTGCAGCTTGGCAAGAAAAAAGACGATCCTTTCTACGGATGGGATAACGAATACGGTATCCACATTGCGGACGTTGCAGCCTTCGAAGCCGGCAAATACCTGGTGAGTAACCAGGAATTCCAGGAGTTTGTTCAGGCAGACGGCTATGGAACCGAAAGTTACTGGGAGGAGGAGGGCCGTGCCTGGCTGAAGCATGCTGGCGCGAAACATCCCGTTTTCTGGATCCGGCGAGGCGCCGAATGGGAGTTGCGCCTGATGACCAGGGAAGTCCCCATGCCCTGGGATTGGCCCGTGGAGGTGAATTATCACGAAGCCAAGGCCTTCTGTAACTGGAAAGCATCCGTGAGCGGCCAGCCTTATCGCCTCCCGACCGAAGATGAATGGTACCGGCTCTATGAGGTAGCAGGACTATCCGAGATTCCGGCTGCCGCACCGGCTGTCGCCAATATTCATCTCGATCATGGTGCCTCCAGCCACCCTGTCAACGAATTTGCTCAGGGCGATTTTTACGATGTAGTCGGGAATGCGTGGCAGTGGACCGAAACGCCTATTTATCCTTTCGACGGCTTTGATGTTCATCCCCACTATGATGATTTCACAACCCCGACTTTCGACGGCAGGCACAA
This sequence comes from Nitrosospira multiformis, assembly GCA_017306155.1. Taxonomy (GTDB): domain Bacteria; phylum Pseudomonadota; class Gammaproteobacteria; order Burkholderiales; family Nitrosomonadaceae; genus Nitrosospira; species Nitrosospira multiformis_F. The sequence continues at coordinate 97,011 of JAFKJB010000005.1, forward strand.
CCTGATCAAAGGAGGTTCCTGGATTTCCTGCGGCAATGAATCCCTGAAGAACTCGCGTTATGCGTTCCGGCGACATTTCTTTCAGCACGCGGGTTTTCGCTATGTGGTAGGTGCTGCCCCGGCAATTCAGCATGGCTCGCATTACGAAACTGACAAACTGCTCTCTGAATATGCGGAATTTCATTATGGAGACACCTATTTTGGCGTGCCAAATTTTCCGAAAGCGCTGGCCGGGCTCGCTATTGCCGCCGCGGGGGACAAGCCGGCGCACAAGGCACTTGATCTGGGCTGTGCATCAGGGCGGGCTGTCTTTGAACTGGCGCGGCATTTCGATGAGGTGACAGGAGTCGATTTCTCTGCCCGCTTCATTGGGCAGGGAGTTCAGCTGGCGTCGCAAGGCGTGCTGCGTTATACCCTCGCCGATGAAGGTGATCTGGTCTTCTATCGGGAGCGGACGCTGACTGGACTTGGCCTCGATAACGTCAGGCACAAAGTGGCGTTTTATCAGGGCGATGCCTGTAATCTCAAGCCGCTCTATACGGGTTATGACCTGATCCTCGCGGCGAACCTCATTGACCGCCTTTACGATCCGGCCAAGCTGCTTACATCCATACACACCCGCCTCAATCTCGGCGGTATTCTGCTGATCGCTTCTCCTTATACCTGGCTGGAGGAACATACCAAGCGGGAGGCCTGGATCGGCGGATTCAAGCGGGATGGTGAAAGTTTTGGAACGCTCGATGGCCTGAAAGAAATTCTGGGCGTCCACTTCAAGCTGATTCAGGGACCTACCGAAGTTCCATTTGTCATTCGCGAAACACGTCGTAAATTCCAGCATACCCTCTCGGAAGTAACAATCTGGGAGAGAGTTGCTTGAACAGAAGCGCTTCCATCGGGAATCAGGGTTTTGATAAGGAAATCGACCGGACCGGAACAGCCAGCCTGAAATACGACAAGCGCCAAAGCATGTTTGGCGCAGCGGGAGTGATTCCCCTATGGGTCGCGGACATGGATTTTTCTGCTCCAGTCGCGGTGACTCAGGCCCTTTCCCGACGCGCTGCCCATCCGGTGTATGGGTACACCGTCTTTCCCGACAGTCTGTATGAGTCGCTGATTGATTGGCTAAGGCGTCGTCATGGCTGGGAGATCGAGCGAGACTGGATCATGATGTGCCCCGGTGTGGTTCCGTCGCTGCATGCCGCTATCATGACCTTTGTGCAACCCGGAGAACCGGTTATCGTGCAGCCGCCGGTATATTTCCCCTTTTTCTCTGCCGTCACCAGCACCGGCAGGCAGCTCGTACAGAATCCGCTGCGGTTGCGAAATGGCCGTTATGAGATCGATTACGATCATCTCGAGCAATGCGCGCAAGGCGCACGTCTCCTGCTGTTATGCTCGCCGCATAATCCCGTCGGCAGGGTGTGGAGCAGGAGGGAACTCGAACGCATCCTGCAGATAGCGGATAAACACGATCTCATGGTATTTTCCGACGAAATCCACGCTGATCTGGTTTATTCCGAAGCCAGGCATCATATGCTCTTACGGCTGGCGAAAGCATGGGGCGGAAGCAAGGCGGATGTCATAACAGCTGTCGCCCCCAGCAAGACATTCAATATTCCCGGATTGAATCTTTCCGCTCTCGTCGTGCCGGATTCCAGGCATCGGGAAGAGCTTGCGCGAACGTTCGATATCCTGCATGTCAGCGCATCCAATCCTTTCAGCATTGCTGCTTTCGAGGCAGCCTATCGGGAAGGTGAAATCTGGCTGGATGAATTGCTGGCTTATCTACAGAAAACCCGTGATTTTGTCTCAAAGTATCTGGAGACTCACCTCCCGGAAATCCACCTCATCGACCCCGAAGGCACGTATCTGCTCTGGCTTGATTGTCACGAGCTGATGAACAAACTGGAGATGACTGATATCCAGCTCAGGCATTTTTTTGTGCATGAAGCGGGTATCGGTATGAGTCCGGGCACGTTGTTTGGCGAAGAAGGCAGCGGTTTCATGCGCATGAATATCGGTGCGCCTCGTAGCATCATTGAAGCAGCACTTGAAAACATCAGAAAAGCTGTGGACAAAGCGAAGCAGGGGAGCATCTGAGCATATGGAGATTCCGGCAGTCCTGTTTTCCCGGGAAAGGAAGCTCCGTTCGTGCTCATGAAACACCCGCAACAAAGAACAGCCAGACAATAACGAGCGCCGTTTCAATACATGAGCGAAGCACTCAAATCCTGGAGCGGCTGGATAGCGGTCTTCTTTTCCATATGCATCTGGACCGGCTTCATTCTCGTCAGCCGATACGGAGGAACGGGGGCGTTGACAAGCTGGGACATTGCCCTGCTGCGATTCGGTGTAGGTGCTTCGATCGCCGTCTTTTTTTTGCCGCGAATCCTGTTGCCCCCACTGAAGGTAATAGCCCTGTTCTCGCTGTTTGGCGGGATCGGTTACGCCGCGGTGGTATATGCCGCCTTTCGCTGGGCGCCGGCAGCTCATGCTTCCGTATTGCTGCCCGGCACACTGCCTTTTCTGACTGCGATTATTGCATGGCTGTGGTTCGGCGAAAGATTTACAGGCGAGCGTCAGGTCGCGCTGCTTATTGTTTTTGTCGGCATCCTGCTGACCGCCGCTGACTCGCTCTCACTCGGAACACGCGTATCTCCCACGCAGATTCTCGGTGACATGCTATTCCTTTGCGGGTCCTCATTATGGGCGATATTCACGCTGCTGCTTGCGCGCTATCCGATGACACCGCTTGCTGCCACTGTAACGACCACCCTGGGCAGCGCTACAATTTACCTGCCCGTTTGGCTGTTATTTCTGCCCAGCAATCTCGCACAGGCCTCTGTCCGCGAAATCACCATTCAGGCAGCATATCAGGGCGTGCTGGTCGTCTTTATCGCGATGCTGCTCTATACGTTCGCCGTGAGTCGCCTTGGGTCGCAAACGGTCGCCCTGCTGATGGCATTCGTACCCGTCGTATCCGCATTGGCGGCTGTGCCTGCCCTGGGAGAGTCCTTGTCTCTGCTCACTCTGGCAGGACTGGGGGCGGTTACCGTAGGCGCTGTGCTGGGAGCGCGCCAGGCATAAATGCCAGGCATAAATATCGGGCGGGGAGTAAATGCTCAGACACAGTCCCCCGATAAGGGCATAATGGTACTATCTGATACCCCCCTGGTTATTACTCGGGTCCCGAGATGGGAAGCCGGCATCATCGTTTTTGCACGTGTGTGAATACTTCTATGAAATGCTCTTGATCCGATGATGTCCCAAGCGGGGCGAAGATGTTTGCTGCTTGCCTGGATGGACCAGCAGGCAGAATGCCCCGTTCGCTATTTTTGAATATCTGATATTGATTTCCCCTGTATAGAGCAATGCCGGAATCCGGGTTTTCGCCGATTTCTCCCGATGACATGCTGTCAGGCGCAACGGCGCCTACTCTCCCGGCTGCCTGGATTGCGGCTGTTGAATCCCGGTTGTCCAGCGGAGAGAAGGTGGCGGCATGGTTCGAAACTGACCTCAATGACCGACTGCATTTTGATCCTGGACTTGTGGTCGTCACCAATAAACGTCTGCTCGCCGAGGCGGGAGCGAAGGAGTCGGCAACGTGGCACGAGTGGAGCTACCGGCACGGACTGACACTTGTGCGCAGCGATCATGCAGGTGTCGGCAGCCTTGAGCTTCTCGATGAGAGTGCGCTACTCGCGCGCTGGCGCTACACATTGGGGCGTGATGCTGCGGCCACGCGGCTCATCGATAATTTCCGCGAGCAGCTTCATTATTACTCGACAGGGGAATTTCGCCCTTTACCTGTACAGGATATCTGCCCCAGGTGTCACCGGATACTGGATATCCCGCTGGCTCCGGGGCAGGAGGAGTGCGAAGCGTGCCGCAAGCAAGTACACGCGCCCCCGTCTACCTGGACCCTGTTACGCTTGTGGCGTTTCGCCAGACCCTACAAGTGGAGACTTTTTGCCGGTTTTCTTCTGACGCTCGGCAGCACGGGAGCGGCGATGGTGCCTCCGTATCTGACCATGCCCCTGATGGACAATGTACTGATTCCCTACCAGAACGGTAAGCCGATTGATGCTGAACTGGTTGGTTTTTATCTGATCGGACTGCTTGGAGCCGCGATTGTGGCCTGGGGATTGGGATGGGCACGCACTTACGTGCTCGCACTGGTTTCCGAGCGCATCGGTGCTGATTTGCGCACAGCCACTTTCGAGCATCTTCTCAAGCTCTCGCACGCCTATTTCGGCGGCAAGCGCACTGGGGACCTCATGGCGCGTATCGGGTCGGAAACAGATCGCCTCAACATTTTCCTGTCGCTGCACCTGCTCGATTTCGCGACCGACGTGCTGATGATCGGCATGACGACCATTATCCTGGTTTCGATCGAGCCGTGGCTTGCGCTGGTCACTCTGACGCCATTGCCGATCATTGCGTGGTTGATCCATCTGGTTCGCGATAAGTTGCGGACCGGGTTCGAGAAAGTAGATCGCGTTTGGGCTGAATTGACGAGCGTGCTTGCCGATACCATTCCCGGCGTGCGGGTGGTGAAGGCGTTTGCGCAGGAGAAGCGGGAGGCAACCCGCTTCCGCGCCGCCAATGAACGCAACCGGGAAGTCAATGACCGGGTCAACAAAGTCTGGTCGATGTTCACGCCCACAGTCGTGCTGCTGACCGAGATCGGTTTGCTGGTGGTGTGGATTTTCGGTATCTGGCAGGTATCAAAAGATGAAATCACCGTAGGCGTGCTGACGGCTTTTCTCGCCTACATCAGCCGTTTCTACGTGCGGCTGGATTCGATGAGCCGTATCGTCTCGTTTACGCAAAAGGCCGCTGCCGGCACCAAGCGCATCTTCGAAGTTCTGGACCACGTTTCCAGCGTTCCAGAATCGGCCCACCCTGTGCACCTGCCCGTCGTAGAGGGGCGCATCGAACTGCGAAATGTCGAGTTCCGCTACGGTACCCGCACCGTCACGCACGACATCAATATAATCATCGAGCCGGGTGAAATGGTCGGTCTGGTGGGACATAGCGGTTCAGGCAAGAGTACGCTCGTCAATCTGATCTGCCGTTTCTACGATGTGACGGAAGGCGCAATCCTGCTGGATGGCGTGGATATACGCGCGCTTCCGGTCGCGGAATACCGCAAGCATATCGGGCTTGTTCTTCAGGAGCCCTTTTTGTTTTTCGGCACCATTGCCGAGAATATTGCCTACGGCAAACCGAACGCGACCAAGGAGGAAATTGTTGCCGCCGCACGGGCTGCGCATGCGCATGAGTTTATTCTCCGTCTGCCGCACGGCTATGACTCTCTGGTCGGCGAACGAGGGCAGGCGCTCTCGGGCGGAGAGCGTCAACGCATATCGATTGCAAGGGCACTGCTAATCGATCCGCGTATTCTGATCCTGGACGAAGCGACATCCTCCGTGGATACGACTACCGAGAAAGAGATTCAGAAAGCGCTCGAAAACCTGGTGCGCGGTCGGACTACCATCGCGATTGCTCACCGGCTCTCCACGCTGCGCGATGCCAGCCGGCTCATCGTGCTTGACCGGGGAAGCGTTATCGAAATAGGCAATCATGATGAACTCATGGCACGTGAAGGGCATTATTACCGGCTTTACCAGGCGCAAGTGCGTAACGTGGACACAGAGGACGATCTGCGCGGACTGAGCCCGGAGCCAAGGGCTGAAGGTGGTCGGGAATGACGGAAAAAGTACCCTTGCACTACTCCCTGAGACGCAATGCCTTTGGACGACTGGTGTTTACCGGAGCGAACGGGGAAGTGCGAGAGGGTGTGGTTCCGGTGCGGGCTTTTCCCATTACCGCTCCCAACCGTGGTATCTCGCTGATCGATACGGATGGCCATGAGCTGGCGTGGATCGAGGTGTTGAACGACCTTCCCGATGAGACGCGCAGGCATGTTGAAGCGGATCTTGCCAACCGGGAGTTCATGCCGGAAATCAAACGCATCGAGGCAGTTTCAAGTTTTGCCACCCCCAGCATCTGGCGGGTTGAAACCGACCGCGGAAGCACGTCGTTCATTCTCAAGGGCGAAGAATACATTCGTCGTCTGACTCCAATCGCTTTTCTGATTACCGACAGCCAGAACATCAATTTCCTGATACGCGACCGTACGGCGCTCGATCATCACAGCCGAAAGGTTCTCGACCGCTTCCTCTGATTCAAAGCCAGGGCACCGATCCCGGCGATTGCAGCTGGAGGGTTGTTTCGTGTTCCGGAGCTTACAGCATCTCCGGCAAAGCCTGTCGCTGACAGGAGACATACAACCTTGCGTGATATCAACGGCATATTCTCGCCGTGAAACCGATTGTCGGCAAATGGCGACAGAATGGCTCCTTTTCTACTCCAAATAATTGTTTTGCAAAGACTATTTTAGCTGGCATAATCCATGCTTAATTCCTTGAGGATAGGGACTTCGTACTGAAAGCGAACGCTCGTGAAAAAAATCATTTGCTTTTCATATTAATTTATCTGGTTGTAAACCCTATTGTAGTCAGCCGCGTTAGTTCAACCTTAACTTATTTCTTGTGAGAATCTCACTTTATGCTGGCTTACGCAGATACCAAACCTGACTACATAGCGGTAAATCGGGATATCAAATTTATTGAAATACGCCATCTCAACGGACCCAATATCTGGAGTGTTCGTCCCGTACTTGAAGCTATTGTCGATATCGGGGAACTCGAGGATTTTCCCTCCGATACAATCCCGGGTTTCCATGAACGCCTGTCTTCCTGGCTTCCTTCGCTCATCGAGCATCGCTGCAGCTATGGAGAGCGGGGCGGATTTCTGCGCCGTTTAAAGGAAGGTACCTGGACTGGCCATATTCTCGAGCACGTTACGCTTGAACTGCAAAATCTGGCAGGAATGCCCGGCGGCTTTGGCCGGGCGCGCGAAACATCGCTGCGCGGTGTCTACAAGGTGGCGGTGAGCGCGTGGCATGAGGATGTCACACGCAGTGCTCTCGCGACAGCAAGGGAATTGCTGCTTGCGGCAATGGATTATTCGCCGGGGGACGAACCTTACGATGTGAGAGGCGCTGTTGCGCATCTGCGGGAGATGGTCGATTTGCTGTGGCTGGGGCCATCCACTGCCTGCATTGTGGAAGCTGCCGCCAGCCGCAACATTCCGGCGATTCGTCTTCTTGCCAGGGGAAATCTGGTACAACTGGGTTATGGTATTCGAAGCCAGCGCATCTGGACAGCCGAAACGGACCGCACTCCCGCAATTGCAGAAAGCATCTCGAGAGATAAGGATCTGACCAAGACGCTGCTGCAATCGTGTGGCATCGCCATCCCGGAGGGCCGCATCGTTCACAGTGCTGAGGATGCATGGAAAGCGGCGCAGGAAATCGGTCTGCCGGTGGTGATCAAACCGTGTGACGGAAATCATGGACGCGGCGTTTTTATCGAGTTGAGTAAACGTGAAGAAATCGAGTCCGCTTACAGGGTAGCTCTGGAAGAGGGTAGCGGTGTCCTGGTCGAGGGTTATGTTCCCGGTACGGAACACCGCCTGCTGGTGGTCGGAGGCCGTCTCGTCGCCGCAAGCAGGGGAGATTCCGTTTCGGTTGCAGGTGATGGGATTTCCACCATAAACGAACTGATCCAGCAGCAGATCAACTCTGATCCCCGCCGGGGGGAAAGTGAAGAGTATCCGCTGAATCCGGTCAGTGTGGATGGGATAACGATAATGCAACTCCTCCGGCAAGGCTTCACCGCGGATTCAATACCGCTTGCAGGACAGGAAATCATCGTTCAGCGTAATGGTAACCATGCTTTCGATGTTACCGACGAGGTGCATCCCAGTACGGCGGCGGCAGCTTCGCTGGCCGCGCGCGTTGTCGGCCTGGATATTGCGGGCATCGATCTTGTCGCCACGGATATCGCGCGACCGCTGGCAGAGCAGGGCGGCGCCATTGTCGAAGTCAATGCCGGACCCGGTTTGCTGATGCACATCAAGCCTGCTATTGGCACCCCGCGTCCGGTCGGTGAAGCGATCGTCGAGCATCTCTTCCCAAGCCATGAGGATGGCCGCATTCCGATTGTAGGCATTACCGGCAGTTATGGTACAACCAACGTGGCGCATCTCATTGCTCAACTGCTCGCGCTATCCGGAAAGCAGACGGGTCTGGCATGCAGCGACGGCTTTTATCTTGACCGCAGGCAAGTGAAAAAAGGTGATCAGGCCAACTGGAGGACAGCGCGCAACATTCTCATGAACCGGTCAATCGAGGCAGCGGTTTTTGAAAACGGCAGCGACAGCATGCTGCGCGAGGGATTGGCCTACGATGGTTGTCATATCGGCATCGTTACCAATGTGGAGTTGACCCGTCATTATGGAAAATATCTCGAAACTCCCAAGCAAGTCTTCGACCTGTTGCGTACCCAAGTGGATGTCGTCGTGCCCGCAGGTGCTGCAGTACTCAACGCCAGGGAGCCCATGCTGATGGAAATGGCCCCGCTATGCAATGGGGAAATTATTTACTTCAGTCTGGATCCCGATCTTCCGGTAATAAGGGAGCATTGTCTACACGGCACCGCCGGTATCAACGGCGTTCAAGGCAAACGGGCGGTAACGGTTCGAAACGGAGAAATTTTCCTTGTTGACGGGTCCGGTGAACTGCTACTGAGTAAATTGAACGATGTTCCGGTTACATGTAACGGGCAGGATGTTTTGGAGGTCGAAAACATACTCGCGGCGGTAGCCGCCGCATGGTCACTCGGCATCGACCTGGCCGTCATACGCGCGGGGATTGGGAACTTTCACGCGTTTAACAAGGCGTAAAAAGAATCAGTAAACCTCTGCTGAATAAGAAACGCTAGGAGAACTGCCGATGCAAGTATCACGTCTCCGCGCTTTGCGCGGACCCAATTTGTGGAGCCGTCAGACAGCCATAGAGGCAGTCGTTTCCTGTAACACTCCTGAATCCCTGCCGGGGGGCATGCCGGGTTTTCTGGATCGCCTGCACGCGCGATTCCCGCAAATCGATTTGCTTCGAGTCGCATCCTGCCCTGAAGCGGAAATGCTTGCGCATGCGCTCGAGCGCGCTGCACTCGGACTGGAAGTACAGGTGGGTTGTCCGGTGGCTTTCAGCAAGATTGCTCCGACGCTTGAAGTCGGCGTCTACCAGGTCGTCGTGGAATACAGCGAAGAAGCGGTTGGCAGGCTCGCCTTTGGTCTGGCACAAGCCCTGTGCAGCGCAGCTATCGAAGATACCCCTTTCAATCTGGCCGATGCCCTGCAGCACCTGCATGGGCTTTATGAGGACATACGCCTGGGGCCGAGCACCGGTTCAGTAGTGCGGGCAGCGGTTGCCCGCGGCATTCCCTTCCACCGGCTGACTGATGGCAGCATGGTGCAATTCGGCTGGGGTAGCAGGCAGCGGCGTATTCAGGCTGCGGAAACCTGCCTCACCAGCCTGGTAGCCGAGTCGATTGCGCAGGACAAAGAGCTTACCCGATTCTTGCTGGATGCTGCCGGCGTACCCGTCACACCCGGAAGACCGGTTACAAGTGCAGAGGACGCATGGGTGGCGACCTGTGAAATAGGCAGTCCTGTCGTCGTCAAGCCGCAGGACGGCAATCAGGGAAGGGGAGTTCGTGTGAACCTTGTGAGCCGCGAACAGGTGGAGGCAGCGTACACCGTTGCAGTTGAAGTCACTGGAAAAGTAATGGTTGAGCGCTATATTCCCGGTTACGACTATCGCATGCTGGTAGTCGGCAGCAAGCTGGTTGCCGCAGCACGCCGGGAGCCCCCCCAGGTTGCAGGGGATGGGATTCATACGGTCGGAGAATTGGTGGAACAGATCAACAGGGATCCGCGACGTGGTGAAGGGCATGCCAACGCGCTTACAAAAATCCATTTGGATGAAATCGCTCTTGCCCACCTTGCAGCTCAGGGTCTGACATCGGAATCCGTACCCCCGGCGGCCATGCGAGTAGTCCTCAGGAATAATGCGAATCTTTCGACCGGCGGAACGGCGGCAGATGTTACCGACGAGGTTCATCCGGAATTTGCGGCGCGTATGGGCGAAGCTGCACAGATGATCGGCCTTGATATCTGTGGAGTGGATGTTGTCTGCGAAAGCGTGTCCAGGCCTTTGGAGGGACAAGGCGCTATTATCGAAATCAATGCAGCGCCGGGTTTGCGCATGCACTTGCAGCCTTCCTTCGGTAAAGGGCGGGCGGTGGGAGAGGCGATCATTGCAAACATGTTCAAGAAGGGTGATGATGCCCGTATCCCGGTAGTGGCGGTAACAGGCACCAACGGCAAAACGACTACCGTCAGGCTGATTGCCAACATTCTTGGTTGTCAAGGCCTGCGTGTCGGCATGACAAGCACGGATGGTGTCTATATCGAGGGACAACGTATCGACACCGGCGATTGCAGCGGTCCGAAGAGTGCAAGAAAAGTGCTTCTTCATCCGGATGTGGACGCAGCAGTGCTTGAAACTGCGAGAGGCGGCCTGCTGCGCGAAGGATTGGCTTTCGATCGTTGTGATGTCGCAGTAGTTACCAACATTGGAGTCGGTGACCACCTCGGTCTTTCCTACATCAATACCGTGGAAGACCTGACCGCCGTCAAACGCATCATCGTGCAGAATGTGAAGCCCGGAACGGGTGTGGCAGTGCTGAACGCGGCTGATCCGTTTGTGGCAGGCATGGCCGTTCATTGTCCTGGCAAGGTCACTTTTTTTGCGCGCAATCCGGATAATCCCGTCATGGCGAAGCATCGCGCTCAACGTAAACGTGTTGTTTATGTCGATGGCGACGCAATCATCGCTGCGGAAGGCAATTTCGAATATCGCCTTCCGTTTGCAGGCATCCCCGTGACACAGAACGGTGCGATCGCATTCCAGATTGAAAACGTCATGGCGGCCGTCGCAGCGGGTTGGGCGCTCGGTCTTGATTGGCAGATCATTCGCGGTGGTCTCGCGAATTTTGTCAGCGACATGCAAACTGCCCCTGGCCGCTTCAATTTCTTCACTCATCGGGGTGCTACACTTATTGCTGACTACGGCCATAATGTCGATGCAATTCGCGCACTGGTAAATGCGATCGACAAGATTCCGGCGAAACGGCGTTCTGTGGTTATCAGCGGTGCTGGCGATCGACGCGATGAGGATATTCGGCGGCAGACGGAAATATTGGGAGATGCTTTCGATGAAGTGGTGCTTTATCAGGATCAGTGCCAGCGCGGACGCGCGAATGGGGAGATATTGAGCCTGCTGCGACAGGGCCTGGAAAAGGCGAAACGCACCCGGAAGATCAAGGAAATCTACGGGGAGTTTGGGGCCATTGATGCCGCATTTGATGATCTGAAAGAGGGAGAATTATGTCTTATTCTCATCGATCAGGTGGATGAAGCGCTGGGATACATCACTAAGCGGGTGGTGGCTGGCTGAGTTGAACGGGCTCAGAGCAGGCTGTCAAAGGATTAAGGACTAATTGCTGGAGACGTTCCCATTTTCCCCATTTGCTCTCGAAATCCGTATTCTTCCGGTGAGAGGTGGGGAGAGCGGGCAGTTTTAGCTCCTTCCCGGTTGCAATCCGCAAAATTGAACCTAAACTGAAAATCACATCAGTAGAGATACCGGTTTGCCCGGTGCCGAGTGTATGTTGTTTACCTATGAAGGAGAATTTCATGGCTGGAGATAGCGTTTACAAAATAACGGAGATAATCGGAACCAGCACGACTTCCTGGGAAGACGCCGCCAGGAACGCCGTGGAAACAGCATCAAAGACATTGAGAGACTTGCGCGTCGCTGAAATAGTGAAGCTGGATCTGGTGGTTGAAAATGGGAAGGTGGTGGCTTATCGTGCGAGGGTAAGTCTGTCTTTCAAATACGAGACCGGTAAATAACCGCTTCCCGGCACCATGAGGGATAACGAGCTCGTAGGGAGGCTATAGAGGTTGTGGATACTTGGCGCGGGTGACCTCGGTGAAATCAGCGTGCGAGGAATAATCGGGACAACAGCAGAGGCAAAGTAAAGAAGACAAAAACAAAGGAGGTGCGGAAATTCGCACCTCCTTTGTTTTTTCTAGCCTGATGAATCGAATTTATATCGCTGTCGCTGCTTCTTCCTCAAACTGAAGCTTCACTTTGCTATCGGCATCGATATCGACCGTTACTCTGCCGCCATTGGCCAGGCGTCCGAACAGTAATTCATCCGCCAGGGCGCTGCGTATGGTGTCTTGAATGAGACGCGCCATCGGCCGTGCGCCCATGAGGGGATCCACACCATTCCTGGCAAGATATTCTCTGAGTGCATCGGTGAATATCGCATCCACTTTCTTCTCCTGCAACTGTGTTTCAAGCTGCATCAGGAATTTATCCACTACGCGCAGAATCACTTCTCTATCCAGAGGTGCAAAGGAAATGATCGCATCCAGCCGGTTGCGGAACTCAGGCGTAAACATCCGCTTGATATCGGCCATCTCGTCACCTGTCTGTGCGGCCTTGGTGAAGCCCATGGTAGCCTTGCTCAAGGCTTCCGCTCCGGCATTGGTCGTCATGATGATGACGACATTACGGAAATCCGCCTTGCGACCATTATTATCCGTCAATGTGCCGTGATCCATCACCTGCAGCAGGATATTGAAAATATCCGGATGCGCCTTTTCAATTTCGTCCAGCAGCAGCACGGAATACGGTTGCTTGATGATAGCCTCGGTGAGCAAACCACCCTGGTCAAATCCGACATAACCTGGCGGTGCGCCGATCAGACGCGAAACAGCATGCCGTTCCATATATTCGGACATGTCGAAGCGATGCAGGTGAATGCCAAGAGCATAGGCCAGCTGCCGCGCGACTTCGGTTTTGCCAACTCCGGTCGGGCCGGAAAAAAGAAAGGAACCGACCGGCTTTTGCGGATTGCCCAAACCGCTTCTCGCCATCTTGATCGCCGCAGTCAGCGCATGGATGGCCTTGTCCTGCCCGAACACAACCGCTTTCAGGTCACGGTCAAGCGTCTTCAAGGTGTTGCGGTCATCACTGGAAACATTCTGCGCCGGAATGCGCGCAATCTTGGCAATGATGGCCTCTATCTCATGCTTGCTGATTACCTTGCGCTGTTTCGATTTCGGCAAAACACGCTGGGCCGCGCCGGCTTCATCGATCACGTCGATTGCTTTATCCGGCAGATGCCGGTCGTTGATAAAGCGGGCTGACAATTCTGCGGCAGTCGTAAGCGCGGTAGCGGTGTATTTGACACCATGATGCGCCTCATAACGCGCTTTCAAGCCACGTAGTATGGAAACTGTTTCATCCACGCTCGGCTCGGGCACATCGATCTTCTGAAAACGGCGCGAAAGCGCATGATCCTTTTCAAAGATGCCGCGATATTCGCTGTAGGTGGTGGCGCCAATGCATTTCAGCTGTCCTGTATTCAGGATCGGCTTCAACAGGTTGGAGGCATCCAGCGTGCCCCCGGAAGCCGCACCGGCCCCGATCAGGGTGTGAATTTCATCAATGAACAGTATGGCATTCGAGCTATCGAGCAATTGTTTGAGTACTGCCTTCAGGCGTTGCTCAAAATCACCCCGGTATTTGGTACCCGCCAGCAATGCGCCCATGTCGAGGGCATAGACCTGATGATGTGCAAGGATCTCGGGAACGTCGTTCTCGATGATTCGTCGCGCCAAGCCCTCAGCGATAGCCGTTTTGCCTACTCCTGCTTCCCCTACCAGTAACGGGTTGTTCTTGCGCCGGCGGCACAGCGTCTGTATCAGGCGTTCCAGTTCACGTTCCCGCCCGATCAACGGATCGATCTTGCCTGCCAGTGCCTGCGCGTTGAGGTTGACCGCATAACTTTCCAGCGCACCCCCCGCATTCATTTCCTGCTCGGTATCTCCCTCACTTTCGGTTTTGGCGTTGGTGCCCTGCGGGACTTTGCTGATGCCGTGAGAAATATAGTTCACGACATCGAGTCGGGTTACCCCCTTTTGATGAAGAAAATAAACTGCGTGGGAATCCTTTTCGCCAAATATCGCTACCAGTACGTTTGCGCCCGTAACTTCTTTTTTGCCCGAGGACTGCACATGCAGAATCGCGCGCTGGATAACGCGCTGAAAACCAAGAGTAGGCTGCGTATCTACCTCTCCACTCCCTCCCACGGTCGGCGTGTTTTCGGTAACATGCTCGGTCAGCAGCCGGCGTAAATCGTCCATATCAACCGAGCAGGCGCGCAATACCTCTGCGGCAGTCGGATTATCGAGCAGGGCCAGCAGCAGATGCTCGACCGTAATGAACTCGTGGCGCTTCTGACGCGATTCCACGAATGCCATATGCAGACTTACCTCTAATTCTTGAGCAATCATTTCAGTTCTCCTCCATCACGCACTGTAGCGGATGCTGATGCTGCCTTGCAAATGCAACTACCTGCTCGACTTTTGTGGAAGCCACATCATTGGGATAAACCCCACATACTCCAGCTCCGTCCATATGGACTTTGAGCATGATCTGTGTCGCCTGTTCTCGGTTCTTGGAAAAAAAAGTCTGTAGTACAGTCACCACGAAATCCATCGGCGTGAAGTCATCATTCAGCAAAATAACCTTGAACATTGGTGGCGGCTTGAGTTTACTCTTTTTAGCCTCAAGTACAACATCGCCATGATTTCCTGCAGCCATGATCCTGTATTTTTGCCTTCAATTAAAACGGAAATATAACCACTTCCAATCTTTATATTTGATGATTGCGCTGAAATATTCAAGTACCTTTTAAAAAATTTTCTGCTGCATTTCTACCAAATAACGGAACTCACTACTTGACTTGAACAATGGATTTGCGTAAAACAGCTCTTGGCGTTTGGCTTCAAGTTCTCTGCAGTACCGGTTACAGCCGTTTTGCGGTCTTGAAACTCAAACAGTGTTCGGGTTTCCGGCCCGGTTTTATTTATAGGAAGCAATAATGGCAACTGGTACAGTAAAGTGGTTCAATGACTCAAAGGGTTTTGGCTTCATTACACCCGATGATGGAAGCGAGGATTTATTCGCGCACTTCTCCGCAATCAATATGTCCGGATTCAAAACTCTCAAAGAAGGTCAAAAAGTAACGTTTGAGGTTACCCAGGGTCCGAAAGGCAAGCAAGCATCAAATATTCAGTCTGCTTAAAGATTTCATGCCGGCGTGCGAGTACGCTAAACAGCATGTGATCCATCACAGAATTATACAAAGCCCCTTGCTGTAAATCGGCAAGGGGCTTTTTCTTGTCGAGAATAAGGCGCAAGCTCAGCAGTAAACTTGCGCTTCTTTTATATCCCTTTCTCATTCTTCCACCTCCTCAGGGAGGCAGATTTCAACGACCATGTTTTCAACTGGTCATGTTTTCGATCAGGGCCTGCCCGAATGCTGAACAGGAGACTTTTTGCGCGCCGGGCAGCAGCCGGGCGAAATCATAAGTCACGGTTTTATCCTGAATGGTTTTTTCCATCGACCGTGTAATGAGATTAGCGGACTCCGCCCAGCCCATATGCCTTAGCATCATCTCCGCGGATAATATGATTGAGCCGGGATTGACCTGATCCTTGCCTGCATACTTGGGGGCAGTTCCATGGGTTGCCTCAAAAATGGCTATAGAGTCGCTCATGTTTGCGCCGGGGGCGATTCCGATGCCCCCTACCTGTGCGGCCAAAGCATCGGAAATGTAATCCCCGTTCAGGTTCAGCGTGGCGATGACATCATACTCCTCCGGTCGCAGCAGGATCTGCTGGAGAAAAGCGTCGGCGATCACATCCTTGATCACTATACCACCTTTGTCCTCGGGCAACTTCATCCATGGTCCGCCGTCGAGCAGGCTTGCCCCAAACTCTTTTGCTGCAAGCTGGTAGCCCCAGTTCTTGAACGCACCCTCGGTAAATTTCATAATGTTGCCTTTATGCACCAGTGTTACCGAGTGCCGTCCGTTATCTATCGCATACTGGATTGCCTTGCGCACCAGCCTTTCAGTTCCTTCCCGCGATACCGGCTTTATGCCGATTCCTGCGGTTTGGGGAAAGCGTATCTTGGTGACGCCCATATCGTTCATCAGGAAACCGATGACTTTTTTTGCCCCTTCCGAGCCGGCTTCCCATTCGATACCGGCATAGATGTCTTCCGAGTTCTCGCGAAAAATGACCATGTCGGTTTTTTCGGGATTTTTCAGGGGGCTAGGCACTCCCTGAAAATAGCGAACAGGACGAAGGCATATGTACAGGTCCAGTTCCTGGCGCAAGGCGACATTGATGGAGCGGATCCCGCCTCCCACAGGGGTGGTCAGCGGCCCCTTGATCGAGACCGCATACTCTTTCGCCGCCCGCAGGGTTTCCTGGGGCAGCCAGACATTTTCACCATAAATCCGTGTCGATTTCTCACCGGCATAGATTTCCATCCAGGAAATCCGGCGTTTGCCCCCATAAGCTTTTTCCACGGCGGAATCCACTACCTTCCTCATTACCGGCGTAATGTCCACTCCAATCCCGTCGCCTTCTATATAGGGTATGACCGGATTGTTCGGCACATTCAGGGAAAAATCCGGATTCACGCTGATTTTTGAACCTTCCGCTGGTATGCTGATGTGCTGATACATGCTATCTCCATTTATTGATCTGGGCCGGTTCCATAATCCGGAACGAGCCGGAACCGGGTCGGCAAAATTTATACATTTTAACCGCGTTTCAGATAGAAGCGCTTGCTTTTGCCCGCGAGCCTTCTCTATATATCCTGAAAAGCGTTACAGGCGGCAGCAGCAGGATGGCATCCCTTATAATAAACAGGGGATGACGTTTCGCGCCCGTATCCGGTTGTATTCACGTTCTGCTATTTGATGATTAAAACGGTTGAAATAACGAAATCATGATCTGGAAACCCAATGTGACGGTTGCAGCAGTGGTAGAGAAGGACGGGCAATATCTTCTGGTGGAAGAGCAAACCAGTAGCGGCCTGTTATTTAATCAGCCGGCGGGTCATCTGGAGCCGGGCGAGTCAATCATTCATGGCGCGATACGGGAAACTCTGGAAGAAACGGCTTACACGTTTGTCCCCCGATCCGTACTCGGCGTTTACCACTGGCATTCCCCGGTGGAAGATACGACATTCATACGCTTTGCTTTTTCCGGTTCAGTAAGCGGTCATGATCCCGGCCGTAATCTGGATTCGGGGATCGTACGCGCCGGCTGGTTCGGCATCGATGAAATTCGCAGCATGATCTGCTGCCACCGCAGTCCGCTTGTCATGAAATGCATCGAAGACCATCTGGCGGGGAAGGGTTGTCCGCTCGACATACTTACTCATTTGGCCTGAAATGAGCAAAGCGCGCGTGGTTGTCGGAATGTCCGGCGGCGTGGATTCCTCTGTCGCTGCCTTGTTGTTGAAACAGCAGGGGTATGAAGTAACCGGTCTCTTCATGAAGAACTGGGAAGATGACGACACGGATGAATACTGCTCATCCCGACAGGATTTGATAGATGCGGCATCCGTGGCGGATGTCATTGGAATTCCCCTTGAAGCGGTAAATTTCTCCGCCGAATACAAGGAGCGGGTATTCAGCCATTTTCTTGCCGAATACAAGGCAGGCCGGACACCCAATCCGGACGTGCTGTGCAACGCCGAGATCAAGTTCAAGGCATTCCTGGATCATGCGGCGGGACTGGGGGCGGATTATATTGCAACCGGCCATTATGCCCAGGTGCGCAATACGGAGGGCGTATTCCAGCTGCTCAAGGGTGAGGATGGAACAAAGGACCAGAGCTACTTTCTCTATCGGCTCAACCAGGCGCAGTTGTCCCGGACACTGTTTCCCATCGGGCATCTTTATAAGCGCGATGTACGAAGCATCGCGAAAGACCACGGGCTACCCAATTTCTCCAAGAAGGACAGCACTGGTATCTGCTTTATCGGTGAACGGCCCTTTCGCGAATTTCTCAACCGTTATTTGCCGAACGATCCAGGCGAGATCCGGACGCCTTCCGGGGACGTCATGGGCAGGCATGCCGGCCTTATGTATTACACCATCGGCCAACGGCAGGGATTGGGGATAGGCGGAACAAGGGGGGGAGACGGCGAGCCCTGGTTTGTTTCAGACAAGGACGTGAAGCGGAATATCCTGACGGTGGTTCAGGGGCATGGTCATCCCGACCTGCTCAGGCCCGCGCTTACCGCAACCGACCTGACATGGGTGAGCGGCAAGATGCCTCGCTGCAACTGGGTGTACGCGGCCAAAATCCGTTATCGCCAACCGGACGCTCCCTGTTCGATCACTTACCTCGATCGCGATAAATGCGAAATCGAGTTCGCCCAGCCGCAGTGGGCCGTAGCGCCGGGGCAGTCCGTGGTGGTATATGAAAGCAGGGTGTGCCTGGGAGGAGGTGTAATTACCGCTACACAGGAGATTGAGAGGGAGAGCGGATAAAACGGACCACGGTGGCAGGGATAAGAGGGGTGAAGGCTGCGGGAAGTAACGATCCTCATTGTCACGGAGTTTAAAATCCGGATTTATCTCCAGGTAAAAATGAATACCCGCTTCCCGCAGGTATGATCCATCTTGTCTGGCAATGTCGCTGTCAGTCCTGCGGCGCGGTTTCCATGAACGCAGACCGCTTTTCCAGGCGATCGGCAAGATCCGCAAGATTGGGAAAATTCTCCCGCCACTTGATCTCCGGAAACCGGAAGGCTAGATAGCCCAGCGCGCAACCCAACGCGATGTCAGCCAGTGAATAGGCGTTTCCATCGCACCATTTTCTGTCACCGAGTTCCCTCGACGCCGCTTCCAGGCCTCCCTCAACCTTTTTCTGCTGGCGGGAAATCCACTGTCCGCTTTGCTGCGTCTTGCCGCGCTTGCGTTCCAGGAAAATGGCGGCGGCGGCATCACAGATACCATCCGCCAGCGCCTCCCAGCGTTTTACCGCGATGCGCCGCCGGTTGCCGTCCGGAATCAGGCGCGATACGGGATTGACACTGTCGAGATACTCGACGATTACGCGTGAATCGAACACGCTCGTCCCGTCATCCATGATCAGCACCGGCACCTTGCCGAGCGGATTGTAGTCGGGTACCTGGCTATCATCGTTCCAGGGGACATCCAGTTCGAAGGTATAACCAACGTGCTTTTCGGCGAGGACAATACGTGCCTTGCGTACGTAGGGGCTGGTAAGCGATCCAATAAGCTTCATGGCGAATCTTGAAGAGAGTAGTCAGCGCGCATTATATCGGCTTTCCGCACTGCATGGCATAACGGGACCGAAGCCTACTTGTGTTAAAATTTCGCCGGAAACTGACTTATGAATTCATCCTTTCTCACCGCACTCTCTCCCCTTGACGGCCGCTATCACGGCAAAGTCGACGCGCTGAGGCCCTATTTCAGTGAATTCGCACTGATCCGTTACCGCGTCCAGCTTGAGATCGAATGGCTCAAGGCATTGAGCCGGGCATCCGTCATTGCTGAAGCGCTCCCGTTATCCATAGACACGATTGCGCAGCTCGATGCTCTGATAACGGATTTTTCCGAAAGGGATGGCGAAGCGGTCAAGCTTATCGAGGCGCGCACCAATCATGACGTGAAAGCCGTGGAATACTGGCTTCGCAAACAATTAACGGGAAATACCGAGATTGGCAGAATCGAACAATTCATTCATTTTGCCTGCACTTCCGAGGACATCAACAATCTTTCCCATGGATTGATGCTGATGCACAGCCGCGACGGCATCATGTTGCCCGCGCTGGACAACATCATTGGCAAGCTCGTCCGGCTTGCGCATGAACTGGCCGAAGTGCCCATGCTTGCGCGCACGCATGGACAAGCCGCCACGCCGACGACTGTGGGCAAGGAGTTCGCCAATTTCGCTTATCGTCTGCAACGGGGACGCCGGCACCTGGCGCAGGTGGCCATTCTCGGAAAGATCAATGGCGCCGTGGGCAATTACAACGCCCATCTGGCGGCCTATCCCGAGTTCGCATGGGAGAAATTTGCGCAGGATTTTGTGGAAAAGCTCGGCCTGGAATTCAATCCTTATACCACCCAGATTGAACCGCACGACACCGTAGCCGAACTGTTCGATGCCTATGCCAGGATCAATACGATTCTGCTGGATTTCAACCGCGATATATGGGGATACATCTCGCTGGCATACTTCAAGCAAAAAACCCGGAAAGATGAAATCGGTTCCTCAACCATGCCGCACAAGGTCAATCCAATAGATTTTGAAAATTCCGAAGGTAATCTGGGGATTGCCAACATGCTTCTGCGGCATTTGAGCGAGAAACTGCCCATATCGCGCTGGCAGCGCGATCTTACCGACTCCACCGCGCTGCGTAACATGGGCGTGGCATTAGGACACACTTTACTGGCATATGACTCCTGCGGCAGGGGGCTGGACAAACTGGAAATCAATCCACGCCGTCTGGAGGAGGATTTGAGAAATGCCTGGGAAGTGCTGGCCGAGCCCATTCAGACTGTGATGCGCCGTTACGGCATGCCGGATTCATACGAGCGGTTGAAAGAGCTGACCCGTGGCAAAGGCGGCATCACTCAGGCAACGCTGCATCAGTTTATCGATAGTCTCACACTTCCTGATGCGGAAAAAAAACGATTGCGTGAACTGAGACCCGAAACATACCTGGGGAACGCTGCTGTCTTAGCGAGAAAAATCAGTATGGAGCACTGATTTTTACATCTTTTCTTTTTCTATCAGCACTTTTCCCTGCATACCTCCTCGAGCTCCATTTTTGGGCTTGAAAATCGAGAAACCGTCCCGACATATTTATGGATAGAAAATCAGGAGAAAGCCATGACAGAAGAAAACCGATCTCAACCAGACCAGCCCGAACTGACCGTTACAAGCGGAAGCGGTGTACAGGAAACTGGGGAAAACAAGGCCAGGACGCCCGAGCAGGAAGGCGAAACCATGCCTAGCCTGGAACAGTTACTGAAAAAAGCGGAACTCGATGCAGCGGAACATTATGATGCATGGCTTCGCGCCAAGGCTGAGGGCGAGAACATAAGAAAGCGTGCCCAGATCGATGTCACCAACGCGCACAAATACGCTATTGAAAATTTTTCAACTGAACTGCTCTCGGTCATGGACAGTCTGGATGCTGCATTGGCGGTGGAAAATGCAACCGTCGAGAATTTCAAAAGTGGCATGGAGTTGACGCTCAAGCAGCTGACTGCGGCTTTCACGAAGTTCAATATCAGACAGCTCAATCCCCAGGGTGAAAAATTCGATCCGCATTTGCACCAGGCCATGTGCATGGTGGAGTCCGAGCTTCCGCACAACGCGGTAGTGCAGGTTATGCAGAAAGGCTATGTGCTGAATGATCGCGTTATCCGGCCGGCGCTGGTTTCGGTTTCGAAGGGAAAAGAGTCTTGAAATCACGATCCTTACCCCCATTTCAGCGGTAACAAGCGAATTACTCGGCGGATTTATAACAACGGATATCAAGGACTGACTAATACAAGGATCAATTATGGGAAAAATTATCGGTATCGACCTGGGAACCACTAACTCATGCGTCGCCGTCATGGAGAGCGGCAAGCCCAAGGTAATAGAAAACTCCGAGGGCGCGCGCACTACCCCTTCCATCGTTGCCTACACGGAAGATGGCGAGATTCTGGTAGGCGCCTCTGCCAAACGGCAGGCGATCACCAATCCGAAAAATACCTTGTTCGCGGTGAAACGCCTGATCGGGCGGCGCTTTAACGAGGAGATGGTACAAAAGGACATCAAAATGGTGCCTTATACCATCATCAAGGCCGACAACAACGATGCATGGATTGAGGTGCGTGGCAGGAAAGTCGCGCCGCCCGAGGTGTCGGCACAAGTGCTCATGAAGATGAAAAAGACGGCAGAGGATTATCTGGGTGAACCTGTCACCGAGGCCGTCATTACCGTTCCGGCTTATTTCAATGATTCCCAGCGGCAGGCCACAAAAGACGCAGGCCGCATCGCGGGACTCGAGGTCAAGCGTATCATCAACGAGCCGACCGCAGCCGCGCTTGCTTTCGGAATGGATAAAAAGGAAGGAGATCGCAAGATTGCCGTGTACGATCTGGGCGGCGGAACATTCGATATTTCCATTATCGAGATCGCAGAAGTCGAAGGCGAGCATCAGTTTGAAGTGCTGGCGACCAATGGCGACACCTTCCTGGGCGGCGAGGATTTCGATGCCCGTATCATCGAGTATCTGGTGGATGAGTTTAAAAAGGAAAACGGTATCGATCTCAAGAAGGATATGCTTGCTTTGCAGCGGTTAAAGGACTCCGCGGAAAAAGCCAAGATCGAACTCTCTTCCAGCCAGCAAACCGATGTCAATCTGCCGTATATCACGGCGGATGCCAGCGGTCCGAAGCATCTCGCGGTAAGAATCACGCGCGCCAAGCTGGAAAGCCTGGTGGAAGATTTGATCACGCGCACTGTGGAGCCCTGCCGTACCGCTATCAAGGACGCGGGTATAAAGGTTTCCGACATCGACGACGTTATCCTGGTGGGAGGGCAGACCCGCATGCCCAAGGTACAGGAAAAGGTCAAGGAGATTTTCGCCAAAGAGCCCCGCAAGGATGTGAACCCTGACGAGGCGGTGGCCGTGGGCGCGGCGATCCAGGGCGGCGTGTTGCAGGGCGCGGTGAAGGATGTGCTGTTGCTGGATGTGACCCCATTGTCATTGGGTATCGAAACGCTGGGCGGCGTGATGACCAAGCTGATCCAGAAGAATACGACTATCCCGACAAAGGCGCAGCAGGTATTTTCCACCGCGGATGATAATCAGACCGCCGTAACCATTCACGTGCTGCAAGGCGAGCGCGAGCTGGCATCCGGCAACAAGAGCCTGGGCCAGTTCAACCTGGCCGATATCCCGCCCGCGCCGCGCGGCATGCCGCAAATCGAGGTGACATTCGATATCGACTCGAACGGCATACTGCATGTGTCGGCCAAGGACAAGGCCACAGGCAAGGAAAGCAAGATCAAGATTCAGGCGAGTTCCGGCCTGTCGGAAGAGGAAGTGCAGCGCATGGTCAAGGATGCCGAAGCCCATGCCGAGGAAGATCATAAGGCGATGGAACTGGTCACGGCGCGCAATCAGTGCGATGCGATGATCCATTCTGTGCAGAAAACCATGAAGGAACATGGGGATAAATTGGCCGATGAGGAAAAATCCAGGATAGAGGCGGCGCTGAAAGAGGCGGAAGATGCGTTGAAGTCCGGCGACAAGGAAACCATCGAAGCCAAAACCCAGGCGCTGGCCGAGGCTTCGCATAAATTGGCGGAAAAGATGTATTCGCAGGGGCAGGGTCCGCAGGCCGGACCCGGTGAGGAACCTTCCGGCCAGAGCGGGGGGACCGAAAAACCTGTCGAAGGAGAGGTTGTCGATGCGGAGTTCGAGGAAGTAAAAAACAAGAAGTAAATCCGCCAAGCGGCCAAAAAGCGGCAGCCAAAAAAGTATCAAGAAATCTCAAGCGCAGCGGTGCGGGAAAGGCGCAGCATTCCTTTCCGCATCCTGCGTTTTGGCTTGCCGGAGAGGAAGCTGGTTTAAGCTACTCCGCTACTTTCCGTGCTGCCAAATTTTCAAGAAGACTATATGAGTAAACGCGACTACTACGAAGTGCTGGGCATTAATCGCGACAGCAGCGAGGATGAAATAAAAAAAGCATATCGCAGGCTGGCGATGAAATATCATCCGGATCGCAATCCGGATAGCCCGAAAGCAGAGGAACACTTCAAGGAAGCAAAAGAAGCCTACGAGGTCCTTTCGGACCCCCGGAAGCGGGCAGCGTACGACCAGCATGGCCACGCCGGCGTGGATGCCGGCATAGGCGGGGGGGGAGCCCAGGGATTTGCTGATGCATTCGGCGACATATTCGGTGATCTTTTCGGGGGTCGCGGCGCGCAGGCCAACGTTTATCGAGGAGCGGATCTGCGCTATAACCTGGAAATTTCACTGGAACAGGCAGCACGAGGAACCGAAACGAAGATTCGCGTTCCTACCATGGATGCCTGCGGCACCTGCCATGGCAGCGGCGCAAAGCCCGGCACCTCGCCCACCACTTGCCCCACCTGCAACGGCCACGGGCAGGTGAGAATGCAACAGGGATTCTTCTCGATCCAGCAGACGTGTCCCAAGTGTCATGGCAGCGGCAAATTCATTTCCAGCCCATGCAATACCTGCGGTGGTTCCGGTCGCATCAAACACCATAAGACGTTATCCGTAAAAATTCCGGCGGGCGTGGATGAAGGCGATCGCATCCGTTTATCGGGAGAAGGCGAATCAGGGGTGAATAATGGTCCGCCAGGGGACTTGTATGTTGTCATTCACATGACGCCTCATTCGGTTTTTCAGCGCGACCACAACGACCTGCACTGCGAAATGCCCATCAGTTTTACGACTGCGGCACTGGGGGGCGATATCGAAATTCCCACGCTGGAAGGACATGCGAAAATCCGGATACCGGCGGAAACACAAAGCGGAAAAATCTTCCGACTGCGCGGCAAAGGGATCAAGGGCGTGCGCAGCAATAACCCGGGCGACCTGTTGTGTCATGTCGTGGTGGAGACGCCGGTCAAGCTTACCTCCCGCCAGAAAGAGCTGTTGCAGGAACTGGAGGTCATCAATCAGGAAGACGGTTCGCGTCACAGTCCGCGCGCAAAATCCTGGATGGACAAGGTCCGGGAGTTTTTTGCAGAGTGAGCGCATATATTCGAGCTCACATAAGCTACAGAGTCAGTGTGGCTTCCCGCATTGACTGATATCCTTTCCCCTTTGCTGCAGTAGAGAGCCGTTCCTGCCCGATTTCGCAAATCGGGCAGTTCTCATAAAACCATTTGCATTTGCGGGAACACCGGAGTGATGAATTCTGCACCCGATTCATCAAGGTATCGTCATGCCTGCAAAAGCAGGTCTCCAGATCTTTTAGCACAATAACAAACCAATGGATTTCCGCTTTCGCGGAAATGACGATCAAGGTTTTTCCCAAAAGATTCTGCCCATCCAAAGCAGCTGTCTTTTGCCTGTGCAGTTCTCCAGATCGCTACTCATTTTATTCTGGACAGTAGTACGCATCCTCACCGCTTCACACAAACTCATACCCAGCAATTAACGGGATTTTCCCCTTCCTATTCCCCGATTTGAATCCAGCCCGGCGGTGCTAGCCTTTCGGATCGTAGTTGTATCGATGTCGCTTCCTTTGGCGGAGGGCTCGGGCACTGCGCTTTCATAATCCAGAAAAAAGTCTGTTGGAAATACCTCATTCTGTCAGTGGTCGGTATCAAACCGGAAGAAGCTGCTTTTGGCATTCCGGTTCCTTGGCGGATGGAAATTTCAGCGCGTTGGATTTATTCATTTAAAGCCTATAAGGGGAATCGTAAATGACTTTAATCAAGAAGAACTCTCGCCTGTTTTTACAGGCGAGCTTATACATCCTGACACTATCTGTGAGCGCAATTCATGCGGCAGATAATCTGTCGCCTTCAGCACCGCGTACCAGAATCGACAGTCTGCGTGAAGCAGATGGCAAGGTGCATGCGGGCGATGATAATTACGCGAACAAGGGGCAAGTGCCCCCTCAGTCGCTTCCACTCGATCAATATCCCGATGTCTATAACAATTATATCCAGCCTATCGCGACTGCAATCGACTACCACAACGGGATGGTCTATCTCTTCAACTATGAAAACGACAAGCTGATCATCCTGGACCCCACCTCTCTTCCCGGTTGGCCCGGGAATGTTCCCTTGCAGCACACAGTAGTGATGCCCGAGGGGAAAAAGATTTATATCACCTCCGACAATACGCCGGATCACCCTTCCTACATCATCGCCCTGGGTGTGAACGAAATTAACTGGGATACGCGCTACGCCTCACTGACGGTCGAGGCAGTACTTGCAGCTGATACACCCAACAAGCCTGGGGAATTACCGTTTGTCAAACCGGTCAACCAGGTCCAGGCTGTTCCCAACTGGTTGATAGGCAGAGGAACGCAAATTCACGGCCCGACCCTGTTGCCGTACTCTGATTTTCTCTACTTCACGGAATTTACGTCGGACAGGATACGTGTCATCAACCACAAAACGAATCAGTTTGTGAGTTTTGATCCGATTGTCATACCCGGCTACACTGAGCAAACCCATGGAGTTAACTTCAATAAATCGGGCACCATTGGTCTTGGGACAGGCTATTTTTTCGATAACAGTGTAATCGATATATACAGGCCGAACAGGGAAACGGGTGAACTGCAGACAGTAGGCCAGATCATGCTGGGCAACGAGACGATGCATGCGGCTTTTACCCATTTCGTGTACTGGCTGGACGAGCGGTACGCTGTCACCGCAACGATGCAATTCGACAAAACCTCCCTCACGCCCTCGACCACGAGTTACATCATTCCACCGAGTGTATGGCTGCTTGATACCCATGAAGGAACCGCGAAACAGATACTCTGGCCTACCAATCAAGCCAATAAGCAAGGGGTTCTCCGTTCTGCCTCCGACATTGCTGTAGTGAATGGCAAACTCTACATCGCAGAGGAGGATACCCTCGATTTTACGTTCGGCAATGATGGCTACATCTCGGTATTCGACCTGACCGATCGTAAAAACCCCCGATTCATCAAGAGGCTGCGGCCCGGTTTCGAACTCCCGAGTGGATACTCCGTAGCACATACCATCAGTCCGACACCGGATAATCGCTATTTGCTGGTGGCAAGCTGGGTTTCCGGATATGTCCTGAAGATCGATACTGAAACCGACACAGTGGCCACGGTATGGGGGCCGCGTGACGGTCTTGTCAAGCCGCATGGCATATTTGCCGCAGGCGGTCTGCGCTGATCCCGGCAATCCTCCCCTTCCTTCATACCTTCGTATTCCGGCCTATCTTCTCCTCCGGGATTCTTTCCGGAAATAGGACAGGGTGGGCCGTTTCCGGAAGTCAACCAGAAGAATTCATGATTTGACTATGAAATACATCAGCAAAATCCGTTCAGGGATATATCGGCAATACTTCAGCGCTATGCTGGCACTAAGTTTTCTGTTCTTGCTGCCTGAGGCATTCGCAATGAATGGTCATATTGCGGATGGTCCGAAGTGGATTATCGATGACACCAAGTGGTTCACTCTCGGCATCGGTTTCCGAGGTTCGGGCGTATGGGCTGAAAACAGGGGTACTGGCAATTTCCAGACCAGTTTCAGCATTGACAATGCCCGTGTCTATCTCAACGGGCAGATTCACAAGTATGTCAAATTCGAAAGCTACACCGAATGTACTTTCTGCAATAACACCCATCCCGGGGATAACCCCAGGATGTCCTACAACATTCTCGCCGCAATCGGAAAGGTCGAGATTAACCGCTTTGTCAATTTCTGGGGTGGGCGCATGCTGGTGCCCACGGAACGGGGCGAATTGAGTGCCCCTTTTTATCATGCGACACATGATGCCATCAAAACGCCGTTCTTTCCCCAGGGATTCAGTACTAAATTCGGCAGCTTCGGCGCAGGCCGGTATGGACATGATGACGGAGGAACTTTTTGGGGCAATGTCGAGCCCGGCTTCATCAAAGGCACCCTGGGCTACGCGCTCGGCGTGTACAGAGGCTTGCAATCATCCACACCAGCACGCATGGGACCTAATCAGGGTGATAGTGTCGCATGGGCCGGGCGTCTTACCTACAATTTCCTGAACCCCGAGCCGAATCCGGGCTATTACACTCGCAATACCTACTTCGGCCAGGCTGGTGACATTCTGGCGCTAGCAGCCGGTACTTCATATCAAAAGGATGGCGCCGGATCGTTTGCGCATCCCAGCGATTTCCTGGGTCTTGTCGGCGATGTCCTGTTTGAAAAGGTCCTGCCAAAAAATATGGGTGTAGTTACCGTCAACGGTGATTACAAGCAATTCTATGCCAATTACTCGCCGCTGGCCTTTGCTGATCCGGACTGCTTCTGCATATTCGATGGGAAAGCATGGGGCGTTACCGGCCTCTACCTGATTCCCGTCAAGGTAGGGATCGGACAATTTCAACCTTATGGAAGATTTACCAACGTTGAGCCTGATAACAGCAGCAAACGGAAAGAAATCGAGGCTGGGGTGAATTATGTCATCAGTGGCTTCAACGCCCGTATTTCAGCGTACTACCAGCACGGTGATCTTCGTACTAAAGGCATCAATTACGCGCCGAATGTAACAGGTGAGAACGTCGATGTTTTTAAACTGGCATTCCAGTTGCAAATGTGAATTTAATTTCTCCGTCATGCATATCCGCCAATTGGCTGAATAAGCAACATTACCGCAGTCCTTTATGCCTTTGTATTCCGGCCCATCTTCTCCTCCGGGATTCTTCCCCAAAATTGAAGAGGGTGGGCCGTTTCCGGAAGCCAACCAGAAGAATTCATTGACTTGACCATGAAATACATCAGCAAAATCCGCTCGCGAATATACCGGCAATACTTCAGCGCTATGCTGGCAATCTTGCTTCTGGCAGTGAGTGCCGGAAGTGAGGCGGCTACAGTTCTCCTGCGCCGCCCGATACCCTTGCTTCCCGAGGCTGCCACCCAGTTGAATCAGGTACATACGGGCAAGGACCCCCGGATGTGGCAATTAGTCGTTTTTGGGTTCGCCCACTGCAAGGATGTCTGTCCGGCATCGCTTGCCAATCTATCCATGCTGGTCAAAGCTGCTGCGGCCGAAAAGATCAGGATCGGCGGAATCTTTGTAACAATAGACCCGGATCGGGACACCGACGCAGTGCTGTCACAGTACACCAAGGCCTTCGGAACCGACCTTGGCTATTTGCGGCTCGAGGGTGGGGAACTGGAGCGGTTCAAGGCTGCTTTCAGCGTGGAAACCGCGTTCTATACGAAAAATGCCGGGAACATGCTGAATTATCAGGTGGATCACAGCACTACTGCGTTTCTGATCGATCCTGCGGGAAATATCAGAGTGATATTCGATGCATTGACGGACGCCACGGATATAGAAGATTTATTTCGCAGGAACAGGACATTGTTTGAATCATGATTCGCCCTGGTGCGCTGCTCCCACTGCTGATGGTCTTCTCGCTCACTGTATCCGCCATGCAGATCGATGCCGATCCTCGTACGATCGTCTCTTTCATGGACAAAGGATTGTCTCCGGAGCTCGATATTCTATCTGTGGCTACCGATATTTCTCCGGATAATCACCTGGTATTTCAAGTCAAGACCAGGGGAGAAAGAGCGCGGGGGGAAGCTGCCGATCACTTGCTGCTGCGCATACTGCACGAGAAAGTGTACGTTCTTCTAGTTCCAATAAATAAGGGAGATGGCGATAAGGTTCTGATGTATGAAACCACGCTTCAGTCCGATAACACTTTATTGCCCGACGCATGGAAAGCGCTACAAGAGAATAGCTTGCCTGCTGGCTTGAATGCCAGGCGTATAGTAAACGGAGCGGAGTTTATTCTACCTGTCGACTGGATCGACTTCGCCAAGGATTTCGGTTTCGATGCCTACACTGTAAGTGCGCAGGTACAGGGAGATACCCTGGAAATAAGCAGAGTCCATGATCAGGCAGGAAAAGGCCGCGGCGGAAGCAGCATGTTCTCTGCCATTACCCTGCTCAATAAACTTTGTACGCCCCAGCGACTGCGATCACGCAGAGATTAATAGGAGCAGGCACAAGTTTTTTGAGCTAAAAGTTTTTGGCGGGTCAGAATCCACCTGATCCGTACAATCCCTGCCACCTTTTTCTTCTGCTACTTTTCTCCTCTGTTACTTTACTGCCCATTCGCCTCTCAATATTTTCTCCGCCCAGAACAAGCCTGAAACCGATTTGTTGTCGGTAATTTTCCCTTCCTTTACCCATTCCAATGCGTCTGCCGGTGTCAGGGTAAACACCTCCAGATGTTCTCCATCATCGAGGCTGGCCCCCTCGAAGGTGAGTTCCTGCGCGAGATAGTAGATCAGCTTCTCGTTCGAGTAGCCGATGCAGGGATGCAGGGTAGCGAGATAACGCCAGCTTTTCGCTGTATAACCGGTTTCTTCCAGCAGTTCCCGTTGTGCGCACACGAGCGGTTCCTCCCCGGAGTCGATTTTTCCAGCGGGCAATTCGTAAAAATCCCGGTGCAGCGGATAGCGGAACTGGCGCTCCAGCACCAGTTCGCCATTGTCGAGCAGTGGGATAATGACCACTGCGCCAGGGTGCGCGATGTACTCGCGAATTTTCACTTTGCCGTCGGGGAGGCGTGCATGGTCCTGGTAGACATGCAGCAGGTCGCCATCAAAAACCTCCTGGCTGCTGACAGTGGTTTCGGTAAGGTCGGGATGTTCAGGCCGGGTTCTGGACATAGGAACGGTACGTCTCTTCATGCATGGATAGCGATATCCTGTCCGCGGCGATCGGTTGATTCCGCTGCTCGCTGCGTCCGATATCCGCCTTCCGGGGAAATGGTATGCAGCGATTATACCGCGCGCAGCAGGCCGCTCTTCACTCACCTGGCTGCATCAGAAGCCGGGTAACCGGAAACACCGCACTGAAATGGCTGCCTTTGCCCGGTTCGCTGGTAATTTCCAGCTTCGCCTGATGACCGCTGAGGACGTGCTTGACAATGGCAAGACCAAGGCCCGTGCCTCCGGTTTCACGCGAACGGCCGCGGTCCACGCGATAGAAGCGCTCCGTCAGACGCGAGATATGCTCGGGTTCGATCCCTATCCCGGTGTCCTGCACCGAAAATACACCTTGTTCGTCCTGAACGGCCCAGCGCAACGTTATATGCCCCCCATCCGGAGTATAGCGGATGGCATTGCTGATCAGGTTGATGAAGGCGCTGCGCAGGTCAAACAGGCTGCCCAGGAGTCTTGCGGTGGTATCGAGCTTGAGCGTGATGCGGTGGTGCCCTGCACTCAGGGACTTCGCTTCCTCATACAGCGTTCGCAACATTTCCGGTATATGGACGTGCTCTTCGCGCACCTGGTTTTCCGTATCCTCGAGCCGCGACAGGGTCAACAGATCTTCCACCAGCCTCTGCATGCGTCGCGTCTGCTCGCTCATCAATTCCAGCGCCCATTTGCGTGTTTCAGGGTCTGGTTGATTATCGTCCGACAGTGTTTCGAGAAATCCACCGATGACAGTCAAAGGCGTGCGCAGTTCATGCGAAACGTTGGCGACAAAATCGCGGCGCATGGTCTGGATTCTTTCAAGCTTGGTTATATCACGGCTGAGGAGCAGTTTCTGCTTGTCGCCATAAGGAACGAACTGCAGCGAGAGCATCAACTCGTGCTGCCGCGGCTGTTTGATTACCAGGGGTTCCTTGTAATTCCGCGAGGCGAGATATTCCGCGAACTGGGTCTGACGCACCAGATGCGTAATATGCTGCCCGGCATCGAGACCGGCATTGATGCGCAGGTGTTTTTCGGCCACTGGATTGCACCATTCGATGCGGTCCATTTCATCGAGGATGACCACTCCCTCGGGCATGGCTGAGGTGGCGCGCCGCAGACGCTCCAAAGCGGAGCTGAGGTTTTGGTTGACTTGTTTTTGATCGCGCATGAGTCGGGCCAGGCGCGCGAATACATCTCCCCATCTGCCGGAGCCGTCGGGTAGCGCAGCTTCTTCACTGTGGAGCCATCGGTCCAGCCGCATCAGATTGCGCGAGTGGTGCAGAACCAGCAGGAATAGAACGATGACATAAAGTGCCAGCGCCGCGACTGCGCCGGACACGGTCAACAGTACTCCGCTTACAACAGCAATCAGTACGAGATAGGCGAGGTGTACCCAGAAACCTGACACGAACGTCAGCTGGAACGGTTACGGCAGATCATCCCAGCTTTCATCCCGCACTCACCGCTTGGCCTGCCGAGAGACGATAGCCGGAGCCCCGTACCGTCTGCACCAATCCATCCTTGTCGACATTTTCGAGGGCCTTGCGCAGGCGGCGGATATGCACATCGACAGTACGGTCCTCGACAAATACATGATCGCCCCATACCTGATCGAGCAATTGGGAACGGCTATGTACCCGCTCGGAATGGGTCATGAGATAGTGCAGCAAGCGGAATTCGGTGGGCCCGAGCACGACTTCGATCTCATTCGCAGTGACGCGATGGGTTGCCGAATCCAGTCGCAGTCCACCGATCTCCACCACGTCGTCAGCGGCTTCGGGGGCGCGCCGCCGCAGTACCGCCTTGATTCTCGCCAGCAACTCCCGGGGTGAAAAAGGCTTGGTAACATAATCATCGGCGCCGCTTTCCAGTCCGCTCACCTTGTCGCTCTCGTCCGCGCGAGCGGTGAGCATGATAATGGGAATATCCTTTGTGCGGGCCGCTCTTCGCAACATGCGGGCAAAATCCGCGCCGCTCATCCCGGGTAGCATCCAATCCAGGAGCACCAGGTCGGGCAGCGCCTCATTGATGATTTTCATGGCTTCCTCTGCGTTTTTCGTCGAGAAAACCGTATGCTTGGCCTGCCGGAGACTATATGAGATCAGTTCCTGGATCGCGGGCTCATCTTCCACCACCAGTATTGTTGCTGCCATCAGGTCGTTCCTTCTATCGTCAGGATCTTCTCCCTTTTTTTTGATTTTTTCTTATATTTCGATGATATGTAAACAGTATTGCGGTTTTGTGACATTTGCAAGCAGCGAGAGATTCCGCGGCAGGCATCGTCCGGCCGGGCGGGGCCTCCGGCCGCATCGAGGGGATTCGAACCTCGTGTCGCAGATTCACAGAATCAGTATGACACGGTAGTCGTTGACGTTGGTTCGGGTTGGACCCGTCATGACCAGATCGCCCAAGGCTTCGAAGAAGGCATAGGCATTATTACCGGTCAGCAAGGATGAGGGATGCATGCGCCGCTCAGCGGCGCGCCTGAGGGAGTCCGGCGTGATGAGTGCGCCTGCATTGTTTTCAGTGCCGTCTATGCCGTCGGTATCGCATGCGAGCGCGTGGATATTTGCCGCGCCATTCAGTTCGATGGCGAGCGACAGCAGGAACTCGGTATTGCGGCCGCCCCGTCCTCCCTGTCCGCTCCTCTTATATTCCTGTTCATTTTTCCGTAATGTGACTGTCGTCTCGCCTCCTGAAATCAGGGCTACCGGCAGCTTCCACGGCTGCCCATGTTGCCGCACCTCTTTCGCCATTGCGGCGAAGACCTTGGCTACCTCGCGCGCTTCCCCGGTAACGGAATCCCCCAGCACTACAGCCGGAATTCCCTGTGTGCGAAAATATTCTGCCGCTGCCGCAAGTGAAGCACGCGCCGTTGCAATCACGCGGTTTTCCACCCGATCGAAAACGGCATCCCCGGGTTTGGGCGTCTCCCTGATCCTGTCTTCCATTCCTACACGCAATAGCTGCGTCACGGCTGCCGGCGCATTGATTTTATAGTGTTCGAGTATGGCGACCGCATCGGAGAATGTCGTGGGATCAGGGGCGCACGGGCCGGAAGCAATATGGGTTGGATCGTCTCCCGTTACATCGGAAATAATCAGTGTCAGCACCGGAGCGCGGCTTGAAGCCGCCAGCCGTCCGCCCGCTGTCGCGGAGAGATGCTTTCGTACGGTATTGATTTCCTGGATGGTTGCGCCGCTGCGCAGCAGTTGGGTAGTGACATCGCGGAGATCATCGAGCGATATGCCGGTTACCGGTACCGACAGAAGGCTGGAGCCGCCGCCACTTAGCAGGCACAGCAGGAAATCACCGGCTCCCAGTTTTTCTACTTCCGCCAGAATGGCGTGGGCCCCTTTCTCCCCGCTTTCGTCGGGCAGGGGGTGGCCTGCTTCTATCAACCGGATTCGTTCGAGCGGCAGGCCATGACCATAGCGGGTGAGTACGATTCCGCTCAAAGGCACTTCTTGCGGCCAATGGGTTTCCACAGCCTGCGCCATTGCTGCCGCGGCCTTGCCCGCACCTGCCACCAGGGTCCGTCCTTTAACACGATTCCTGATATGGCCTCTAATGTAGTTCTCATGCTGTCTGACTGCAAGCGCGAGAGATACCACGGAAGCAAGATGCGGCGGTACGACGCGCAGCGGATCGGCGGCGGCGAGCGCGGCGTTGAAACTATCGAGCAGGAGTGTTCGGGGATTCATGGTACTTTCACCTTCCAGCCTCACGCCGGTATTCAGGTGACCGAGTGAAAATTCTCCAGCATGTCCTTGAGGTGATGCCCGGTAAAACTCCTTTCATTTGCTGCTATTTCCTCCGGCGGTCCCTGTGCGATGATCTCGCCGCCGCCTTCGCCGCCTTCGGGACCGAGATCGATAATCCAGTCCGCAGTCTTGATCACATCCAGATTGTGTTCGATCACCACTACGGTATTGCCGTGGTCGCGCAATCGGTGCAGCACTTTGAGCAGGAGATCGATATCCTGGAAATGAAGCCCGGTGGTGGGCTCATCCAGAATATAGAGCGTACGCCCCGTGTCACGCTTGGAGAGTTCCAGCGACAGCTTCACCCGTTGCGCTTCGCCGCCTGAGAGCGTCGTCGCGGACTGGCCCAGGCTGATGTAACCCAGACCGACATCCAGCAAGGTCTGGAGCTTGCGCGCCACCACGGGTACGGGGCTGAAAAATTCATGCGCCTGCTCTACCGTCATCTGCAGGATTTCATGAATGTTCTTGCCCTTGTATTGAATCTCCAGGGTTTCGCGGTTATAGCGCTTGCCGTGGCAGACATCGCATGACACGTAGATGTCGGGAAGAAAGTGCATTTCCACCTTGATCATGCCATCCCCCTGACAGGCTTCGCAACGGCCCCCCTTCACATTGAACGAGAACCGCCCCGGCCCATAGCCGCGCTCCCGCGCCTGCGGCACACCGGCGAATAACTCCCGGATCGGAGTGAACAACCCGGTATAAGTGGCCGGATTCGAGCGCGGCGTGCGCCCGATCGGGCTTTGGTCCACGCTGATCACTTTGTCAAAAAACGCCAGTCCTTCCAGATTCTGATAGGGAGCGGGTTCGATTGCGCTGCCATAAAGATGCCGGGCAGCAGCCTGGTAGAGTGTTTCGTTGATGAGCGTGGATTTGCCCGAGCCGGATACACCGGTGACGCAAACGAACAGTCCCACCGGCAGGTTCAGGGTCACGTTTTTCAGATTGTTTCCCGAGGCGCCTTCAATCCGCAGCCAGCGGCCATTTTTAGCTTCGGTGCGTTTCTCGGGCACCCTTATGGTCAATTCGCCCGAGAGGTATTTTCCGGTAAGCGAACCGGCATCCCGCTGGATAGCTTCCGGCGTACCCTGCGCGATAATGGCGCCGCCATGCTCACCGGCTCCCGGACCCATGTCTACCACGTGATCGGCAGTCAGTATTGCATCCTGGTCGTGCTCCACCACGATCACGCTGTTGCCGAGATCGCGCAGGTTCTTGAGGGTTTTCAGCAGGCGGCTGTTGTCCCGCTGGTGCAGGCCGATGGAAGGCTCATCGAGCACATACATCACCCCGGTGAGACCTGACCCGATCTGGCTGGCAAGCCGGATGCGCTGGGATTCCCCCCCGGACAAAGTATCGGCGGACCGATCCAGCGACAGGTAGTCCAGTCCGACATTGTTGAGGAATGATATACGGCTGGAGATCTCCTTGATGATCTTCTCTGCGATGGCAAGTTTATGACCGGTCAGTGTGATCTGGTCGAAAAAAACCTTCGCTTCTTTAAGCGGCAAGGCGTTGATCTCATATATTGCCATGCCGCCTACATGCACATGGCGCGCCTCCCGCCGCAAGCGCGTTCCAGTGCATTCGGGGCAGAGCTGCGAATTCAGATATTTCGCCAGTTCCTCCCGTACGGTAACTGAATCGGTTTCCTTGTAGCGCCGTTCCAGGTTGGGAATGATTCCCTCGAACGTATGCTTGCGATAATTCCTCGACCCGTTTTCGTTCAGATACGAAAACATGATTTTTTCATTGCCGGATCCATTCAGGATGAGGTCCTGAATATGGCTGTTCAGTTGTTCGAAAGGCACTTCCAGATCAAAATCGTAATGGCTGGCCAGGCTCACCAGCAACTGATGATAAAACTGGTTGCGCCTGTCCCATCCCTTGATGGCGCCGGAAGCCAATGACAGATGCGGAAACGCGACGATCCGCCTGGGATCGAAGAAGGTGATCCTGCCCAGGCCATCGCATTTGGGGCAGGCGCCCATCGGGTTGTTGAACGAAAACAGACGCGGTTCCAGTTCGGGCAGCGAATAGCTGCATATCGGGCAACTGAACCTGGCTGAAAAAAGATGCTCGGCGCCGGAGTCCATCTCTACCGCCAGGGCGCGCCCCTCGGCATGTCGCAGCGCTGTTTCGAATGATTCCGCCAGCCGCTGCTTCGAATCCGGCGAAACCTTGAGCCTGTCGATGACCACCTCGATCGTATGCTTCTGGTTTTTTTGCAGTTTGGGCAGGGCATCGATTTCGTATACGTTCCCGTCGACCCGCAACCGGATGAAACCCTGGGCGCGCAGTTCATCGATCAAGTCCACCTGCTCGCCCTTGCGCCCCACTACCAGTGGCGCAAGTATCATCAGACGGGTATCCGGCGGCAGCCGCAGCACATGATCGACCATCTGGGAAACGCTCTGCACGGTCAGCGTGATGCCATGGTCGGGACACTGCGGATCCCCTGTCCGCGCGAAAAGCAGGCGCAGGTAATCATGTATTTCAGTGACAGTGCCGACAGTCGAGCGCGGGTTATGCGAAGTCGCCTTCTGCTCTATGGCGATGGCGGGCGATAATCCCTCGATCAGGTCGACATCCGGCTTTTCCATCAATTGCAGGAACTGGCGGGCGTACGCCGAAAGCGATTCTACATAACGCCGCTGGCCCTCCGCATAAAGCGTGTCGAATGCCAGCGAAGACTTGCCCGATCCGGACAGACCCGTAATGACGACAAGCTTGTTGCGCGGCAGATCGAGATTGATATTTTTGAGATTGTGCGTGCGCGCACCGCGGATCTTGATGAGTTCCATTGACTCCTTTCGCTGACGGTCCGGCGCCTGCTCATTGCCAGGTTCATCCACCGGGGCAACGCTACCTGAGAACCGGCCAAACCTGTTAATATACTCAAGTTTCCGCGTTTTCCCAATCTGATTCATGTCCCCCTCATCGTCTTCCGAGAAACTGTCATCCACAGAGATACGCGCGATCGCGGGCCTGGCGAGTATTTACGGCCTGCGCATGCTGGGGATGTTTATCATTCTCCCGGTATTCGCGTTTTACGCCGAACATCTGCCGGGAGGCGACAACTACACGCTGGTCGGGATCGCCCTGGGGGCGTATGGGTTGACGCAGGCGATACTGCAGGTCCCGTTCGGCTGGCTGTCTGATCGCTTCGGCCGCAAGCCGGTGATTTATGGCGGCCTGCTCTTGTTCGCCCTGGGCAGTTTTGTCGCAGCCGCGGCAACGGACATTTACTGGGTAATCATTGGCCGTGTCATCCAGGGTGCAGGGGCAATTTCGGCGGCTGTGATGGCGCTTGCCGCGGATCTCACACGCGAAGAGCACCGCACCAAGGCAATGGCGGCGATCGGCATGACGATAGGGACTACCTTCGCGCTGTCGCTGGTCATTGCGCCGTCGCTTAACCGCATGATCGGCGTGCCCGGAATTTTTTTGATGACAGGCGTGCTGGTGCTGTTGGCAATGGTCATAGTTTCGCGCGTGGTTCCCAACCCGACGGACAGCCGGTTTCATTCTGATACGGAAGCATCCGCCGGCCGATTTTCCAATGTTTTGCGAAATCCGGAACTGTTGCGGCTCGATTTTGGTGTCTTCGCACTGCACGCCGTACTGATGGCGCTGTGGCTGGTGGTGCCGCTATCGCTGCGGCAGGCAGGGCTCGCGGTGGATCATCACTGGCAAGTTTATTTTCCCGCGCTGGTCATTTCCATGCTGCTGATCATTCCAGTGATCATCTATAGCGAAAAGAAAGCAAAGCTCAAGCAGGTGTTTGTCATATCCGTGGCTGTGCTGCTGGCAAGCCAGATCCTGCTGGCTTATACATTCGATTCGATATGGGGCACCGCAGGGGCGCTGCTGGTATTCTTCACTGCCTTCAACATGCTGGAAGCGACCCTGCCTTCACTCATTTCCAAGATCGCTCCCGTAGGGGCAAAAGGTACTGCCATCGGTGTCTATAGCAGCGTCCAGTTCCTGGGTACGTTTGTTGGCGCCAGCGCCGGGGGATACCTCTATCAGCATTACGGGAGTACCGCACTGTTTGCATTCTGTGGCGCGCTCCTCATGTTCTGGCTGGTATTTGCCGTTACCATGAAGGCGCCCGCCGCTGTCCGCACCAGGATGTATCACGTGCAGGTAATGGATACCGGCGCTGCCCACGGGCTTTCGCGGCAACTGGCGGCACTGCCGGGCGTGCATGAGGCGCTTGTGCTTGCGGGCGAAGGGGTGGCTTACCTGAAAGTAGATATGCGCGGTTTTGATGAGCAGGGTGTGGCTCAATTACTTGGAGGGGAAGCATAAATGGCATCAGTCAACAAAGTCATACTCATCGGCAACCTCGGCAAGGATCCTGAGACGCGCTATATGCCGAACGGTGACGCGGTAACGAACATCACTGTGGCAACCACCGAAACCTGGAAAGACAAGAACGGCGAAAAGCAGGAAAAAACCGAATGGCATCGCGTCACCTTCTACCGCAAGCTGGCTGAGATCGCAGGCGAGTATCTCAAGAAAGGGCGCCCGGTCTACGTGGAAGGACGGCTGGAGACGCGCAAGTGGACCGACAAGGCGGGCGTCGAGCGCTATACCACCGATATCATCGCCACCGATATGAAAATGCTCGGCAGCAAGCCCGGCGGCGCCAGCTATGAAGCGCCGGAGAGGGAAGAAGGGGGATTCGCACCGGGTTCATCCGGCAGCAGGGCGCCTGCCAGAAGCAGCACCGGGTTCGATGATATGGATGATGATATTCCGTTCTAAAGTACACCTAAAAATATGACCAAACTGTTTCTTCTCCTAGTTACGCTCTTTGTGTTTTCCGGGGCAGCATTCGCGGCCATCAACATCAATACCGCCAGTCAGGCCGAACTGGAAAGTCTTCAGGGAATCGGCCCGGCCAAGGCCAAGGCGATCATCGACTATCGCAAGAAGAAGGGTTCTTTCAAATCCGTGGACGACTTGCAGAATGTGAGCGGCATTGGTCCCGCCACGGTTCAAAAGCTGCGCAAGGATAT
Organism: Nitrosospira multiformis; assembly: GCA_017306155.1. Lineage (GTDB taxonomy): Bacteria > Pseudomonadota > Gammaproteobacteria > Burkholderiales > Nitrosomonadaceae > Nitrosospira > Nitrosospira multiformis_F. Next base: position 136,151 of record JAFKJB010000005.1, read on the forward strand.
CACAGTCGGCGGTGGGGCGGCGGCCAGGAAGGAGCACAAGCCCGCGGCCAAGGAATAATCCTCGCATACCGGTTGGTATCGCAGGTGTTGCGGAATGGATGAAGGCTTGGCCAACCCATCCACTATCCATAAGTTACGCTTTCGCCTCATCTCCTACGGTCACTACGCGTTACTCCAACACTACTGCGAGAATTCGTTGTGACGTTTCACAAGTCGGGCAGGTCATGTTCAAAACCATAGAAGATTTTGTCGGCAATACGCCTCTGGTCAGGCTCAAGCGCCTGCCCGGAAACACTGCCAATGCCATTCTCCTGAAGCTGGAAGGCAACAATCCGGCGGGTTCGGTAAAAGACCGTCCCGCTTTGTCGATGATTACGCGTGCGCAGGAGCGGGGGGAAATCAAGCCCGGCGATACGCTGATAGAGGCCACCAGCGGCAACACCGGCATCGCGCTCGCCATGGCGGCGGCAATCATGGGTTACCGCATGGTGCTGGTGATGCCCGAGCATCTCAGCGTGGAGCGCCGGCAATCGATGAAGGCGTATGGGGCGGAAATCATACTGACTTCCAGGAAGGGCAGCATGGAAGAAGCGCGCGACGTGGCCGAGCGCATGCGCGACGAGGGGCGGGGAATCATCCTCGACCAGTTTTCCAGCCCCGACAACCCGCGCGCCCATTACGAAGGCACCGCTCCCGAAATCTGGCGGGATACCGAAGGAAAAATTACTCATCTCGTGAGCAGCATGGGCACGACCGGAACCATCATGGGTTGCTCCCGCTATTTCAGGGAGAAGAAACCCGAGGTCCGGATCATCGGCGTGCAGCCGGAAGAAGGCGCTCAGATTCCCGGTATCCGCAAATGGCCTGAAGCCTATCTGCCAAAAATCTATGATTCGAGCCGGGTGGACCGCATCATGCTGGTTTCCCAGAATGAAGCCGAGGAAATGACGCGACGCCTCGCATGCGAGGAGGGGATTTTTGCAGGGATTTCATCGGGCGGCGCGCTCGCCGCGGCGCTCAAGGTTTCTGCGGAAGCAGAAAATGCGACGATCGTCTCGATCGTTTGCGACCGGGGGGATCGTTACCTTTCCACGGGTGTCTTCCCTGCGTGATGATCGGTTTCAGGGGGTAGACGGGATCTGATAGCCGCAGCAGGGCCGGCAATAGGACCCAGGATGAACGAAAAATGGCTTCTCATGATGAAATTCCTCATCAGGATACTGGCAGCGTTCTTCCCCGCAGTGGTATCCGCGCAGGCTGCGTCCCTTGCCCTTTCTGCAGAGGATATCCGCGGTCCGCGTTTCAATATCAACGGAATCCGGATCACCCTCACTGGCGCTCCGCCGTCGCTCTCGCTGGGGATGAAGCTGACCGAGGTGGCGATTCAGGGAAAGACCTGGCATAACCTGCATTTTTCGTGCGATCGATTTCACGCGGCCAGGGACGCGATCAGGTGTGATAAGGGCGCGCTAAGGTTGGCGGAATCCACTCCCCTGCCTGTGACATTTCGCTTGTCTGCTCCCGGCAGAACTTCCGACGTAAAAACCCTGGATGTGAGAATCAGAAACAGCGCAGGCAAGACAGGCGAAGGGTGGAAGCTGTTGCTTCGCACGGGAAGAGCCGGTTGGGAAGGTACGCTTACCGCGGCTAACGGAGAGGTCGCCCGGATCGTGCAATTGCTGCCGGTCAGCGAGAATGCCATCCTGCCCTCGTCCACGAAAGGGAAAATCAGCGGTGCAGCGAAACTGCGGGCTGACCTTGACGGACCTGCTGACATCGATGCCCACCTGGCAGTGGAGGGCGTAGCCTTCAGCGATGCCAGCGGTTTGCATGCCGGCGAGAATATCAGTATTACCGTCGATGCAGAGGCCAGGCGCACGCTTCGACGGATTCCCGGGCAGAAGGCCCATGGATGGGAGTGGCAGGCGGATGCGCACTGGCCGCAAGGGGAAGTGTTCTGGCAACCGCTGTATTTCGCTGCTCGGGGTGACCGTTTCAGTGCGCGTGGCGAACTCGATGACAATATCCTCCATCTCCGCACGGGAAAACTCTCTCTGGCAGAGATTGGCGAGATCGATCTGTCCGGCAGCATGGACTGGAGCGCCCGCACGCTGCACGATTTGGACCTCGACGCGCCTGATCTCCAGATGGCAGGGTTGTACAGCCAGATCGTAAAACCTTTTCTGGTCAACACTTCTTTTTCCGCATTGAAGACCGCCGGGCAGGCGGGAGTAAAGTGGCGATTCCGGAATGGTGTGAGCGAAATGCTCGATGTCGATCTGCGTGGCATATCACTGGAGGACGAGGGCGGACGTTTTGCGCTGCACGATATCAATGCGCGCATACCTCTGCGAGCAACTGCGCTGACGCACGCGGCCATTACGATAAGGGGTGGTCACATAAGCCGGCTACCCGTGGGACCGGTCCATATCCCCCTGGAGATAACCGGATTGAATGAACCGGGTTTTCGCATTCCCCGGATGGAAGCACCCTTGATGGACGGCAGGCTGACCCTGGAGAACTTCAGCGCCATCAGGCAAGGGCAAGCGCAGGGATCGCCCCCCGGCTGGCGCTGGCAGTTCAGCGGCGACCTCTCGCCCATATCCATGGAGCAGCTCACCCGCGCGCTCGGGATACAGCCGATGAACGGCACTCTCTCGGGAAAAATCCCCAGGGTTACATTCGACGGCTCCGCTATTGAAGTGCAGGGCGCCCTGCTTTTCAATGTGTTCGATGGCACGGTGCTGGTGTGGAATCTGAAAGCGCTGGAACCCTTCGGCTCCGCACCCTCCCTCATGGCGGATGTGGACATGCGCAATCTCGATCTTGACCTGCTCACCGGCGCATTCTCATTTGGCAATATGGAAGGCCGCATGGACGTGGTCGTGCGCGATCTCGAGCTTTTTGACTGGAAACCGGTGAAATTCAATGCCCGCCTCATGAGCAGCCGGGGCGATTACAGACGCCGCATCAGCCAGCGGGCGGTGCAAAGCATTTCGTCACTGGGTGGAGTCGGCGCTGCCGCTGCCATCCAGCGCAGTTTCCTGCGTGTCTTCGATGAATTCGGCTATTCGCAGATCGGGTGGAGCTGTAGATTGCGCAACGGTGTTTGCGATATGGGCGGGATAGAATCGGAACCCTTGCCGCACGGATATCTGATCGTCAAAGGCGGGGGAATCCCGGCGATCACCGTGATAGGTTATAATCGCAGGGTGGACTGGCAGGAATTGATAAGTCGCCTTCAACGGATTACGGACGCCAATGCCAGGCCTGTCCTTCAACAGGATAGACAATGAAGAATCTTTTGTTCCAGGCAGCTTTGCTGACCCTGGCCGGCGTGCTATCAACCGCCTGCGTTACCATCAATATTTATTTCCCTGCCGCCGCAGCCGAAAAAGCAGCAGACAAGATAATAGAAGAAGTGTGGCAACTCAAGAAACCTGAAACGGGTGAAAAGACGGAGCAGCCTGTTTCACCCCCATCTTCTTCCCAGCCTGCGGCAGAGCCGCAGCAGCAGCCATAACAGTAAAGGCAAACATCATGGTCAGTTCGATTTTCCGGGCAGCGCTGCTGATGCTTTTGTCATTGGTGCCGCTTGCCGGGTATACCCAGGCCAATATCGAAATCGATACCCCCGCGATAGCAAGCATCAAGCGGAGCATGCAGCAGCGTCATGGCCAGTTGGAGCCGTATTATTCCAGTGGAGCGATAGGCTTCACGCGGGACGGCCTCATTGCCATGCGGGACGCCAACGCGGTGCCCCTGGCGGGTCGACAGTCGGTGAATGGATTGATCGCAGCGGAAAACCAGGACAGGAATGCGCTTTATCGCGAGATTGCCCGCGCCAATAGTCACCCGGAATGGGAAGCCGATATTCGCTCCACCTTCGGCCAGCGCTGGATCGAACTGGCGCGGGGCGGCTGGTGGTATCAGGATGGGAACGGCGGATGGGCCAAGAAGTAAAGGCGAGTGGCAGAGGGCCGGGCACGCTCAAGAACAGGATTTATTTGAATATCTAGCGTGACTCCCGTACTGGTTTTCGACATCGAGACTGTTCCCGATACAGAGGGATTGCGCAGGCTCTATAATCTTCCCCATGAGCTTCCGGCCGCGGATATCGCCGAGATGGCGTTTCAGTCGCGCCGCCTGGCTGCCGGAAGCGATTTTCTTCCCCTGCACCTGCAGAAGGTGGTGGCGGTTTCCTGTGCGCTGCGCGACAAGGATGAATTCCGTGTATGGTCTTTGGGAGGTCCGGCGGATTCCGAAGCTGAACTCATACAGCGCTTCTTTGACGGCATAGAGAAATACAGCCCCCAACTGGTCTCCTGGAACGGGGGCGGGTTCGACCTGCCCGTGCTCCACTACCGCAGTCTCATCCACGGCCTGAAGGCCCGGCGCTACTGGGATATGGGCGATGACGACCGCGATTTCAAATGGAACAACTATCTCAGCCGCTACCATACGCGGCATCTCGACTTGATGGATATCCTGGCGTTGTATCAGCCGCGTGCCAATGTTCCGCTGGATGAACTCGCTAAGCTGATGGGTTTTCCGGGGAAATCCGGAATGGAGGGCTCCCAGGTCTGGAGCGCTTTCCAGAAAGACGAGGTTGCCGCCATTCGCAACTATTGCGAAACGGACGTGGTGAATACCTACCTTGTGTTCCTGCGCTTTCAACTTATGCGCGGAACCTTCAACAACGAACAGTATCAACGTGAATGCGAGCTCGTTCGCTTCACTTTGAGCAAATCTTCCGAGCCGCATTGGCAGGAATTTCTCGAACAGTGGTTCTGTTTGAGCGAAGCTTCTTCATTTCTGGACTGATCGCCAGTTGCTGCGGCTGCTCATTTTCCGGCAGGGAGAGGCGGCAGATTCCGGATGGCATCCCGTGGATAGAATCTCCAGCCTTCCGAACCCGTTCCTGATTTTGGACCTGCCTGCTTGAACATGACTGCCCCCGTTCTTATCGAATCCCTGGATCAGGAAGGCCGGGGCGTTGCACACGCTGAGGGCAAGGTCATTTTCATCGAGGGTGCCCTGCCGGGGGAGGTTATCACCTATAACGCCTATCGCAAAAAACCCAGCTTCGAGCTTGCCCAGGTCGCTCAGATTCTCAGGCCTGCGTTTTCGCGGGTAACGCCAGAATGCCGCCATTTCGGCATCTGCGGCGGTTGCAGCATGCAGCACATGGACGTTCGCACCCAGGTGGCAGCAAAACAGCGCGTGCTCGAAGATAATCTCAAGCACATCGGCAAGGTCGCACCCGAACTAATATTGCCGGCGGTTTGTGGATTACCCTGGGGTTACCGCTACCGGGCACGGCTGTCAGTCCGCTACGTAGCAAAAAAAGGTGGCGTACTGGTCGGTTTTCATGAAAAGCGCAGCAGCTTCATTGCCGACATGCAGACGTGCAGGATCATGCCGCCGCGTATTTCGGCGCTCCTCATGCCATTGCGAAAGCTGGTGGAAAACCTGTCCATCCGCGAGCGTCTGCCGCAGATTGAAGTTTCACTGGGCGAGGACGTGGATGTACTGGTCCTGCGCATTCTTGAACCCCTGAGCGCGCAGGATGAAGCCTTGCTCAAGGTTTTTGCCGATCAGCACCACGTTCAGCTTTTTCTGCAACCCGGTGGTCCGCAAACGGCTTGTCCTTTCTATCCGAAAGACGCGCCGGAATTGAGTTATACGCTGCCGGAATTCGATGTAACCATTCCGTTTCATCCGACTGAATTCACCCAGGTGAATCCGGCGGTCAATCGCATACTGGTGCGGCGCGCGCTCAACCTGCTCGATCCCCGCGTGGGAGAACGCATTGCGGACCTGTTTTGCGGACTGGGTAATTTCACTCTTCCCATTGCGCGGCGCGGCGCGCAGGTAGCGGGCTATGAAGGCAGCGCGGCGCTCGTTTCCCGCGCCCGTCAAAATTCACAACGCAATGGGCTGGCGGACAGTACCCGTTTCATGGAAGCCAACCTGTTTGAAATCGATGAAAGCTGGGTGCGGGAGCAGGGGGATTTCGACAAGATGCTGATCGACCCTCCACGGGAGGGCGCCATCGCCGTGGTGACCGCTCTCGAAGAGCAGCAGCCCAAGCCGTGGCGCATCGTTTACGTCTCCTGCAATCCCGCTACACTCGCGCGCGATGCGGGCGTGCTGGTGCACAGGAATGGGTATGCGTTGAAGGCGGCAGGTGTGATCAACATGTTTCCGCATACCGCGCATGTCGAGTCCATCGCGCTGTTCGAGAAAGCCGGCGGGCAAGCTTGAAAAAGGCATGAAAAAGGGCGACTGTTTCCAGTCGCCCCGGAGGTATTCCCGGATTCTCCTGGCTTGCTAGCCGGAGTTTATCCCGTATTTACCCTGTTGCACTCTGTGCGTCAGTCTTTCTCGCCCGACAAAGCCAGCAGCAGGTGCAGCAGGCTGGTGAAGAGGTTGTACAGGCTGAGGTAGATGCCCATGGTCGCCATCACGTAGTTGGTTTCCCCGCCGTTCACGATGCGGCTTACATCAAACAGAATAAAGCCGGAGAACAGCAGTACCGCGACTGCCGAAATGGCGAGCGAGGCTGCCGGTATGGCAAAGAACAGGTTGGCGATCGACGCGATGATCAGGAGGATCAGCCCCACGAACAGGAAGTTCTGCATGAAGCTGAAATCCTTCTTCGTCACCGTGGCAATGGTGGCCAGAGTGAAGAAGATCGCTCCCGTTCCCGCCGCGGCGGTTACGATGATTTGCCCGCCATTCTTGAAATGAAGCGCATACTGCAGCATCGGGCCCAGCCACCACCCGGCCACGAAAGTAAACAGAAACAGCAAGCCGATTCCCACCATGCTGTCACGGGTAGCGCTCACGCCGAACAGCAATCCCATCATGATGGCCAGCATCACCAGCGGTCCCATGATAGGCGCTTGCGCGAGGAACGCGAAGTTGGTGCTCATTCCGATCATCGCGCCGATCACCGTTGGAATCATGGTCAGGCCAAGCATCCAATAGGTGTTGCGCAAGACCTTGTTGCGATCGACTGCAAGTCCGGTTTGCACAGTCGGGCTGGAATATCGAAGTTCAGGTTGCATGACGTCTCCTTGGTTGACGAAACTTTACACGCATAAGACTACTCATCTTTATGGAAAGTTGCAATCCTGTCGTTATCGCAGGTGCGCTGCTGGAAAAACAGGTCCCGAACGAGTATGATTCGCAGGCAGTTTCGGGGGCGTGGCCAAGTGGTTTAGGCACCGGCCTTGAAAACAGTTGCAGGAGGTGTGGCAGAGTGGTCGATTGCACCGGTCTTGAAAACCGGCAACGGGCAACCGTTCGTGAGTTCGAATCTCACCGCCTCCGCCACTCAATCCCTGAGTGGAAACAGCGTCTACGCCATTACCGCCATCAGCGTCGGGAGCAGGGGCTTCGATCCCATGATCCTGATTGCCCGTACAGACCTCTGCGTTATAGAAGCCCCTGAGGCAATGCCTCCTTCTCAAATTGTGGTCCGTCCCGAAGCATCAGGACGTATGACCTGTGCTCAGGCTGTGTTCTGCACGCGCCGCGCGCGCTCGATTCGCTCACGCTCCCTGGGCGTATTCATCACCTCCCAAAGATCGTTGCGCTGCTGCACATTCAGCCAGAAATCCGGGCTGTTGCCCGAACACGCGCGCAAGAATCAGTGCCGTCGCCGCCGTCACATTCCTGCGATTTCTGCACAGTTCATTGACGTGTTTGCGCTGAACACCCATCGCCTCGGCGAGCGCGCTCTGGGTCGGGCTCATCGGCTGCATGAACTCTTCGGTGAGGATTTCGCCGACAGTCGCCGGCTTGCGCTTGGTGGTCAGCATTTTTGCCTCGCTTTCATCGGTAGCTGTGATTATCCAGATAAATTCCGTCAGCCTCCCGCACTCGCCATCCCAGCGGAAGATCAACTGCCATTGCTGGTTGACATGGATCGAATGTAACCTCGCCAGATCCACGCAGTTTCTCGAAGTGATTGCTGGGCGGCACGCGTAAGTCCTGTATTGTTGTAATGTGTGAGGCTACAGGCTACACTTGCTCATGATCGAGAGTTTCCGTCACAAGGGCCTGAAAAGGTTATACGAAAAGGGCGACCGTAGTGGGATCGGGGCAAACATGGTTGCCAGAGTTGAGGAAATTCTCACGATTCTGGAGGCTGCTGAGACTATCGAGGAAGCTGATATTCCCGGTTACAGGCTTCATCCTCTGACTGGTAACCTCAAGGGATTCTGGAGTGTTCGCGTTACCGGAAACTGGCGGGTTATTTTCCGCTTCGAGAACGGGACGGCGCAGGACCTGGATTTAACCGATTACCACTGAAGGAGCTGAAAATGGGCATGAAGAATCCTGTTCATCCTGGCAGGATTGTGAAAAGCACAATCGAAGAGCTGGATTTAAGTGTCACCGAGGCTGCCAAGGCGTTAAACGTGTCACGACCTACCTTGTCCAGTCTCATCAACGAAAAGGCCGGCATATCGCCGGAGATGGCGGTAAGGCTGTCAAAATCCATGGGAAGCACTCCTGCTTTCTGGATGCGGCTGCAGATGATTTTCGATCTTGCCCAAGTCGAGGCGCGGGCTGACACCATTATCGTCAACCAGGTCATCCAGCCCCATCCGGCCCTGGGAAGCCAGTGAAGACTTCGGGAAAGAATTGGGAAAATAAAATTGCCAAAGCCAATCTTCAAAGTAGTTCGGAAAGCAAGAAAGGAACAGGAAAGGACTCAGAAGTAGGGTTTTTGGCCACAGGTTTTATCCGTGCCCGTTGGGAAACGGCGCAGCGTTGGTATGAGGCTGAGCTTGTTCTTGATCTACTAGGCGATTGGGTCCTTATGCGCCGGTGGGGTAGCAAGGTCTCCAGGCGATACGGAGAACTGTCCCATCTGGTAGCGGGAGAGGCCGAGGGAAGGCAATTTATTGAACGGATCCATCTAGTGAGATTGCGGCGCAAGCCGGCTTACTGGCGGGTTTATTAGACTTTCCATGGGGTGATTGCTGCTTTCATGGCCCTTGTGACAGTTCCTACGGTCGTTGTTTCATAGAGATCGACGGTGAAGCGTCAATATGCTAAATCCAACTCCTTCTTCACGATTCACGATGGAGCAATTTATCGATGTCCCACCCCGGTTGGCAATCACTTTTGATGCAGAAAAGGATGCAAGGATGCACCAAGGAGAGGATAAAAGGAGATAAAGTAGAGGTTGAGATATTTTACCTGGGGGAATATATGCAAAACCTGAACTCGAAGTTATGGGCAGTTGTTTTTTTTCTGCTTCCGCTTTCGTTTCTCGCCGGTTGCGCTGCGGTGGCGGTAACGGGCGCGGCCGCGGGCAGTGGATACGCGGTAGCCGAGGACAGGCGTACAAGCGGCACCATGATGCAGGATGAGAGCATCGAGTTCAAGAGCAACGGGAGGATCAAGGACAAATTTGGCCGCAAGGTCCATGTGGAGGTCACGAGCTTCAATGGTAAGGTACTGCTGACCGGCCAAGTGGCATCCACGAAGGTTAAGAATGAGGTTGGAGACATCGTGAAGGCGGTGGAAGGCGTGCGTGACGTTACCAATGAAATTGCGGTTGGTGAGGTCAAGCCGCTTACCGCGCGCACTTATGACGCCTGGGTTACATCCAAGGTCAAGGCGAAGTTCGTGAATGAGGGATTATTCCAGGCCAACCACGTCAAAGTCGTGACCGAGGATGGAGTGGTTTATCTGATGGGGATGGTGGACCGGGAGGAAGCGCAAAGCGCGGTGAAGATCGCGAGATCCACGGATGGTGTCCGCAAGGTTGTCGAAGTGTTCGAGTATTTGAATTAATATTTGAATCGACCTGGAATACTGTCCGGTACGCTCCTTTGAGCGGGCGCTCAAAGGATCAAAGAAAGTATCAAAGCCATGGTTCACAGTTTCTGAACCGGGAAGTCGAAAAGACTAACCGGACTTCCTGTCGATCTTGTCTGTCCCGGCTTTCGCTTCGCGTGGACGGCGCGAAGCTGGTTTTTTCCCTTCCTTGATTCCTGATTTTTCAGGCACTGCTTGATCTGCCGGATTGCTGGCAGCTTGCCCGTGCGCGGTTTCTGTCTCAGGGACAGGAATTGCCGGCAGCAAATCTGCTTTCTTTTCCACGGTCTTTCGGCGATTTTTTCTTGGCTGATGCGTTTCATCCAGGGAGTTGATGCCGTTGAGCGGCGCTGAGGGTGCCGCAATCTCAGGCGAAACGGGAGCAGGCGGCGATGCTTCCACTGCTGCGTTGCTCTCGGCCGTCGCGCTGCTGCTGCGATAAACGTAGGTGCCCGATTTCTCGTCACGGCCCAATTCAAGCAGGCCTCGGGTTTGCGCCTCTTCAAGCAAATTACCGAAAGCACGAAAGCCATAATAAGATTCGTTAAAGCCAGGCTTACGGCGCTTGATCGCCTGTTTGAGCGTGGATGCCCAGATTTTTCCGCTGTCGCCGCGCTCGGATACCAGGGCGTCGAAAGTTTCCACCGCCATGTTGATTGCCTGGCTCTTGCGGGCTTCGAGCTCCTCTCCCGGGCGTTTTCCCTCCGCAGGGGTATGCTTCACCGCAGGCTGCGCTTCTGGTATATCGCGTTTCACCGCAGTACGCTCGATTTCCCGTACCAGATCGTCATAAAAAATGAATTCGTCGCAGTTGGCTATCAACAGGTCGGAAGTTGATTTCTTGACTCCGACACCGATTACTTGCTTCGCGTTCTCGCGCAACTTGGAGACGAGTGGCGAGAAATCGGAGTCACCGCTGATAATGACGAACGTGTTCACATGCGATTTCGTATAACAAAGATCGAGCGCATCCACGACCAGGCGGATATCGGCTGAGTTTTTACCGGACTGACGGATGTGCGGGATCTCGATCAATTCGAAATTTGCTTCGTGCAGCGCAGCTTTAAAGGTCTTATAACGATCCCAGTCGCAATAAGCCTTTTTTATGACAATGCTGCCCTTCAGCAACAATCGCTCCAGCACCGGCTTGATATCGAATTTCTCGTATTTCGCATCACGCACGCCAAGGGCGACATTTTCGAAGTCACAAAATACCGCCATGCTGACATTTTCCTGAAGTGTGGCCATAAGGTTTATTCCTTATCAATAATAGAGGTCAGGGTGATTTCCCCTTCCCGTGTTCAACGTTGTTCGAAATCCTGTATCAGTTCCCCGATATGCCTTATTGCTTCGGGAGGCAGGGCGGGGTAGATAGGCAGGGCCAGCACCTGATCGGCAAGACATTCGGCCAGCGGCAGCGAGATACCAGGGTGCGATTCCGAGAAGGCCGGCTGGCAATGGCAGGGAATGGGATAGAAAACGGCGGTTGAAATGTTGTGCTCCGCCAGAAACAGCTGCAGCGCATTGCGTTGCGGATGGGTAACTACGAACTGATGGTGGACGGAAACAGTCCCTTCAAGGACTGCCGGCCAGTCGCATTCCGTATTTTGGAGAGCTTGCCGGTACAGCGCGGCGAGTTGACGGCGCTGCGCGTTCCAGCCATCCAGATACGGCAGCTTGACTCTCAGTATTGCTGCCTGGAGTTCATCGAGACGGCTGTTGAAGCCGATTTCGGAATGCTGGTAGCGACCTTGCCGCCCATGATTTCGAAGGCGCCGCAGTCGGGTGGCGAGATCGGGGTCGCTACAGGCAATCGCTCCGCCGTCACCAAAGGCACCCAGGTTTTTTGTGGGGTAGAAACTGAAGGCTCCCGTGATGCCGAAGGATCCGATACCACGATCGTGATAGCAGGCGCCGATTGCTTGCGCTGCATCTTCGATCAGCCACAGGTTGTGGCTCGCGCAGAACTCCTGTAACGGCAGGAGATCGACTGGCTGCCCGAAAAGATGGACAGCGATGACGGCCTTTGTCCGCGGTGTCAGCGCCTGCCTTACACTGTCCGCATCGATATTGTATTGGCCGGGCGCGCAGTCGGCAAAACAGGGGCGTGCTCCTGCCAGGCTCACTGCCTCTGCCGTTGCAAAAAAAGTGAAGGCGGGCACGATTACGTCATCCCCCGCACTTATTTCCAACGCCTTGAGAGAGAGTAGCAGCGCATCGGTACCGGAATTGACACAGATGACTTCAGCAGCGCCGATGTATTCCGCAAGTTCGTATTCCAGCGCCGCGTTTTCTTCGTCGTCGATAAATGCGCCTTTCAAAAACACCTGCTGCACAGCAGCGTCGATTTCCGCACGCAGTTGTTGATATTCCCCGGCGAGGTCGAGTTGCGGAATAATCACGGGCAGGGCTTGAGTATCTGCTGCCGGATATGGTGCGCCAGCTCCAGGGCAGCATTGCCTTCCGCCGGCGTAACCTGGGGTAATGAACGGTTGCGACAGGCATCAAGGAAGGCTGCGAGTTGCAGGCTCAACGTATCTTCCTGTATCCGCTGCGGGGGGACCAGGAGCGTGCAGACGTCCGCAGGAAAAGCATCTGATGAGCTGCTGGATGCTTTGCGACAGGTTGTCCGCTGCCTGAAATCGATGACCCAGGTTTCATGATTTTCCAGTTCAGCAACCATGCGGCGCTCTTCCTGCTCGGTACTTCCCCCCCAGTGCGCATCCAGGTAAGCCCGGCAACCATTGGAGAAAGTCAGTTCAACTTCTGCTTCATCTATAGCAGTCAAACCACGGCTTCTGCCGGAGGCGCGCAGTTCCGTTACGGAGGAATCCAGGCTATGCAGAATCAGATCAAGATCATGGATCATCAGGTCGATGACCACATCCAGTACGCTTGGTCGCGGAGGATGTCGTGTGGTGCGCACTGACCGGATGGTACGGGCGAGCGGGAGCAGTAACCTTCCTGTAGTAAAAGCCGGATTGAAGCGCTCGATGTGCCCGATTTGCAGGATGCATTGATTCGCCTCCGCTACCCTTCGCAGTTCCATCGCCTGTGAAGCGGTTTCCGCGATCGGCTTTTCCAGCAGGACGTCCAGTCCTTGCCGGAGCAGGGATCTGGTCAGCCCGAAATGCGTGGCAACCGGTGTCGCAACCGATACCGCGCGGATTGTGGGCGGCAGTTCTGAAACACATGTGAACCAGGGAACGCCCAGGTATTCAGCCAGGGATTGCGTAATCGGATCGGGGTCGACCAATGCCTGGAGGCGGCTCCCCGGCAGGCGGAAGTAGCACAATGCATGCAAGCTGCCGAAATATCCGACGCCGACGACGGCGGTATCTACGGGCAATACTGGTTCGGAACCAGGGGATAACAGCACGGGTGCATTCATCAGATTCATCAGGAGAGCGGCACCTCGGCCAGCATCCATATGCCCAGTATCTTTCCGGTTTGCGGATTTTCGATGATGCGGTCCAGTGGAGTGGGAAGGTTGAAAGGCGCCAGCATCAGGTTCACGGAACGCCATCCGCCCGTAGTTATATCTGTGTTGACGCTGACCGTATCATGGCTGGTTGCCAGCAAGTACTTTGTCCCGGAGCGCCGGATATTGGAAAGTGTCCGCAGAATATCCGCCAGCGACAGATGAATCAGGGCGTCGCGGCAGAGCACTGCGTCACCACGCGGCAGGTCATCTTCTACCAGGTTGGCAACCATGAATCTCCATTTGGGATGAGGAAAGCGCCTCCGGTTTTCCTCTATCAACGCAGGAACGATATCGATGCCGATATATGCATCAAGATCGATTGCCGTATGCTGCCGCCAGTTGCAATCCCCGCAGGGCGCATCCACCAGCGTGCGAATGCCGAGTCGGCTAAGCATAGCGGGAAGTTCGCGCCGCAGTATCTCGGTTCGTTCCAGCGTGGAGCCCGGCCCCGAACGGGACTCAGAACTCTGCCAGGCGTTGCGGGCATGGATTTGTTCGAATACGTTGGCCTGATCGTTTGGATTATTGTTTTCTTTAGCTTTGCCCTCGTCCTGGTTCTTTTGATTCTCCCGGTTTCGATTTTCCCGGCGTGCCCGCAGGGCAGCAATGGGACGATTCCATAGCCTGTACTTGAGCCGGTAGAGCGACATGACAAGTGACCAGAGACGCGAGTTGTGGATTTTCGCCAACTCGAACTCGGCCTGCTCAGCGCGTATGTGCTCTGCGGCTGCTTTAGCCAGAGCGAGATGTTTCTCCTGCTCCACCTGATGGCGCCTTTTGGTGAAATCGGCGATCTCGCGCAGATATCTGCTTGCCGACTGAAGGCGGGGATCAGAGCGGCTTTCCCGTCTTGGTTCTCTTCCCCTGGATTCACGGTGCGCTTCGATTGCCTCCCGGTAGACATGGAGAATCTGCTCGATTGCTGGATCGAGACCGGCTTCTGATCGCACGCGCCGGGTAACCTCACGCGCTCCGGCTGCCTCATACCGGTCGAGTTCCCGCATAATGGTATCCAGGGTAATCGGATTACGCAGACTTCGTATACCGAAATTGAGCGCGCGAAAGGTTTCATAGTTGTCCGGCGTGACCATGCCCGCGAGCCCGGCTGCGTCGCAGGCTATTACGGCCGTTCCGCTGGCAAGGGCCTCAAGCGCGCAACGTGCTTTTGCAAAGACAATATCATAGCGGCCAAGGATCTGTTCAGGCCGGTCCTCGCTGCGGCCCACGGAAAGCCCGATGACATCGAGTTCGATGCCGCGGGCGGCACAGGCTTCGCGCAGGATTCCCAGGCAACCGTGCTCATTGATATAGTTGCTGAAAACCAGGGCTTTACGCGGTATGGCAGGTAAATCCGCGCGCACGCCAAATCGCCTCAGATCGACAAAATTGCGTATTACACAAATGCGCTCGGGGGGAATGCCATGGAGGCATTGCAGGCGTTCCTGGCAGAGATCGTCCACGGCAACATAGCGCTGGATCGTGGGAAAGCGCGGCGCCATTTCTTCCCACGGCAACCAGCCATGGCAGAAGTAGACCGCAGTCGTATCGGGAAAATGCAACATGGCCGTCATCGCATCGAGATGATGCTGGCCATGAATAATGTCGGGCGCGACCGTCAGCAGATCGAGATCGTCGATGACGGGAATAGTCGCCGAACGCAATTCCTCGGCAACTGCTCCAAGCCGGGTGCTATAGGCCACAGGGTTATGGCCGCGCCGCAGCAGCGCCAGAGCCAGATCGCGGACGTACAGTTCGGAGCCGGCGCGGGCATCGAGCGTGTTATTGGTTATGAGTACCCTCATCGCGCTTTTGTCTTTCCCTGCTATATCCGCGCAGCCGATGTTTTTGTACTCAGCCAATTCATGATGGGCAGAACATGCTCGTGAAACCGGATGACGTCGCGGTAGCGCCCATCCGCTACGCGCTGTTTCCCGTGGCTTTCATAAAAGGGTTTCTGTTGGAGGAAGCTTCGTTCCGGCTCTTTCCCCGGTGCGGCGGACGCAAACAGGTATTCACGGGCAAAAGCATCTTCGCCATACGAGCGGAATGCATCCTCCACCTCCTGTTGAAGGATTCCACCCGCTTGACTGGCATACTCGCGCATGGTTTCCAGCTTGTGCGTCAACTCACGCTCGTTCAATTCGATAATGCACTGTCCGTCCCCCCACTGAAAAGGAGGATTCGCAGGTTCTGCGCGACATGCAGCTGGCTGTGCAGTGGGTCGTGGATCACCCATGAGGGGAATAGTGTAATGCCGGACAAGGCATTCTTTCCCATCCTTAGTCCTGGTGGTGCTGGTGACGTTGTTGGTAATAGCCACCGCAGTCCGGACAAGTACTTCGCATAAATCATGCGTCGGGTTGTAGCCCTCGATGCCGTCGCTTACCACCGTGCGAATATCCTGTGCAGCAATAAGTGCAGCCAACCGTTCGCAGAGGTCATCGAACATGTCGTATTCGCCATGCAGCATCTTCCGGTAGATTTGCCGGTCGCTGAGTTCACCGCACACCGGGCCGATTTCACTCCCCAGTTCCTGCAGGATGTTCAAGGTGGCCGCCAACCGGGGCTGATCATCGCTTCCCGAACCATCGGTAAGAATGCAAACCAGCGGTTTCGTTTGGGCGATCCAGCCGTAGAGGCGCAATTCATGTCCGGGATGGGCAATGACCAGCAAGCTGCTCCTCCCGGAAAGGTTATCAGAAAGGTCTTTCCGCCGGGTGTTTCTCATTTCAAAACCCTTACATCGAGCGTATTCGGCAGATAAACCTGTGTCCAGAACTTTGCAGTCGGATTGGGCAGCACTTCGAATACGTAGGCGATCTCCACAATATCGAAGAACAGTGCCTGTTGATGAGCGTTGACGGGGTGTGTAAGCGAAATTCTCAAGCTGTATCTGCCGTCAGTCAGCGGAAGTGATGTCCGGTAAAGCGCCTCGGCCTGCTGTGATGGCTCCAGGGTTAGCAGCGTCTGACTTTGCATGAGGAAGTCCGCTCCTATCACTGGTATCCGGTTTTTATCGCAAATTTTGTAGTTGACTGAAAAAGTACAGATGCGAGCAGCTTCAACGATGATACGTATGAGGATTGATTGTCCGAATTCTGCCGAGCGTACCGGCAGTCCTTTATCATCTGTCATTTCCGCGTAAATTACACGCACATCGCCGGTCCCCGAGCGGCAGTGACTTGCATTTTCAGCAAAGCGTGCAAGATGCTCCTTCTCCACGCTTTGGAACCGGCCTGCTGCTACAAAGGCTCCTGATGCTGAATCAGACCCGGCGGAGGGATCAGTACAGCGGGTGGGGGTGATTCCGGTTTCAGAAGCATCGGGTATGCCGCCAGTCCTCAAGTCGTTTTTTTCAGAAATGGTTACGTTGATTTTCCGGTTGCTTGCTTCCTGTACTTCACGAATATAGCGTGCAACGACGTCCCGAGTGGGGCCGATTTCCAGTGCCCGACCATGCTTGAGGTAAAGGGTGCGCTCGCATAGGGCGCTGACCGCTCCTACATCGTGGCTGACAAACAGGATGGTGGTGCCCCGTTCCTGCATCTGCTTCAATGTCACCATGCACTTCGCCTGGAACTCCATGTCTCCCACCGCCAGTGCTTCATCTACGATCAGTACCTCCGGCTCAACCGAAATGGCGGCGGCGAACGCGAGGCGTACATACATTCCGCTCGAATACGTCTTTACCGGTTGGTCGAGGAAATCGCCAATGCCGGCATAAGCTGCGATGCGCTCGTAGCGCTGTCTGATCTCGCCGGTGTTCAGTCCCGCAATCGATGCCGCCATGTGGATATTCTCGCGGCCGGTAAATTCCCTGTTGAAGCCGGCTCCGAGCTCAAGCAAAGCCGACACCTTGCCTTTGATATATATTTCGCCCTGGGTGGGTGTGAGTGTTCCGGCGATCAGTTGCAGCAGCGTGCTTTTCCCGGATCCGTTCGGACCGATGATCCCGACAGTTTCTCCACGCCGGATCTCAAAGGAAATGCTGTCCAGCGCCCGGAACTCCCGATACAGTTGCTTCCGGTTACCCCACAAGCCTTGCAGCAGCCGATCGCGTGACCGGCCATAAATGCGATAGGTCTTTGACAGATTCAATACGCGAAGCGCAATATCTGCGCTATTGATGTCATCGATAGCCGTTGGCGGAGAGGGGGCCATGGAGGAGTCGCGTCCTGTTTCGGCTGTGAGGTCGCTCAGGGCTGTCATTACAGGGTCCCCTGCTGGCACGATCGAACGCTTCGGATGGGTTGATAAATTTTTTGGCATGTAAGGCACGTGGGTATGCCCAAAACTATCTTAGCCCAGAACCGGGGTTCCTGCCACTGAGGTTGGAGTGTCTAAAGTATCCGGAGTATCAGCGATCGCAAAGGTTCAGGTTTTTTAAAGCAGGACTGATTCATGAAGGAAGCCGTTATCCACCCAACAGCCATTGTCCATCCCGGAGCACAACTTGGCTCCGGCGTCACCATCGGAGCTTATTCCATCGTGGAAGAGCATGTCGCGGTTGGCGACAATACCTGGATTGGGCCTCACGTGGTCATAAAGGGGCATACGTGCATCGGTTGCAGTAACCGGATTTTCCAGTTCTGCTCGCTTGGGGATGAGCCGCAGGACAAGAAATACAAGGGCGAGCCTACCCGACTGGAAATAGGCGATCGAAACACTCTTCGCGAGTTTTGCACTTTCAACCGGGGCACCGCCCAAGGGGCAGGCGTTACCCGCCTCGGGAATGACAACTTCATGATGGCTTATGTTCATCTGGCGCATGATTGCCAGGTAGACAACTTTACGACCTTTACCAACAACGCTTCCCTGGCTGGCCATGTCCAGGTGGGCGATTACGCCGGACTTGGCGGATTCACCTCGGTTCATCAGTTCGTTCGTGTGGGTGCCTACAGCTTTACCGGTTTAGGCACCGTGCTGACTCAGGATTTGCCGCCTTATATCCTGGCGGCAGGGAATCCAGCCATGCCTTACGGCCTCAATTGGAGGGAGCTCAAGCGCCGGGGATTTTCTGAATCCACTATTCGCGCACTGAAAAGTGCTTACAAGCTGGTATACCGATCCGGCCTCTCTTTGAAAGAAGCGGAAGTGCAGCTCATGCAGCTTGCTAGCGATACACCGTCTGTCCAGCGCTTTCTTGATTTCATTTCCGTGCAAGGACGTGGAATTATCAGGTGACAGAGAGACCTGGCGGTGTCGGTTTCTGTAAATTCTTTTGCAGCGGCGCCCTGATTCTGACAAGATTAAGCTGTGTTTTAGTCTGGTTTAACTTGGTCCACAAGATTTGCTATGAAAATAGTTAATATCCATGAAGCGAAGACGCATTTATCGCGATTAGTTGAGGAAGCAGCTGCAGGTGAGGCAATAATCATTGCCAAGGCGGGAAGGCTCGTTGCCCGTGTGGCGCCGCTTTCAGCCGCGCCGTAGCGACAGCTTGGCATATTCAGGAGACGGCTCAATGTTCCAGCCAATTTTGACGCACCATTGACGGATGATATTCTTGTATTATTTTGAGTATGTTAAACGGTGTATTTTACTGGATACTCGCCTTCTGATATCCCTCGATACACCTGATCGCTTTCCTGCGGAGGTTTTACAAGATATCGAAATGCAGGATAATCAGGTTTATTCCAGCGCGAGGTCTTGTTTTTTATTACTGAGGCGGAACGCGATTTACTGAATCACAATCTGCGGGAGAGTCGTCATATGAAGAATCGAAATATGAAGAATCAAAAACAGAAAGCGATTGCCCAGGCAACGCGGGTGGCAGTTAACGTAGGGTTGTTTGCTGGCTCCCTGTCGTTCAGTTTTGCTGCATATGCGGGCATCAACTTTCAATTTGTATACAAGGATGCGCAGGGTACGGGGTTTCTTGATCCCGTAAATGGTCCTGCTCGACAAGCTGCGCTTAACACCGCTGCCACCGAGTTCTCTAAAATGTTTGGCAGCCACTTCACCAACTCAGGCACTATCGTACTGGAAGCGACGGCGACTAATAATCCTCAGGGTGATACCCTGGCCTCGGCCGGAAGTGAATATGTCGATCGTGGAGTACCAGGCTTCAATCTTGACGAAGTCGTGCGCGAGAAACTTCAGACAGGCATTGATCCCAACGGAAGCAAGCCCGATGGTTCCCTGGACATCAACTTTGGGAATCAGTGGCAGCTGGGTTTCAACGCGCCGGTTTCGAATCAGCAGTATGACTTCTACTCCACGATGTACCATGAATTTACCCATACGCTTGGTTTCTCTTCATCCATAGGGCAATTCGGCGATCCGCTTCTCGGTACACGGCACGCTGGAAGCTGGAGCGCCTTCGATAGCCATATAGTGGACAAGAACGGCACTCCGGTCATCGATCCCACAACTTTCGCGATCAACGAAACGGTCTGGGATGCGAGCAGCGTGGGGGAGGGAAGTCCCGCAGGAGGTTTGTTCTTCGATGGACCCAACGCCATGGCGGCAAACGGAGGTAATCCAGCAGGTTTGTATACCCCCTCCCCGTGGGAGGAGGGGAGCAGCGTTTCCCACCTGGATGATAATAACAGCGCTTATGCAGGAATGCTGATGCTGGCCGCCTCTGATACGGGGCCTTATACCCGCGACTACAGCGCGGTCGAGATCGGCATTCTCCATGATATTGGATATACGGTAACAGCTGTGCCAGAACCGGAGACCTACGCGATGATGCTGGCCGGACTGGGATTGCTGGGCTGGGTAACACGGCGCAAAAAGCGCCATGACCAGTGATTCTGCCGGAATAATTTTTCGTGCCGCTGTCCTGCGGCGATTCCGCAGCCTGGTTTTCCTGGTTTATCGAGTGCGGCCATTACCGCACTGGATTTTCCCTGTCAGGCTGCTCCCTGTTTTTATATTGTTTTTTGCCGGGTCAGCGTCCATGGCAGGCGAACGCGCCTTGGGACCTGATGGTCCTCCACTCGCTTATCCTATCCAGGAGGTCAATCTCCATCTGACCCGCCAGCCTGGCAATGCGGCTTTTTCAGTTCGGCGGGTCAGCCTGTCGGGCAGGGGAAGCGCTACCTTCGAACGGGGCGACGAACTTCTGCAAATTGCCTACCCCACCACCGAACTGGTTGCCCTCCTGAACGAGCTTTACAGGATTCGTTTCTTTGAACTTCCTTCGCAATATACTGCGCGCTATTCCGTCTTTCTCAAGGACGATGGAATGATTGCGACTTCCGTCTTGCGCATGATGGATGCAGGGAGCACGCGTATCTGCTTTGCGGCGACCGGCTATGAAAAATGTGTTACGTATGGACGTGATGGTCCGAGCGACCTGGAGAATATTGTCAACGGCGTTTTTGACGATCTGGAGAAGCGCGCAGCCGGGAAATAGAGAAATAGAAGGTAGTCATAAACTGTTTTTGAAAACGGAATCCTGAAAATTCTGTGCAGCAGGTTATGCTACGATAAATACAAGCATTGTCTTTCCCGGAACCTGGAAATCTTCATGCCCCAATATCCCGATACACTCGACGCGCTCAATCGCTCCGCGCCACTTTCGGATAAGCTGAAGAGTCTGCACGAAACCCTTCACAGCAGGTTTCCATTCATAGACCGCATCTCGGTAGTGCTCTACGATTCCAAAACGGACGACCTGAAGACATTCATTCATAGCAGCGGCGGATCGTCTCCACTCGTGTTGTATGAGGCCAAGCTAAGCAATGCCAGATCATTACGTCAAATCCTGAAGACTGGCGCGCCCCGGGTCGTCAATGACCTGTCGATTTTCAGGAATGGGACGCAAGAACATACCAGGCGGATCGCCGCGCAGGGATATGGAGCGAGCTATACCCTGCCGATGTACCTGAACGGGGAGTTTTTCGGGTTTGTATTCTTCAACTCCTATCAGAAAAATGTATTTAATGCAGAGACTCTGCATTTCCTGCATGTATTCGCTCACCTGATCTCGCTGGTCGTAATCAATGAATTCTCGGCTGTTCGCACCATGATTGCCACTGTCCAGGCTGCCCGCGAGATCGCGAATCTGCGCGATACTGAAACGGGCGCGCACCTCGACCGCATGTCGCGCTATGCCAGAATAGTGGCCAGGGAACTGGCCCCGAAGTACGCCTTCAACGACGAATATGTCGAATATGTGTTCCTGTTTTCGCCATTGCATGATATCGGCAAGATCGGAATTCCCGACAGTATCCTGCTCAAACCCGGGCTTCTTGACATGAATGAGCGGGAGATCATGAAAACGCATACCGGCAAGGGCCGCCAGGTCATTGACCGGATGCTGGTCGACTTCGGGATCGAATCCGAATATGTTTCCATCCTGCGCAACATTGCCGAACATCATCATGAAACGCTGGATGGTAAAGGCTACCCCCAGGGGCTGAGGGGTGACCGGATTCCCATGGAATCACGTATCGTTGCGGTAGCGGATGTATTCGACGCACTCACCAGCCGCCGTCCTTATAAAGAAGCATGGAGCATTGACGATGCCATTGGAGAATTGCGGAAACTGGCGGGGGACAAACTGGACCCGGATTGTGTTGAAGCGCTCATCGGGAACCGGTCGCAACTGGAACAGATCAGAAATCAATTCAAGGAAGATTTTTATGGGTAGCATGTAACTCGCGGATTGCAGCGCTGCCAGCCACCGGCTCCAGCAATCTGGTACAGGCAGAATTTTACTGATCAAGTCGAGGAGGTAGAATGGCAAACGAGAGCTATCACGAACCCATTGAAGAGTTGACCGACGAAACGAGGGACATGCACAAGGCGATCGTTTCGCTGATGGAAGAACTGGAAGCGATAGACTGGTATAACCAGCGTATGGATTCCTGCAAGGAGGAGGAACTCAAGGCAATCCTCGCGCATAA
Source organism: Nitrosospira multiformis (assembly GCA_017306155.1). GTDB lineage: Bacteria > Pseudomonadota > Gammaproteobacteria > Burkholderiales > Nitrosomonadaceae > Nitrosospira > Nitrosospira multiformis_F. Next base: position 158,333 of record JAFKJB010000005.1, read on the forward strand.
CCGTGATGAGGAAAAGGAGCACGCGGCGATGCTGCTCGAATGGATTCGCCGTAAGGACCCGATCTTTTCGATGGAAATGAGAGACTATCTGTTCACTGACAAGCCCATTGCCCGCAAATCATGATCAATGGGTGACCCATCGATTTATCCGGGCAGGCTTTTCAGCCAGCATTCCCTTGCGCTGCGCGCATTCGCGAAAAATCTTTCGAGTGCATCACCATCGCCATGCGCCAGCATTTCGCGCACGGTTGTCAATTCCTTCTGGTATGCATCGATCTGGTCGAGTAGCGCCCCCCGGTTGCCAAGACATATGTCGCGCCACATCTCGGGAGAGCTGCCGGCGATACGGGTGGAATCTCGGAAACCACTGCCGGCAAAGCGCAGCAGCTCGTTGTCATGCGCATCATCGCTTCCATCGGCTCCGGCAGGGACGACATGATTCATCAGCGCAAAGGCAAGGACATGGGGGAGATGGCTGACAGCAGCCAATATCTCGTCGTGCCGGTTCGCACTCATCCGGGAAACCCGCGCACCGCAGGCCTCCCATAATTCCGTTACCTTTTGCGTTGCCTCCCGCCGGGTTTCCTCAAGGGGAGTCAGCACAACATTTTTGCCGCGAAACAGATCTGCGCTGGCTGCGCCTGCTCCGCTTTTTTCAGCACCGGCTACGGGGTGTCCGGGAACAAAATTTTTCAGATGAGGGGCAAGATGGGAACGTGCTGCCGCTACCACATCCTGCTTGGTGCTGCCCGCATCTGTCACGATGGTGGAGGACGCAAGATATACGGATATTTGCGCCATGATTTCAATGGTTTGTCCGACGGGCACAGCGAGGAACACCAGATCCGCATCCTTCAAGGCTGATTCAATGTCGCTGGCAATCTCGTCTATCTCGCCCAGCGCAACGGCCCGTCGCATGTTTTCCCTGCTGCGGCCAATGCCGGTGATATGCCTGACCACACCTGCCTTGCGCAATGCAAGCGCGAATGAACCACCGATCAGGCCCACGCCGATAACCACCAGTTTGTGGATCACGGTAAGGTCAGCGGAATCAATCGGTTTACATGAGCGGCTGGTATCACGGAGAGCCTTGCATGGCTGCTGCCTGCATCCAGTTATTCATCAAAGACTCCGTCCGATTACTGCCGCTATTCCTTTCAGCGATCCCATCAGATCACGGAATTCTTCGGGATTCAATGCCTGGTCTGCGTCGCACCAGGCATCGCATGGGCTGGGATGCATCTCCACCAGCAGGCCATCCGCCCCTGCCGCGACTGCCGCGCGCGCCAGGGCGGGTACCATCCATGCCTTTCCCCCCGCATGGGAGGGATCGACGATTACCGGCAAGTGCGTTTCTTTTTTCAGCACGGGGATGCAGGTTACATCCATTACATTGCGATAAGCGGTTTCAAAGGTGCGTATGCCGCGTTCGCAGAAAATGATGTTATGGTTGCCTCCTGCAGCGATGTATTCTGCCGCCATGAGCCATTCGGAAACGGTTGCGGACATGCCGCGCTTCAGTATCACGGGCTTGTTGATGCGCCCCACTTCTTTCAAAAGTTCGAAGTTCTGCATGCTGCGCGTACCGATCTGGATCACATCCACGTCATACTCAAGGAACGTTTCCAGCATGCGGGCGTCCATCAATTCCGTGACGATCCGGAGGTCGTGCTTATCCGCAGCCCTGCGGAACATTTTCAACCCTTCTTCGCCATTGCCCTGGAAGGTATAGGGACTGGTGCGGGGCTTGAAGGCGCCGCCACGCATCAGCCGGCAGCCCGCATCCGCGACATCTTGCGCCGCCGAATCCATCTGCGCCTGCGTTTCCACCGAACAGGGGCCTCCGATCACCTGCACCTGATCGCCACCAATCGGCACGCCTCCCACATTGATTATCGAATTTTCCTTGTGCCATTCGCGCGACACAATCTTGTACTGCTTGACGATATGCATCGAATATTCGACACCGCTCAGCGTATCGAATATTTCAGGGCTGAGCTTGCGCTCATCGCCAATTGCGCCGATTACGGTGCGCTCGGTGCCGCGCGAAACGTTCGCGTCGAGATCGAAGCTTCGAATTTTTGCAACCACCGTGTCGATCTGCTCTTCGGTGGCGCCGTTATTCATGACAATAATCACACTGATCCCTCCGATGCAACCTGGGGAACTCTCACCGTCACCCCCGGTATTGTGTCTGTTGCTGCTCCTCCCTCCCTCTCCAGCGCTATTGCCAGCGATTTCAGGAATTTTTCATTTTCAGGCTCCAGCCCGACAGTTACCCGGAGATGCTCCGGCATTTCATAGATGCTGATGGGACGGACAATCACACCCTGCCTCAACAGGCTCTCATTTACTGCTTTCACATCGCCTGGCACCCGAAAGCTCAGGAAATTTCCATAGGATGGAATGTACTCGATTCCCATCTGGCGCAGTCCGGTGACAATCTGCAGCATGCCTGCCTGATTGAGCGCATAAGAACGCTTTACGAATTCCTCATCCTGCAGCGCAGCCACTGCGCCGGCGAGACCGATATTGTTGACGTTGAATGGCTGGCGCACACGGTTCATGAGACCGGCAACTTGAGGACATGCAAGGCCGAAACCGACGCGCACCCCTGCCATGCCGTAAGCTTTGGAGAAAGTGCGGGTAATGAGGAGATTGGGAAACTGCTTCAGCCATGCAATGCTATCTCCCTTGAGGGCGGGCGGCAGGTACTCGTTATAGGCTTCATCGAGTACGACCAGCACATCCGGGGACACACGCTCGAGGAAGCGCAGTACATCATTGGCGGGCAGCAGGGTGCCGGTGGGATTGTTGGGGTTGGCAATAAATACAACCCGTGTTTCAGGCGCGACAGCATCCAGCATGGCATCAAGATCATGCCCATAGTCCCTGGCGGGAACGGAAATACCGATTCCACCCACCGCTTTCGTCACCAGTGGATAAACCGCAAAGGCATGCTGCGAATAAACGGTCGAGACTCCCGGTTTCAGGAATACGCGGGCGGCCAGTTCCAGAACGTCGTTGGAACCATTGCCCAGCACGATCTGCTCGCTGGTCACGCCATAGCGCTCGGATAAAGCTGCTTTCAGTTCAAAACCACTCCCGTCCGGATACAAGGAAACCTCGCCGAGCGCCTTGCTCATTGCTTTCAGAGCCATTGGACTGGTCCCCAGAGGGTTTTCATTGGATGCGAGCTTGATGATGGATTGTTCATCCATCCCCATCTCCCGGGCCAGTTCAGAAATAGGCTTGCCGGGCTGATAGGGACTGATGCCACGGATATACGCGGGAGCGAGATCACAAATATTCATAAGATGGTATCGTGAATTGCAGAGGGAAGAAAAAGCGGAAAATAATGACCGTCAACGAGACAGGCAATCGCACAAAAAGCATGGATTCATGTTTGTAATAACCCGTTTCGCGGCCATAGGCAAATCTTCGTCATGGCTGCGCTCTCAGGGATACCAGGGATTCCGGGATTCGGAGCCGCAATGATATGACGTTGAATTTTTCGCTGGGTGACAGGATCATCGCACGGGTTCACTTTACGGGTGGGGGATTTCGTGATGGCGCATGAAGCTTGTGAGAAAGCGGAAGAGGAGGGTCAGGCTGCGGGATATGAGCCGAGCACTTTGAGAAACGCTGCTTTTTCCACCAGTTCGCGCAGCGCCTGGGAGACTCTCGGCTCCTGCTGGTGGCCTTCGACATCCACGAAAAACACGTATTCCCATAAACCCGTCCGAGACGGACGCGATTCAAGCCGGGTCATGCTGACTCCATGATGGGCGAAAGGGGCCAGCAGCTCATGTATGGCGCCCGGCCGATTCCTGACCGACGTTACCAGCGATGTCTTATCCCTGCCGGAAGGTGCAACTTCCTGCCCGCCTATTACCAGGAAGCGCGTCGTATTGTTGGGGTCATCCTCGATGTTCTCGGCGCAGACAGTGAGGCCATATACTTCTCCTGCCTTTTTTCCCGCCACTGCCGCGGCACTCTCATCTTCCGCCGCCAGTCTCGCGGCATCCGCATTGCTTGCGGCGTTGATTCTTGCTGACGCGGGTAAATGGGGCAGATTGGCATTGAGCCACTCATGGCACTGGGAAAACGATTGAGGATGGGAGTAAATCCTGCGAATGCGTGCAAGGTCGGCATGATGCGCCAGCAGAAGCTGATGTATGGCCAGCGCCACCTCGCCGCACACCTTCAACCGGGTTTGCAGCAACAGATCAAGCGATCTGCCCACAGCACCTTCGGTCGAATTTTCTACCGGTATAACCCCATAATTTGCCTTGCCGGCTTCCACCTTGCTAAATACATCATCTATCGAATTGCAGGGCAGGGAAGTCACGACGCTACCGAAGCGCTTGAGCGCGGCTTCTTCGGAAAACGTGCCTCTCGGCCCAAGATATGCGATCGTCAGAGGTTCTTCCATGGATCGACAGAGAGACATGATCTCCGTAAATAACCGCGCAACCTGTTCATTCTCCAGGGGCCCCGGATTCAGTTCGCGCATCCGCGCCAGCACCTGAGCTTCACGTTCGGGCCTGTACGCAGTGCCATTCTTGATTTCTCCGATTTCGCGCGCGAGATCGGCCCGCGCGCTCACCAGTTTCAGAAGTTCGCTGTCGATTGCATCTATCTTGTCGCGGAACTGTTTGAGTTGAGCGGTCATCGCGAGATAATTCTTGTCTTGAACCTTACATGCCAAAGCCATAGCCTTGGAAGGCGGCTATTTGGCCGGTATGGGCAGGTAGCGCACATTCAGCACATCCTTTATCGCCGCAATCTCGTCAATGGTTTCCTGGGGTACCGGACTATCGACATCCACCAGGGTATAGGCCATTTCGCCGCGGGACTTGTTGCCCATGGTGTGAATATTGAGACCGGCTTTCGCCATGGCTGTGGAAATTTGCCCCACCATGTTCGGTACGTTGGCATTCGCAACGGCCAGTCGATAGGGGGATTCCCTCTCCATTGCTATATTGGGGAAGTTGACTGCATTGGTAATACCGCCATTCTCCAGATAATCGATTACCTGCCTCGTCACCATTACCGCGCAATTCTCTTCCGCTTCCTGCGTGGATGCGCCCAGGTGCGGCAAAGTAATCACTCTTGCATGATGTTGAAGTTTTTCGCTGGGGAAATCGCTTACGTAATATTTTATCTTCCCCATCTCGATTCCTTCGAGCACGGCATTTTCATCCACGATGCCATCACGCGAAAAGTTGAGCAGAATTGTACTGTTTCTCATGCTTTGCACAACCTGCCGGTTGACGAGGTGCCGCGTCGAGTCCACCAGGGGTACGTGCAGCGTTACAAACTCGCTGTTGCGCAGCAGGGCTTCGATGCTTTCCGCTCGCCTGACTTCTGAAGACAGGTTCCAGGCTGCATCCACGGTGATATTGGGGTCGTATCCCATCACCTTCATGCCAAGCCGAAGCGCTGCATCAGCCACCAGGCGTCCTATGGCGCCCAGGCCGACAATGCCCAGGGTGCGACCCGGCAATTCGGTTCCCGCGAACTGTTTCTTGCCGTTTTCGGCCAGCTTGTTCAGGGTCTCGTTATCGCCTTCCAGTTTCTCGGTAAAATGAATCGCCGGAATCAGGTTGCGGGAGGCGATCAGCAGGCCCGCCAGCACCAGTTCCTTGACTGCGTTGGCATTCGCCCCCGGAGCGTTGAAAACAGGCACGCCGCGCAGATTCATGGCGCTGACCGGTACGTTGTTCGTGCCCGCCCCAGCCCGGCCTATTGCTTTCACACTGGAAGGAATATCCATGTCCAGCATGTTATGGGAGCGCACCAGAATCGCATCGGGATCGGTTGTATCGCTGCCCACCTTATAATGGCCGGGATCAAAAAGCTTGAGGCCCAGCGGCGAAATCTGGTTGAGCGTCAGTATCCGGAAAATTTTATGTGCACGTTCAGGCATGATTGCCCTCAAATTCTTTCATGAATTCCACCAGGACCTTTACCCCTTCAAGCGGCATTGCGTTGTATATCGAAGCGCGCATTCCGCCGACGGAACGATGGCCTTTCAACTGGATGAGGCCGCGGGTTCGCGCCTGTTTCAGAAACTCTTCATCGAGCGCCGGATCTTTTAAAGTGAACGGCACATTCATGCGCGACCGGTCTGGTTTTGACACGGGGCAATGATAAAAATCCGTAGTGTCCAGGAAATCGTACAGCAGGCGCGCCTTGGCAAGGTTGATTTTCTCCATTGCCTGAAGCCCGCCCTTCTGTTTCAGCCATTCCACCACCAGCCCGGTAATATACATGGCATAAGTCGGCGGCGTGTTGTACATGGAATCGTTATCGGCGTGAATCCTGTAATCGAACATGGTCGGTGTGCCCGGCACGGTTGTTCCTATCAAATCCTCGCGCACGATGACGATGCACAAGCCTGCGGGACCTACGTTTTTCTGCGTGCCGGCATAAATCAGCCCAAACCTGCTTATATCCAGGGGGCGTGACATAAAGGCGGAAGAAATGTCCGCCACCAGGGGCATACCGGTAACCGGCAAGTCCGGAACCCAGTTGAACTCCACTCCGCCAATCGTCTCATTGGGCGTGTAATGCAGATAGGCTCCATCCGGATCGATATTCCATTTATCCTGGGTGGGAGCATACGTAAAATTCGCATCTTCCGAGGAAGCTGCAACGTGGACGGTGCAATATTTTTTCGCTTCCTTGATCGCTTTCGCGGACCACTGGCCAGTATTGATATAGTTGGCGCTTTTTTTGCCGCGCAGCAGGTTCATTGGCACCATCGCGAACTGGCTGGAGGCGCCGCCGGACAAAAAGAGCACCTTGTAGTTGGCAGGGATGCCGGCCAATTCCCGCAAATCCGCCTCGAGCCTGGCCGCGATCGACATGAATTCCTTGCCGCGGTGGCTCATCTCCATCACCGACATGCCGCTGCCGTGCCAGTCGAGCATTTCGTCGCGCGCCTGCTGCAAAACTTCCTTCGGTAGTACTGCTGGACCTGCGCTGAAGTTATAGATGGGTTCCATCGGAGTTCCTTATGAATTCCTTATCCTTACGCGTTCCTTGCCCTGGCTGTTTCACGGCTGATCCGTGGCCAAGCCTTCCCCTAATCCTGGCGCTTCGTCAGTTTCCACGACCCGTTCCAGCCCGGCAAGCTTCTCACCCTCGTCCGGGTTGATCAGTATCACGCCCTGCGTTGCCCGGCTCATCTCGCGAACCTCTTTCACGCGTGTGCGGATCAGCACGCCCCCAGTCGTGATGAGCATGATTTCGTCATCCTCGCGCACGAGCCGCGCCGCCACGACCCTGCCGTTTCGCTCGGTCGTCTTGATCGCAATCATGCCCTGAGAGCCGCGGCCGTGACGAGTGAATTCGCTGATAGGGGTGCGCTTGCCATAGCCATTCTCGGTCGCGGTCAGCACTGCCTGCTCCTCGCTCTCGGCTACCACCAGCGAGATCACTTTTTGCCCCTTGCCCAGCGTCATTCCGCGCACGCCCCGTGCGCCCCGTCCCATCGGACGCACGTCATTCTCGTCGAAACGCACGGCTTTCCCGCCATCGGAGAAGAGCATTACATCATGCTTGCCCTCGGTCAGCGCTACGCCGATCAGGAAATCATCCTCGTCGAGCCCTACCGCTATGATGCCACTCGCGCGCGGCCGCGAGAACTCCGACAGGGGTGTTTTTTTCACCGTGCCCAGGGAAGTTGCCATGAATACATAACGGTTGTCATCGAATGTTTTTACCGGAAGAACGGCGTTGATCTTCTCGCCATATTCCAGTTGCATCAGGTTGACGATAGGCTTGCCGCGGGAAGCGCGTCCCCCCTGCGGCACGGAGTATACCTTGATCCAGTAGACCCTTCCCCGGCTGGAAAAGCAAAGAATGTAGTCGTGCGTATTGGCGATGAACAGGTTGTCGATGAAATCATCATCTTTGGTACCCGTGGCCTGCTTCCCGCGGCCTCCCCGTTTCTGCGCCCGGTAGTCGTCGAGCGGCTGGGACTTGATGTACCCGTTGTGCGATAGCGTCACGACCACATCCTCGGGTGCGATCAGGTCCTCCATGCTCAGATCCTGGGTATTGATGACGATCTCGCTGCGGCGTTCATCGCCGAACTGTTGCTTCATGGCAACGAGTTCCTGAGTGATGATGGCCGTGATGCGCTTTGGCCGGGCAAGAATGTCAAGAAGATCGGCTATTCTTTCCATTACATCCTTATATTCGCTGACGATCTTGTCCTGCTCGAGCCCCGTCAGGCGTTGCAGGCGCAGCTCCAGTATAGCCTGCGCCTGCGCGTCAGAAAGGTGATAACCGTTATCAAATAGCCCGTATTCGGGCGCCAGGCCCTCTGGGCGGAATTGTTTCGCATCCCCTGCGGCGCGCGCCAGCATTTGCTCCACCAGTTGCGAGCGCCACGCCCGCGACATCAATGCTTCCTTGGCTGCCGCGGGCGTCTGCGCCGCCTTGATCAGGGCAATCACTTCATCCACATTGGATAATGCGACGGCGAGTCCCTCCAGCACGTGGCCGCGTTCACGCGCCTTTTTCAGCTCGAACACGCTGCGCCGCGTAACAACCTCGCGCCGGTGGCGCAGGAATGCCTCCAGCATCTGCTTCAAATTCAGCAGGCGCGGCTGCCCGTCAAGCAGGGCCACCATGTTCATGCCGAAGGTGTCCTGCATTTGTGTTTCTTTATAGAGATTGTTCAGCACCACGTCGGGTACTTCGCCGCGGCGCAGCTCGATAACCACGCGCATCCCCGACTTATCCGATTCGTCGCGCAAATCGGAAATGCCTTCGATTTTCTTCTCCCGCACCAGTTCTCCGATACGGACAAGCAGATTGGCCTTGTTTACCTGGTAGGGCAGCTCGTCGACAATGATGCTCTGGCGTCCGCCCCCTTTTTCCATATCCTCGAAGTGAGTGCGCGCGCGCATGACCACGCGCCCGCGGCCCGTGCGGTAGCCTTCTTTTACGCCAGTCACGCCGTAGATCAGGGCGGCGGTGGGAAAGTCCGGGCCCGGTATCAGGTCGATCAGATCGTCAAGGCCGATTTCGGGGTCCTTCAGCAGGGCGAGGCAGGCATTCGTCACTTCATTCAGGTTATGCGGCGGAATATTGGTTGCCATGCCCACCGCAATGCCGGACGAACCATTGATAAGCAGGTTCGGGATTTTGGTCGGCAGGATCAGCGGTTCCTTCTCGGTCCCGTCGTAGTTAGGGCCGAAGTCAACCGTTTCCTTGTCCAGGTCGGTCAGCATTTCATGCGCGATGCGCGACATGCGGATCTCGGTATAACGCATTGCCGCCGGATTGTCGCCGTCCACGGAACCGAAGTTGCCCTGTCCATCCACGAGCATGTAGCGCAGCGAGAAATGCTGCGCCATTCTTACTATAGTGTCATATACGGCGGTATCGCCGTGCGGGTGGTATTTACCGATGACATCACCCACGATGCGCGCTGATTTTTTATAGGGGCGGTTCCAGTCGTTGGAGAGTTCATGCATGGCGAATAACACCCGGCGGTGCACCGGTTTCAGGCCGTCGCGCACATCAGGTAATGCGCGTCCCACGATGACGCTCATGGCGTAGTCGAGATAGGAGCGGCGCATCTCCTCTTCGAGGCTGATCTGCAGGGTTTCTTTCGCGAATTGATCCATCACTTTTGAAGGGGGGCAGGAACTTGCGGGAACATATCGAGGATATATTTCTTTCCTGATATCGGCATGTAAAGCTCCCCATTTTAGCATGTCACCCGTATGGGAGTCATCCGGAAAGCCCCGTTTTCATGCTGATTGCAACACCCCTATTTGACAAGGACAAATATATGAATACATAATCGAAGCGCGATTATGCGATGATGGGCTTGCCATAATAAAGTGGCTTAGTCTTTCATTTGCATGACTTACAGGGATGATCTGATCTTGAATCTTAGTTTTTCTAAAAAAGGGGCATAGCATGAAAAATACGGTAACGAAAAAATTCTTGCTTGGAGCGGCTGTTTTGCCAATGCTGTTTTCAGGCGCCGCTATGGCTCAGGAGATACCTGAGGCCTACGCGGTCGATAGCGTTGGCGAGGTAGTCAGAGATTCTTCCGGAGACTGTTGGCGTACCGGTTACTGGACACCTGCAATGGCGATCTACGAGTGCGATCCTGACTTGCTGCCAAAACCCGAGAAAAAAGTCGAAGCCCCCGCTCCAGCGCCCGCTCCTGCCCCTGTTCCTGTTTACACTGAGCCTGAAAAAATCTCGCTCTCCGCCGATCAACTGTTCGATTTCGACAAGGCCAACCTGCGGCCCGAAGGCAAACAGACCCTGGATGATCTCGTGACCAAGCTCGGCGGCGTCCAGTACGACACCATCGTTGCCATCGGATATGCCGACCGCCTCGGCAGCGACGCGTATAACAAGAAACTTTCCATGCGCCGCGCTGAATCCGTCAAGGCTTACCTGGTCAACGAAAAAGGCATTCCGGCTGACCGCATCTTCATCGACGGCAAGGGCGAAGCCAATCCTGTAACGGGCGATACCTGCAAGGGTAACAAGAGGACCAAGGCCCTGATCGCATGCCTGCAACCCGACCGCCGCGTCGAAGTTGAAGTCGCCGGCACCAAGGAAACGATGAAGGAAACGATACAATAATTCGATTCACATACAAAAAATACAAAAAAATCAGACCCTGCCGTCGCGGCAGGGTTTTTTTTTGCTAAGCTTCGGCGATGAGGATGTATCCGGTAAAAATCGATACCCTGCTGGAGGCGCGCTGGGTAATCCCCGTTGAGCCCGCAGGTGCAGTGTTTCACGATCATGCCGTTGCAATTGACCGGGGCATGATTCGCGCAATCCTCCCCCGCGGCGAGGCACACGCACAATTCGAGCCGCGCGAACGCGTCGTGCTGAACAGGCACGCGCTCATTCCCGGCTTGATAAATCTCCATACACATGCGGCCATGTCGCTGATGCGAGGCATGGGAGATGGCCTGCCTTTGATGGAGTGGCTGACCAATCATATCTGGCCGGCGGAAGCGAAGCACGTGGACGCAGGTTTTGTTTTCGATGGCACCCGCCTGGCATGCGCCGAGATGCTGCAGGGCGGAGTCACCTGTTTCAATGACATGTACCTGTTTCCGGAAGCGGCGGCTCGCGCCGCCCTGGCCTCGGGCATGCGCGCCGGCATCGGCATGCTCGCAATCGACTTTCCCACTGCCTACGCAAGCGATCCCGACGACTATCTGACCAAGGGCCTGGCACTGCGCGACGATTACAACCTGCATCCCCTCCTGTCATTCTGTTTTGCCCCGCATGCGCCTTACACCGTGGGCGATAAAAATCTGTCCCGGCTTCTCACCTATGCAGAGCAGCTGGATGTGCCCATTCACATTCATCTGCACGAAACCGGGGATGAAATCAGCAACAGCCTGAAGAGCCACGGAATGCGTCCGCTTGAGCGCATGCACAAGCTCGGGCTGCTCGGTCCCAATCTGATTGCGGTGCACATGGTGCATCTTACCGAGGGGGAAATCGAACTGCTGGCGCAGCAAGGCTGCTCCGTAGCCCATTGCCCTTCTTCCAACCTGAAACATGCCAGCGGGTTCGCACCCGTTGCCGCTCTTGCCGAAGCAGGGGTCAACGTGGGACTGGGAACGGATAGCGCCGCAAGTAACAGCCGCCTCAAGATGTTCGAGGAAATGCGGCTTGCGGCACTGCTGGCAAAAGGACAAAGCGGCAGGGCGGAAGTATTGCCTGCGTGGCAGGTGCTGCAAATGGCCACCCTCAACGGGGCCAGGGCTTTAGGGCTGGGGGATCGTATCGGTTCCCTTGCCCCAGGCAAGGCCGCGGACATTACCGCAGTGGATTTCTCCAGTCTTGATCTGGCGCCCTGCTATGATCCTGTTTCCCATCTTGTCTATGCTGCCGGACGTGAACATGTGAGTCATGTGTGGGTAAATGGTAAAATGCTGCTGCGTGACGGGGAATTGATGACGCTGGACCGGGAAGAATTGCTGCACCGGGCCGAATTCTGGCGGGAGCGAATGACAACGGGCGTGACGGCAGTTCACGAAAAATAATGGATAAAGAAATCGAAAATAGCAGCGTCAATGTCGATCTGCTGGAACTGGAAAAATTCAACCAGCTCGCGCATCGCTGGTGGGACCCCAACAGCGAGTTCAAGCCGCTGCATGAGATCAATCCGCTGCGGCTGGGCTACATAGACCGTCATGCCCGCTTGGCGGGCAAAGCCGTCCTGGATGTCGGCTGTGGCGGGGGCATCCTCTCTGAAAGCATGGCGGAGAGCGGTGCGCTTGTGACCGGCATCGATCTGGGCGACAAGGCGCTGAGGGTGGCAAAACTGCACCTGCTGGAAAGCGGGAATAAAGTCAATTACCGTAAAATCGCAGTGGAAGCGCTCGCCGCTGAGGAGCCCCATCATTACGATGTGGTCACCTGCATGGAAATGCTGGAGCATGTGCCGGATCCGGTCAGCACCGTAAGGGCCTGCGCCAAGCTCGTCAAGCCCGGCGGATGGGTGTTCTTCTCGACCATCAATCGCAACCCCAAATCGTACCTGTTTGCCGTGATCGGCGCGGAATACGTGTTGAATCTGCTGCCGCGCGGGACGCACGATTATGCCAAATTCATCAAACCTTCGGAGCTTGGGCGCATGGCCCGCGAAGCAGGGCTGGATGTGCAGGAAGTAATCGGGATGAGCTACAATCCCCTCACCAAAGTGTACTCCCTGGGACAGGATACCGACGTCAACTACATCATGGCACTGCGCGCCTGAAATCCTCACGCCCAGGGCAAGACTCAAACGAGCATTTTGCCGGCCCATCATCGATTGCATCTCAACCTGGATGGGTGTGCCCTCTTTATTCCCCGGTTCGTGTCCCTCTCTTTCATGATTAACGCCATTCTTTTCGATCTCGACGGAACGCTTGCCGATACCGCACCCGATCTCGGGTACGCCCTGAATCGGCAGCGCATTGCCCGCGGGCTGCCGCCCCTGCCATTGCAGCTCATCCGCACCGAAGCTTCAGCAGGCGCGCGCGGCCTCTTGGGCCTGGGATTCAACATCAAGCCGGGGGATGCCGGATATGACGCCCTGCGCGCCGAATTCCTCGATTTCTATGCGGAACACCTCTGCCGCGAGACATCCTTGTTCGCAGGTGTCGCGGATCTCCTCGATCAGCTTGATGAGCAGGGCATGACCTGGGGCATCGTCACCAACAAACCCGCCCGTTTTTCCGTGCCGCTCATGCAGGCGCTGGGTTTGGGCAACCGTGCCGCCTGCATCATCAGCGGTGGCGATACCACGCACTCCAAGCCTCATCCCGAGCCCCTGCTGACGGCAAGCGGAGCAATCGCGGTTGCGCCGGAACAATGCATCTACCTGGGCGACGACCTGCGCGACGTCCAGGCCAGCCTCGCCGCGGGCATGGAACCCATCATCGCCAGGTACGGCTATCTCGGCAACGTAGGCGCCCCAGAAACCTGGGGCGCCAGATACCTCATAGACCACCCGGAAGAACTGCTGGGCTATTTGTAGAAACCGTTCGCAGAAAGAAACTTCCTCCCGAAATGCTCTCTCTCCCTTGCAGGGAGAGAGATGGAGAGAAGGTCATGTCACCTCCTGACCGCTGCCGCTTCATCCCTTCATACCGCTCGCACTGACCCTGGTTTGACGAAGAGCCGAAGGGGGACGGTGCAAAGGCCCGCATCAGATGCGTTCCTGAAGACGTGATTATTCGGTAACGGCAAAATCAGGGAATGGGTTTGAGTTCTCTCTCCCTGCACAATATTGGGTATAATCCCGGCCCTGGTGTTGCTGCGAATCAAGAAAATCTTTGAGGCGTGCCACGGGATTAATACGTAACACTCTCCATTGAACTCTTCCGGTTCGCAGTCATCTAATCAGCAGTAATACAGAATGCCGGGGGCGACCTGGCTTCGACGTGGGTTGCAAAGCAGAGCAGGGCATACCGAGGACCAGTTACCTCGTAAATACATCTGGAAACCAATAGTCGCAAACGACGAAAACTACGCTCTAGCCGCTTAAATCCGGCTGGACTCCGCACCGGTGGGCCTCAACGCCGGGTCTGGCAACAGGCAGCGGAGCCATTAACGAGGATCGCGTCCGGTAGGGTTACTTTACAGGGCGTTAAACAATAGGTAACTCGCCTGTCATCAGTTCGCCGGTTGACGGATGCCAGGTTAAATTAAAAAACATGGCTAAGTATGTAGAACTGCCTGTAGAGGACTTGCGGACGCGGGTTCAATTCCCGCCGCCTCCACCATTTAACAATCCAATAAAATCCAACGCCATCTAAAAACCCGCCTAAGTGCGGGTTTTTTATTGCCTTCTTTGTCCAGCAAGGGGTAAGATTGTCCAACAGCATCCAGCTCTAAGCAGGGGTAACTCTTCGGGGTAACCCCAATTTCTAAAATTGAGTTACCCCTATGCCCTTAACTGACACTGCAATACGCAATGCAAAGCCTGGCGCCAAGCCTGTCAAACTGTTTGATGAACGCGGCCTGTTCCTGATTGTTACCCCTTCAGGGGGTAAGTGGTGGCGCTTCCGTTATAAATTCGACGGCAAGGAAAAGCTGTTATCCCTGGGCGTCTACCCTGACGTACCCCTCGCCAGTCGCGTCGTGAAAGATGAAGAAATAGGCAAGACCCGAAAGATTAAAGGTGCTCGTGAGCTTCGGGATGAAGCACGCGAGTTACTGGCTCAAGGCATTGACCCAGGAGAGAATCGCAAAGCGCAAAAAGCCACTAAACAGAACCGGGCAGCAAACAGCTTCGAGGTCGTGGCGCGAGAATGGTATTCCAAATATGCCTCGTCCTGGTCGGAGGCTCATGGGGAACGCATTATCCGCCGTTTCGAGCGTGATGTTTTTCCTTGGATTGGTGGACGCCCGATCGCCGACATGGCTGCACCTGAATTGCTGTCTGTTGCGCGACGAATTGAGAGTCGTGGTGCATTGGAAACTGCTCACCGGGCGCTCGCAAATTGTGGGCAGGTATTCCGATACGCAGTGGCAACAGGGCGAGCGGATCGTGACCCATCTGGCGATTTGCGCGGTGCACTCCCCCCAGTAAAAGGCGAACACTTCGCCGCTGTTACGGAGCCCAAGCAGGTAGGACAATTGCTGAGAACACTGGATGGCTACGAAGGCACCTTCATAGTTGCCTGCGCACTGCGTCTTGCACCACTGGTGTTTGTGCGTCCTGGCGAACTTCGTAAGGCCGAATGGAAGGATATTAATCTTGATGCGTGCGAATGGCGTTACACGGTAACGAAGACGGGCACGCCACATATCGTTCCCCTATCAACACAAGCGGTGTCGATCCTGCGGGAGCTTCACGCCCTGACAGGAACCGGCCGCTTTGTCTTTCCCGGTGCACGCAGCTACGCGAGACCGATGAGTGATAACGCGATTCTTGCGGCAATGCGACGTATGGGCATATCGAAAGATGAAATGAGCGGGCATGGGTTTCGAGCGATGGCCCGAACAATCCTAGATGAAGTGCTGGGAGTGCGTCCTGATCTCATCGAACACCAGCTAGCCCATGCCGTGAGAGACCCGAACGGCCGGGCCTACAACAGAACCGCTCACCTTCCAGAACGACGGAAGATGATGCAGCAATGGGCGGATTATCTGGACAAGTTGAAAGCCGGGGCGGAAGTGGTTCGACTCCGAGGAAACATAGCATAACTGTCCACATTCTGCGCTTGGATCATTGTTCGAGGCGTATCCAAGCCGCTTTAGTTTTTTAAGAGATAACAGTTAAAGGAACCCACATGCAGTTTCCTGCTTATGTTCCTGCGGCAGTCAGAGATTTCATTACGCTTCAGATCGAGGGTAAAGAAGGCTGGTGGGAGGGATTGGCAGCTCGTGCAGCAGAGGCTGAGCAAGAGCTATCTGAAATCAAGCAAGCCATTGAAGTGCGAATATTGCGTAATGAAAATGAATATGTAGTCGGTTTGCGACGGAAAGAAGCTGAGACCCAAAAAATCTACTCATCCCTTATTGAAGAACTGGAATGTCTGCGACGCCTAATTCATGATGCCAGGATGCGGGATGCATATGCCCTGCTGACTTTAGAAATCTCTGATGATGAACAATGGCGTTGCTTTATTAATGCTGCTTACGTTGCTCAGGACAATTATGCAGAATGGCGAAACCATCTAAAGCAAGCTGAAGAGGAAAAAGAGAAAATTGCTGACGCTGCAGATAAACTGGCATATTTAATAGAAAATTTTTCGAAAAATGGAGTGCAGGGTCCTCCCGAGTTTTACTCGGTTCGGGATTTACTGCGTATAACAGAGTGTGACGACCCTTCGGAAAGTAACCGCTATATTTGGCGAGCTGTGCGCAAGGACGTGTTGGGAGAAAGACGAAAAGAACTGGAACCAGATAAACAACGGCAGCTTGACTCGCTATCACCTGAAGTTGGCGAACGATCAAGGCGATCCAATTCTCGTATCCCGCGTATTCGTATTCAATTTGTCTCATCTGAGGACGTGGTAGAGCATGACCCATTAGCACCCTTGCGATATGGATGGGAAAAAGCGCCGCGACTTTCTGCACTACTGAGAACGGTAGCAAAAGTAGCGAGGGATTTTGAACCTCATGAGGATGGCATGATCGGAGCGGCCGTGAATACTCGACAGGGAAGCACAAAAACTGCATATATCCGCGCTTTGGCCTATCTTTTATGCAATGCACGCAAGTTTGCTCTAACAAATCGTCTTATGCGTGCAATGGCAATCATTGCAAACGTAGTAATCAATTCACCGGACGTAGATATAACCTATGATGACGTCCGCAAGGCTGTGGCAAGCCCTGCAACAAGCGGCTGGAAAAGTCAGGATAAAAAATAGGGTCGAGTTTTCCAGGTTTCTTGGAAAACTCGTAGCTAAACAATCTTTCCAGTTTCTTTGTCTCTAAAAAACCTCTTCAGTATCGTGCTTACCATGCAATCCCGGGTGGTCCGGGAAGCGTTTAAACAGTGCAAATCCCGTATAAACCGGAAAGCACCTAAACAGGAGTTTCACGCATGGTACAGCAACTCCAAACAGCGCTAGTCATTCTGCGCCTTAAACAAATCCTCGCCCGAACAGGGCTTTCCCGTTCCTTCATATATCAGAAAATGGCCGAGGGCCTGTTCCCCGAAAGTGTGCGCCTGGGTGCACGGACGGTGGGTTGGATCGAGAGCGAAATAGAAGCATGGATTGCCGCCCAAGTCGAAAAAAGTCGCAAAGGCTCGACGGTGGCAACCAAGAACGCAACTGCTGTTGAGGCGCCGGAAGCTGTAGGGTCCGCTATATCAGGAGCGCACGATCTAGACATAGCCTCTTCCATACCGCGACCTCAATCGTCTATACCGCGTGCTGGACCGCCATCTCCGTCTAGAAGAGTCCCTGGTCCATCAAAACGGCGAGGGCAAAGCGATGCTTAGTCCCGTCGAGCAATTTAGTAATGCCATTCAAGCTGCAGGGCTTACCCCTCCCCAAATGATAGAAATGGATGGGAAGCTTCATCGTTTTTCCACCAACGGCAAGCCCGATGATGATGCCGGCTGGTATGTACTTTACAACGACGGCATACCGGCGGGCGCCTTTGGAGACTGGCGGCTCGGGGTCGACTATAAATGGCAAGCCGATATAGATCGCCCCCTCACCCGCGTCGAGGAAGAAGAACACCGCGCCAAACTGGAAGCAATGAAGCATTTGCGCGAGGTGGAGCAAAACAGGCGTAGAGAAGAGGCGCGGGAGCAGGCAAATCTTATTTGGGACGAAGCGGTGCCGTGCGCAAGCCACTCCTACCTCGCCGCTAAGGAGGTTGGAGCGAACGGAGTCCGATTGTTCCGAGGTGAGCTTGTAATCCCGCTCAGAGGGAGGGGCAAACTTCATTCCCTCCAATTCATCAGCTCCAACGGCGACAAAAGGTTCTTGCCAGGGGGACGTGTTTCAGCCTGCTATTTCAGTATTGGAAGCCCAAACGGCAAGGATGCATTATGCATTGCCGAAGGATTTGCTACCGGCGCCAGCATTCATGAAGCAACAGGTCTTCCAGTAGCGGTGGCCTTTAACGCCGGGAACCTTAAAGCAGTAGCAATAGCAATACGGGGATCCTTCCCTAAGCTATCCTTGATCCTGTGTGCAGACGATGACCATGCTACACCCGGCAATCCCGGACTAGCCAAGGCGAGAGAAGCGGCAAAGGCGGTGAACGGGCAAGTGGCGGTGCCTGACTTTGAATCGAACAGGCCAAGCTGGGCAACGGATTTCAATGACATGGCAAAACTGCGAGGGAAGGAAGCTGTCAAGCTGGCAATAATGAGTGTGGCAGCTTCCATAGCCGACCAAGGAGGTGGTGACGAGCAAGGAGATAATGAGCAAAAGGCGACAGCGGATTTCCAGAGTTTGAGTCTTTCTTCTGCGTCATCAGATATCGGGGTATCACAGGTAGCAGAGGTGCAAGCCAATGGTGGCGCGCTTTGCGTTGTTACCCCTGCCAGTAGTGCTGAGGTAGCACAGGTAGCAGATAGCACAGTCAGTACAGCCAACCCCATTCCAGACATTGCTGATCGACCCACCTTCCGCGTCTTTGATGAGGGGTTGGAGCATGGCGGCGAGAAATTGCGGCCAGGCGTGTGGCATTTTGGCACCGACAAGGAGGGAAACCCACTTCAAACCTGGATTTGTTCTCCGCTCCATGTTGAGGCCGTCACCTATGACGGGCAGGACAACCACTTCGGGCGGATGTTGCGCTTCAAAAACACGAATGGTGGATGGCGCGAGTGGGCGATGCCCATGCAAATGCTCGCCGGTACTGGGGATGAGTTGCGGGGTGAGTTGCTGTCGATGGGCGTGGAAATCGACCCTTCCCCCAACGCACGCCGTCTGCTCTCTGCCTATCTGCAAGCCAAACCACCGAAACGACGTATCCACTGTGCCCTCCAGGTTGGCTGGTGCGAGGATTCCTTCGTGTTGCCCGATACGGTCATCGGACCGAAGGCATCAGGGTTGATCTTCCAAAGTGGGGAGTGTATTCACGATGAACATACGACAGGGGGAATGCTTGCTGGCTGGCAAAGCGAAATAGCTGCTCGGGCAGGAGGTAACCCCCTATTGCTGCTTGCCCTGTCAACTGCATTTTCCGGGCCGCTGCTCGCCAAATGCAATGCGGAAGGCGGTGGATTGCATTTTGTCGGTGACTCCTCCACAGGCAAGACAACGCTCCTTGAAGCTGCATGTTCTGTTTGGGGTGGTGCGAATTACCGCAGAAGCTGGCGAGCAACTGCCAACGGCATGGAAGGCGCGGCGGCCCTATTCAATGACTGCCTTCTCGCGCTGGATGAAATCAGCGAGTGTAATCCCAACGAGGTCGGGAACATTGTCTATGCCTTGGGTAATGGGCGCGGCAAGCAGCGCGCCAGTCGTACTGGAAGCCCTCGAGCATTGACGCGATGGCGCTGCATGGTCTTATCAAGCGGTGAGCGCACCATTGAAACCACCATGCAGGAAGGCGGGAACAAGGCCAAGGCTGGGCAGGCCGTTCGGATGCTCGACCTCCAAGTGGCACGTACTTTTGGCGCGTGGGATAACCTCCATGGTCTACCAAGTGGTACGGCCTTTTCTGATGCAATCAAGCGGGCAGCGGCCACACATCATGGACATGCAGGTCGTGCCTTCCTTGAAAAGCTCACCCGCGACGGTCGCGACTTCTGCGCTCTTCTCGAACGCATCAAGGGGCTGCGGGAATTCTCTGTCCAGGGAAGCGAAGGACAGGAAAAAAGGGCTGCGGCACGCTTTGCCCTCATTGCGCTTGCTGGTGAAATAGCAACCGAATACGGCATAACCGGCTGGCCCCCAGGGGATGCAATCCAAGCGGCAGCGTTGGCTTTCAATGCATGGAGAGCTTCTCGGGGGCGAGGCAACAGTGAGCGAATACAAGTTCTCGAACGGCTTCGTGAATTCATAGACCGGCACGGGGATTCGCGGTTTTCCGACAAGGATGCCAAAGGCGATATTCCGGTCCGTGATCGAGCCGGATGGTGGCAGGACACTCCAGATGGCCGTATCTATCTTTTTTCCGCAGGTGGGTTACACGAAGCGGTCAAGGGATTTGACTATGACCGGGCGCAAGACCTCCTGGCGGAAGTCGGGGTATTACCACCTCGTGACGCGGAGGGGAAGCACTCCAGGACTTCCCGTATCAATGGGAAATCGACAAGATCGTATCCAATAGACCTGAGCAAACTGGGAGACGATTATGGAACGGCTTGATGATCTCCTAGCGGCACTGGAAAGCAGGGAAAGTGCTACCTCTGCTACCTCCATTGAGCCAACAGAGGTATCAGCGAAACTCGCGTCAATAAAGGCTTGCACCCCTGCCACCTCTGTTACCTCAGAAAACAATGATGATGCAAATGATGAAAGAGACACCAGCCAGAGAGCATCAGTCACCTCTCGCTGGTGGCGGATTCACTACCGTGACCGAGAGCCTGTGGAAGTGGTTTATAGCCCTCTTGCCACGCAGGCCCAGATTCTCGAATGGGAACCGGAAGCGGTAAAGGTCGAGCCTTTTGAACCGGTCCGGCAGAAACCGGATGAACCGCTGACGGTGGAGCAAGAAGTCCTGGTTCGAGCATGGTTGCGACACATCCGGGAAACTGACGAGGACATGATTCGTGACGCGCTCGACCAATGCAATACCGATGCGACAGCGAGGCGTTCCTACTTGGAAGCGACAGACAAGCTTGGGACCATGGGGGGATATTGAAATGAGCAAGCGCGAAAGATCGGAATTAACCTCAAAGCAACGGAGATTCACGGAAGAGTACGTTATCGACCTGAATGCCACCGCCGCTTATCTTCGTGCTGGCTATACCGCTCGTGGTAATTCGGCTGAAGCGGCCGCCTCTCGATTGTTAAGTAATGTTAAGGTTCAGGAAGCCATCGAGCAGAAGCAAAACGAGGTTGCCAAGCGCTGTGAATTAACCACCGAGAATATCGTCCGGGAGGCCGCAGCAGTCGCGTTCTCCGACATACGCAGGTTGTTCAACCCTGATGGATCACCGAAACCCATTCATGAAATCGATGATGCAACGGCGGCCGCCATCTCATCGATCGAAGTCGGCCAGATGGTCACTGACGGCAAGGTGACAGGGAGGACGTGCAGGATAAAGTTCTGGGACAAGAACAGCGCTCAGGAGCGGCTGTTCAGGCACATGGGGCTGTTTCGCAAGGAGCATTCGTCTCAACGATCACCCCGCAAGATAGCAGTCGCCTTTGTCTCGCCGGATGGCGAGGTGGTGCCGTTCTCCGGTCACAGAAAAGCTGGAGAAACCTGACCGGTTTTTTACCCGCTGGGATAACTGAGGGTTACGAGGCAGGCTAGAACACTGACCTGTGCTGCTATCACAAATAGGGCCTGGAACCAATGAAATCGTGATGGCATACAAAGAGAGTATCTCGTCTGAACCTGGAGAGTTGAATGACAAAATAGGTGATGACGGTTACTCTAGGCGTATTATTAAACAGCCCTGTCTACGCAATGCAATTCGAAACCCACGTGGTAGTGTCACCATTCGGTGACGGCGATAATTGGCGGCTCATAAAAGTCGAGCTACATTATCGAATTTATCAAACTAAAGGCCTAATAATCCTGAAACCTGGATTTGTTACTGACTTCGTGAGCATACCCAGACCATTCTGGAGCCTTTTGCCAACGTGGGGTCAATATGGGCCAGCATCCATTGTTCATGATTTTCTCTACTGGGATCAGCAATGCACGCGCGAGCAAGCGGACGCTATCTTCCTAGCTGCAATGAAGGAATCGCAGGTTAGGGAGCCTTGGAGGTCAATTATTCATTTTGCGGTCAGGGTAGGGGGATACTTTTCATGGAAATCCAACCAGATTTTACGTCAATCTGGAAAAACTCGAGAAATACCAGACGACTTCCCGGAACCGGAGATTGGTGAAACTTGGGATAGTTACCAAAACCGTATCTACGAGAGTGGTCACCGCCCTAAACCACGGCCATCCTCCGATCCAAAGCCTCGATATTGCTCCGAATTAGAAAACCTTATCAAGTCGCGCGACAGATAATCAACGGCTTCCGCTATTAAACATGAGAGATTTTAGTGCCCCTTCCTCAAAGTATTAGTAAGCTTTTCCGTATACAACGAATAACCCTTCTGATCCTAACGTATAAGTTCGCCTGCGATGCTATCTGCTCTCTTCCTCGCGAGGGGGTCGGTATTCAGTGACGGCGACACGCTAACTGTAAGGGCTCGTGTGAGTAATGGCATCGATCATCCCTGAGAACTCTGACACATTGATGCGTATGGCGGCGTTCAACCATGTCCGCAGGCTTGGAGAAATCCACGCTCACCTCACAGCGGCCGAGTTGAACCCAGGTTTTGTCTTCCAAGGAGAGCGATTTCCGCTCATTAATCCGCAACGCGGCATTTTCAAGCCTCAACAGATGCGGTATCTGCTGTCGATCAAGACTGTATTTCCCAAGCCGGGAGCAAAGGTCTGGTACGACGACCAGCGCGACGTGCATCGCCAGATTTTCGAGGGTGATGAGACAGTGGATTATGCTTTTATGGGCCAGAATCCGGACGCCGCCGACAACCATTGGCTTCGGGAGGCATTTGAAAACCACATACCGATCATTTACTTTCTCGGTATTGCGCCCGGGCGCTATCAAGCCGTGTTGCCGGTCTTCATTTCTGGGTGGGATGCCAAGGCCTTAAAGGCACGCGTCGCATTCGGCGTTACCGATCAGGCGGTGCTTGCACCGCCGGAGAATGCCCTCGAACGACGCTATGCCCTGCGTGCGGTCAAACAACGCCTCCATCAGGCTTCTTTTCGCGAGGCGGTCATCACGGCCTACAACGGTCGGTGCGCTCTGTCTGGATTACCGGGGGCGTTGTTGCTGGATGCCGCGCACATCATCCAAGACAAAGACGAGAAGTTCGGCCAGCCAGTCGTGCCGAATGGCATCCCGTTATCCAAAATTCATCACGCCGCATTTGACGCGCATCTGATTGGTATTGACCCGGACTATCGATTGCACGTCTCGGAACGTCTGCTAGTGCAGAAAGATGGTCCCATGCTCGAAGCCCTGAAGCGACTGGACGGTGGGATGCTTCATCTGCCTGTGCGCAGCAAAGACCGGCCGGATCGCGATCGGCTGGCACAACGGTACGAGCGATTCGTGGCGGCGACTTGAGATAGCTGCATCATATGTTCAGCATCGGCTATTCCATGATGGCTGTTCAAAGGGCTGACCGAGGACGGGTCCCATGGTGGTTGGATCAATCACGGATTCCCACTCCCTTTTTCCAACACTGAAACTTCTCAAATATGCTCAAGTCCCCAAGTCGGGCGTAACTTCCCACTGACGCAATGCCGCCTGTAAAGCCCCATCTTGTGGACTTGCTCGTAAACTTTGTCATCTGCTTTCCCCCAGAGATACTCTTCGTAGATTCATCTGGATTACGGCCTATCGGATATTTATAAACGGTAGGCACAGTTGTCCTGTTCGCATGCGATCTGGCTTCAAACTGCTTCCAAGGAAGAATGAGCATTTACACCTGCGGTAACGGTGTAGTCGATGTTTCCGGTTGTGCCTTTTCTTATCAATGCCGGCCCTTGCTGAAAGGCCCATATTCCCATGTTGTCATGACGCAGATTTCGGCTGCTGTTGAAAAATGCCCGAACCATAATGGGACCTGTTGTCGGGCCTGTGATTGAATTTATCCTGATCCTGTAGCTCGGCGTATTCCCATTGGGCCGTCCAGCATCATCTGAATGAATGGAGTCGAACACCGGCATTGCGGGACTCAGTGAGCGAGGCGTGACTGGCAGCAGCAGATTCGTCAATGAGGAATCGTAGGATAATGTCACGACATCGTTTTCTACGTGCAGACGAAGTGCGTCAACATCATGCCGGACATTGTCAATAAACATGGTGGAAATCTGGAGGAGCCGCACTGACTCGAACGTTCTTGCCTGCATGGGATCCGGTATCACGTCCTCTGTGAATTCAAACGTACCTGCCACGTGGAGTATGGTAGCGAGGTCATGCGGCTCTTCCAGGGTCAAGAGCCAGGTGAGCGCCATGATCTGATTGGTCGTGCCGCTTTTGAGTAAACGATTTGCGCGAGAGGCCGTAATCCTGATCAGCAATCTGCCCGTGCCATTCTGATTGAGCTGGGAGGTGTCAATGGCAACGCGCTCCAACTGGGGATGAAAGAATAGGGTCTTTTTTGGACATGAAGTCGATGTGCCGGAGATTGCCGGGCCGAGGACCAGGCTCTGACCGAACGGCAGCGGCGGGGTGGGATCAGCTCCGGGCTTAAGCCGCAGATAACCGGAAGAGTAGAGAACAAAAACCTGGGGGAAACGGCTTGGATTGGATACGCGCTTCGCAAGGGATAAAAGCCTGGCCCTCCCCATGGGCCTGCCGTTGACCAGGACTTCGAATGGATCTTCGGGAATGAACGCCCGCAGCTTTTTTATCACCCACACTCCGTCATTAAACACCCCTGACTTATTCAAAGCGTTCTCGTCTTCCAAGACTTGGTTACAGAAGTCCCATTAAGGGCGACTGCATAAGTTCGCCCCTAAGATTTGCGTGGACTCTTTATCGTGCGAATGGCTTTATCCAGTAGAAAACGTGTTTTTTTGTCGGCTCGCTCGTCTCTCCTCGTCAACTCTTTCTGCACCATCTCTGCGAAAGCGATCAACTCCTGGCGGGGATAAGCGTCCTGCACACCACAATCCTGAAAGAATTCAGCAATCCAATGAGCATTCAGTTCGGTGTTTCCCGTTTCTTCTAAATACGTCTCTGCTGCTATCTTTACGTAATCCGTCAGTTTGGGCATCGTGTCTCCTCATAGATCTGTAGATGCTCGCAAGTCGCAAACCCGGACTCAGGCCTAGCGTACGATTTTTTCCGTTTCGTTAGGTGACCCTTGTAGCACGGCATGCGGCAAAACTCAGCCGCATGCAAAGTAAGAGCGCGTCTGCTCGTGCCGCCACATGATAGAAGATAGGATTAAGGGGCGCGACTTTTTATCAAAGCCGGATTTCTGCGATGGTGCAGACAGGCAATGACAACAGGCTCCTCTTCTACCTTGAACCATATTCCGTAGGGGAATCGCTTCATATTTGCCCGCCGTGCATCTTTAACTAATACCGGATAGAGCTGGGAATTGCTTTCAATCATGGCCAAGGTTTCCCCGACTTTGGCGACAAAATCAGCCCCTAATCCCAGACGCTGCTTTTCGTACCAGTCTCTTGCTTGAGCAATATCATTAAATGCTTGAAGGGTGACGATCAAGGCGTAAGCCGACGCAGTGCGTCCCTCCACGGCGTAGCAGTTTTCTTGTCTTCATCGTATGTCTTCAAACGGGACTCCACTTCATTCCTTACCTCTGGAGAAACCGGAATCTGTTCCTCCTCAAGACTTTCCGATAGTAGGTCCATCAGCTCAAGTTTTTGGTCGGCTGTAAGTGCCTTTACGTCATCCCTGGTTAACATTCTCATGAATTTGCCCCTCCTTCTAAGCTGGCACTCCGGGCATGTGGAATATGGCGATATAACGTTGAGGGCGCAACCCTTAACCGGCCTGCAACCGCAGCAACAGAAATATTGGGGTCCTTCAGCATAGCTTTGGCCGCTTGTAGATCCTCAGCCGAGCTGTAGGCCTGCCGCCGATGCGACCCCGTTCCCAAGCGGACTTCAAGCCTGCCTTGGTCTGATCCCGGATGACCCCTCGTTCAAACTCGGCCAGTGCTGCAAAAATATGGAAGACTAGCTTTCCACTTGCCGAACTGGTGTCAATTGAGTCTTGCAAGGATTTCAGGCCGATCCTCCGTCCTTCAAAATCCTCGACCGTCTCAATCAGTTGTTTCATGGACCGGGCAAGACGATCAAGTTTCCAGACTATAAGAATATCCCCTTCACGCATGTATGACAGCGCGGCCTTCAGTTCCGGCCTGTCCCGTTGTTGCGCACCGGAAGCTTTTTCCTGAAGATTTTCTCGCACCCTTCTTTAGTTAGAACATCGAGCTGTAAAGCCAAATCCTGATCCTGGTACTTACCCATGCGTATCCGATTTTTATTTTACTTTCCTTTCTCTCTTGAAACTCAATTTAACTATAGCTTTTAGGAGAGTGGGCTTTCGAGAGATAGCTTTCGGAGATATTCTCAGCCTCAAACGGGACAAATTCGTGCTGGCCATCCCTATCTCTGAAAAACCACCGTTTTCTAGAGAATACTTGTTTCAAGGCACGACCGAAAAACCACACTCAAAATTAGGTGTACCTTCGTCCAATTGTTTGCTCAACCATAAAGCCTAACAATACAGTACCGATGATTTTGTCCCCCGATCCTTAAGACTGAACGGCAGAGTCAAATCGCGGCGACAGAAAAACATCGTTATCGACAAATAATAAAAGAGGAAACGCACATGCAAGGAAAAACACCTAAGCGCTTTCGTGAAGCCATCGAAAGGGCACACGGGCAAGTCGAAACAGTAATGGGAATTCTCGATCGCCACTCCAATGAAAGAGACTGGAACCTTGGTCCAGAATTCACAAAAGCATCGGCGGATTTAAAGGCATTGCTTGAAAGAAATGCTGTACCGGCAGAATACAAAGTGGCGGTAGTGGGTCGTTTCAAAGTGGGCAAGTCCGCCTTCGTAAACGAGTTACTCGGGCAGCGCCTAGCCGGGGAAGACACAAATCCTGAAACTGCAGCTGTAACTACATTCACCCACGGATCGCCAGTCAAGGCGACAGTTCGATTTGTCTCCAAGGCGAACTGGGTAGAGTTAAAGAAACTATATGAAAGTAATTCCGCCGATCCAGATGCTCAACGAGTAAAAACATGGTTCGGGCTCGAAGGAAAGGACTCCAAGACGACGCCAGCAGGTGAGCAACAACGTTTTGATCTGAAGGAATTGGAACAGCAGTTCGTGCGGGAAAGCGGCTACGCCATTGATATTGTCCTGAACGCTGCGTTAGGGAAGAAAGGGGAGGCCGATTTCCGTCGAAAAGTAAAGGAATTCACCACAGGAACAAAGCCGCACCATTGTCTTGTTGAGACCATAGAGGTAATTGCACCATCGGCAATATTGAACGAGGGTGTCGTCATTATCGACACACCAGGTATCGACGACACCGAGAGGTTTCGCGTTGCCCGCACGGAGAAAGCGGTAGAGAACGTTGATGCGATTCTTTTTCTGACCAAGTCGGGAGCGTCTTACAGTCAGTCGGAGAAAGACTTCCTACTTTCTTTACTGCGCAAAGGCACTGTCAAGCAATTGATCTTTGTTATTACGCAGGTGGACCAGACGTACGACCAGCATATGCGGCAGAGCCGAGATCAGGATGAAGACCCTGAATCGATCGCGAAACGAATCGACAGGGAGAAGACTAGAATCCTTGCAGAAATCGATGGGACCCTGAATGACTTATCGCGGGACGCCGACGACGCTTCGATGATTCGTTATCGCGAGCAGTTCGCCAATGCCTTGATTGAGTTCACCTCCGCTGCAAACCACCGAGATGCCCAGCAAGGTGAGACGGTGAAATATCCGTTGGTGGACGGGGATCCAGGAGGTATTAATCGAGTGCAGCGGGCTCTATTCGAAACACTATCCACGGAATCGCGGTTGGCCGCAACCGCTCGAAGCATCGAGGCCGGGGTCCGCACGATCCTTGACGCTCAACTGCGTCTCTTGGAGAGCCGCCGCAGTGCAATTAAGCGCTTGAAAAATAGGGAGGTGGCTGAGAAAGGGCTTGCGACCTTTCGCGATCAATTTGGAAAGGCTGGCGAAGAGTTTTCGAAAGCGGTAGCGGCAGACATCAAATTCCTAACGGCGGCTTTCACCCAGCGAGACAAGTTGGCTACCATGGCGATCGAAAACCTTTCATTGAACGCAGAAATAGTGCTCGCGGAATATGAGACTAACGACGCTGGGCGACATTGGCGAAGCCGACGTTCAGGCTATTGGGGTTACATGCACGATTTGCAATCGCGCGTGGCAAACAAAATATTTCCCGCAGTTGCAACCTTGCTTGGCGGCTATACGGATGAATTGAACGGCTATGTAGCCAAGTTCAAAGTACATCTTAGCGCCCTTTCCTCGGCGAGCACGCGCATTGCGGATGATCTCGATCTGGAGGCAGAGATTTCCTTCGAGCTAGAGGCGAGACTCGAAGGGGCTCTTACTGAAATGCTTGAGAGCACTCAGTTGCTGATTGAAGGCGAAGAGCAGCAAATTTCGAAGCTGCTGGACGAGTTTGTGACGGAAGACGTAGAAGAACGTATCTCCGCGGCACGAGAAAAGGTTTCATCCGTATGGGGGCGTGGCACAACCGGTGGACAAACCAGTGAAGTTCGTCGATTCTACATGGAGGTCAAGTCCATTCTCAGAGAAGCGCTAAAAGAATATATTGAAGCGCGCCGCAAGGATTTTGTCGAAACGCTCTCAGATGCGGCAAGTGGCCTACCAGATCGTGCATTAAGCGAAGCGCGCGCAGAATTGACATTGGCACAGGAGAGCATCCGCGCCGCCGCGGAAGCTGCGCTGCACGGACGTAAAGAAGCATTTGAGCGCTTGGCCAAGGAGGTGGAGGAGTCGATTGTGGTCACGCTCCAAGAGGCTGGAAAGATATTTGCAGATGAAGGGACCCGGTCGGCCGAGGCGATTGATGGCCCGACGACTAGCATCACATCCTTTGCTACCGCGAGCCCGAGCGCCGCTCCGATTGCGATTGGCGCCATTCCATCAGTGGAGATTGACAGCGAATCAGGATTGGGCATCAAGGCACCATGGGCTAAGTCTGTGAAGGAAGCAGCAACGCAACTTGTTGCGCGTTTCGTACTGGAGGACGGCGAGAATAAATGGCCTTGGAGAAAAGTATTTGAGGCACGCTTTGTAGAGGGCAGTGAGAAGGCGTTGGTCGTTGATCCCTATCTTTCAAAACCTCATCAGATGAGGAATCTTCGTGAGTTCATATTGCGAATCTCGGAAACTGGCACCCTAAAGCAACTATGCATTATCACGGGTTCCGAATTCCAAGATTCGGTTGGAGATGACTCTCGCTTGCGAGAACTGGCGCATCATCTCATGCAGGAAAATAACATTGATCTGAATTGGGATAGAGACAAGACGAATCACGATCGATTTGCAATTTTTGATACCGGTGCCGTTTTCAAGCTAGGGCGAGGCCTGGACATCTATAAGCCCTCGACTGGTCTCGCGAGAAATGATCCTGCTCTGCGAAAGGTCCGAAAATGTGAGATCGACGTGTTTGGCCCGCAAGGCAAATGGGAATCGAAATGATTCATGGAACTGGAGGTTACAAGTCGCCCCTTCTCCGTGAAACATTACTTGGCCTGATGAAGTCATCCACGGGGGCATAGAATGAGTTCGCCGATTTCGGAAATGTGATGGAAAGTGAATAAGTACACATTCTTCATGAACTCATCACTAATACACTTTTCATGGTTAAGTCTGTTTCAAGTCCCGTTAAGAACTGTGCGCAGGGCGGGGAACAGGGGTTTGATGCGCTGATGAACATCAAGGCAGTCCACAAGTTCGATATGCCCATGTCCTTTAATAGTATCCGTTTTTAAATTTTCCTGGAACGACTGCTCAGTTATATGTTTGAACAAGCATTCAAGAACATCGACGCCGACCTGCGCAACGAAGCGGGTTGCACCACCGAACTCGACTACACCGAACAGACCTCGTGGCTGTTGTTCCTCAAGTATCTCGACAGTCTTGAACAGGACAAGGCAATGGAGGCAGAACTGGAGGGCAGGAAGTACGCCTTTATCCTCGACGAAGCGTATCGCTGGTCATCCTGGGCGGCGCCCAAGGACGGTCAAGGCAAGCTCGACCACAACAAGGCCCAGACCGGCGATGACCTGCGCGAGTTTGTCGATGGCAAGCTCTTCCCCTACCTGCGTGGCTTCAAGCTCAAGGCCACAGGCCCGAATACAATCGAATACAAGATCGGCGAGATCTTCGGCGAGATCAAGAACAAGATTCAAAGCGGCTACACCCTGCGCGAGATCATCGACCACATCGACGAGCTACGCTTCCGCTCGCAAGCCGAGAAGCACGAACTCTCGGACCTCTACGAAGCCAAGATCAAGAACATGGGCAACGCCGGGCGCAACGGCGGTGAGTACTACACACCGCGCCCGCTGATTCGGGCCATGGTGCAGGTCGTGCAGCCCAAAGTCGGCGAGCGCATCTACGACGGTGCCTGCGGTTCGGCCGGCTTTCTGTGCGAAGCCTTCGACCATCTGCGGAGCCAACCCAAGCTCACCGCCGACAACCTCAAGACGCTTCAGGAAAAAACTTTCTACGGCAAGGAAAAGAAGCCGCTGGCATATGTGATAGGGATCATGAACATGATCCTGCACGGCATCGAAGCACCCAACATCATCCACACCAACACACTGGCGGAGAACCTGGCTGACATTCAGGACAAGGACCGCATGGATGTGATCCTCGCGAATCCGCCCTTCGGCGGCGGCGAGCGCAAGGAGGTGCAGCAGAACTTCCCCATCCGCACTGGCGAGACCGCTTTCCTGTTCCTGCAACACTTCATCAAGATCCTCAAGGCTGGCGGCCGTGGCGGCGTGGTCATCAAGAACACCTTTTTGTCGAACACCGATAACGCCTCGGTTTCCTTGCGCAAGCTGCTGCTGGAGAGTTGCAACCTGCACACTGTGCTGGATTGCCCCAGCGGCACCTTCCAGGGCGCGGGTGTGAAGACCGTCGTGCTGTTCTTCGAGAAGGGAACGCCGACGCGCAAGGTCTGGTACTACCAGCTCGATCCCGGCCGCAACCTCGGCAAGACCAACCCGCTGAGCGATTCCGACCTCGCCGAGTTTGTCGAACTGCAAAAGACCAAGGCCGACACTGCGAAAAGTTGGAGCATCGATGCCGCGACGATTGACAGGGCAACTTACGACCTGTCGGTGAAGAACCCGAGCGGCGGCGAAGCAATCACCCACCGAAGCCCGCATGCCATTATGGACGAAATCGCTGCGCTCGATGCCGAGAGCGCGGAAGTGCTGGCCAATATTCGAGCACTGCTATGAAGGCGGGGTGGAGTGTCAAGCCTTTGTCCGAGGTCTGCGTATTTCAGCGCGGGCTTACCTATGCGAAGACCGACGAGGTCGAGGTATCAAACAATATCGTTCTTCGCGCCACGAATATCGACCTTCGCACCAACCTGCTCGATCTAGAAGAACTGAAATACATCAATGATTCGGTCGTTGCGTCTGCTAGTAAGAAAGTCAAAAAGAATTCGCTGCTGATCTGCACCGCAAGTGGAAGCAAGAGTCACCTCGGCAAGGTTGCGTTCATCGATAATGACTACGATTTTGCTTTTGGCGGATTCATGGGGATGCTGACGCCAAACGAGAGCGTACTTCCTCGATACTTCTTTCACTTGATGACGTCTGGAGCCTACAAGGACTTCATTGCGGCCTTGTCCGACGGGGCAAACATCAATAACCTGAAGTTTTCTGACTTGGGACAATTTTCTGTTCCAGTTCCTCCTCTCCACGAACAGCACCGCATCGTCACCATCCTCGACGAAGCCTTCGACGGCATTGCCAACGCCACAGCCAACGCCGAAAAGAATTTCCAGAACGCCCGCGCCTTGTTCGAGAGTGTTCTTGATTCGATTCAAGGTGAAAATGCACCACTTGGGAACTACGTCAGCATTAAGACTGGCAAGCTTGACGCTAATGCTGCAACAGAGAATGGCGCATACCCTTTTTTCACCTGCGCCAAAGAAATCTACGCCATCGACAACTACGCTTTCGATCTTGAAGCCATCCTTCTAGCCGGGAACAACGCTGTCGGTGACTTCAACGTCAAGCACTACAAGGGTAAGTTCAATGCTTATCAGCGAACCTACGTGATCACTATAGCTGACGAAAGGCGATTGTCGTATCGCTTCCTCTATTTTCAAATGCTCAAGAGTTTGCGGCGGTTCAAGGAACAATCGCTCGGCGCTGGTACAAAGTTCCTCAAGCTAGGCATGATCAAGGACTTGGAAATTTCTTTGCCGCTCATCGCCAAGCAGGTCGAAATCGCGTCGATGCTGGACTCGTTACTTGACGAAACCCAACGCCTCGAATCCATCTACCAACAAAAGCTTACTGCCCTGGACGACCTGAAAAAATCCCTGCTGCACCAAGCCTTCTCCGGAAAACTTTAAGAGCCAACTCATGGGCAAAGACGACCACAAAATTGACGCCGATGACCGCAGCGTCTTCGACGTGCTGAACGAACGGAAATATACGGTGGATTACTTCCAGCGTGAATACAGTTGGGAGCAAAAGCACATCGAGCAGCTTGTCACTGACCTGACTTCCACCTTTTTGGATGTATACACCGAGGGCGATCCCCGTACAGCGGTAGAGCATTACAACAATTACTACCTGGGGCCATTTGTCGTTAGCAGCAAGGACGGAATGAAGAGCATTATTGATGGCCAGCAACGCCTGACATCACTCACGCTGTTTCTGGTCTTCCTCAACAACCTGCAAAAAGAACTTGGCGGCAAGGAATCCATTGAGCCGCTGATTTTTTCTGAAAAATACGGCCGCAAGTCTTTCAATATCCAAGTAGAGGAGCGCAAAAAGTGTCTTGAGAAGCTTTTTCTCGAAGGCTGCTATGACGCTCAGCCAGATGACGACCAATCGACCATAAATATGACGAGGCGTTATGACGACATCGGGGAAGCATTTCCGGAGGAACTCAAAGGAAAGGCATTCCCGTACTTTCTAGACTGGCTTAAATACAACGTGATTCTTGTGGAAATCACAGCCTATTCGGACGACAACGCTTATACGATCTTTGAGGCAATGAATGATCGCGGGCTTAATTTGACCTCAACAGAAATGCTCAAGGGCTACATTCTGTCGCGATTCAAGGAACCGAAGGATCGTGAAAAGGCCAACCGATTCTGGAAGGAATCCATCCAGACGCTTCATAGTCACAGCAAAGAGGAGGATCAGAGGTTCTTCCATGCGTGGCTGCGGAGCCAATATGCCGACACCATTCGCCAAGGCAAGGCGGGTTCCTCCAACGAAGATTTCGAGAAGATCGGGACACGCTTTCATAGTTGGTTCCGCGACAATCTTCACAAGGCAGGGCTGAAGGCGGATTCACCCGATGGATTTGGGAAGTTAGTGCATGAAGAGATGAAGTATTACCTTGACGCCTATCTTGACATTCTAGAAGCGCAGAAGAAGGAGAAGCCAGGGTGGGAACATGTCTTCTACCACAGCAACTGGGGGATTGCTGATTCCCTTGGCTTCCCGCTGATGCTTGCTCCTTTGAGATCGATGGATTCACCCGATGTGAAGCGTCAGAAGATAAACGAGGTTGCCCGCTTCATGGAAACCTTCGCTGTCCTACGCTCGATAAACTTCCGCAAGTTCGGCGCCAGTTCCATCCGCTACACAATGTATTCGCTGGTAAAGGAACTTCGCGGCAAGGATATTGATTCCCTCCGGGCACTGTTGGGGGCCAAGTTGGCTGAAATGCCGGAGAAATGGGACGGACTAGGCGAATTCAGGCTGCACGGGATGAACCGCCAGTTTGTGAAGTTTCTCTTGTCCCGGATTACCGGATTTATCGAGCAGCAATCAGGAGCACCCACGAATTTTTCCACTTATTTTGTCAGTCCGGGAGCGAGGCCTTACGAGGTTGAGCACATCTGGGCAGACAAGTTTGACGAACATCGGTACGAGTTCGAGCAAAAGCATGAATTCGATAACTACCGGAATCGCATTGGTGATCTGGTGCTATTGCCACAGGGGACCAACCAATCCTATGGGGCCATGCCTTATGGCGAGAAAGCGCAACACTATCTGAAAGAAAATCTTCTGGTGAAGTCCTTGCATCCCAAGGCTTATGAGAACAATCCCAACTTTATCGGGATGGCGCAGCGGCTTAACATTCCTTTCAAACCCCATGTTTCATTCGCCAAGAAAGACATCGATGAACGGCAGGCTTTGATTCATCGGGTTTGTGAGGCTATTTGGGGTTAGCTACCATATGAACGAAGCTGAAACCCGAGCCGAACACATCGACCCTGCCCTTGCGGCCGCCGGTTGGGGCGTACTTGCTGGCAGTCGCATTCGGCGTGAGTATCCGATTACGCTCGGGCGCCTGGAAGGCGCGGGCAAGCGTGACAAGCCACTGACTGCGGATTACGTGCTGGAATACCGCAACACCAAGCTGGCGGTAGTCGAGGCCAAGGCATGGGACAAGGCGCTGACGGAAGGCGTGGCGCAGGCCAAGGATTACGCTGAAAAATTGGCAGTACGCTTCACCTACTCCAGCAATGGCCAAGGCATCTATGGCATCGACATGGAGTCCGCCGTGGAAGGCGAGATTGCCAGCTATCCCTCTCCCGAAGAGTTGTGGAACCTGACCTTTGCCGCCAAAAATGCGTGGCGGGACCGCTTTGCAGCGGTGCCGTTCGAGGACAGGGGCGGCTACTTTCAGGGGCGCTATTACCAGGACATCGCTATCGAGCGGGTACTGGCGGCGATTGCGAGCGAGCAGGAACGCATCCTGCTGACGTTGGCGACCGGCACCGGCAAGACCTTTATCGCCTTTCAATTGGCGTGGAAGCTGTTTCACAGCCGCTGGAATTTGACGGACTGGAAGAGCGAGGGTGAACCGACGCGGCGGCCGCGCATCCTGTTCCTGGCTGACCGCAACATTCTAGCCGATCAAGCCTATAATGCTTTTTCGGCCTTTGACGACAAGGCACTGGTGCGCATCGATCCGGCGGACATTCGCAAGAAAGGCAAGGTACCGAAGAACGGCAGCATTTTCTTTACCATCTTCCAGACCTTCATGAGCGACCCCCTGAAGGACGGGCACCCCTCACCCTACTTTGGCGAGTACCCGCAGGACTTCTTTGACTTCGTGGTAATTGACGAATGTCATCGTGGCGGTGCCAACGACGAGAGCAACTGGCGCGGCATCCTCGACTACTTTGCTCCGGCGGTGCAGTTGGGCCTGACAGCGACGCCGAAGCGCAAGGACAACGTGGATACCTACGCCTACTTCGGCGAGCCGGTGTTCATCTACTCGCTCAAGGACGGCATCAACGATGGTTTTTTGACACCGTTCCGCGTCAAGCAGATCACCACCAGCCTCGACGAGTACATCTATACGCCAGACGACAAGGTGGTGGAAGGCGAGATTGAGGCAGGCAAGCGGTACGAGGAACCGGACTTCAACAAGATCATCGAGATCAAGGATCGCGAAAAAAAACGCGTCGAGATTTTCATGTCTCTGATCAACCAGAGGGAAAAAACGTTGGTGTTCTGCGCCACGCAGGATCACGCGCTGGCAATCCGCGACCTGATCAACCAGCTCAAGACCAGCACCGACCCGAACTACTGCCACCGGGTGACGGCAAACGATGGAGCACTTGGCGAGCAATGGCTACGTAATTTTCAGGATAACGAGAAACACATTCCGACCATCCTCACCACCTCGCAGAAACTTTCGACTGGGGTGGATGCGCGGAACGTCCGCAATATCGTCCTGCTGCGCCCGGTAAATTCGATGATCGAATTCAAGCAGATCATTGGGCGCGGTACCCGGCTCTACGACGGCAAGGACTATTTCACGATCTACGACTTCGTGAAAGCGCATCATCATTTCAGCGACCCGGAATGGGATGGTGAGCCGATCGAGCCGGAGGGTTGCGAGAAGTGCCACTCCGTGCCCTGCCAATGCAAAAAGAAGCCGGCCCAACCCTGCCCGGTGTGCGGCAAGTCTCCCTGCGAATGCGCGAAGGAACCCTGCTCAAAATGCGGTCAGTGTCCCTGCGCGTGCAAAAAGAAAGCGAAGGTGCAACTGGCCGATGGAAAATCACGCGCGATCCAGCACATGACGGTCACCAGCTTCTGGCATCCCGACGGCACACCCATGTCCGCGCAGCAGTTCATGGAGGCAATGTTCGGTAAGTTGCCGGACTTCTTCAAGAACGAAGACGAACTACGTGCGCTGTGGGGCGCACCGGATACCCGCCTCAAGTTGCTTGAAGGTTTGGCCGAAAAGGGCTTTGGCAAGTATCAACTGACCGAAATGCAGAAGATTATCGATGCTGAGAAAAGCGACCTGTTCGACGTATTGGCGCATGTGGCCTATGCGCTGGAACCGCTGACCCGCGAAGAGCGGGCAAACCGGGCGATGGCGGTAATTAGCGAGAACTTCAACAGCCGGCAACAAGTGTTTCTGGATTTTGTGCTGTCGCACTACATCGCCGAAGGTGTGGATGAACTGGACCAGGCGAAGCTGACTCCGCTATTGAAGTTGAGGTATCACGACTCGATTGCGGATGCGGTCGCCGACTTGGGAAAGCCTGATGAGATCGGGAAGGTGTTTACCGGGTTTCAACGATATTTGTATGTTGAACAGATGTGATGGGATGCCTATATCTCTGCCGCGCCTAATTTTATGAAGAATTGTTCGCCTATGCTAAACATAAATCTGGTGCATGGCCTTCGTTACGTTCTAGTCTACGTCTCCTTCAAATCCGTTTTCCCACCTGCGGAGAATTCGCCTAGCGATATTGCGCTGCTACGAGCGGCGAATTGCAGCATGCAAAGAAAAATGCATGGGATTGAGGATGCCTTTCTGTTCGTCGTGGTCGGTCGACATGTTGAAGAGGCGGTTAGCGGGGCTGTTTCAGCGTACGGCTTCCCCAACGCCACTGTCCTTTGCGTTGAAGCCGATGAGGTCGAACGGCGACTGGAGATGGGCGAAGAGTATATTCTGTCTGAAGTTGGGAATGCAGTGGAGGCTTGGCTTAACAATTATCATATTGGCGCTGTGGCCACCTTTCCGCAAGATTACGCGGAAACTGGGTTCTGGTGGGGGGGCGTGGAGCATTGTAAAGAGGTGTTTGACTGGCCGTTCGACGATGGCGATTTCGCTAAGGAACTGCCGGGATTGTATAGAAGCAAGGGGGCGACATGGCTTACCATCCTGGGCCACGTGGTGGATCTCAACGAAATTCATGCCAACGGCCATGACTCGCTAGCGCGTGAAATAGCAGCCGCTTGGGCTGCGACCCTTTGTGAGTGGCTGCATGGCTTTGAGGCAGCGAGTGGAAACAGCTACAACGATTTTGATTATGACGCGAATTCTAATATCTACCCTTCGCAGTTCTTTTTGGGTTTTGAGCTGGCGAGATTATCAGCCAGCGACTTAGAAACTGCTTGTGAAGAAGCTGATGTCGATCTAGATGGCTTGTGCAGCGTAGCCTTGAAAGCAATCACCCGAGGCCAGCGAGACGAGTTGCGAAAGGGGCTCTCGGATTTCTTCAGCGGCGATCGCGCACTGTATTGGGCATTGCATTCGACTATCTGGCCGAATTTCGCGAAGCCGATGGGCGAAGCGCTTGAGCTCGAATTGGACGGCAATGATTACGATGATCTCGCAAGACTCGACTCGCCTTGGCGATACGTCTCGGAGGGCTGGTCCGATGAGGCAGACGACGATTGACCAGCCATGTCCGCCGGGCTCTTTGTTTAGTAACGGTAAGAGATGACCGACGATAGTTGAGAAGGCAGTGTCAATAAAGCGATATTAGCGGTGAGGAATTTCAAAACCGGGTATAGGACAAGAGAAGAAAGAATGACAGCTAGTTCGGTACTAATTCTAAGGTAGGGTCAAAGCCGGAATTTTCCACTTTAGACCGGTACTGATTCCGGGGTAGGGCCATTCGCCGCATAGCCTCTACTCTCAAGCCGCCTCAAAAACGGGGGGATTACCACTGTACTCGGCGTGAACGTTATTTCTATTTTATTCCAACTCAGAGCCTCGCCTGGCATACCGTTTTGCCTTTCGCCCACTTTTGTCTCTGGGATAGAAGTGTAAGCACACGGCGAGATGCCTTACCTCGAAAGGCAAACCGGATGATTCGTGATCGTGGATTGAAAAAAAAGCTAGTTTACTGCGTTTGGGGCACTCTCTGCTATTGAGGTTTGGAAGGGGTAACTTCATGAACTCCACTTTCCATTTGTCCATTAATGTGGCTGCATTCGGCCGCTTTATATACGCGAGCAAACCGCCACAGGACTTAGTGGGGTCTGGGTGTCTATAGCGAGTTGATAATTGTAAGTAGCCTTCATGAAGGTCATTAGAACTCTTATAAATTTTCGCTTCACCAATCCACACCCATGAGGGGTTCTTCCCATTTACTGTAATATCTTTACTTCCGCCCCCTGTTGTGCCATGCGAAGCAGCGTAACCCAGCGTTTGAAGAATCCCGATAATATGACCCGTTAACTCATCCTCTGAGTCGTTCTGATAAAGTTGAGGGTTTCCCTCTAATCTATTCACTGCGAGGTCAAGATCCGCGTATAGAACTTCCACGAAGTCTTGATAGGATGACGCAAGCAGTCTTTGGAACATATCCCTGCAAACCGGATTATTAACTGCGAGTTGCTCAATCTCATGTAGCGAATAATCCTGGAGAAATTTTCTCAAACTACCCCCTTAATGCTCTTTTAGCCGTAGCTGAGGGAGAGAAACAAAAGAACAGCTTACTTGTAAGGTTTGGGTCAAACTCTCCTGTTATTGGGTGGACATTCTCATTTCTTGCGGCTTTAGCTTGTTCATAATCTAACGGAAAAATCTCCTCGTTTTCAATTAACTCTAAACCTACATCAAGTAAGTTAAGATCAGATCCCGCGAGATAGTTAACCACGTTGATCAAAGCATTTCTGTCCCCATTAGAAATATTTCTTGTCGCCTCAAAGAAGGTCGTGAAAGTCAAGTTTGTCGCTTCAATATGAGAGGATAGAAATTCTATAAGCGCGAGCCCCACGTCAGCCTCAGGCTTTTCAGCCCACACGCTTTTAAAATATCGTGGACTAGCCCCCAATTGAACCGGACACGGATGCACTAACGATAGGAGATAGGCGTATGCCTGATGCCATGCATAGTGCTTCTGGTTTTGATTGCATTGAAGTAGTCACCGGAGTCGAGCGCCGCAGGCGCTGGAGCCTTGGTGAGAAATTAAAAGCTGTTGAGGAAACGCGCTCATCTGGCATGAGTGTCTCGTATGTTGCGCGAAAGTATGGTATTGCTCCAAGCTTGTTATTCCGCTGGAGAAAGCTCATGTCTGAGGGAGGCAAGGAAGCCATACGGTGTGA
>JAFKJB010000028.1 GCA_017306155.1 Nitrosospira multiformis
ACACAACCTGCGCATGATTCTGAGGAAGCTGCAGCTTCTTCTCGCCCTGATTCTCGTTCGGCTGCAGGCGCAAACAGCGAATGATGACAGAGATGGGCACCAGCTTATAGCAGCCTGTTCCTGAAAATCAAATTATTCAGGGATGACTATGTACCTCTATGTCTGGTTCTAGACTAGAAGCGATACTGGCTCTTGGTCATCCATCTGCAATTCTCTCGGAGAGAGAAAATAATCGACTTTCGACTTTGCTTTTCCACTTTTAAAAAACATCCTGTGCTGATATTTGACACCTTCTTCCTTTTTTTCTTGTTCTGCTGCTTTACCAACTACGTCTAACGCCTCTCCGTATAAGGCTTTTAATTTGTCGATATTGCCGTAAGTAATGTCAATTTTCATTCGTTCCGCAATGCTTGCGATGGCGTATAAAATAAAATAGGTAGCATGCAGAACAAATACCCTGTCCATGTATTGATCTGGTTGATCGTTGATTTCCCGGCGGGCCGCTAGTTTCTTACTCTCGACATCTTTGTAAATCAAGTAGGATACGAGCAAATGCTCTGCTGTCAGATGGTCTGCAAATATTTCATCATATTTATCGCTAAAAATACGCCTCTTTTCGTCTTTAGCTTCAGCCGGCTTTCCGAGTATGAAGGCCATTACTGCTTGGGCTGCTTTCTCTGCATCTATCACCTGTTGTTTCGGGAGATCCGAAAACATACCTTTTTTTCTTTCATAAAAGAATTTAAAAGTATTTTTAAGGTCTGCTTCGTATTTTCTCTGAGTAAAATCATTGGACCGAAGGTCCCTGCTTGCGACCGGATTTTGACTATTTGTAAACTCGGAAATACTTCCGATTAATTGTTCATTCTTGGTTTCATAAATCCGAACGAGTAAATCTGTCTCGTTTAGGCATTCTGGATTTTCCTTTAGTGCTTCGTGCAGCGCGTGAATTGTCTGGCATCCGTTTACTATCTGAAAATCCTTCAGTTCGAGAATGGGGCTGCGAACAGCTTTCGGATATTTAAATTCTGAACAAGTAACTGTGATTCCATTGTTATAGTAAAAAAACCGGAATCCTTCTTCCGACGTAGCGGTCTCTTTGATCGCCTTGTTTATCTTCGATGATTTTTTAAGATAAATGCGCACATTTTCATCAAACGCGTCCTCCAAGATGTCATACGAACTGAAGTCTAATGTTTCCCAGTCGGCCCTTTGGCGTGTTACTTCATCATCTAAAACGATCCTAATAACATCTCGAGCGTCGATATTGGCAATTAAGGCCCTCACATCTCCATCGGATTTTTCAAAGTAACTTTTGTCTATTAATTTTGTTTTAGCGGACAAATGTCTCTTCCCGCGTTTCGTAATTCGCTCAATGATGTGGTGTCCGAGAACCTGATGATGAGAAACATCAGAGAATCTTGAAAGATCAGAACTGAAGCGACGCCCTTCCTCGTCTGTCAGGCCCTTAAACTGGTTTGTACAGAGATGGATTACAAAAATCGGCGAAGTCGAGTCAAATAAAGACCATATATCCTCAATTTTAGCGAAGAGGGCTTGATTTATCTCTTGCTTAAGAGCGTTCTCTTTGCTCAAAACTTTAGCTAGAAAAGAAACGATTTTATCTGCTTCATCGGAAGGGAAGTTAGAGTTAAGCTTTTCAAGTTTATCAGTGTATTTGAAGTTAAATAAATGGACTGTGGGACCATTGTCTTCATCAATAAAAACAGCATCTATACCACGATCATGACCGGTACTTCCCTTTATTGCCGACAAAAATGAGGTATCCGTAATTGCATCGATAGCATCATCTTCGGTAACGTCAAGGATCTGCATTAGACTAAAAATCATAAATTTGTGAGAAAACTCCAGCTTGTCTTCTCCTACTTTTTTGATTTGGTTTCTAATTAAACTCAGGTCTTGAAGATTGGGGACACGACTCATATTTGTTGTACAGATGTTTATTCTGGATTAGTCAACTCTGGCAGCAAAACTCCATGCGGAACATTCTGCCCGGTAAAAAGCCGATAATTCTGCTCAGATTCTCTTCAGCTAGCGAGTGAAAATCACTTCCGGTTCAGGTACCGCTGCTTGGCTTGCTCAAAGAAAATCAATTCGGCTTGCGAATGGTTCACGTATGTTCGCCATTTTGGGTAATAGGTGTTGTCGGCCTCGTTACCCCACGCCGACCAATTGGGCCGGGTGCCGCGAGCGAATAATTCGAGGTAAGGACCAGGACTACAGGACTCGATAATCTGATACATCTCGTCCGGTTTACGCGAATGCTCACGTTTTTGAGTAGCCAGAAAATTAACCTGACGACGTCCCGGTGCCAAAGTACGAGCATTCTTACCCCGCACTCCGAATAGCACGAGTTCGGTAACATTGCGAAAGTAAAAACCCACACCGCGACCATCCGGTCCGCCATCCTTACGGATCTTGTGCCACACGACATTGCTCTTGTACTTGAAACCCCACGCTTCCATGACCTTCAGCCCTTCCGGCAACAAGGCATTTGGCACCCAAAGATAGAGATGCGCCGTATCTTCGGCGAGCGCGCGGACGGGCAGGCTCAGAATTTCGTCAAGTTCCATCGTGCCGTAGCGATTCAGCCGTTTGTGCTCCGGTGCCATCTTCCCAGTACGGTTCTGGAATTGCCAGGGTGGATCAGCAAGGATTGTTCTGAAACGCTTGCCACCCAAGTGTTCAAGCAACTCAGCGGCGGGGTTAGGTGTTTTTTGATTCATATTCTGACCAATCCGTAATGAGTTTTGGTGTAATGCCAAGCGCAAGTACGGGACAGCCCCCATGTCGCCCGGCGTTTAGGCGGTACAGCAGCTTGCCCATCCATGTGGTGCTCGCTCCATATTTTGTTTTTATAAGTTTCGGCTTACCGTTTTTGTTCGTCTTGGTCGATCCGTCGCTATTTAATTCCGGCCCCAGTTTTTCGAAAACAGTATTAAGGGAACCGCTCCTGGTGAGAAGCACAGCGGCATCGATCAGGTCGCATTCGTGAAAAGCCCGGAAGGCGTATAAATCCCGGTCAAAGGTCTGATCCTTGCTGTTCCACTCCAAATCAAACGCGACACGTTTCTTGACGTAATCGACCTTGTGACCGTCAAGAAAATTCTCCCGGACAATGCGCTCAACCTGGCCCTTGTTCTTGAGTTCCTCGATCTTTTCCAGTGTATCCGACTCATTTTCCTCCCTTTCTTCCGGATCTTTGTCGCCTGCTTTTTTATCAATTGTTCCGGATACCTTGGTAATCAGCAAGTCTCCCTTGATCCGCGTTTCCATCCAGCCCTTTGCTCGCAGAAGCCCGGAAATTCGTTTAGGAATATCCGATTCATTGCCCCCCGGCTTGCGGATGTCGGCAAGCGTCAGCCGAAACGCGCGTAACCCCTCGATGATCTCCTGAAATTCGTTGGAACAACCGGTTGCCAACACTTGGGCCGCATTACGGTAGTTATGAATTTCGTAAAGATCCCGGATATCCTCAGGGATG
Organism: Nitrosospira multiformis; assembly: GCA_017306155.1. Classification (GTDB taxonomy): domain Bacteria; phylum Pseudomonadota; class Gammaproteobacteria; order Burkholderiales; family Nitrosomonadaceae; genus Nitrosospira; species Nitrosospira multiformis_F. Next base: position 3,506 of record JAFKJB010000028.1, read on the forward strand.
AAAGCATCGATCGGATTCTCACTCATAGTAAGCGCAGCCTACTTTGCGAGAAGCCTTCACAACCCCAACCCCTCCCAAATCCCATCCACCCTCGCCTTCACCTCCTCATCCATCACAATCGGCTTGCCCCATTCGCGGCTGGTTTCCCCCGGCCATTTGTTGGTGGCATCCAGGCCCATTTTCCCGCCTAATCCCGAAACCGGGCTGGCGAAGTCGAGGTAGTCGATGGGTGTGTTTTCGACGATCAATGTGTCGCGTGCGGGATCGACGCGCGTGGTGATGGCCCAGATGACTTCCTTCCAGTCCCGGATATTGACGTCATCATCCGTGACGATAATGAATTTGGTGTACATGAACTGCCGCAGGAAGCTCCACACGCCGAACATGACGCGCTTGGCGTGGCCGGCGTATTGCTTTTTCATGCTCACTACTGCCATGCGGTAGGAGCATCCTTCCGGCGGCAGGTAGAAATCGACAATTTCGGTGAACTGCTTCTGCAGCAGGGGCACGAACACTTCATTCAATGCCACGCCGAGTATGGCAGGCTCATCCGGCGGCTTGCCGGTATAGGTGGAATGGTAGATGGGATCGCGGCGCAGGGTGATGCGCTCGATGGTGAATACCGGGAAGGTTTCCTGTTCGTTGTAGTAGCCGGTGTGATCGCCGAAGGGACCTTCCACCGCTGTCTCGTCGGGATGGATGTATCCTTCCAGCACGATCTCGGCGCTGGCGGGAACCTGCAAAGCGTGCGTCAGGCACTTGACGATTTCCGTTTTCGCGCCGCGCAGCAGTCCGGCAAACTGGTATTCACTCAAACTATCCGGCACCGGGGTGACGGCGCCGAGTATGGTTGCAGGATCCGCCCCCAGGGCTACTGCAATGGGATAGGGCTGTCCCGGATTGGCGAGAGTGAAGTCGCGAAAATCCAGCGCTCCGCCCCGGTGGGCGAGCCAGCGCATGATGACCTTGTTGGGCGCAATCACCTGCTGGCGGTAAATGCCGAGATTCTGCCGCGTCTTGTGCGGCCCCCTGGTGACGGTCAACCCCCAGGTGATCAATGGGCCCACATCTCCCGGCCAGCAGGTCTGGATCGGCAGCTTGGCGAGGTCGACATCCTTTCCTTCCCAGACGATTTCCTGGCAGGGCGCCTTTGAGAGCTCCTTCGGCGCCATGTGGAGCACCTGTTTCAGCACGGGCAATTTCTCCCACGCGTCTTTCAGGCCCTTGGGAGGATCGGGTTCTTTCAGATAGGCGAGGAGCTTGCCTACCTCACGCAGCGCCTCGACCGAATCCTGCCCCATGCCCATCGCCACCCGCTTGGGCGTGCCGAACAGGTTTCCCAGCACAGGAATAGCGTGCCCCCTGGGCTTTTCGAACAGCACGGCGGGACCACCCGCCTTCAGCAGGCGGTCGCAGATTTCCGTCATTTCCAGATTGGGATCGACTTCGACCGCTACGCGTCTCAGTTCGCCCTGCTTTTCCAGTTGCGCCAGAAAATCGCGCAGGTCCTTATACTTCATTTACGCCCTTTACGTTTCGGGTTCGGAGTCCCGGTTCCTTAATAAGCCGCTCTTACCCGGTAATCACCAGGTAATCCAGCGCGATACCGGCAAATATCGTTGCGCCCACCCAGTTGTTGTGAAGAAAAGCCTTGAAGCAGCGCGCACGGTCGCGGCCGTGGATCAGGCCGTATTGATACAGGACCAGTCCCAGTGCTGCGGCAAGGCTCGCATAATAGATGGCGCCGAGATTCTGCATCACGCCGATGGCAACCATGCCCGCTAGGAAAACCGCATGGCACAGCATCACGCCGGCGACATCGAAACGCCCGAACGTGATGGCGGAAGTCTTGATGCCGATTCTGAGATCATCCGCCTTGTCCACCATGGCGTATTCGGTATCGTAGGCGATCACCCACAAGAGGTTTGCACCCGTCAGGAACCAGGCAATGAAGGGCACTTCCCCGGTCTGGGCGGCGAATGCCATCGGGATGCCGAAGCTGAAGGCGATGCCAAGATAAGCCTGCGGCATGGCGAAAAACCGCTTGGTGAAAGGGTAGCTCGCGGCGAGAAACAAGGCAACGAACGACAACTCGATGGTAAGCCGGTTCAACGGCTGGATAAGAAGGAACGCCACGAGGCTCAAACCCGCGGCCAGCAGCAGGGCTTCCCTGGTGCTCACCACTCCAACCGCCAGAGGACGATTCCGGGTGCGCTCGACATGCCCATCGAAATTGCGATCGGCATAGTCGTTGACGACACAACCGGCGGAACGCATCAACACCGTGCCCAGCACGAAGATCAACAGGATATCCAGCCGTGGGACGCCTTCCGCCGCCAGCCACAGGCCCCACAGGGTGGGCCACAACAGCAGCAGAATGCCGATGGGCTTGTCCAGCCGCATCAGCTTTTCGTAATGCACGAAACGTTGAGTGAGTGTCACGCGAACTCCAGGATGGAAGGAAGAAGCACCTCAATAACCGATATAAAATTCACTTCCCGCACCAATGCCGGTTCAGTTAGCGCTGCCATAGATCCGCCATGGCATCTCATTGGCTACCTCATCGGCCAACTCATCGCCGCAGGTCGCATCCAGCAACTGGAACACAGGCTCGACACTGAACTCCCCCACAGCAGCGGCATTGGATAGGCTGGGCAAGCAAGGCGAATTCTGCGGCCAGCCACGTACGGAAAGAAAAGGGTGAATTATGCCGCATTATCCCATGCGACTGAATCCTCAGTCCTCTGGAACTGGTCGGAAAAGTGACCTTACTCAAATAAGCCGGCCTTTTCGGGTTCATTACATTGAAATTCCTGCAGGATTGACTAAATTCAAATAGCAGAGCACCGGATAGACGAGGGGGACGTGTCCCGAAGGAAGGGCGTTGGATCATGGGAAAAGCCGAAAGATCGATACAGGCCACAAATAGCGAAACTTTCCTTTTTCCCACCTCGTTTGCCCAGCAAAGGCTGTGGTTTTTCGAGCAGCTGTATCCTGGCAGCACGGTTTATCACCTGAGCACGGTGCTGCCGTTCGAGGGCCTGCTGGATCGCCACGCATTGGAAGAGAGCCTAGGCGATCTGCTCGACCGCCACGAGGCGCTGCGCACCACCTTCACTGCCCTGGATGGAGTCCCGGTACAGCTCATTGCACCGCATCTGCGCATTGACATGCCCCTGGTGGATGTCAGCAAGCCAGGGGGCCATTGCCTGGAACGCGCCCGGGAAGCAGCCCGCGCCGCGCTGGCCGAGCCCTTCGATCTTGTCCGCGGTCCGCTGCTGCGCGCCAGCCTGTTGCGGCTTGGGCACGATTATCACTGGCTGGTGCTGGTGCTCCATCATATCGTTGCCGATGGCTGGTCACTCGAAGTGCTGCATCGCGATCTGCGCGCGCTCTATACTGTCGCACCCCGGATTCCCTTTAATCCGTTCCCGGAGCAGGCGATCGAGCAATCGATAGGAAGCCGCTTCCGGGAACAGGCGGAACATCATCCCGATCACGTCGCGATCTGGGTGAGTAACCATCGTTGGACTTACGGAAAGCTGGATGCGCTATCCAACCGGATTGCCAACGCAGTTCGTGCGGTGCGGGGGGAAGGTGCGGAGCGAATTGCGCTGCTCTTTCGCGACGGGGGGTACATGATCGCTGCAATGCTCGGTGTACTGAAAGCCGGGAAAGCATATATTCCCCTGGATCCTGCTCATCCCGAGGCGCGGATTGAAAAACTCATCGACAGTTCCGGGGCAACCGCAGTTCTGACAGACGTGACCGGCTTTTCTTCGGCACATGCCCCGCTGATTCCGCTTGCCGAGACTGAATGCCATGACACAAATCCGCCGCCCCCGGTTTCTCCGGATGCAACGGCCTATATTCTCTACACTTCAGGTTCCACAGGAGAGCCGAAAGGCGTAGTACAGACTCATCGCAACGTCCTGAGGCAGGTGCGCGCCTACAGCAATAACCTGCACATATGTGCAGAGGATCGTCTCACATTTGTCTCTTCATATGGCGTGGATGCAGCCATCCAGGACGTCTTCGGCGCCCTGCTGAATGGCGCGACGCTGTATCCCGTTTCGGTGCGAGAGGAAGGTGTCAGTGCGCTTGTCAATTGCCTGGTGGAGCATGAAATCACAGTTTTTCATTCGACACCGACCGTATTCCGCCACCTTGTCAATGACATACCGGAAAATGTCCTTCTCCAAAAACTCCGCCTCATTGCACTGGGTGGGGAAGCCGTATATCGGCGCGACGTCGATCTGTTTCGGACGCACTTCAGCCCGGATTGCCTTCTCGTCAATGGTTACGGTCTAACTGAATCAACCATGGCGCTACAGTATTTTGTCGACCACACAACGCCCTTGGTGCGGGATGCTGTTCCGGTCGGCTATCCGGTTGATGGCATCGAGCTTCTCCTGCTGGATGAGACCGGAGAGCCGGCGGAGATTTATTGTCAGGGAGAGATTATAGTGTGCGGCCCCTCTATTGCCCTGGGTTACTGGCGACAAGGTAATGTCACTCCCTTTCCGTTGGATACGAACGGACGGCCTTTTTATCGGACCGGCGATCTCGGTCGCCGGCTTCCGGATGGCAGTATCGAATTCATCGGAAGACGGGATTTTCAGGTAAAAGTGCGTGGCTATCGCATTGAAACGGGAGAAATTGAAAATCAACTTCTGGCCTGCCCTGGAGTGAAGCAGGCAGCTGTTATCGCGGAAGAACCACGCAATGGCGATGACGAAAGGCTTGTCGGATATGTCTCCGCCCAGCCCGGGCACGCCCTGGCGCCAGATGGCTTGCGACGGCATCTTGCCAGGCAACTGCCCGATTACCTGGTGCCGTCCACGTTTGTCGTACTCGAGGAACTGCCCACAACCCCCAGCGGGAAGCTCGATCGCCTGGCGCTGCCCACACCGGTAACGCTGACTGGCAGCTTCGTCCCTCCGCAGAACGCTGCCGAGGCAAAGATTGCGGAAATCTGGCGGCAGATACTGGACATCGAGAATATCGGTATTCAGGACAACTTTTTTTCAATCGGCGGGCATTCGCTTCTTGCGACCCAGATTATTTCACGGCTGCGGGATGAATTCGGGGTGGAACTGCCGCTCCAGCAGATTTTTGAGACGCCCGTCATTGCGGATCTGGCACTCGTTGTTACTGGCGCGCAGTCGGAGAGCGTGCCATTGCCAGCGATCCGGCCATTACCGCGATGGAGGCATCGTGCAAAAGTTTCCGCACTTGGAGAAGTCGAGCTTTCAGCAGATCTGAAAGCACTGCTGAAACGTTTTGCCTCTGCCGGCAGTCCCGTTCAAGCAGCACGTTAAGGAAACTAAGGAAACTAAGGAAACTAAGGAAACCAAGGAGGCAGCAGTGGACATGATACAGCAACGGGAAAGTCCTGAAATAAACCTCATCGAAACCAATGACGAGGTTACGCTTTACATAAATGACGGCCAGGCCATGCAAGGATGGGAACAAGCGCTCATGTGGGAATCAGCCGATATACTTTGCGGGTTTGGCTCGGAATTCCTCGAAGTGGGCTTGGGTTTGGGCATTTCAGCACTGCGGATCGCCGCCAATCCTGCAACCCGGCATCATACCGTAATCGAAAAATTTCCCAAGGTTATCGAGCTTTTTCGTGAACGTAATCCCTCGTCCCCGGCACCGCTGGAAATTGTGGAGGCGGATTTTTTTGATTATATCCATCAGATGAAACCGGAAAGCGTCGACGGCATTTTCTTCGACCCCTATCTCATCCCGGTTTCGCTATGGGATGAAGAAGAGTTATGGATGGAAGTAATGCCGGCAGTAACGCGCGCGTTGCGGCAAGGCGGAGTCTTTATTCCCTGCTTCTCTACCCGCCCGGTGCTGCGATGGCAATTCGTCCATCATTTTGGCCGGATCATGGTCGAACGGCGATCCTATGCGTCGTACGCAACGACCGATTACGTCACCAGGAATAGCGGTGAAGCCTATATACAGTGCTTCATCCGGGTCCGATAGAAGTCCTGCGATCGATCAATGCGATCAATGCGCTATTGACCAGATAGATGCCAGCGGAGGCCTGACCCGTAATCCCGAAATTCGACTGCGCTGATCGACGTGTTGACGGCAACGCAGCCGACCATGTTTCGTCTTGGCTTGAAGAGCAGCAATTGCCAGGAAGCCGCAAGGGCATGCTCATCGGAGTCAAAGAGAATCTTCGGCTCGTTATTCACGATGCCAATCTCGAAGCTGTCCAGGGACTTCGAGAGTCCTAGTCCCAGCGCTTTGATGTAGGCCTCCTTGCAGGTCCACAGCATGAAAAACGCGTCATCCCGCGTCTCATGAGCCGTCGCATCCAGCCAGGCCTGCTCGCCAGTGGCAAAATATGAGGAAATCGATCCGAGCGAACTGGAATCCCGGACTGTCTCAACGTCCACTCCTATCTCGGCTCCGCAGGTGATGGCGTGGATTATGCAATCGCCGGAATGCGTTACATTGAACTGCACGGGACTGTCGGGATATTGAAGAAACGGTTTGCCGTACTGATTTTTTTTGAACCGAATCTGATCGGGAGCAAAACCTGTATATCGGGCCATCAACGAGCGAAGAGAGGCCCGGGCTAGAATGGATTGTTCCCGATCCTGACGAAAGTGGAAGCGGGCAGCGTGAAACTTCTCCTCTTCGTCGAGAAGCGACAGGTGATAATCAAGCGATATCCGTGTTTGCGCAACCGACAGGCGCCAGAGGTGGACCGTTCGTTCGGGAAGTCCGATCGCCCGCAGGGAGGCTGGATTATTCATGCATTACTCCCACATATGCTGTGGTAGGCGAAATAGTATCCGAGCAGCGGCACCGATTCCCTGCATGACTACCAGTATCTAGCAGCGCTGCGACAGCATGAAAACTCCCACCATGCCCGATCCGTATGAGCCTCAACAGCATATGCGCTGAATCTGTCCAGCCGCATCAGCTTTTTGTAATCCACGAGACGTAGAGCGATGTCACTCGAGCTCCAGGATGGAAGGAAGGAATACTTCGGTAACCAGTATGGACTGTCCATGCAATGTGAACAGGGAGCGGCGCGCCCACAGATTCGCCGGCTTTACCTGCAACTTGCGGCAGGCGCGGGCGAAAAGCGGATGAGCTGACGTCAACTTCTTGAAGCGGAGCGGCGTACGCTTGACGACAGGGTTGGTAAACAATACTGTCCCGAGCGACTTGTTGCCAAGTCCGATCAGGCTGCGCCATGCTCCGCGCAAATCTTGCCTGGCCACCACGGAATGGGCAAACACCACTGGTGTCTCGCCGCAATATAAATACACTTCCCGCACCAGGGCCAGTTCATTCCGCCGTAAATTCATCACGACCAGCTCATCGCCGCAGACCTCCGCCAGCGACTGGAACACGGGCATGACACTGAACTCGCCACAGCAGCGGCGTTGAATAAGCTGGGTAAGAGAGCCGCGATTCTGCAACCAGCTGCGGGCGCGGGGCGATATGGAAGAGAGTGCAGGATGCCAGTCCGACAGCGGGGCAGCATTCATTCCGGAAGAACTGAAAAGGGTGAATTATGCCGCATAATCCAGCCCGGCTGAATCCCCAGCCCACCTTTGTCTCTTAACTTTCCCCTGGAACAACACGCGATGTACCAAACTTTGGCTGCCGCAATCCGCTTTCACTCGACCGCGAATGCGCCGGTAAGGGAACGCAGCATGCCCATCAATGTCAGCGCCCATATCAGCAGTGCGAACCAGCCCCAATAATGCGAAATAACCGCCAGGGATGCATCCCCTGCCGCTTTCGCCAGGGCAAGCGTGCAGGCTGTGTACATTCCCATCGGAAAGACCCTGCTCCATGCCGAAGGATCATAAACCTGATATTGCCGGCCCAACGCCAGCCTGGACCAGGGAAAGACTTTGACGCACAACGGTACGGAGCCGGCGATCCCGACGCGCGTGAATTTACGAATATCCATGATCATCTGGTAGGGAATCCACAATGTGCCGACGACCCATGCAAACAGGGTCATCCACAATACTCCCTCCCGTATGCCGCTCCATGCGGGAAGAAGGGGCAAATGCGTGATAAAGTCCGCCCCTGCCAGCGTAATGATTGCGGCGGCCCCCATGCAGATCCAGTAAGGAGCGTCCCAGTCCGCAAGTTCGAACCGCCTGAAAAACAGGCAATAGGCTACCAGCGACACGATCACCAGGTACAGGATGAATCCGAGGGTCCAGAACGCACCCACTGCAAAGTAAACATAGCCCGGCGGCGTTGCTATTGCCTCGATCAGATGAGTCGCGAGCAGGGCGACCGAGACCGTGCCCACTGCAACCAGCAGCGTCGCACCGCTCACGATTTCATGGATGGGTTTCGAGCGCGCGGAAACGAGACTGAGGACAATAGAATAAATGCACATGAACCAGCCAATCAGCGCCACCAGCCAAAGCGACGCTGCCAGCAGGGTGGCATGCTCGAAGACAAACAGTTGCATGCCAATCGTATTGGTTCCCACCACGAATGCCAGAAACAGCCAGGTGCGCCGTAGTGTCAGGAAATCCGTCTTCAGATCCGGCAGGAAAAATGCCATCCTCGCGACGAGGACGATGCACAAGACCAGATAGATAACCAGATTCAGTACGAAGAGCGCCTTTGCGATGATGGAAAAACCCATCGCTTCAAAGGCAAGCGATACGATACCGGTCGCCATCACCATGGCAAAGTAGGCGGGATGAAAATTCTTTACGCCGTTAGTGATGATGGCGCCGTATCGGCTCATGAGAGCGCCCGTTCATGAGGCGGAAATGATCAAGGTTTTCGTGAAAGCAGCAGCAATAACATCGGTACGCCCAGCAAAGCGGTCAATACGCCCACGGGCAACTGTTGCGGCGCCCATAGCGTGCGCGCCAGCGTGTCCGCCAGCGTGAGAAAGCTCCCGCCCAATAATACCGCCAGGGGCAGCAGCCAGCGAAAATTACTGACTCCCAGCAGGCGAACGGCATGCGGCACGATCAGGCCGACGAAACCGATGACCCCCGCGAGCATCAACGCTGCAACGGTGGCAAGGGAGGCGCAAAAATAAAGCCCTATTTGCAACGGCAGCACAGCCACGCCCAAGGTTCTTGCCTTCATTTGACCCAATGTCAGGACGTTCAGGCTGCCGGAAAAAAGCAGGCTCACGGTGGATACGAAAATGAGCGTTATCCAGGCAGGCAATGGTTCTTCGGCACGCGAAACATCGCCCATCAGCCAGAACAGCATGCCCTTGACATCGCTCGCCGGCGCAAGGGTAAGAATCAGCGTTGTGAGCGCTCCGCAGCCAGCGGACAGCACTACCCCGGTCAGAAGCAGCCGGTAAAGATTCCAGTTGCCTGCGCGAAAACTCAGGCCGAATACAATGGCAACGGCTGCCAACGCGCCCGCCAGGGATGTCAGGTTCGTCAGCAGAGTTCCCCACCCGAGGAGCATTGCCAGGAGCGCCCCTACGGCTGCACCCCCGGAAACCCCCAGGATATACGGATCGGCGAGGGGATTGCGCAATAAAACCTGCAACAGCGCGCCCGCCAGCGCCAGAAGACCGCCACAGGCAAAGGCGGCCAGTACCCGTGGCAAGCGGAGTTGCCAGATAATCTGATGGGGGATGCTTTCGGTTGAAGACAACAGCACCTGAACGACGCTTGAAACCGGAATTTGCACGCTGCCGAACAGCAAGCCGGTGAAAAGGCTGCCCATAGCCAGCAAACCAAAAAGAACCAGCAGCAGGGGATAGGAATATCTGGCGAAGGTCGGCCCCGAGGTCATGCGGAGGTCATGCGAAGGTCATTTCTATACGCAGGCAAGTCCCCGAGGGAATGAGACGAAGGCGAACAGTGCAACAATTCCCGGTTTCCGGCGGGTCGTTTCAGCATGGGCAGCATGGACTGCTCTTTGCTGCTCTTGCCGCCCTCTCGCCCTCCCCATATACCCCCACCTCTGACTGCTATCGCAGGCTGATGACGGGCCACCCGTTTTTTTCCGCATGTGCCCGAAGTGTTGCGTCAGGATCAACCGCCACTGGACGGGTCACTTTTTTAAGGAGTGGCAGATCATTCAACGAGTCGCTGTAAAACCAGCTTTCCAGGAACGATAACCAGGTCAGGTTATGCTCGTCCAGCCAGCTTTCCAGGCGTACGATCTTGCCCTCGCGGAAACAGGGCGGGCCCGAAACCCTGCCCGTGAATTCGCCATCCCTCTGCTCCGGTTCGGTCGCGATAAGATGGCTTATGCCGAACGCCCTTGCAATCGGGCCCGTCACGAAACTGTTGGTTGCCGTAATGATGACGCACAAATCGCCGCCAAGCATATGCCGATTGACGAGCTTGCGCGCCTGTGGCGTGATCAGGGGCAGAATTCTTTTTTCCATGAAATCCCTGTGCCAGGCATCCAGCTGGCTGCGCGGATGACGCGACAGAGGCTTCAACTGAAAATCAAGGAACTCCTGGATATCCAGAGTGCCGGCCTTGTACTGCTCGTAGAATTCGATATTGCGGGCCTCATGGACTTCGCGGTCGAGCACCTCCTGCTCGATCAGGTGCTGCCCCCACTGGAAGTCGCTATCACCCGCGAGCAGGGTATTATCGAGGTCAAACAGAGCGAGGTTCATGAGGCCGGCTGCAACAGCTCGCGTACCAGCGGAACGGTTATTTTCCGGTGACTCGCCAGTGAATATTTATCCAGTTCGTCAAGCTTCGCCATCAGGGAAGTCAAATCGCGCCGCTCATGCCGCAGCAGGTAGTCACATACCTCCTGAGGCAAAGCAAGGCCGCGGCTGCTGGCGTGGTTTTTCATGGCTTCCATTTTTTCCTCATCAGTCAGTTCGTGGACCTCATATACCAGGCCCCACGCAAGGCGCGTAAGCAGGTCTGCGCGCAGCTTCAACTGCGCAGGAGCGACAGAACCGCTTACCAGCAGGAACGCCTGCCCTTCGTCACGAATGCGATTATAGAGATGAAACAGTCCGATCTGGGCATCGGCGCCAAGGCGATCCACATCGTCCACCATCACGCAATCCGCCTCGCTGCCATTCGCAAAAGACGTTCTCTCGCCACACGCGAAATAAAGCGTGTTCATATCATTGTGCCTGCACGCACTGGCCACCCCCTGCAGCAGATGACTTTTTCCACAACCGGTTCCACCCCATAAATAAACAAAACGCTCCTGCGCCCGCGCCATTAGAATGTCATCCAAGGTTTGCAACAACTCGGCATTGCGGCCCGGCAAGAAATTGGACAGAGTCGGTGGCGGAGGGATTATGTCCAGCGGCAATTGCTTCATCAGCGAGGGAACTGTTACTGGATGTAAGGATACGAAACAGGCGATGCGAACGCAAACGCAGATCGGGGTATCGTCTGAAAAACCGCTATCAAACTCGAATGGTCAGGAGAACGGTGTCGAGGCTCCGTACCAGGTTCTTTGTGCGCCATTTGGGGTAAAATTGCGACTGCAAAACGCCACTCTGCAAACGCCACTCTATCTGTAACAGGACGAGAATTCAACTTGACCACCTCCAAGCTCCCCGAAGAAAACCCCGCTCCTCTCTCTTACCGCGCCGCCGGCGTCGACATCGATGCCGGCGAACGCCTGGTGGAAAACATCAGGCCCTACGCAAAACGCACTCTGCGTCCTGAAGTGCTGGCCGGCATTGGCGGCTTTGGCGCGCTTTTCGAAATTTCCCGAAAATTCAGCCACCCGGTACTGGTAGCGGGTACGGACGGGGTAGGCACCAAACTGAAGCTTGCGTTTGAATCTGGCAAACACGACACGGTCGGCGTCGACCTGGTTGCGATGAGCGTGAACGATATTCTGGTGCAGGGAGCAGAACCACTGTTTTTTCTGGACTATTTCGCGTGTGGAAAACTGGACGTGGAGACCGCCACCCGGGTAGTGAAAGGCATTGCCGCGGGATGCGAGCAGGCCGGATGTGCCTTGATCGGCGGAGAAACCGCTGAAATGCCGGGCATGTATCCGGAAGGCGAATATGACCTTGCGGGTTTCGCTGTCGGCGCGGTCGAGAAGGATCGAATCATCACGGGTGCTACCATCGAAGCGGGTGACGCCGTACTGGGGCTTGCTTCCAGCGGTGCCCATTCAAATGGCTATTCCCTGATCCGCAAGATCATCGAAAAAAATAATGCGGATTTGTCCGCCGATTTCCATGGCAAGGCGTTAATAGATGTAATCATGGCGCCTACCCGGATTTATGTGAAGCCCCTGCTCGAACTCATCAGGCATGTACCGGTTAAAGGCATGGCGCATATCACCGGCGGCGGTCTGCTGGAAAATATTCCGCGCATCCTGCCTGAAGGCCTTACGGCAGTACTGAATAAAGAAGCCTGGGAGATACCTCCGCTTTTTGCCTGGCTGCAGCGGGAAGGCAATGTAGCCGACAGTGAAATGTGCCGCGTTTTCAATTGTGGCATTGGCATGGCCGTCATCGTGGCGCCGGAGTATATCGATACGGCCACACAATTGCTGCAATCAGCAGGGGAAACCGCGTGGCGCATCGGCACCGTTCACGGGCGGCGCGCGGACGAACCCCGAACGATCATCGAGTGAGCAGCGTGAAGCACTGAGGCACACACGAAGCTGAATTCCTGCCGATCCATGAAGTCTCTTGTAATCCTTATCTCCGGCCGCGGCAGCAATATGCAGGCTCTTATGGAAGCAAATCTCCCGGGCCGGATAGTTGCAGTCATCAGCAACAAGCCGGGGGCGCCAGGGCTCGAAATCGCGCGCCGCCGCGGCTATGAAACCATTGTGCTGGACCAAAGGTCATACGCAGGGCGCGAGGCGTTTGACCAGAAACTTGCGGAGATCATCGATGCCTACGCACCGGATCTCGTCGCCCTGGCCGGTTTCATGCGCCTGTTGGGGGATGGCTTTGTCAGCCGCTATGAAGGCAGGCTGATAAACATTCATCCCTCGCTGCTGCCTGCTTTTCCCGGCCTGCATCCTCACAGGCAGGCGTTGAAGGAAGGCGTGAAGGTGCATGGATGCACAGTACATTTTGTCACCGCCGAAACGGATCGGGGTCCGATCATCATACAGGCGGCTGTTCAGGTTATATCTAGTGATACCGAGGAAACGCTGGCCGCGCGCGTACTGCAACAGGAACACCGTATTTATCCTGAGGCCGTGCGCTGGTTTATGGAAGACCGGCTGAAGCTCTCTGATAACAGTGTTGAGGTGAGCGATGCCGATTTCGACGATTCTGTTTTATATTCACCGGGATTATCCAAATGAGATTTTTATTTCCAGTCCTGTTGTCGGGAGCAGTTTTTTTTGCTTTTCCCGCTTTTTCCGCTTGCAATGCCTGCGGCACAGAAGTGCCCTCGCGAGTCGATATCAGCTATTCGGTTACATCCGGAGGCCTGGAAGCGGACATGAATGACACGCTGAAAATCACCCAGGAAAACGGCGAACGCCGCTACAGCCTGTACAGCGAGGGCAAGGCCAAAGGCCTGCTGGCGCTGACACAACCGGATAGCCTGGTGCGTGACAGTGAAGGCATCATCACGACAGAGGGGACGCTGCGGCCGGAGCGGTTTTCGGATCAGCACGGGAGCAAGGTGCCCAAAGTGGCGATTTTCGACTGGGCCAGGAAACTGATCACCCTTCAGCATAAGCGCGGGGAAGAGCAAAAAGCGCTGCCTGCCGATGCCCAGGACAAGCTGAGCCTGCTCTACAGCTTCATGTTTACTTCCGCCCCCGGCAAAATGATAAACCTGCATGAAACCGATGGAAAGCACCTGGAGCCGGTTTGCTATGCGGTCAGCAAGGAAACCCTCGATACTCCAATGGGCAAGCTCGAAACGATCGTGCTGACGAAGCAGCTGGAAAAAGAAGGGGATCGGGATAAAAAAATCTGGCTTGCCGTCGATCACCATATGCTGCCGGTCCGCGTCGTGGCTACCGAGAAAATCGGCATCGTGACGGATCAGATGGTGACCAAAATAAGTTATGGAGGATCGATGAACGGCATAAAGCAGGGCCGCCTGCAATAGGCCCGGCTGCGGTAAACCTGTAAAATCACCGGGACGCTGAAGAGGTTGTGCGGGCAGCGCGCGACGCCGCCCGGATGTCCCTTTTGTGCCTGTCCTGCCACAGGGCTGCTTTGTACCGCTTTGTGCTTTCTTTATTTCCGCTGTATGCCCGCTTTGGGCTTCCCCCGAGCAGTATCGATAATTGATGACAATACGTCTTACCCCTGCTCACCTCGACATGGCAACCGCTGCACTGCGCGCCGTGCTTCCACTGCAGCATCCGGCCGATTCGCTACTACGGCACTTCTTCCAGGGCAATCGGAAACTCGGCATGAACGATCGCGCGTTCATCGCTGAAACCGTGTTCGGTATTCTGCGCCACCGTTTTTTTCTGGAACGCGTCGTGGAAATTGCCACGCCCCGCTCGCTCCTGCTGGCGTACCTGGCGAAATTCTCGGGAATGAACTTGCGCGAGCTGGTGCCCCTGGTAAGTGAAACAGAAGCAAAACGGCTTGCGGAAATGAAAGCCGTGTCGCTGGAATCGCAGCCACTTGGCGTTCAGGCCGAATTTCCGGAGTGGCTGCTGGAAAAACTGCGGGAATTCATGGACGACGGCGCTATCCTTGAGCTGGGCCGCTCACTGCAAGCACCCGCGCCCCTCGACCTGCGTGTCAATACGCAGCTGGCGACACGCGAGGAAGTCATCGAGCTGTTGGGAAAAGATGGAATCGAAGGTACGCCGACGCCCTACTCCCCGATCGGCATCCGCCTCACCGGGAAGCCCGCGATCAACCGGCATGAAATGTTCATGAGCGGCAAGGTCGAAGTTCAGGATGAAAGCAGCCAGCTGCTGGGTTATCTGCTTGCGCCCAGGCGCCGGGACATGGTAGTGGATTTCTGCGCGGGAGCGGGAGGAAAGTCGCTGATGCTGGGTGCGCTGATGTGTTCGCAAGGACGCATCTATGCTTTCGATAATTCGGAAAAGCGGCTGAACAATCTCAAGCCCCGCCTCAAGCGCTCCGGCTTATCGAACCTCCACCCCCAGCTTATCGCCAATGAAAATGATATAAAGGTGAAACGGCTGGCCGGAAAAATCGACCGGGTACTGGTGGATGCGCCTTGCAGCGGGCTTGGAACCCTGCGGCGAAATCCTGACCTGAAATGGCGCCAGTCGCCGCAAAGCCTGGAAGAACTCAAGCGCAAGCAAGCCGCCATTCTGTCATCTGCCGCCAGCCTGCTTAAGACGGGTGGCAGACTGGTTTATGCCACTTGCAGCTTTTTACCGGAAGAAAACCAGGAAATCGTCGAGAATTTCATTGGAAATAACCCTCGCTTCAGCCTGCTGAATTGCGCCGAGTTGTTGCACCAGCAAAAAATTCCGCTCGATACCGGTGTGTTTATGCAACTCCAGCCCAGGCTGCACGGTACCGATGGTTTCTTTGCCGCCGCGCTGGAATCAGGAAAGGCTCAAACATGATGTCATCGGACCGTAACTCCTCCATGAAGCAATATCTGGCCGGCTGCCTTGCCGTACTTCTGGCAACCTCTGCCGCAGCATTTGAGCCGCCTTCCTATCGCAAGCCACCTCCAGTCCTGTCCGCTTCCGGCACAGTGCAGGTTGCTTTCACGCCGGGGCAGGATGCAGGGAAACTGATTGCAGATGCCATCGATGATGCCCATACCCAGGTTCTGGTCCAGGCTTTCAGTTTTACCCATCGCAGAATCGCTGATGCTTTAATCGCAGCCAGGCATCGCGGAGTGGACGTGAAAGTCATTGCGGACAGGGAACAAACCGAAAAAATTCCCACCAGTCTGATTGCAAGAATGGCGTCACAGGGTGTGCCGGTATTCATGGACTCGAATCATAGCAGCGCTCACAACAAGATAATGCTGATCGATGCAGGCAGTGCCCAGGCTACGCTGATTACCGGCAGCTTCAATTTCACCCAGGCAGCGCAGCACAAGAATGCGGAGAACGTACTGGTGATGCGCGGGAATTCCGCCCTGGTGGACCTTTACCTGGAAAACTGGCTGGATCATTTCAGGCATGCGCGCCCTTACCGCTGATTCAAGTATTCAGACGGGCGAGCATGTGCTTCCGCAAACCAAAACGCGGCATGAGGGGAAAGTAATTTACGCGTGCTAGAATCTGGCGCCCGCCCATCCATTTCCGGCGCTGTCCATTTCCCTGTTTCAACGGATGCATTTCGACATTGAATTCCAGAACCTGCTGAACAAGCTGCTTGTCCATGCGCAGCAAGTCCCCGTCCTGTGGCAGCTTGCTGTGTTGACTGCAAGCATGGGAATAGCGTGGTTGTTGCAAAGGCAGTTCATACGGCGCGCTCCGGCGCGTGTCACCGCCGGCGGGGCGCTAACCATCAGCGCACGCAGCCTGAGCCGACTGCTGTTTCCATTGTTTGCGCTGGTCTTTACTGTGGTCGGCAAGTGGGCGCTGGAGTATCGGTATCCCGCGCACCTGCTCAATATCATTATCCCGCTTCTGTTCGCGCTCGTCCTGATCCGGGCCGCAGTCTACATGCTGCGCAAGGTGTTTCGCCGCCAGGAGTGGCTGCACCCGTGGGAACGATTCATCGGCTGGGCAGTGTGGACAGGGTTCGCCCTTTATATCACCGGGCTTTTGCCCGAAATTCTGGCCCTTCTCGATGACATTTCACTGCATGTCGGCAAGCAGCGCATTTCGATATTGCTGATCGCGCAGGGTTTCATCGCGTTCACCGTCAGCATGCTCGTGGCTGCATCGCTTGCCAGCTCGGTTGAAACACGCGTCATGATGGCGAAAGCGCTGAATATCAACCAGCGTGTCATTCTGTCGAAGATCAGTCGCACCATTCTGATCGTCATCGGCGTGATGGTTGCGCTGCCCATGATCGGCGTGGATATCAGATTTCTGTCCGTGTTTGGCGGCGCGCTCGGCGTCGGACTCGGATTGGGACTGCAAAAAATAGCGAGCAACTACATCAGCGGATTTATCATCCTGCTGGATCACTCCCTCCATCTGGGCGATATCGTCACGGTGGATAACCGCAAAGGCGAGGTAACCTCGCTCACGACGCGGTATGTGGTACTCAAGAGCGAAGAAGGCACCAATATCCTCATCCCCAATGATACTTTCATTACTTCGGCTGTCATCAATCATCTATACTCCGATCGCCGCCTGCGCCTTGTCTTTCCAATGCGGATTAGCTACGACAGCCCGATCGAAGCCGCGATGAAAATCATGTCGGAAGCGGCAAACAGGCGCCAGCAGATATTGGCCGACCCTGCACCCGCAGTGTATCTCAAGGAATTCGTCGATGGCGGGGTCGTTCTGGAACTCGTCGCATGGGTGGAAGAAGCGGAGAAGAATCTGCCCGCGCTGCGGTCCGATATCAATCTCGATATCTGGCGGACATTTGGAGACAACGGAATCAAGCGTTAGCTGGAGGCTTTTCAGCCACTTCAGCCACAGCATTTCTTTATGGCTTCTGCCTCTATCTGCTGTGAGGTTGGGGAATTATCGGATTCCCGGCGCGGATGGTAATATTATTCCGGAAGAAAATCCGTGATATCCGAACTGTTATGGGCGCCCTGGTTTTTTATACCGCTATCTATTTCCTCGGCTATTACGCCGCCCACATGTTGAACGAACTGTCGGGCCGGAAGCTGGTCGCAAATCGCCGCATGGCGGGCCTGGTTCTTGCTCTCCTGGTTGGAACGGCGCATGGCTACAAGATCATCAGCAGTCCGCCTCCTCATCATGGAGACGGGGCAGATTTTGCACTCGGCCTGTACGTAGTCATCCCTGAATAATTTGATTTTCAGGAACAGGCTGCTATAAGCTGGTGCCCATCTCTGTCATCATTCGCTGTTTGCGCCTGCAGCCGAACGAGAATCAGGGCGAGAAGAAGCCGCAGCTTCCTCAGAATCATGCGCAGGTTGTGT
>JAFKJB010000029.1 GCA_017306155.1 Nitrosospira multiformis
CAGAATCTTGTGCAGCTTCGACCAATACTCGTCACTGAGCAGCAATCGGGGCATCGAAAACTCGTGTTGTTACTGTATGAGAGCTTTAACAATACGAGTTTTCTTCCTAATCACAAAACCTTTAGATCAAAACGTCAACAGGCCCTAGGAAGGGAACATAGGATTTTTCGTCTCGTCCTTCCTGAATTTCGCTACGCAACCCCGCTCTTCTTCCCCTCCCCGTACGGCAAACATCCAGGATCAATACCGCCTGCTTCTGCTGAGACTTTGAAGTCCCGGCATCGTGTTTCTTTTTTTTATTGAAGTCCGTTTTATTGAAATATCCCCATTGTGCTTAAGGCTATTGAGGTTCACACTGTGTCTGGGCAAGTCAGATAACCGTAAACAGTATGGGGGGAAAAAATGAAAAAAAGTCTCTGCATGACGCTGTGTGGCATAGCCGGTTTTTTTCTGCTGTATTTAAGTGCCTGGGCGAGCGAGGGGGGCACCGCACCCGAGCTTAACGAGGCACGACAGGTAGCTCAATACAATTATGTAATCCATATCCTCGCCATGTTGCTGGTCGGTTTCGGCTTCCTCATGGTATTTGTCAAAAGATATGGATTTGGGGCCACGACCGGAACATATCTGGTGGTGGCTGTCGGTCTTCCGCTTTATATGCTGCTTCGCGCAAGCGGGGTATTTGCTCACGAAATTGCTCCAGACACGGTGCAGGCATTGCTCTTTGCCGAATTTGCCGTGGCAGCCGGACTGATCGCCATGGGAGCGGTCCTCGGTCGTCTCCGAGTTTTCCAATACGCACTGCTGGCGCTGTTCCTGATTCCTGCTTATCTCTTGAACGAATGGCTGGTGCTGGATAACGGAATGGGTATAACTGAGGGATTTCAGGATACCGCGGGATCGATCATCATCCACGCCTTTGGCGCATATTTTGGCCTGGGGTTATCCCTTGCACTGACCACGGCGCGACAACGAAGCCAGCCGATCGAGTCGGACCCGACTTCTGATCGATTCGCAATGCTTGGTTCAATGGTCCTGTGGCTTTTCTGGCCTAGTTTCGCCACTGCCATCGTTCCCTTCGAGCAGATGCCGCAAACGGTGGTCAACACTGTACTCGCACTGTGCGGCGCCACGATCACCACGTACTTCTTGAGCACCTATTTCCATAAAGGCAAAACCTCGATGGTCGACATGGTGAATGCCGCGCTCGCTGGCGGAGTGGCGATCGGTTCGACCTGCAATATCGTGTCACCGACAGGTGCTTTCGGGATCGGCCTGCTTGCCGGAGCCGTCAGCGTCATCGGGTTTGTGTTCATTCAACCTGCACTGGAGAGACGCTTCAAGATCGTCGACACCTGCGGAGTCCATAATCTGCATGGAATGCCGGGATTGCTGGGTGCATTCGTTGCTATCCTGGTCGTGCCCGGCATAGCGGTTGCCCAATTTATCGGCATCGCCTTCAGTGTCGTGCTCGCCCTGATAACGGGACTCATCGCTGGCGCACTCATCAAGGCTACTGGCACAACCCGTCTGGCTTACGAGGATAGTGAGGAATTCACCCACACCGAAGGACCGGAAGCTGTGGAAGTCGATGCCATAGCGCTTGAAGTCGAGACTTCAACTTAAAAAGGGCGGCGGCCCCTGACGCAGCGAATGCCCGCAACGGTATGGTCAGGGCATAACCTGCGTCAGGGTCGCCTCTATCTCTGCTGCCCCGGTATTGCAAGCACCAGATCAATCGCGTTCAACTCTGCTGATCTATCCAAGAATGTTCAATGGCAACTTGAATTTGACTTTGGCCGCATATAATGCTGGCGAAAACAACGTCATCAAGTATGGCAACTGGATTCCACCGTTTCAGGAGACCAGAAATAACGTACCGA
This sequence comes from Nitrosospira multiformis, assembly GCA_017306155.1. Taxonomy (GTDB): domain Bacteria; phylum Pseudomonadota; class Gammaproteobacteria; order Burkholderiales; family Nitrosomonadaceae; genus Nitrosospira; species Nitrosospira multiformis_F. The sequence goes on from JAFKJB010000029.1 coordinate 1,884, forward strand.
AGGTACTAAACCTCTATCAGATCAATAGGTTAAAACTCGATTGATCGAAAAATAAAATGAAGGACGCTTACTTCCTCAAATAGGAGGCACAGATCAATCCAGGCCGGTCCCATTCATTGAATCTATAGCCTTGGTGATGCAAGGAAGCGATCGCTTCAAACTCATGTCTGCCTACTATTTAAGCAGTTGCAAGAAAACTGTATTACAATGCGCCATATCCTTAGTTCATTTTAGTATCAATCAGTTGCACAGAAACTTATTGTAAATTAACAAAGGATATTCAGGCTTTTTTAGTAATTCCGTGGACAGCATTAGGTCTAACCTATTGATTCTGTATTCTTATTAAACCAAATACCAAGATTATCTGGAGAAATTAAGATACAAAGAGCAATGGCTCATCATCCAACATATAAGGAGTTATCACTCGATTTGGCTTGGGAGTTCACCGAAGTACTTCCGGGCTCATTTGAGCGGGATCGGGAAGGATTCCGTGGTGTCAAGTTTCCAATAATTGGTCCTCTGCCAGTTGCTGGATATCAAACAAGAGTTGCGGAAAATGGACTTGCCAAGCCCCCTTATCTTTATGTCGTCTACAATCACGCTGGAGAGATAAAGTACATTGGGAAAGGAACAGATAAATCTCTGGAGTCGGTGCTTCAGCGATGGATTCGACCAGATAAGTTCAGCGGTAAACACTATTGGGCCCACGGAACAAATTGTAAAAAGAAAAAAACTACTATCGCTTCTATTGCAGAGGAATTAGCCAGAGATATGAAGCCTGTCCGTTTCTATTTTGCAAGTTACGAACGGCTCTTTCCTCTTGTTGAAAAGCGAGCCACGGCTCTAGGATACGACGTTTGCCAACTTTCCGCGTTACAGTCGCAACTCTTTATACGCAATCTGGAGCAATTCATGATCTATAGAATTCAGCCTGAATGGAATGCACAGGATAAGAAAACGTTACCTATGGGGCCAATAGCAATGTGCGGCGACTATTGGGTTTCTGGTCAGAGCTAACGGGCTACTTCTTCGGCATATAAAGATCGGTAATCGTCCCCTCGGCGATCTCGGCGGCAAAGAATACTGTTTCGGACAGAGTCGGGTGCGGGTGGATGGTAAGGCCGATGTCTTCCATATCCGCGCCCATTTCCAGTCCCAGTACGGTTTCGGATATCAGTTCGCCAGCATTGATGCCTACGATGCCAGCGCCGAGAATGCGGCGCGTCTCCTTGTCCAGCAGTAGCTTGGTCATGCCCTCGTCGCGGGCGATTGCCAGGGCGCGGCCACTGGCAGCCCACGGAAATACCGCTTTTTCGAATTCGATGCCTTGTTTTTTGGCTTCGGTTTCGGTCAGGCCCATCCAGGCGATTTCAGGATCGGTGTAAGCTACGGAGGGAATGGCGCGTGCATCGAATACTGCTGACTTCATCTTCTCCCCGCCAGCGATGATTTCCGCCGCCAGCTTCCCTTCGTGCGAGGCCTTGTGCGCCAGCATCGGTTCGCCGACAATGTCGCCTATGGCGAAGATATGCGGGACGTTGGTTCGCAACTGCTTGTCCACCGGGATGAAGCCGCGCTCGTTCACGGCGACACCTGCATTTTCTGCCCCAATTTCGCGGCCATTTGGCCGACGTCCCACCGCCATCAGGATCCGGTCGTATACTTGCGGTTCGGGTGCTCCAGTGCCCCCAGTACCCTCAGTGCCACTTTCGGAGGCACCTTCGAATATGACCTTCAATCCTTCTTCCAGCACTTCGATTCGAGTGACCTTGGTTTTGAGGTAGATGGCCTCGTAGCGTTTCTGTATGCGTTTGTGCAGCGGCCGGATAAGGTCGGCATCCACGCCGGGAATCAATTGATCCATCAATTCGACGACACTGATCCTGCTGCCGAGTGCGTCGTAGACCGTCGCCATTTCGAGGCCGATGATGCCGCCGCCGATGATCAGCATGCGCCTGGGGATGTCCTCCAGCTTGAGTGCGCCAGTGGAATCGATGATGCGCGGGTCATCGTAGGGGAAACCGGGAATGCGAGCGGCAGTAGAGCCCGCAGCAATGATGCAGTCCTCGAACGACACCGTTTTTTTTCCGTCCGATGTTTCCACCTCGATCATATTGGGCGAAGTAAACCTGCCCGTTCCCCGCACCACCTTCACCTTGCGTTGCTTCGCCAGCCCCGCCAGTCCCTTGGTGAGTTTGCCGATAATGGATTCCTTCCATCCCCGCAGTTTGTCTATTTCTATGCCGGGCTTGGCGAAAGCGATACCCTGCTGTGCCGTTTCCTCGGCATCGGTGATGACTTTCGCCACATGCAGCAACGCCTTGGATGGAATGCACCCCACATTGAGACAAACGCCGCCAAGCGTGGAGTAGCGCTCGACCAGGACTACGTTCTTGCCGAGATCGGCAGCACGGAAGGCGGCGGTATACCCCCCCGGCCCTGCCCCCAGCACCACTACGTCGGCATGAATATCACCTTGTGGAACCGAAGTCGCAGCGGGTGGCGCTGCGACTTCAGGGGCAGGAGCAGCGACTGAGGCCGGTGCTTCCTCTTTTTCCAAGGGAGGAGCAACGCCGGAAGCGGGCTCCTCAGCCGGTTCTTCCTGCTTGCTCACGCCAGCAGGATTGCTGGCAAGTTCGGCAGGAGCAGCCGCTTCTGCTGCTGCAGGCTCCAGCATGAGTATGACCGAGCCTTCCGAAACCTTGTCGCCGACCTTCACCTTGAGTTCTTTTACCAGCCCGGCTTGCGGCGAAGGAACTTCGATGGATGCCTTATCGGTTTCCAGCGTGATAAGCGATGTTTCCTCTTCCACCGTATCGCCGGCTTGCACCAGCACTTCAATCACTGCGACATCCTTGAAGTCGCCAATATCCGGTACTTTGATTTCGGTAAGCTGAGCCATGAAAACCTTATTAGATGAAAGATTTTAAGGAAATAAAATTGGACCTTATTCCTGGAAACCTACTGCCGGATATGTCCGTCACCCAGGACGATGAATTTCTGGCTGGTCAATCCTTCCAGTCCAACCGGGCCGCGCGCATGGAGCTTATCGGTGGAGATACCGATTTCCGCGCCGAGGCCATACTCGAACCCGTCCGCAAAGCGGGTGGAGGCATTCACCATGACAGAACTGGAATCCACTTCGCGCAGGAAGCGGCGCGCGTTGCTGTAATTCCCGGTAATGATGGAATCCGTGTGCTGGGAGCCGTAAGCCGTGATGTGTTCGACGGCCTGATCGAGACTGTTTACCACGCGCACGCTCAGGACAGGCGCAAGATATTCCGTGTACCAGTCTTCCTCCTTTGCTTCCTTCATTTCCGGAATGATCGCCTGCGAAGCCGAATCGCCGCGCAGTTCCACGCCCTTGTCCAGATAGATTCTGCACAGCGGCGGCAGCACTTCTCCGGCAATATTCTCGTGCACCAGCAATGTTTCCAAAGTGTTGCAGGTGCCGTAGCGCTGGGTCTTGGCGTTGTCGGCAACGCGAATGGCCTTTTCCAGGTCCGCACCTTCGTCGATATAAATATGGCATACGCCGTCCAGGTGCTTGATGACGGGAATGCACGCTTCATTCGAGATGCGCTCGATCAACCCCTTGCCGCCGCGGGGCACGATGACATCGACAAATTCTTTCATGGTGACGAGTTCACCCACGGCAGCCCGGTCGGTTGTTTCGATAACCTGGATCGCCGTTTCAGGCAAACCGGCGGTCTTGAGCCCTTCGCGGACGCACGCCGCGACCGCCTGGTTGCTATGAATGGCTTCCGAGCCGCCGCGCAGTATCGCTGCGTTACCCGCCTTGAGGCACAACCCTGCGGCATCGGCCGTGACATTGGGACGCGCTTCATAAATGATGCCGATCACGCCCAAGGGCACGCGCATTTTTCCAACCTGTATACCGGAGGGACGGTAATTCAAACCGCTTATTTCACCCACCGGATCGGCTAACGCTGCTATTTGCAGCAAACCTTCGGCCATGCTCGTTATGCTTTTGGGCGTGAGCGTCAACCGGTCTATCATTGCCGCTTCCAGTCCCCGTTTTTTCGCATTTTCCACATCCCTGGCATTCGCTGCCAGCAGCTGCCGCTCTTCCCGTTTTATAGCCATCGCCATCTGTGTAAGCGCCTGGTTCTTGACTGCGGTTTCCGCTTTGGCAATCAGGCGCGACGCGACTCGGGCTTCGCGCCCGATGGATTGCATATAGGTCTTGATGTCGATGATGTCCATGTCAATGGTTCCATTTATTTAGACAGTAAATCAGGGCAGGCCGGCTATCTTCGGTTGGTGTCATCGTTTTATCATGCCTTGACTATTGCCGTTGTCCGATTTTCGCAAAACGCAACCCCAGTTGCAGCAACTCATCCCAGGGGTCGCCGCTTGCAGCGCCCTTGCTGACCCTGTCTATTTTAGCGGCATGCGACAAGGCCGACGTCAGCTGTTCAAGGTTCAGGCGGCGAGCGGCGTTCTCCATTGATTTCTGCCGGTCCTGCCATACTCGAGCCTGGCTGATCAATTGCCCCAGCGGTTTCCCTGCATCGAATCCCGTCCGAATCGCGACAAGCAGGCGGATCTGCCCCGCCAGCGTATTGACGATCAACGGCAATGCCATGCCTTCCCCCTGCAAAACCTCCAGGATGCGCGCATAGCGGACGGCGTCCCCGGCAACCATCGCATCGGATAGTTTGAATGCATCATAGCGGGCGACATCGAGCACGGCATCCTTCACCTGCTCGAACGACAGCATTCCGGGCGGATAAAGCAGCGCGAGTTTCTTGAGTTCCTGATAGGCTGCGAGCAGGTTGCCCTCTACTTTGTCGGCAAGAAATTGCAGCGTGTCGACATCCGCATTCTGCCCCTGCATGGCCAGCCGCTGGCCTATCCAGGCAGGCAGCCGCCCGCGTTCTACCGGATAAACCGTAATGACTGCGCCGGCTGCATCAAGCGCCTTGAACCATCTGGTTGCCGCCCCTTGCTGGTCGATCCGGGGCAGGGTAACGAGTGTGACGGTATCCGGCGGCAGAGCGCGGCAGTATTTCTCCAAAGCGGCGCTGCCCTGGTTGCCCGGCTTGCCCGAGGGGATGCGCAGATCGATTATACGTCTTTCGCCGAACAGCGACAGGCTGCTGCTGCACCGTTCCAGCTCTACCCAGTTGAAGTGGTTATCTACGTTGAAAATCTCCCGTTCGAGATACCCGCCCTGACGCGCTTTTGCACGAATCAGGTCGGCAGCTTCGATTGCCAGAAGTAATTCGTCGCCGGAGACCGCGTAGAGCGGCGCAAGCTGTTTCTCGAGATGCCGCGCAAGCTGTTCGGGCGCAATACGCATGCCTTCGCCTTCAAGTTACCGCAACACGGGAGCGACAGTCAGGGATTCACCTGCGGAGATTCATTCAGTTCCGCCACCTTGACTGCCCCAAGGCGCCGCACGATCTGGTCTGCCGAATCACTCTGCATTTCCCGCACGAGCATTGCCTCTTCCCCCTCCTTGGCCACCACCTGCTGATTGGTAAAAGGCATGATCCGGCGCAGGGCCAGTTCAGTGGCGGGAATGAGTTCCCCTCCTTTGGCATCGACCAGCCGGAAGGAAACCCGGTACCGCAGTTCAAACTCCAGAACGCGCCCCCCGCCTGACACGGACATGATCTGCCTGTCATTGGTGACGCTGAGAATCTCCAGTATGGCCTGGGCCTTTTTCCGGTTGTCAACGAGGCGGGTGTTGGTGCCCGTCCGGACGAGGCGCCTGAGATCGGTACCGATGGGATGTCCTTGCGGGAAGGAAATATAAAGCGTATCAAACGGAAGCGCCGCGGTGCCGCGCAACTGAAAGCCGCAAGCCGCGAGCAAAAGACAGCATGTAAGCAACAGGATTTTTTTCATCGGCAAATCCTCGGGTTCCGGTTTTCGGATCTTCAAATGACGATATTGACCAGTTTCCCTGGCACCATCACCACCTTTTTAACTGCTTTTCCATCCATGAATCTTCGCACCTGTTCATTCTCCAGCGCAAGCTGCTCGATGACTGCCGGTTTTGTATCTGCGGCAATCCGTATCTTCCCGCGCAACTTGCCATTGACCTGGACGATCAGTTCAATTTCATCCTGCACGAGCGCAGCAGCGTCTGCCTGCGGCCACGGCTGATCGAGCAGTTCGGTTCCCGGCCTGAGTTCACGCCAGAGGGCATGGCAGATGTGGGGAACGATAGGCGACAGCAGCAGGACAATATTTTCCAGTGCTTCCTGCATCAGTCCGCGCGCAGATGCGCTCGAATCCTGCAATTTTCCGAGAGCGTTCATCAACTCCATTACTGCCGCAATGGCGGTATTGAAGGTATGCCGCCTGCCCAGATCATCGCCCACCTTGGCCATGGTCTGGTGCAACTGAAAACGCAAGACCCGGAGTTCAGGACTGAAACCTGCAACCGGGGTTGGACCATTCACTGCGCCGCTTTGTTGCAGATGATCGTAAACCTGCTTCCATAATCGCTTCAAAAAGCGGAATGCGCCCTCTACTCCGGCATCCGCCCACTCAAGGGTCTGCTCGGGCGGGCTGGCGAACATCATGAAGAGCCGGGCTGTATCCGCCCCATATTGATCGACCAGCTTCTGCGGATCGACGCCGTTGTTGCGGGATTTCGACATCGTGCCGATGCCCCCTGCTTCAACTGGCTGGCCGTCGGCGCGCAGCACCGCTCCGGTTCTTCTTCCCTGCTCGTCGGTCTGGATATCCACATCCGCAGGGTTGAAATAGACGATGCGTCCGCTTTCCGTTTTCCGGAACATGATTTCATTGAGCACCATGCCCTGAGTCAGCAGATTGGCAAACGGCTCATCGAACAGCACCAGCCCGAGATCGCGCATGACCTTGCTCCAGAAGCGCGAGTAGAGCAGATGCAGGATGGCATGTTCAATCCCGCCAATATATTGATCAACGGGGAGCCAGTAATCCACGCGAGCATCCACCATGGCATGGTGCTGGTCGGCGCAGGCGTAACGGATGTAATACCATGACGAATCGACGAAGGTATCCATCGTGTCGGTTTCCCGGCGCGCGGGTTGCCCGCAGCGCGGGCAGGAACACTCGTAAAACGATGGTGTTTTAGCAAGCGGGTTGCCCGAGCCATCGGGCACCAGATCTTCCGGAAGCACCACGGGAAGCTGTTCATCCGGCACTGGCACCACGCCGCATGCCTCGCAATAGATGAGAGGAATGGGGCAACCCCAATAACGCTGCCGGGAAATACCCCAGTCGCGCAGGCGGTAATGCACGCGTTTCTCGCCCAGTCCCTTCTGTTGCAGCGCGGCAGCGATCGCATCCACTGCGGTCTGGAACGCGAGACCGGAGAATTCGCCGGAATCGAACGTGATGCCATGTTCCACATACGCCTGGGCAAGCGGCACTGGCAGACTGGAATCGGCAGGCTTGATCACGGGCCTGATCGGCAGCGAATATTGGGTGGCAAACTCGAAATCACGTTCATCATGGGCGGGAACCGCCATCACCGCCCCTTCCCCATAACCCATCAGCACATAGTTGGCTATCCAGACAGGCAGTCTGGCCCCGGTCAGGGGATGGATAACGTACAACCCGGTATCCCTGCCCTTCTTTTCCTGGGTAGCGAGTTCCGCTTCCATCATCGCGCCCTGCCTGCATTCCTCGATAAATACGGCAAGGGCCGGATTACTTTTTGCGGCATGCTGAGCGACAGGATGCTCAGCCGCGACAGCCACATACGTTACGCCAAACAAGGTATCCGCACGAGTCGTAAAAACCTTCAGGTCCTGCGGCATGCCTGACCCGGCATCAGCGGGAAACCGGACTTCGACACCGAAGCTCTTGCCGATCCAGTTGGCCTGCATGGTTCTCACCCGCTCCGGCCAGCCTGGAAGCGCATTCAGTGCCTCCAGCAGCTCATCGGCATACGCGGTGATCTTCATGTAATACATCGGGATTTCGTGCTTTTCCACCAGAGCGCCGGTGCGCCAGCCGCGCCCATCGATTACCTGCTCATTGGCAAGCACTGTCTGGTCGACAGGGTCCCAGTTCACGATACCCGTCGTTCTGTAGGCCAGGCCCTTTTCCAGCATACGCAGAAACAACCACTGATTCCACCGATAGTAATCCGGCTGGCAGGTGGCAAATTCGCGGTCCCAATCTATCGCCAGCCCCAGGCTCTGCAATTGCTTGCGCATATAGGCAATATTGTCGTAGGTCCACTTTGACGGCGGCACATTGTTTTGCATTGCCGCATTCTCTGCCGGCAGGCCGAACGCATCCCAGCCCATGGGCTGCAACACGTTGTAACCCTGCATGCGGTGATAGCGCGACAGCACATCGCCAATGGTATAGTTGCGCACATGCCCCATGTGCAGCTTGCCGGAGGGATAAGGAAACATCGAAAGGCAATAGTATTTCCGCTTTTCCGGCGCCTCCACAGCCTTGAATGCGGCGGTTTGCTGCCAGTACTGCTGCGCTTCCGACTCGATTTCCTGTGGGTGATATTTTTCCTGCATAAGCTCGGCTTTCTGCCATAAAGCTGGGGATTATACCGCGAACTCGGGTATTCCCGCGGGTGAGGGGTCGCCTCCAGCCAACCCGGAAGAAAAGCGGGAGATCCGTGTATTTTGAAGCGTCAATGGACAGCTAAAGGGAGCTAAAGGAAGCTAAAGGGACTGTTGTGAAACGATTCAGCGATTCAGCTCAGAATATTTCAGGAAACAGACTTACCTGATCCTGATAGTCACCCTGAAGTCACCTCGTATCAGACTTAGAATAAGGCTCCCCTGGCTGCTCGCCTTGAGAGCGGCGAGCAACTCCTGAACCGAACGGATCTGCCGGCGATTGACGCCAATGATGAGATCCCCCGGCCGAATGCCCCGCAGCCAGGCAGGACTATTGACTTCCACGTCTGTTACCATCACGCCCTCGATTCCCCGGCGGGCGCCAGGCTTCAGGTTCGCCACGGTTGCGCCCGAGACCTCGGGCACGACCTCCGCACCTGCACTGGAAACCTCCGCCAGCTTGGCGATCTTTACTTTTGCCGTCAGCCGTTTCCCATTCCTGATCAACCCGAGATCCAGCGTCTCCCCGATTGACATCAGCCCTACCTTGTTGCGCAGATCTATCGAGTTCCGCACGGGTTTTCCGTTGACAGTCGTTATCACATCGCGCGGTTTCATCCCGGCTTTTTCGGCGGGCGAGCCCGCCTCGACTGCGCTGAGGATAGCACCGTCCGTGGAAGGCAACCCTAGTGAGGCTGCCAGATCGTGGGTAATGTCTTCACTGCTCGCGCCCAGCCTGCCGCGTCGTACCTCGCCGAAGCGAACGATCTGGTCGAGGACTGCCTTCACCATCACACTGGGGACCGCGAAGCCGATGCCGACATTGCCGCCCGCAGGACCGATGATGGCAGTATTGATGCCGATCAACTCCCCCTTGAGGTTGATGAGGGCACCTCCGGAGTTGCCCGGATTGATTGAGGCATCGGTCTGGATGAAATCTTCATAACCTTCGATATCCAGTCCGCTTCTTCCCAATGCGCTGACAATGCCCGAAGTTACCGTTTGCCCCAGGCCGAACGGATTCCCGATCGCGATGACGAAATCTCCGACGTTGAGCAGATCGGAATCACCGAGGCGCAGCGCCTTCAGGTTCTTGGCATCGATTTTCAGCAGGGCAATATCGGTGCCCGGGTCCGTTCCCACCAGCTTCGCCTGGAACTGGCGCCTGTCCTTGAGCGTCACCACCACCTGCTGCGCATCCTTGATCACATGATAGTTGGTCACGACATAGCCTTTGCCCGCATCCATGATCACGCCCGACCCCACGCTGCGCTCCGGGCGGGCCTCCTGCTCGGGAAGATTGAAAAAGCGGCGAAAGAAAGGATCGCGAAACAAGGGATTCTCTTCGATGGCCGAGCGGGTTACCACCGAAATATTGACGACTGCCGGGGTCACATCCTGAATCACCGGCGCCAGGGTCGGCACGCCATTTTTGGTGTCACTGAAAGCTAAAGCGGAATAGGCTGGCAGCACGATGACCAGCAAGCCGATAAAAACCAGCCAGAGTGAAACTGACAGCGAAGCTGGTTGCAAAACTGATCCGGGCGATTTTCTCATTTGAAGGATGGTTACCTGGTTTGTCCACCAATTGCAGGGTTGGCCGAATTTAATGGATTCTTCACCCCTTTGTTCAGGTTCAGGAGTTCTTCCACATCCGGCTCGAAGGACTCGGGGTCGAATGCCCTGTCGCCATCGACAACCGGCCCGTTCCCGGTTTTGAGTCCATGAAAGTCGTAAAGCGAGGAATCGAGCAGATGCGAGGGCTGGATGTTCTGCAAAGAGCTGAACATGTTTTCCAGCCTGCCGGGAAACTTTTTATCCCATTGCTGCAACATTTCCTTTACCGCCTGGCGCTGCATATTTTTCTGCGACCCGCACAGGTTGCAAGGAATGATCGGGAAATTTTCCATCTCCGCATAGGCGGCCAGGTCCTTCTCCTTGCAGTAGGCAAGCGGCCGGATGACGATATGCTTCCCATCATCGCTTACCAGCTTGGGCGGCATGGTTTTCAGCTTGCCGCCATGAAACAGGTTGAGAAACAGGGTTTCAAGAATATCATCGCGATGATGGCCCAGCGCGATTTTCGTTGCCCCCAGTTCGCCCGCCACCCGATACAGCACCCCGCGGCGCAAGCGTGAACAAAGACTGCAAGTGGTCTTCCCCTCCGGTATCAGGCGCTTAACCACACTATAGGTATCCTGCTCGACGATGCGAAAAGGCATGCCGACGGAAGTGAGATAGCTGGGCAACACGTGTTCCGGAAAGCCCGGCTGCTTCTGGTCCAGATTTACCGCAATCAGCTCGAATTGTATGGCTGCGTGCGCCTGAAGGCTGCGAAGGATATCGAGCAGGACATAGCTGTCCTTTCCGCCCGAGAGACACACCATTACCCGATCTCCAGGCTCGATCATGTTGAAATCGGCTATCGCCGTGCCCACAAGCCGCCTCAACCGCTTGTGCAGCTTGTTGACGTTATGCTGCTCCTTCCTGGACAGCATTCCCATTCCTGTCTCTATTCCCATTCCTGTTTCTATTCCTGTTTCTATTCCTGTTATTCCCATTCCTGCCGCGACCTCTTCTCAGGATATTCATCGATTAACGGCGCTCCTTCCACACACTCGCGGCTCAGTCTCGATTTCTGAAAAACTGCACTCGTAATTTTCCCAGATTGGATGCGGTTTGGACAGTGCCGCCACAGTCCCGAACATGCATCGATCGGCTTTCCCGCCCCGAGGTCAGTGCTGCTGTTTCCCGTCCTCGGTAACGCTGTATATGCAAAAAACAGATAAGAAAATCAAATGATATTAGTTTGAGTTATAAAAAGTCACTGGTAACGTGTCGCTTCCACAAACTCTGCAGCTGTTTTGACCATGTGATTATATCGCTCCCTGACCAGGCAACTGGAAGGGCGATACAGGAGAGAGGAATGAAGCTTTATCTGGGAACAGTCGTTGCGTTTGCTCTCGTGATACTGCCATGGAGCGGGGCTCAGGCAGAGGCAAACACGATCGGCACTGAAAAATTCAAAATGACGGAACAGGAAAGCGGGTTTGCTCAGAACGGTGCCGCCCCTGTTGAAAAAAAAGAAAAAGCCCACCCCCCGGGAGCAGGCGGCAAATCAGATGGAGACACACTGGCTGGAAACGCAGCGGCTGGAAACGCAGCGGCTGGAAACGCAGCGGCTGGAAAACCAGCGGCTGGAAAACCAGCGGCAGCGGCAATAAAGGAGGAAAAAAAATCGACGGGCTACTTCAGGCCTTCCAGCAGCTACTCGACCCAGCCGGAATCCGATCCGCCGCGCTATGTGCGCACCCTGAGCAAAACCGGGATTGAAGCTTTCAAGGACATCCACTGGCTGGATGTGGGCATCGATCATCGGACCCGCTACGAATTCCGCAGCAACGATATACGGCGCACCGAACTCAGGCTGGACCAGCCTTTCCTGCTGCGCTCCCGCGCCTACTTCGGAATCCGCGAAATATTCGATCCGCTACGCGGCGCGGTGGAATTCCAGGACTCCCGCCGCTACAACGGTCATTTTCCACCTGATGACCGTGATTTCAATGAGCATGAACTCATCCAGGCCTATGCCGAATTGTATTTCAAGGGCGCGCTGGGTCAGGACGGCCTGAAACAGGAGCGTCCGCTCAGGTTGCGCGTGGGCCGCATGGCTTATGAGGCTCTGGACCGGCGCCTGATCGGCCGCAATGAATGGCGCAATACGACCAATACCTTCGAAGGTTTTCGCATCAACCTGGGACAGGAAGTCAACGATTGGGAGGGAGACTTATGGGCCTACCAGCCTGTCCAGCGGCTACTGACGGAGTTTGACGAGCGCATCGAGAACCAATGGTTCTACGGCGCCATCGCTCATTGGCGCAAATGGTCGGACTTTATCACGCTGCAGCCTTATTACATGGGACTGACACAGGACGGCAGCAAGACCGGCGAGATCGACCGTCATATTCATTCACCCGCCCTGAGGGGATACGGCAAGATAGGCGATACCGGCCTGGATTTCGATTTCAACCTGATCTACCAGTTTGGCCGCAACGGGACACAGGCGCATCAGGCCCATGCCCACATCACCGAGCTGGGCTATACGCTCCAACATGCGTGGAAACCCCGCATCAGTGCCTTTTACGGTTATGCCAGCGGCGACCGCAACCCCAATGACAACGTGAATAACCGTTTCGAACGGTTCTTCGGTTTCTCGCGGCCGTGGTCAGCGGATGATTACATCGTTTTCGAGAATATCAAATCCCCCAAGATAAAACTCGAGTTCCAGCCGTCCAAGGATCTGCGGATCGATGGCGGTTACAGTTGGTACTGGCTGGCCAGCGATACCGACCGCCTCAATAACCTCTTCAGAGGCAATGGAAGTAACGGGGGAGGTTTTTCCAACCGCGATGCTACCGGAAGCAGCGGTGACTTCATCGGACACAATTTCGACATCCGGGCACGCTACAAGCTGGCAAAGCACATCAACACGACCATCGGTTACTCGCATTTCACCAGCGGGGAGTTTGTGCGCAACCGGCAAATAGCAGCCCTGGGCAGAAGTCCGGGGAGTTCGGATTTCTTTTACGTTGAAGTTGTATTGAGCGCATTTTAATTATCTGACACTTATTGATTTCACTTTGCCTGAAGGGAAGAGTACAAAAATGAAAGCATGGATAACGACGAGCCTGGCCGCAATCCTCCTGCTGGGAGGCAATGCATGGGCCGATAAAACAATATTGAACGTGTCCTATGACCCGACCCGCGAGCTGTATCAGCAGTTCAATTCGGCATTCGCAAAGCATTGGGAGGGCAAGACCGGAGAAAAAGTAGCCGTAAAGCAGTCTCATGGCGGCTCCGGAAAACAGGCACGCTCCGTCATCGACGGGCTTGATGCTGATGTCGTGACACTCGCCCTGGCGAAGGACATTGATGAGATCGCGGAGAAAGCCAGGCTGCTGCCGGCGGGCTGGCAAAAGCGCTTGCCGCACAACAGCACGCCTTACACCTCGACCATCGTACTGCTGGTACGCAAGGGCAATCCCAGGAACATCAAAGACTGGGGCGACCTGGTCAAGCCCGGCGTAGCCGTAATCACCCCCAACCCGAAAACTTCCGGAGGCGCCCGCTGGAATTACCTCGCCGCGTGGGAATACGGCAAGCGAACGTACGGGGACGACGCCAAGGCGAAGGAGTTCGTAGCGAAGCTCTACCGGAATGTGCCTGTGCTGGACTCGGGCGCGCGCGGCTCAACCACGACATTCGTGGAGCGCGGCATCGGTGATGTCCTCATTTCGTGGGAAAACGAAGCATTCCTCGCCATCAGGGAGCTCGGACCCGACAAATTTGAAATTGTCGCACCCTCCGTCAGCATTCTTGCCGAGCCGTCGGTCGCGGTAGTGGACAAGGTGGTCGACAAGAAAGGTACGCGTACCGTCGCGGAAGCCTATCTCCAATATCTCTATTCGGATACAGGCCAGGAGATTGCCGCGAAGAATTTCTATCGTCCCACCAATGCCGCAATTGCGGCGAAACATGCAAGCCAGTTTCCCGACATCAAGCTGTTCAGAATCGATGATGCGTTTGGCGGCTGGAAGAACGCACACAAGCTTCATTTTGCCGATGGCGGCACTTTTGATCAGATTTATCAGAAATAACAACACAGCTGTACTACCTCCACTGAAAACCGCAAGAACACCCTGACACCCTACTGACATCCATGAAATTGACGTCCAGGAAATTTTGAAAGGAGATGGAAAGTGAGCATTTCTTCATCACAGGAAAAGGATGAACTGGCGCGCATCCAGGAAGCAACCGATTATGCGGTGACGCGAGCGGAGAATGGTTTCATCATGGGACATTTTTTCAACTGCTCGCTGTCAAGCGTATTTCAGCCGGTATTCGATGCAAAAACACACAGTGTGGCAGGACATGCAGCTTATATCCGTTCTGTCATGAATGAGGAAAATCCATTTTCGCCCTGGAAAGTCCTCTCTCTCGGGGAAGGAGACGCCCCATTGGTACGATTTGATCGGCTGTGCCGCGCGGTGCACACCCTCAACTACTTCAGCGGAAGCGCTCATGAGGGCAATCTTTTTGTCACTGTACAGCCACGCCTTCTTGAAGCTGTGAAGGATGATCATGGCCGTGCCTTCAAAAGAATCCTCGATATCATCGGCGCGGAGACTTCCCGGGTGGTAATCGAAATTCCGGCTGAGGCGAATCGCAACTGGAAGCTGCTCAAGCACGTAATCAGCAATTACCGCTCGCACGGCTATCGCATAGCGATCAATCACAACGGCACCGGCGACGATTGGGTAGCGGAACTTGCCAGCCTGTACCCGCTGTATCCGGACGTGGTATGGTTGGAAGCCCCTGTTCTTCAAAGGCTGGGGGATACAGGACCGCTGGTGGATGCCATTCATCACTTTGGCGCGCAGGTTCTGTTCCGTGAGATCGAAACAGCTCGGCAATTGACAGGAACTGTGCGCGCAGGCGCGGATCTTCTCCAGGGACGCTTTCTCGGCATCCCGGCGCAGGCGATTGAGTTCGACTTGCTCCTGCCTGCTACGGCGACAGAGTACGAAAGAAGCGCACAGGCTTCCCCCGGACGCGTCAGAACCCTTCAATACTATATCGACGCGGAGGGAATCTGAAATGGGACCGTTCAGACAACACAGCGTTCTGCCCGGATTCAATCTGGCGCTTGGATTCACGTTGCTTTATCTGAGCCTGATTGTTCTGATTCCAATCTCGGCAGCATTTGTTCGTACGGCAGAGCTCACCTTGCCTGAATTCTGGGATGTGGTGACAACACCGAGGGTGCTGGCTTCTTACCGGTTGACATTTGGCGCCTCATTCGCGGCGGCGCTGCTCAATGCGATATTCGGACTCCTGGTCGCGTGGGTATTGGTGCGCTACTCTTTTCCAGGAAAGAAGCTGGTCGATGCACTCGTAGATCTTCCATTTGCCCTGCCCACCGCAGTAGCCGGTATTGCCCTGACCGCGCTCTATGCGGGGAATGGGTGGATCGGCCAGTATCTGGAACCGCTTGGCCTCAAGATCGCCTTTACACCGGCAGGAGTCTTCGTGGCGCTGACGTTTATCGGATTGCCCTTTGTAGTGCGAACGGTGCAACCCGTGCTGGAAGACCTCGAGCCTGAACTGGAAGAAGCCGCGGCTACACTCGGTGCAAGCCGCTTGCAGACATTCCTGCGGGTCATTTTCCCCGCGATTTTTCCGGCACTGGTAACGGGCTTTGCACTTGCCTTTGCCCGTGCGATCGGGGAATACGGGTCTGTTATTTTTATTGCGGGCAACATGCCGATGATTTCAGAAATCACGCCGCTCCTGATCATTACCAAGCTCGAACAGTACGACTATGCAGGCGCCACCGCACTCGCCGTGGTCATGCTCATGATTTCCTTCGTGTTGCTCCTGATCATCAACCTGCTGCAAGGGTGGAGCCGCAGCCGGAGTTCATCGTCCGTATGAGCATGAGGATACTCTGATGACTGCTATTGCTCTTCCGTTACCTGCCATTCCAGCGCGCACGCGCCCCATCGAGGAAGCCGCGTGGGTGCGGCGGTTCCTGATCGGGCTTGCGCTGGCCTTTCTGACGCTCTTTCTCTTCCTGCCGCTGATATCGGTTTTCTACGAAGCGCTCAGGAAAGGCTGGGATGTTTACATTGCCGCAATTACCGAGCCGGACGCGGTGTCCGCCATTCAGCTTACCCTGACCGCAGCCGCCATTGCGGTTCCGCTTAATCTGGTATTCGGTGTAGCGGCAGCATGGGCGGTTACCAAGTTTGAGTTTCGCGGCAAAAACCTGCTGGTCACGCTCATCGATCTGCCTTTTTCGATTTCGCCTGTCGTGTCCGGGCTCATCTATGTGCTTATTTTCGGCTTGCAGGGTTGGCTGGGCCCATGGCTGGCGGAACACGACATCAGGATCATCTTTGCGGTGCCCGGCATCGTACTGGCGACCCTATTCGTTACGGTTCCCTTTATCGCACGCGAACTGATTCCCCTGATGCAATCCCAGGGAACCGAAGAGGAAGAAGCGGCCGTGGTACTCGGAGCGAACGGCTGGCAGATATTCTTCCGGATAACGCTTCCGAACATTAAATGGGGCCTGCTTTACGGCGTCATCCTTTGTAATGCGCGCGCAATGGGAGAGTTTGGTGCAGTATCGGTGGTATCCGGGCATATCCGGGGGAGCACCAATACCTTGCCGCTGCATGTCGAGATTCTTTATAACGAATATAACTTCGCGGCCGCCTTTGCCGTGGCATCGCTGCTCGCACTGCTCGCCCTCATTACATTGGCATTGAAGGCAATCGTTGAATCAAAAACCCGGGAAAAACCGGTAACTACAGGAATACAGGAATGAGCATAGAAATTCGTAATCTTTCCAAACAATTCGGGACGTTTTCCGCGCTACGCGACGTCAGCCTGGAAGTAAAGTCCGGTGAACTGCTCGCGCTGCTCGGCCCTTCAGGATCAGGGAAAACGACTCTGCTGCGTGTCATTGCAGGACTGGAAGCGGTGGATACCGGGCAGGTCCTGTTCCAGGGCGAAGACGCGACGGACCAGCACGTCCGTGAGCGACAGGTTGGCTTTGTATTCCAGCACTACGCCCTGTTCCGGAACATGACCATTTTCGAAAACGTAGCCTTTGGCCTGCGTGTACGTCCGAAAAGATTCCGGCCTTCCCCAGCAGAGATTCGGCAGCGCGTACATGAGTTGCTGAAACTGGTGCAACTGGACTGGCTGGCAGACCGCTATCCGCATCAACTCTCGGGAGGGCAGCGCCAGAGAATCGCCCTGGCACGGGCACTGGCTGTGGAACCCAAGGTTCTGCTGCTCGACGAACCCTTCGGGGCGCTCGATGCCAAGGTGCGCAAGGAGCTGCGTTCATGGCTTAGAAGACTTCACGATGAGATGCATATTACCAGCGTGTTCGTCACCCATGATCAGGAAGAGGCATTGGAGGTCGCGGATCGGGTCGTAGTCATGAACGAAGGCCGCATCGAGCAGATCGGCACGCCGGGCGAGGTATACGAGCACCCGGCAAGCCCGTTCGTGTACACATTCCTGGGCAAGGTGAATCTTTTCCACGGGCGGCTGCATCGCGGTCGGGCCTGGATAGAAGGAATCGAAATCGACGCACCAAAGCATACCGAAGCCGAAGAGCTCTTAGCGGTGGCCTATGTGCGTCCGCACGACATCCATGTGGATAAGGTGGACAATGGCTTGAATGGGGAGAGAGCGATTGCCGCGCATGTGTCCCACATTCTCCCGGTTGGCCCGATAGTTTGCCTTGGGGTTGTAGTACTTAATGACAGCAAGGATAAGGAATTGATCGAGGTCGAAATCAGCAGGGAGCGCTTTCGCGAACTGCAGCTAACACGAGGCGATCAGGTTTTCATCAAACCTTCACGCTTCGATCTCTTTCCGGTGCAGGTGCACTGACGGGCTTGTCCGATAAGCTGACGGGTTTGCCGGTATTGTTGTTATTTCCCGGAACAAAGGAGAACGGAAGCTCGTGTGGAAGTTCCCGGAGGGGGCAAGTCGCAATCCACGCCGGCTACTCGACAACCTCCAGAACCCCGCCATCCATGCTCCCGGTGGCTCGTGAAAAAGAGCAATTTCTTTGGACAATAAAAAAAGCATATTTGCCGGGAGCAGACGGGCTGAAAGTCATCTATTGCCGCGCTTGGCTTTGCTTGTTGAGATCAGGCTAAGGCAGACCTCGAGGTACAAGAAACTATGCAACAAAAAAGCCCCAACTCTCGCGAATCGGGGCTTTTTCTATAAGGTGCCTGGCAGTGACCTACTTTCGCATGTGAAAACACACTATCATCGGCGCGACTTCGTTTCACGACCCTGTTCGGGATGGGAAGGGGTGGGTCCAAAGTGCTATGACCGCCAAGCGTAACTTTTAGTGGCATTCGACAAAAGCAGTTAGAAAACTCAGCTTCTATCGAAAACCGCAATCTTGAAGAAGTAAATGGGAAGATTGTATCTGACAAACACCTTGTCATTGCTTAAGGTTATAGGATCAAGCCGCACGGTCAATTAGTATCGGTTAGCTTAACGCATTACTGCGCTTCCACACCCGACCTATCAACGTCGTAGTCTTCGACGAACCTTTAGGGGGGTTTAACCCCCGGGAAGTCTCATCTTGAGGCGAGTTTCCCGCTTAGATGCTTTCAGCGGTTATCTCTTCCACACTTAGCTACCCGGCGATACGACTGGCGTCATAACCGGTACACCAGAGGTGCGTCCACTCCGGTCCTCTCGTACTAGGAGCAGGTCCTCTCAAACTTCCAACGCCCACGGCAGATAGGGACCAAACTGTCTCACGACGTTTTAAACCCAGCTCACGTACCACTTTAAATGGCGAACAGCCATACCCTTGGGACCGGCTACAGCCCCAGGATGTGATGAGCCGACATCGAGGTGCCAAACTCCCCCGTCGA
>JAFKJB010000006.1 GCA_017306155.1 Nitrosospira multiformis
CAGAATCTTGTGCAGCTTCGACCAATACTCGTCACTGAGCAGCAATCGGGGCATCGAAAACTCGTGTTGTTACTGTATGAGAGCTTTAACAATACGAGTTTTCTTCCTAATCACAAAACCTTTAGATCAAAACGTCAACAGGCCCTAGAAGCGAAAAGAAACAGGCCATTGCGTCAGGTGTCGAAAGCCGGGCGATTTCAAAATATCCGGTTAGCGCAACAATAAACGGAAGTATTGCTATCGAGACTGCAGCTTCTAAAATAATTAAGCCTAGTACCAGGACAGACAACGAGGCGAAGATTGCGCTGATCACGTAGGTTGCTTTCGTGTAACTCAAGCCAAAGCGCTTGAAAAGCCGTATTAATTCGATATATGCAACTCTAAGTGAATAGAATGGGAGCTGCTGCTCTAAAGAAGCGGGATCTCTAAATACCGTTTCTCGATACTCCCCTATTATCAGTTTCGAAAACCTTTTGGCATTTACCTCCTTCTTTATGTCTCCATACGTTTCCCGCGTTAGGTCCACCCCTCTATAGTCGTCCTTATAATAAGCTGCGGCGACGTATGCAATCATGTCCCAGTTATACTCCGGTTTCATGATCCCATATATCAAGATAGTTGCTGCCGTGGCAATAATGATTAAATACCGGAAAGTCATTAAAAATCCCGCAGATTTTACTGACATACCTTTAACACACCTCGGATTAATACAAGGCGATATAGTTGAGGCTCCTTAAACCATCCGGGAAATCCCCAGCTTTGCCGGGGTGACCTGCCCCCAGTAATTAGCCACATGGTGCAGTAGAATCCTGGGTTGCAAATTGACGTTGGGCCGCAAATGTAATTGCCTGGATGTGTCGGGCCGGGGGCAATAGCGCAATACCGAAGTGGAAATGTTCATCAGCCCACAAGCCCTGCGTTCAGAGAGTTGCCATGCTGCCTTCAGAGCCGCAACTGCTTCCCGCCGCGCTTGTGGGCTTACTACTTTCGTGAGACGACATCTTTTAATGCCGCATTGTCGAGCAGCGCGTCAGCCAGCAGTCGCTTGAGCTTGCTGTTCTCCTGTTCTCCTCTTCCAGCGCCATCGGAGACGTCCATGCCTCCAAACTTCGCTTTCCACTTGTAATACGAGGCGTTGGAAAAACCATGCTTGCGGCACAACTCCACCACAGGCATGCCCCCATCCGCTTCCTTCAAGAATCCAATAATCTGTTCTTCGCTGAATCGCTTCTTCATGAGTCCACTCCTTTTTTAGAATCGGACTCTACTACGTCATGAAGCTAATAATGGGAGGGGCAGGTCAAGGTCAACTAGAGTGCGATATAAAACAAATGCGCATCTCAGAACAACAATCCTAGTAGAAAGTAGGGATGGGGATAAACTTTATAAATAGTAAAAAACGTTACGCAAAAGAGGTAGTTAGGTTTTATTCTCTACTACTTTGCTTAAAAGATCGAATACTTCATTCGCATACCGCTCTTGGGTGAATCTCTTCTGAGCCCAAGCGTAGGCAGTCGCACCCAGGCGATATTTTTCATTCGGATTCTCATATAAAAAATGTATTTTATCAGCCAGTTGAATGTGATTTCCCCATTCGTATAGAAGGCCATTTTCACCATTTTTAATGAGTTCAATTGTTCCACCTCGCCCACTGCTAATCACAGCCTTGCCCGCGAGCATCGCTTCGATCGTAACGCGAGAAAAAGCTTCCCATTGTGAACATATTAGAACAGCATCGGCCATTCGGATAAACCGAATTGGGTCATTTGAATATCCGATAAAATGTACGTGGCGCTCCAAGCCTTGAGTCTTCACTTGTCGTTCTAGCTCTCCGCGAAAACATACCTCACTATCACCAACCAAGATTAAATGAGCATCTATTCCGCGTCGAACCACTTCAGCTATTGCTGAAATCGCTCCCTCTTGTCCCTTTGCGGGTTGTAAAGAACCTACAACCACACACTGAAATGTGTTTTTGTCCAAAGCTAAAAAAGGTTTATTGTCACTGCTACCGCTAATGGATATAGACTGATAAATTACATGCATTCTTTCTAATTTGATATAACGAGAGTAGTCGTTTGCAATAGAGTGCGAAACTGCGACTATAAAGGCGGACAAGCGATTTATTAGGAACGCTGCACAACGATTACCCACGTCAAACTTTAAATCTGCATTTCTATACGCTGACTCATGCAGGTGCCACACATGTGGCTTCCGAACTATCCAAGCGGCAAGGGCGCCTGTGTTTATAGCGATTGTATTTGTGTAAACTAAATCGCAGTCCCAATTTCGAATTATCCACGCCATTCGAAGGGCTGCTATTAATCCCTGTAGAGTTCCTAGAATGCGAAGAGGAAGTGCTCTCCCTTTCCGCTTCCACCACCAGCGATAATTCAACTGGCGCCATTTTATGCCTAACCCATCCAAGTCTGAAAGGAGGGGGCCTTTCTTTGGTACGAACACAAGGCACTCGACACCGAGTTCATGTAATCCTTGCAGTAATTCGAGGAGAGCTAATTCTGCCCCATTTCGCTTGGCAGTGTGGGATACAAAGCAAACTCGCATTAGTTTTGATATCTAGATTTTCGATCAGTTTCTTTTACTGATTCTTGGTTAGATATTGTGTGAGCTAGCAAAGCTTCGAGTTGAGGTATTTCCTACTCCTTTATGTGAGATGAAGATGGCTGTCACTACAATGAGGAGAAAAATAATTTGTCGAAAAAATACAAGATTATCAACCAAACCACACACGAAAATAAAACTGACTAAAGCAGCAGCAAGTGCTGCATGTCCTCGCCTAGCGAGGGTCTGAAACAAACCCCATAAGAGTAAAGCATAAGCCATCAGGCCAAGAAATCCGACATGCATTCCAATCTCGATCCAATCATTGTGGTAGTGATAAGTAGTATTATGAAACTGCAATATCTTTTTATATAGACCACTCTTATATTTTCCAACTGCATTATCAAAATAAACTGCAGCCATCCCCGTGCCATGACCCAAAAAGGGACGTTCCTTAATCCCCTGGATGCCCACATCCCAAAGGGCGAGCCGGTATCCTATGCTGCTATTAAAATTTTCTTGCTCTAAAAGCTCGATGTCTTGCTTTGTTTGACCCAATCTTTCCCCAAAACTGGCGCTATTGTAGGCAGAGAAGCTTG
Organism: Nitrosospira multiformis; assembly: GCA_017306155.1. Taxonomy (GTDB): domain Bacteria; phylum Pseudomonadota; class Gammaproteobacteria; order Burkholderiales; family Nitrosomonadaceae; genus Nitrosospira; species Nitrosospira multiformis_F. The sequence continues at coordinate 3,162 of JAFKJB010000006.1, forward strand.
CAGCAAAGGAGAAAATCACTATAAAGGTAAAGAGCCTCGTGAGTTTTTTTCTACAAAGGAAGGAAACTAGAAATACAGAGGAAATGAGAGTGGCTATGAGAATTCCGCGCGCATTCTGATTAAATTGAATAAAAATTAAAAAAAGGGCGAGAGCCCAAAAAAGTGCTTTTCTCGTTTTGTCTTTGCTTGTGCTTGCAAGGTAAAGCGCTAGTACGACTCCCATCCCAAGCATTGACGAAAAATGGAGATAAGGCATCCCCAAAGCCGGAATACCTTGTACACCCATCACCAGCCAGTGATATAAACCGATGAGTAGCGCTCCAAAATAACCGAGTAGCGCTCCACCGATTGCCCAAGGTAGACGTTCTTTATTTAAGAGACCTAGATAAGGAATAAAAACGAGAAAGGCAAAGTATCTTCGCCAGACCTTGAAGCCAAGATCAGGGCGATCGCTCCAAAGTATGCCAAGGGCGAGGACAAAGCATAACAGGAGCATACCGATTACCAGAGGTTCTCTGGCTGTTTTTCCAAAGCGGCCCAGTCCTCCATCTATTACCCAGGCGAGCGGCAGCAGATAATAGGCATAAAAGCTCAACCCTTTGTACCAGAGCGCCATGCCAAAAAAGAATAGCACGGACTTTGCCAGCATCTCGCGCCAAGCCCTTGCAGTGGGTTGCACAAGGTTGAGGGGATGGGCGGATGTTGACATGATCTGTTCTTGCCGCTTACAAACAAGTTATATTAGCCTATAAAATGCTGGCGCATGTTCTTCAATCGCCAATTGACCGCACTGATATCAGCAGGAATATAAGTCGCTCGCTTTACATATTTCTCTGACTTGCCGCACCTTTCAGATTCGTGCGGGCGAAAGAAGGAATTATGGCTGAGCGGTCGCGATCACATTCTGTCAATCACGGGAGGCGCTATATGAGCCGAATCATTTATATTTCCTCAGCAGTTGCACTACTCATTACCGCGTTTGCCGCAAACGCGGGGACCTTCGAAAAAGGCGCTTGGTCTGCCAGCGGCTGCGGCGCGATGCCTGAAACGCCAGTGGTGGATTCAAGCAGTGTTGATGCCTTCAACCGGAGTGTGGGAAAGATCAATGAGTGGCAGCAACAGATACAGACTTACCATGACTGTATGATCAAGGAGGCCAATGCCGATAACGCCGCCATCAATAGGTCGGCCACTTCCGAGCAGTCCCGTATAAATGAGGCGGTAGAAAAAGTTAATAAAGAAGCAGCGGCTGGAAAGCAGAAGGTGGAACAGACTTCTTCCCGTTCATCGTCAGGTTCTTCTTTTCCCTCTTTGACTCCTCCTCCTGGGGGCGGCATGGGGGGTCAGCCGGGCTATTAAAAATAAAGAGGGCTCCCGTTTGATCTGGATTTATTGAATAACAGGAGAGGCTCAGTCAGCCTCTCGCTGCTTCTTCAATTGCCTGATGTCCCGACGGAAAGTGAAAACCGTTGAAAATCCTGAATTTTGCGCTCGCCGCTATCGGGACTGGCTTGCCAAACCTCGGGTTTGCATGGGATTCGCCTTTACAACCCAGGAATCAGGCTAATACCGCGATCGAGGCACAACCAGTCGAATCATCAGGGAAGCCTTTGCCAGTTCTCAATCCAGTCGTTATTACCGGCACGCGCATTGAGCAATCGAGTTTCTCCTTGCCGATGTCTATCGATGTGGTGGAGACAAAGGTTATCCAGGAGGCTCAGCCCCGAGTTAATCTTTCTGAGGCTCTCTCTCGCGTTCCAGGTCTTGTCATTCAGAATCGTCAGAATTACGCACAGGATCTGCAAGTGTCCAGCCGTGGCTTTGGCGCCCGCTCCACTTTCGGCATTCGCGGCATACGCATATTCGTCGATGATATTCCTGCCACCATGCCGGATGGTCAAGGCCAGGCGGCGAATATCAATCTCGGTTCAACCAAACGTATCGAGGTATTGCGCGGGCCATTCTCTGCCATCTATGGCAATGCCTCAGGGGGGGTTATACAGGCATACACGGAGGATGGCCCGAACGAAACCACATTATCCGGAACTCTCCTGGGCGGCAGCTACGGCACCTCTCGCGGCGAGATCAAGCTGGGAGGTACATTGGGTGGAACGGATGTTATAACTGGTCCATTCAACTACGTCGTCGATCTTTCCCGCTTTCAGACACGCGGCTATCGCGACCACAGTGCGGCAACGCGTTACCAGGCCAGCGCAAAAGCTACGTACAGGTTTGACCACGACGCGACACTCACCCTCGTAGCCAATGAACTGCATCAGGGCAACACGAAGGATCCGCTTGGACTCACGCATGCTCAGGTTATCGAGAATCCCCGCCAGGCAGATATCAGCGCTCACACCTTTAACACCCGCAAGAGCATCGACAATACTCAGGGCGGTGCGGTTTATGAACACAGATTCTCTGCTTCGAACAAGATCAAGCTGATTGGTTATGCAGGAGCCCGGCAGATAGAGCAGTTTCTTGCTGTGCCACGCGGCGCGCAGATTCCTGCAACCAGTTCGGGTGGCGTGGTCGATCTCGATCGGCAATTCGGGGGGGCAGGCTTGCGATGGACTTATCGGAGCACGGGAGAACGTCCATTCACGTTGACCGCAGGTATCGAGTATGAAATTTTCAAGGAACACCGCAAGGGATTCGAGAATTTCTCCGGCGTCACCCTTGGCGTGCGCGGAGATTTGCGCCGGAATGAAAATAATACGGTCAGCAGCTTTAGTCAATATGGACAGGCCGAGTGGCATTTTACGCAATCATGGGTGCTTTCGGCCGCAGTGCGCTACACCGATGTGAAATTCAAGTCCGAGGATTTTTTTATCCGCCCCGGCAATGGTGATGACAGCGGCAGCCTGGATTTTCGTAACGTGAATCCAGTATTGGGCTTGTTATACAAGGCGACCCCAACGCTCAACCTGTACGCTAGCGGCGGATGGGGTTTCGAAACACCCACCTTCACAGAACTTGCCTATCGGCGGGATGGTGCTTCCGGCCTCAATTTCTCCCTTCGACCCAGCGAAAGTCGCAATATCGAATTAGGGTTCAAGTGGCTGACTACGGATAATACACGCATCAATCTCGCGCTTTTTGAAAGCGTGGTTACCGATGAGATTCTGCCGGCAACCAATATTGGAGGTAGAGCTACTTTTCAGAATGCGACCGATACCAGGAGACGAGGCGTAGAGCTTGCCGCTGTCCACCGCTTCGGTGCGGATCTTTCTGCATATTTGTCTTATACCTTTCTTGATGCCCGATTTCGCGATTCCTATACCTATCAGTCCCGAGTTGGCATTCCTCTTGTAACGGTAGCGGATGGCAACTTCGTTCCCGGTGTACCGCGCAATACGGCCTATGCCGAGTTGGCCTGGCGGCGCGGCCTGCCAGGATTTTCGGCAGTGATCGAGGCAATCTATCGTGATAGAGTTTACGCCAACGATACTAATACAGAAGCCACAAAACAGTACGCTATGGCAAACATCCGGTTCGTCTATTCACACCAGTTGGGTCGTTTGAAGCTCAGCGAATTCATCCGAATAGACAATGTAAGCGGCGCAAAATATGTCGGCGCGGTAATTGTGAATGAAGGCAACGGACGTTTTTACGAACCGGCGCCGGGGCGGAACGTAATAGTAGGTTTGAATGCAAGTTGTGTATTCTAGCGTAGTGTTGCATGCTAATTGAAGCATATGAAACCCAGTATTCACGCGGTTTATAGCCTGATTATAAGTTTCATCAAGAGCGCTTCACTACACTAGGATAGGCGAGGAAGATGCGGTGCAGGAAGGGGCAGCCTGGAGTCAAGCTGAATCGCTCTATTCAGCAGGCATTATGATGAGAAGTGAATAACCGCTATTTAAACGCTATTTCCTTGGGGAATCCTTGAGGAAGTATGTTCAGTAGCCTTTTTAGCATATTGCTATAGCTCGCCTCCTGTGTGCTGCCAAAATCAATAGTCAGTAACTTTTCAGAATTCATGTTTTTATTGTAACCGTAACCGCTCCACTTGCTCCGATTCAGAGGCGATTTCCAATGCGACAAACTGGGTGAGTTGCATTCTGGAGAAATTATTGTCAGCTACAAGCACTATAGTACGTTTACCCTTGAATTCGGGACCAAAAGTAATGCCTTCTATGTTACCAATAGCCAGAGCCGAGCCATCCGCATTTTTCAGGTCTGACATGTCGAGCAAGAGAACTTTTCTTAACGGAGCGATGCTCTTGCCCGCGATCGATTCCATTCCGGAAATGTTGGTGGCGTTCCTTGCATCAGCATAATAAAGCCTGACGATATATCCTGTATTAATGCGGCCAAGCGTGATTGCCTCCAGGGATAAGGCGCGCTCGACAATGATGAATTGGCGATCACCGATGGCGAGGAAGTCGCTCACCCCGATGATAGCGAAACTGCCGAGCAAGGACGGTGTGGATGTAACAGGCTCAACATCATAAGCATACTCCGCAACCGGTTTTCCGGTGGCAATGTCGAAGGCAAGGATGCGTGCGCGTGAGCCTCTATAGGCATTGGCAGGGGGAGAATCCTGAACCAGGCCATTTTCGGTAGCTGTATACAGGGTTGTACCATCGGTGGAGATTGTCAGGCTCTCAAATCCCATATTGTCGTAAACGCCCTTGCTGCCGGTAAATCTCCACAGACGGGAGCCACTGGGAGCGTAGTAAACGGGAACAACGAAATTGCGCGAATGGCTGCCATCAACATTCATTTCGCGTACCGCAGGGCTTCGGAAACCCGCTATCTCCCTGCGGCCTTCTTCGCTCCAATAAATCTTATTGCGGTTGCCGTCAAAACGGAGACTTTCCGGATCCACGGAATTTTTCTCGAACGTACCCCCACCGGATTGCTGGATTGTGGTTACGGCATGAAAGGTCACGCCCACCAGGCCAGGCTCCGCAGAGCGCTGGAATTTGGCGAGATCCAGGGATAATTCGTAAAACCGCGCCGGATTGGTTCTGCTGCGATCATCGCTAATGGCCAAGTAACGGGCAGTGTTTGCGTTGTAGTCCAGAGACGACAACCCGCCGATGGTTGTCCCTTTGAATTTTGTCCGGGCGGGTATGATTTGCTGACCAATATAATTGAGAACAAAACCTGCCGAGTCAGCGGCGCGAAGTGGAAGGGCAAAGCTTATTTGCAGGACGGCAAGGGTAGCAAGGAGGATTATTCTCATGATTATCAGCTACTTAAGGAAGATCGGAGAAAGCGCATATTATGCGCAGCCTGGAATGACCGGCTTTGCCTTGCGACTCGATGGTTGCGCGGATTTGCGCGCTGTCATAGCCCTTGTCCGCGATGACCGTTCCACCTGCGGGAGTCTTGCGATCAGTTCTGGTGCCATCGTGCAGCCATTAACTTGCAATCTTGTGCGGCTTCGACCAATGCTCGTCACTGAGCAGCAATTGGGGCACCGAAAACTCGTATTGCTACTGTATGAGAGCTTTAACAATACAGGTTTTCTTCCCAATCACAAAATCTTGGATCAAAACGTCAACAGACCCCAACGCGGCCAGCAAATCGAAACTATCGACCTGGCATTCATTGGTCAGTGTAGTAGTTCGCGAAATGGCGGCTGATGGCACGAGTGTTGGACCTACTGCCTATTGCAGAGTAGCGGCATCATGCTAAGATAGTAATAAATTACTTACTTTTGGTGAATAAGCAATGAATCAACGTTCCAAGCACCTCCCTGCCGAGGAGCGCCGTGCAGCAACGGTAGAGGCTGTGGTTGACCTGGCTGGCGAACAAAATCCCAGCGATATAACCACTACGGCCATCGCACAGCGTATGGGGTTAACTCAAGGTGCGCTGTTTCGTCACTTTCCAAGCAAAGACGCCATCCTGCAGGCGGTGATGTCTTGGGTCACAGAATGCTTATTGACACGTGTCGATAAAGCCGTTGAAGGCACCTCGTCTCCAGTCCAAGCCCTTGAAGCCGTATTCATGACGCACGTTGGCTTCGTATCCGAACACCCAGGTGTGCCGAGGATGCTATTTGGTGAATTACAGCGCTCGGAAGAAACGTTGCCCAAACGGATGGTGCAAGCTCTGATCCGCCACTACAGTGAACGACTGTGTCGTCTGCTGAAAGCCGGTAAGGCTCAACGCGAACTGGATGCCGAGCTGGACGTGGAGGCTGCCGCTCTTCTGTTCATCGGCACCATTCAAGGACTGGTGATGCAGTCTTTGATGGCTGGCGATGTGACACGTATCCGTCGTGATGCGCCAAGTGTGTTCGCCATCTATCGTCGCGGTATCAGTCATACGGAAAACGCCAAATGAAAACCGGCAAACTTTCTGGCCTGACCAAACGCACGCTTGTCGTGATCGCTATTGTGGCCATTGCACTTGGCGCCGGTTTTGTATGGATGCAGCGCACTGACACAAATGAAAACCAACTGCGTTTGTACGGCAATGTCGATATCCGCGAAGTGCAACTGGCTTTCCGACAACCCGGACGCATAGCCGAAATGATGTTCGATGAGGGTGATGCAATCACCCGTGGGACGCGTATGGCCGTACTTGACGACCAGCCCTATCGCGATGCGCTGGCCTCAGCTAGCGCTTCGGTACAGGTGGCGCAAGCTGAATTGTCCAAGTTGCGCAAGGGCTTACGTCCCCAGGAAATCACGCAGGCACAAGAAACGCTCAAGCAGGCGCAAGCCGCCGCCGTTAACACAGAGCGCGACTACCAACGCCAAAGCAGCTTGGTTGCATCCGGGGCCAGTAGCCGGCGCACTGTCGATGCTGCGCGAGCGGCGCGCGATCAGGCTGTCGCCGGTGTAGCGTCTGCCAAGGCGGCCCTGTCCTTGGCTATGGAAGGTTTCCGCGAAGAAGATATTGCCGCAGCAGAGGCGCATCTGGCGGCCGCGCAAGCAGCCCAGGCCCAGGCCACCACGGCCTTGGCAGATACCGAGCTGTCGGCGCCTAGCGACGGCACCGTGATCGCACGGGTGCGCGAGCCCGGCAGTATGGTAGCGAGCCAAAGCACGGTCTACAGCATAAGCTTGGATAAACCTGTCTATGTACGTGCCTACGTCGCCGAACCGGATCTGGGGCGCATCGCGCCCGGTACAACGGTGCGCGTCATGAGCGACTCCTCCGACAAGATCTATCGCGGTCAGATTGGCTTCATCTCACCCCGCGCCGAGTTCACCCCCAAGACGGTGGAAACCACGGATCTGCGCACCGACCTGGTGTATCGCCTGCGTATCGTCGTTGATGCTGCCGACAGCGATAAAGGACTGCGCCAAGGCATGCCAGTGACGATTGAGGTAGATACTAAGACCGGCCCCGGCGCAAATACAGGGAAAAATTGAGATGCATGCCAGCCCCATCATGGCTACCGCATCGCAAAACGGAAACGCCGCCGTCGTCATCGAAGAGCTGGATAAGCATTTCGGCAATGTTCAGGCGCTGCAGGGCTTGAGCGCATCGATCCATTACGGACGTCTGACCGGTCTGGTCGGCCCCGATGGCGCGGGCAAGACAACGTTGATGCGTATCCTGACCGGCTTGCTTGAACCCAATGCCGGTCGGGTCACCCTGGCAGGATACGACGTAGTACGAGACAACGATGCGATTCACGTCGCCAGCGGCTACATGCCGCAGCGTTTCGGTCTTTACGAAGATCTCTCAGTTATGGAGAACATGCGTCTCTACGCCCGGCTGCGCGGTATGGATGCCGACCGCAACACCGAGCTATTTTCCGAGTTGCTTGATTTCACGCGCCTTGGCCCGTTCACTGAGCGTCTGGCCGGGAAACTCTCTGGCGGCATGAAACAGAAGCTGGGCCTGGCCTGCGCGCTCATGGCACGACCCAAGGTCCTGTTGCTGGATGAGCCCGGCGTAGGTGTCGATCCGGTCAGCCGCCAAGATTTATGGCGCATGGTGCAGGCCCTGACCGGCGAGGGCATGGCCGTCGTCTGGTCCACTGCCTATCTGGACGAGGCCGAGCGGTGCGAAAGTGTGCTGTTGCTCAATCAAGGACAGCTTCTGTTTGATGGTCCGCCGCAAACGCTGACCACGCAGCTTGAAGGCCGCAGTTTTCGTCTTCAAAACGTCGGTGCCGAACGTCGGGCGGTACTTACCAAGGCACTGGATTTGGACAGCGTGAGCGATGGCGTCATCCAAGGGGCCGGCGTGCGCGTGGTGCTGCGCGCAGGTGCAGAAACCGAACAGATTCAGATACTGGCCGATCAGGTGCAGGTAGCTTTAACACCAGTACCCGCGCGATTTGAGGATGCCTTCATCGATCTATTGGGTGGAGGCCCCGGCGGCACGTCGGCTCTGGCCGAGCGCCTGCCCCCTGTTGAGTTGGGTTCGGATATTGCCGTGTCGTGCCGCAATCTGACCAAGCGCTTCGGCGATTTCACCGCCACCGATAATGTCAGCTTCGAGGTGCAAAAAGGCGAAATCTTTGGCCTGCTTGGCCCCAACGGGGCGGGCAAATCCACCACTTTCAAGATGCTGTGCGGTCTGCTCAAACCCACCTACGGCGAAGCGCAGGTGGTGGGATACGACCTGCGCCGGGCTACCGGTGCCGCCAAAAGCAGGTTGGGCTACATGGCACAGAAGTTCTCCCTCTATGGCCTGCTCTCGGTACGTCAGAATCTGGAGTTTTCGGCCGGAGTGTACGAACTGGAAGGCCAGACACGACGCGAACGCATTGAAGAAATGATCGACACCTTCGATCTGAGTAACTGGTTGTCTGCCGCGCCCGACTCCCTGCCCTTGGGGCTTAAGCAACGACTGGCGCTGGCTTGTGCGCTGATGCATCGCCCGCCCGTGCTGTTTCTGGATGAGCCGACATCCGGGGTTGACCCCATTACCCGTCGCGAATTCTGGACGCACATCAACGGGTTGGCACGCAAAGGCGTGACCATTATGGTCACCACCCACTTCATGGACGAGGCCGAATACTGTGATCGTGTGGCCATGCTCTCACGCGCGCGTCTGATTGCTCTGGATACACCCGATGCACTCAAGCAAGGTGCCGCCACCACCGAGAAGCCAGACCCGACCATGGAGGATGCCTTTATCCATCTAGTCGAGTCAGCCGAACAGAATGAAGAGGTGAACACGTGACTGTCACCCCACCTCGCACAAACGAAACGTCGGGACAGGTCGCGGATGCACGTCGATTCGACCTGCGGCGCTTGCGAGCCTTGGTCTACAAAGAGAGTCTTCAAGCGCTGCGCGATCCTTCGACCCTCCTGATCGCTTTTGTGCTGCCGGTGGTCTTGCTCTTTCTGTTCGCCTATGCCGTGTCCCTGGATGCCAAGCACGTTCGCGTCGGTGTCGTGCTGGAGTCGGAAGGGGCTTCGGCGCAAACTCTGGCGGCGGCGTTTTCTGCCACTGACTATCTCGATGCGCGCTTCGTTCATGATCGCCGAGAGGTTGCCGACATGCTTGTGTCCGGCGAACTGCGCGGTTATGTCGTCATTCCGCAAGACTTCGAACAGCGTATGGCCCTAAGGGGCAGCGAACCGCTCGTGCAGATCATCACTGACGGCTCGTATCCCAACACCGCCAATTATGTCGAGAACTACTCGCGCGGCATCGTACAGTCCTGGCGCACCGGGCTCGATGTCGGCGCGCCACCCCTGACGATAATGCTTGAGCCCCGCTACTGGTTCAATGCCGAACTGGAAAGCCGTCGTGCACTGGTCCCAGGCGCCATTGCCATCGTCATGACCATCATCGGCACTATGTTGACAGCGCTGGTGGTCGCCAGGGAATGGGAGCGCGGCACAATGGAAGCAGTCCTGTCCACGCCCGCTTCCGTAACGGAAATCCTGATCGGCAAGCTGCTACCGTATTTCGTGCTGGGCATGCTAGCGACGCTGGGTGCCGCCGCATTGGCCGTTTACGTTTTTGATGTACCCTTGCGCGGATCGCTCGCTGCGCTGATGCTGCTCTCAGCCACCTTCATGGTGCCGGCCCTAGGCCAAGGGCTGCTGATCTCTTCTCTGGCACGCAACCAATTCCTGGCCGCACAGATTGCTCTGTTCTCCGGCTTTCTGCCCGCGTTCATGCTCTCTGGCTTTCTGTTCGAGATCAATGCCATGCCGGCCCCCATCCGTGCTTTGACCTGGCTGATTCCAGCGCGCTATTTTGTCGAGTCACTTAAAACAGTGTTTCTGGCCGGTGATATCTGGGCGGTATTCATGCTCAATCTGCTGGCCATGGCTGCGATCGGCGCACTGTTCTTTGTCCTGGCCAAGCGCGTCACGCGCAAGAATCTGGAGAACTGACTATGTCGCAGCGATCCCGATTCTTTGGCTTTACCCGTTTGCGGGCACAGTTCATCAAAGAAGTGCTCAGTGTGCTGTGCGACCCACGCAGCCGCATGGTGGTGCTCGTGCCGCCACTGCTCCAGCTTCTGGTATTCGCCTTTGCCGCGACGCTGGAAGTCAGCAACGTCAATGTCGCCGTGTACAACCAGGATGCGGGCCGCTGGTCGCATGAACTGATACAGCGATTGAACGGCGTCGACTTCATTACTCGTGTACACCATATCGACAACAGACAAGAGCTACATCAGTTGATCGACAGGGGTGACGTGATCGCCGCACTGGTTATCCCCGCAGACTTCTCGCGCAACATCGCAGCCGGTGGCAGCGCTTATGCACAGGTTCTGGTCGATGGCAGACGCAGCAACTCAGGCCAGATCACGGTCGCCTACCTGTCGTCCATCGCCGCCGATGTTGGCGCAGAGGTCGCGCTGGACGCACAAGCACTGACGCCTGTCGCAGTACGCCACTGGTTCAATCCGAATCTGATCTACCGCTGGTACATCGTACCTGGCCTGACCGGTGTGCTGGCACTGTTCAGCGCCTTGCTCATTACATCGTTGTCGATCGCACGCGAGCGCGAACTCGGCACATTCGATCAGTTGCTGGTCTCGCCCACCTCGACGCCGGAAATCATCATTTCCAAATCGCTGCCGGGGCTGGCGATTGGCGCCATGCTTGGTTTGTTCATGGTAGGTGCCGGCGTGTTCCTATTCGGCATCCCCTTTTCCGGCTCGTTTACCTTGCTGGTGGCCAGTCTGGTGCTGTTCATCCTGTCGGTGGTGGGCATAGGCTTGATGATCTCTGCGATCAGCATGACGCAGCAACAGGCCGTTCTGGGTGCATTTGCTATCGGCGTGCCGGCGGTCTTGATGTCTGGTTTTTCCACTCCGGTGGAAAACATGCCGGTCTTTCTGCAATGGCTGGCTCAGACCATCCCCTTGACGCATTTCCTGATCATCGTCGAGGGCAGTTTTCTCAAGGCCATGCCGCCTGCTGACATCCTCGCGAGCCTTTGGCCGCTCGCGCTGATTGCCTTGGTCACGCTGACGATGGCCACTGTGTTCGTCCGAGGGCACTTGCAATGAAACAACATCGACGACAGTGAATATATCCGCGGTCTCATCCGGCGCGCACAGGAACGCAGTGCCGAGACCAAGCCCACCCGTGTCCCGCTGATCGAAGCGAGAGCAGCGGCGAACCAAAGCCTTTTGACGCGACCGCATTCAAGGAAATTATTCCAGCCGATTCAGTGATGCAATCCGGGTAGTTCATTTGGGACTTTTGGTAATAGTTAACTCCGCCTCCAGCTGCGTGCTGCGAGCGCTGTGAGCAGAACACTTTTTCCTCTTCCAGCGGGATTCCAGCTCATCTTTCCGGTGATCATTATTCTGTGAAAGGTTATACAGACAATGCGAATGTGGTTGTTATTTTACTTTCCTTGGCTATAAAGAATGGCAGTAGCACTAGCCGAGGTGTTGCTGCCGCAGAACGCTCCATTCATTTCAAATGACGGAGGAAGTCAAAAATGGAAAAAATTCTGGAAGTTCTTGATGTCGAGTTATTTGTTCTGGAAAATCATCCGCCTAAATTGCGAATTAGCGCGTCAGGAAATATACCTGGCGAGGGTTGGACAAATCCGCGGTTAGAACCTTTTGTCTTCATTCAGCCGCCTCCGGACGGCATTTATGATTTTGATTTTGTCGCTGATCCACCGCATCAAGAACCTGCTACAGACGCAATTACGCCTATCGGCGTCGTTCACCTCTGGGACCCCCTGCCTCCCGATGCCAAGGGGGTTCGGATACATGTCAAACACGATTCAAAAAAGGCATTGCTGGGCAATTCCGAACATTCTGAGAGAAATTCCAGCCCGGGAAATTCTGAACATCCAAAGAGAAATTGCAGCCTGGGCAATTTCGAGCACTCGGGGAGAAATCCAAGTCGTTTTACATTTATTGACCATGAAAGTGTAAAACGTGTCGTTTTTTTTCCTCAAGCGTTGGGTCCGTTAGATGCGAAAGGAAAACCACAAGAGGCCTCCCTCGAATATACAGGCCCGGAAGGCCATTTCGTATTTCGCGGAGCACAGATTACTCAGCAGCAAACAGTAATGGGGGCGCTTATCTCAGTAAATTTCAGGTCCGGCGCTGCGGATGAACCTTCTTTGGATTTCGCGCTGGTTTTGCCGCCGGTTGAGCTGGGAGAAGAGTTGCGGCAGGATTTCAAGACAATGAGCATCCTGATTCAAGGCTGTGGCTTTGTCGTAAATCACCCCGGAGCCCGACTCACCTACAAAACCGCGAATCTTGAAGGTATCGCGGAATATATCCCCGTTCTTTGAATAAACTCGAGAGTCACGCCAGATGAAGATGGGCATTTAAAACGTTCATCTTCATGTCATAGTCAAAGTTTAATCTGACGCTGATTGGCGCACTTCCAAGTTTGGAGGCTCGAATCTCTAAAAATAATCTCTTGCCGGAGAAAAAATCATGAAAATAAAAATTAACCATAGCTCTAAAATCCAGAGCCTGGTGCTGACGGCAGTCCTGAGTATCGGATTTGGCTTTGTTTTCCCTGCCTCCGCACAGGAAAATCCATAGGTGGAAGCCGGGGTGCCGCCTATGACATCAATAACGCTGGCCAGGTGGTAGGAAGTTCCGATACAGCTACAGGCGGGCGGCACGCTTTTATCACCGGCCCCAATGGGGCAGGCCTGATCCTGGTCGGGTTCATGGTCCGCCGAAAGAGCCGGCTGGCATAAAAATGCTTGGAAATTGACCCATTTTGATTCCTCATTTCATTGGACTGGGTTTGCTGCTTCTGCAAGGGTATGGGGTTGACTCAAATTTCCCCTTCTGACAGCCCAATTGCTGCAGGACAATGTGCCGGAATCAAGCATGTCGCCTCGTAGAGCTTCGTATCGGCGAGCATGACGCCCGAAGTTCCGGTGTCCTGCTGGGTTACTGGAACGACTTGAAGAAACCCGAACTGTATGAGAAAACATAACCCTGATTAACAAAGCTTTCTGCAGTTAACCAGGGTTAACCATTATTTCTGCTCGCGCAGGCGATCGGCTTGATCTTCCAACTGGTCGGCATGAGTCTCGGAGGACTCACGGGCAGCATCGGCGGCTCGATCCGTGCTCCTGGAATCCATACCAGGATCTTGCCTTTCGATTCTGTCCGCAGCTGCCTCCCCCTCCTTCCGTATCACATCCGCCTTATCTTCCTTTGTATCGGCCTTCTGTTCCAATGATTGCTCCCGCGCTGATTCCTGCTTGGATTTACAGGCGGGAAGCCCGAGCGCCAGCGCCAGCATCGTTGCGGTAAGAACGGGTTTCAGATAGCTCATGATGATTACCTCCTTCAGTAATTTTCGAGGTGTCACTATAATCGCTACCATTGTCATTTTTCTGTACGGTGGCACACGAGATTGAGTAAAAAAAACAGATTATTTCACTACTTCCTTACTTCATACCGGCATTTGCTTCCTTGAAGAGTACTCTATCACGAACGTAATAAGACCGAAGACCGATCCCCGCTAGCAGCAGAGCATAGGATTCGGGTTTCTGGACAGGATAAGGAGTGCCAACGTTCAACCTATCCAGGGCCCAATGTGAATCACGGCCAGTTGCGGTGAATACCAGATCTGAACCGCAAAGGGCCGTATTGCCTCACCGGTACCTTTTACGGTATAACACAATTCAAATTTTTCAAGCTTTATGAGATATTCGGACCGTTGTTGTCTTCCATTCACATTCAAGGTAAAGCCGCAAATAGTCGGGGATTTCATAACGAGCAGGCTGCTAATTGACCGATCATTTTTATAACCGGAAGAAACAAACGATTCGCTATCCAGCGAGGCACTGGAATAGAAGTTTTTTCGGATTTTAATTGCAGCAGTGCAGCCGGGCCTGTTGGAAGGCTCGTTTTCAACCCTAGAGGAGGAGCGTATGCCGAAATGTGACGGATGTGGGAACGACTATGATAAAGCCTTTCAGGTAGTCGTTTCGAATAAAACCTACACGTTCGACAGTTTCGAATGTGCCATCAACCAGCTTGCGCCCACCTGCACCCACTGTGGTGTCCGGATCATCGGGCACGGCCTGGAGAAAAGCGGGGCAATGTTCTGCTGCAATCATTGCGCAGGGAAAGAAGGTGTGACGGAACTGCGCGACCGCTCATAGAAAACCTTCTTCCTTCAATCTTGCTCTATTTCTATTCGCGCCTTTTAACTCTCCTGGTTTGGTGGCATGCGACATCGGCTTTTTTGCCAATCTGTCGAAAGAACTTTGCAACGAAACCTTATATATTGGTGCAGAAACGGCTTTGGGAGCTTTGAGGGCATCATTGTCTTCAATGCACATCCCGCATGAGAACAAACCCGCCAAGGTCGCGGTCAAAACATGTCTCCCACCTTGGTTGCGGTGGAATTTGCGGAAAAAAACTCTTCCACCTCAGCCAGATTGCGTGTGCGCTTCATAGGTGGCAGGCTCTGCCAGATTTTCCTGCCATAAGGCCTGCTGATCAGGCGTGGATCGCAGATCATCAGTACGCCATGGTCGGTTTCATCCCGGATCAACCTGCCGGCTCCCTGTTTCAGATTGATCACAGCGCGTGGCAATTGATACTCCATGAAGGCATTGCGGCCTTCCTTGTTGATTTTGTCGATGCGTGCGGCAAGTACCGGGTCATCGGGAGGAGCAAAAGGAAGTTTGTCGATCACCACCAGGGATAATGCTTCCCCACGCACATCCACGCCCTCCCAGAAGGATTGGCTGCCGATCAGGATCGCATTGCCCGTCTTCCGGAAGCGCTCCAGCATGTGGGAGCGCGAACCCTGGCCCTGCAGCAGCAGAGGATAGTCGAGTCTTTCCTGTTTGAGTGACTCCAGCAGTAGTTCATATGTTTTTTGCATGGCACGCAGACTGGTGCACAGGAAAAATGCCCTTCCCCGGCTGGCCTTCAACACCGGTAGCGCTGTCTTCACCACTTCTTCTATATATCTGCTGCTGTTCGGTTCCGGAATACCTGTGGGAACATAGAGCAAAGCCTGATGGGCAAAATCAAAAGGGCTCTCCCAGCACGCGGAATGCGAAGGGACGGTTCCTGTATTCAGCCCCATTTGATCATTGTAATGAGAGAAGTCACCCTTAACTGAAAGGGTTGCGGAAGTAAATATCCACGCGCGCGGACGACCGCTTAATTGCTTGTTGAATATCTCCGCAATGGAAAGCGGGGTGGCATTAAGTTGCAGAGCCTGGTTGAATACTTCAACCCACTGTACGAAGCCTTCGGCTTCAGCCTGTTCTTGCCAGCGTTTTATGCGGCTGGCGATTTCCCGCGAACGCTGCCAGCAATTTTCCAGGCCATCCGAGCGTTCAGCCTGCTTTTCGAGCAGATCGACCAGATTGCCCAGTTTTTCCTGCAAATCACTCAGCGCGCCGGCAAATTTTGCGTTTGCCTTGATTGCAGTCACTGGCATGCGCATGTTCTCACCTTCCACAGTCAAGCGGAAATCGCGAGCGGCCTTTTCCATTGCCTTAATAGCAGGGGGTAGGGGAATAAAATCTTTTGCGCTCCGCAACGCTTCAGCCTCGCTATCCCGGGCCAACTCCAGCAACTGGCCGGTGCTGACCGATTCCCCAAAGAATAGACTGGCTGTTTCCGGTAACTGGTGAGCCTCATCAAATATCACTGTATTGCAGGCGGGAAGCAATTCCGACAGCCCTTCATCACGTAGCATGACGTCGGCAAAGAACAAATGGTGGTTAACCACCACCACATCTGCTGACAAAGCCTGTTTGCGTGCTTCCATGACAAAACAGTCCTTGTAGTGCGAGCAATTCGAACCAAGGCAATTATCGCGGGTGGAGGTGACGTACTGCCAGACAGATGCATTTTCTGGTATTTCACTCAAACCGCTCTTGTCACCGCTCTTGCTGACCTTGGCATAGCGTTCAATCAAGTTCAGATACTTCACCTCTTCCCGGCTGGCGAGAGCAGGGCGGCTTTCCTGGACGGTACGTTCCAGATGATAGTGACAAACATAATTTGCCCGCCCTTTCAATAAAGCCACGGTAACGGGAACCTCGAGCGCGCTGCGCACGGTAGGAATGTCACGGTTGAACAACTGGTCCTGCAGGGTTTTTGTCCCGGTGGAAATAATCACCTTTCCACCTGTCAGCAAGGCGGGCACCAGATAGGCGAAGGTTTTACCTGTGCCCGTCCCTGCCTCGGCGATCAGGATCGTGCTGGAGGCAATGGTATCGGCAATTGCCTGAGCCATTTTCCTCTGCTGTGAACGCACTGTATAACCTGGCACACTACGGGCCAGAGCACCGCCGGCAGTGAAAAAGGAACTGATGTCAGGCATAGAAGGTATCAATCAACCTTCCGCCATGATATCGCAGTGTCAGGAATAAGGCATCCTGGCTGTAGGGTATTGCAAAGGCAGGGGCTATAGCTGAATGCTCGCCGAATTGATAGGTACGCCGCTTACCGTTATTTTATACTGCTGTTGACCCTGGTTCTGAATGATTTTGGAAAATGCTCAGGTCTGTGCGATAAGAGTCTCGCTTGTCATGAAAGCGCCCTTTCCTGATTACCTCGGGTTTTTCCGGTGCTCTTTGATGACGAGTATCCAAAGCACCCTGATGGGTTTTGGCCCAGAACGTCCAGCACAACGGATCGCTGTAGAAGTCTCTTTTCTGCGCCATATTGCGCGCCAACCGGTCAAGCGTTCCAATGCTGAGCAACGCAAAGATAACCAGAATTATCAGCGGGAACCACTTTTTTAACAATCATACCTCCATGGCCTATGGCGGACTGTTTTTTATATCATCGCTTAAAGGCCGTTTTGACGATAGGATAGCACACAGAACTTCGTCATCGGGCCCTATTTACTGCGAGTTATCCACATACACAAAGGCAGTACCAAAAGATGCCCTGCGGTAGCTCAATTACTCTCATGTTCTGGTCTCCTCACCAAGCGGGACTGTTGACCGCTTCATAGGCTCATGGGGGCACATGAAAACAATAGCACGAGCATGAATACAAGCGCTGGAAAACTTTTTATTGTCATACGAACGCCTGATATGAAGCTCGATTGAACCGGGAGAAGTGTGCAATACGGACGTTCTGCTTATGAAGCAGGATATCAATCGGAGGGTACTTTGTCAAGTTATATATGTCTAAAGTATCTCAACACTCAAGGAAGATGTAAAGTAGAGGGTGTAACAGGCGAAACAAAAATGAAGATGTGCATTAAAACCAGAACCCGATATGGCTTTTGAAAGTCATACCTTGTTTATTGCGCGGGATATGCCTCTAGATTGGGGGCAGTCAGACTGCGCAAATGAATGCGGTGGCGTCTCAAGGTTTTGAGAAGGCAGGGAGCGATTCCGCTGGTATTGCATCTGACGGGAGGAGATGCATTCTAGCCCCTTTAGCGGATCATGACGGAGAGACGCCGCCGCTCCCGTTAATGGACTCCCGGAGAGAGCAGCGCGATTGAAATAAAAGTATTTCCTGAAGGCTACGCGTACGATAAAGCAGTACGCCTATGTCGCCAGCAGACCTTCCTCTATGAATGAGGCGGTAAATGTTGAGATGATTTGCGGGTCCGGCAAAATCAGGTGCTCGTTCTTGTCTTTGTAATCCAGTCGACTGAGCATATCCTTGATGACATTCAGCCGGGTCAACTGCTTGTCATCCGCATGCACGATGATCCAGGGTGTAATTAGATTATGCGTGTGCGTCAACATCTGATCGCGCGCTAATGTATATTCATCCCATTTTTCGAGAGCATACTCGTCGAGCGCACTGATTTTCCATTGCGCCAGAGGGTCCTTTCTGCGCTGGCTCAGCCTTTTTTCCTGTTCAGATTTACTGATATCGAGATAGTACTTGAGGAGTTTGATGCCGGAGCGTTTGAGCATGAGCTCGAACTCGACCACTGAACCCATGAATTCTTCATACTCGGTCTCGGTACAAAATCCCATTACCTTCTCCACACCCGCCCGGTTGTACCAACTGCGGTTAAACAGCACAAGCTCTTGCGCTGCGGGAAGGTGCTTGACATAACGCTGGAAATACCATGTGTTGCGGTCGCGGTCCGAGGGTTTGCCGAGTGCGACGACGCGCGTTTCACGCGGACTCAGGTGCTCGATGATTCGCTTGATCGTGCCGTCCTTGCCGGCGGCATCCCGTCCTTCCAGGATGATCAGAATCTTGTCGTCGCGTTCGATGAAGTGCCGTTGAAGCTTGACAAGTTCAATCTGGAGTTTGTATAGCGTGTCCTCATAGTCTTCCTTGGATATTTCGGGCGCACGCGCTTCTTTTTCTTTCTTGCCTTCCTTTTTGTTCTCCTTCTTATCTTCCTTTTTGTTCATGGTCAGGTATTCTCCGTACAAGATCCGAATCGCCAGAGGATGCGAAGACATCGAGTGTCGACAGGATAGAGTTCAACTTGAATTTATCCAGCCTTCTACTATGATAGAGCAACGGTTGTTGAAGAATCGGAATGGCAGGATATGGATTTTCCTTTATAACACGTAATGCTTGTTCTGACAGGATAGATGCCTCATACTGGATAATATGATGCTGCGCCTGCGCACATTCCTATCGATTCTGATCATACTGTCGCTGCCCCTGCAGAGTGCCCTGGCCGCTATCATGCCGCTATGCGCTCAAGCCAGAAATATATCCATATCTGGGGGATCTGAAAATCAAATTGATCATGAAGTCCCATCCGCCACCTGCCCCTTGCATGACGGTAGCGATCACAAACAGCCAGGCGGGCAGACGGGCAATGACAGCGCAGAGGGTGGGGCGGATTTGACCCTTTCCTGCAATGGGGTCGTTTGCCACATAAGCGGTAACGGTTTGCCACCTTCTGCGTCTGCACTCAATCTTCCAGGTGGGTTTTGTTACGCCATCTTGCCCACTTCTCGCCTCTCCTCGCTGGTCCTTCAGCAACCGCAACGACCTCCTCTAGTTTAATCTCTTACTCGTATTACACTCCCAGCCGGACGACGGTCTTTTGCTGCTCAGCGTTTTTGTATGGGTCGTTTGCCCTGACGAAAATTCCGCTGGCTATTTTTCTGTCGCTGAATCGGTAAGTCACGGTGGTTACATATTTTCAAGGAGGTCGGGATGAAATCAGGTTCAGATTGCATCATCGTCAAATGGCGGCAGCAAGCTTCAACAGGGCCCGTGAACCCGCAATGATTCCCATCGGACTCATCGCCCCCGTGCTTGCCGCCATCATGCTTTCTACCTATGCCCAGGCGGAAGTTTCATCCGGGGCAGATAGGGGGGCGCCTACACAGGCGGCTCCAGAGCAATTTGTGGAAACCTTTGCAGCAGCAGGTCCCCAAGGCTCGGCTTCCCTGGCTACCCTGATTACGGAAGCCCTGGAGAATAATCCGGAAATCCAGGCTGCGCTGCGGGAGCGGGAAGCAGCCCAGCAGAGAATATCGCCTGCGGAAGCGCTGGATGATCCTGTCCTGGAAGCAGGGGTGATCAATGCCCCGCTGGCATCTTCCACTTTTAACCGTGAGGACATGACCATGAAAATGATCGGCCTGTCCCAGCGATTTCCTTTTCCAGGAAAACGCGGTTTGCGTAAAGATGTGGCGGCCAGGGATGCAGAAGCCATCGAATATGGTTACCAGGAGACTGTGAACCGTGTTGTGCGCGATATTAAGATCACATATCTCGATCTAGGCCTTACCCTTGAAGTGATCCGCCTGGTCGAAAAAAACAAGCTCATTCTGGAAGAACTGCTCCACATTGCTGAAGATCACTATGCGGTAGGGCGAGGAAACCAGGCCGACGTGCTAAAGGCGCAGACGCAGATATCCAGAATGGCGGATGAACTGCTGAAGCTTGCAAGAGAAAGGCCGGTAATCGAAGCCGAGCTGATACGCGCGCTCGGCCGGAGCGGGAATAAGCCGCTGCCAGTGCCCGCCCCGCCGCAATTGCGCGAGGAAACCCTGAACCTGGAATCGTTGCTTGAGGCAGCCCTGGCCCACCGCCCGCAATTGCTGGCACTGCAAAGTCTCGCTGCCCGCAACGATAAAGCGCTGGAACTTGCGCGCAAAAATTATTATCCCGACTTCGATGTGCGCATGTCTTACGGGCAGCGTGACAACATGCCGGACAACAGCCGGCGGCCAGACATGGTGAGCCTGACGGTGGCGATGAATCTCCCTGTGTGGCGTGGCAGCAAACTCCAGCCACGCGAAGCGGAGTCGCTGGCGATGCGTGATCGGGCATTGAGTACTTATGAAGCGCAACGCAATGAGGTGGCAGCAAGACTGCGCCAGCAGACAGCGCTGGCCGAGCAAAGCCTGAAGTCCGCGCGGCTCTACCAGACAACCATCCTGCCGCAGGCGCGGCTTACCGTCGAATCCACCCTGGCGGCTTATCGGGTTAACCGGGTTGATTTCATGACACTGCTCGACAGCCAGATGACGGTATTCAACTCCGAAATCAGCCTGGCGACGACCATGGCAGGTTACAACAAGGCTCTCGCGGAGATTGATCTGCTCGCGGGTAAATCGCCTGTCAACTCATCTCCCATCCCCCCGGAACCCATGCCAAGGGAGAGCATGTGAAGCTCGCCGTCAAATCAATAGCTTTTATCGCTCTGGCCGCGGTTTTCCTTGCTGCAGGGTATTGGCTGGGTGCAACCCCGCCTTCGACCCCTGCGGTTAATTCTTCGAATATGGTTTCAGTCGACGGTAAGCCTGAGACAAAAATTCTCTATTACCGCAACCCGATGGGTCTGCCGGACACCTCGCCGATACCCAAAAAAGATCCCATGGGCATGGACTATATACCTGTTTACGAAGGCGAGGAATCGACTTCCGCCGATGCGCCAGTCAAGATCAGCATCGACAGGATACAAAAACTGGGAGTAAGAACCGAGCAGGTCGGCATGCGCGCACTCACCCGCACTGTAAGGGCCGTGGCGACAGTGCAGGCGGACGAACGGCGGTTGCATATCGTGGCGCCCAGGTTCGAGGGATGGATCGAGCGGCTCCATGTCAATACGACGGGACAAGCGGTTAGAAAGGGTGAGCCGTTGATGGATGTGTACAGCCCCGACCTGATCGCGGCACAGCACGAATATCTCATTGCCCGGAGAGGAACGAAGGACATGGAGGATGGCGGCCTTGAGACTCAGGCGGGGATGGAACGGCTGACTGAGAGTGCCTTGCAGAGACTGCGCAACTGGAACATATCGGAGGTTGATCTGAAGACACTCCGGCAAGAAGGTCATATCAGACAATATCTCACATTGCGTTCCCCAGTAAATGGCATTGTGCTGGATAAGTCCGTTATTCAGGGGCAGCGTTTCATGGCGGGAGAAACCCTGTATCGGATCGCCGATCTCTCCAGAGTATGGATGCTCGCGGACGTGTTTGAGCAGGACCTTGCCATGATACACACGGGCCAGAGCGCTACCATCCAGGTTGAAGCCTACCCGGACAAGGTATTCACGGGCGAAGTGAGGTTCATATATCCCACGGTAAATCCGGAAACCCGCACCGCCAGGGTGCGCATCGAGTTGCCCAATCCGCAAGAACTGCTGAAACCGGCGATGTATGGAAAAATAGAGTTCGTTTCAATCCAGCGTAAAGACAAGGTGCTCGCCGTCCCCGAATCGGCTGTACTTGATGCCGGTACCCGGCAGTCCGTGCTGGTGGATATCGGCGAGGGCCGCTTTGAACCGAGACTCGTGAAGCTGGGCAAGCGCGCGAATGGCTATGTGGAAGTCCTGGAGGGGCTCAAGGCGGGGGAAATGGCTGTGGTAAAAGCCAATTTCCTCATTGATGCGGAAAGCAACTTGAGGGCAGCATTGGAGGGTTTCGGCCACACCAATGGTTTAATGCCCAGCGAACCGGGACAGAAACAGGAAACTCTCTCTGTTCAAGCTGGCAAAACTATCCATCATGGCGAAGGCTCCATCGAAGCGATCGATGTGGTCAATGCAACGGTAACCCTTGCCCACGGGCCGATCGCCAGCCTCGGGTGGCCGGCGATGGTAATGGATTTCAAGGCTCAGGACCGTACATTGCTGCAAGCATTGAAACCCGGTCAGGAGGTTGCTTTCGAGATAGCGGAAGCATCACCGGGTGAGTACGTTATCGTTCGTATACAGCCACAGGACAGTGCTGCCGCTGCCAGGCAGAGAAAGAAGCACTGAGATGGTCGGCAATATCATCGAATGGTCGGTGCGGCACCTCTTCCTGGTGCTGGTCGGGACATTCTTCGTAATAGCCTGGGGCATGTATTCGGTATGGAAGACACCTGTGGATGCGATTCCGGATCTTTCGGACGTGCAGGTCATTATTTATACGGAATATCCGGGCCAGGCGCCCCAGGTAGTCGAGGATCAGGTTACTTATCCGCTTACCACCGCGATGCTGAGCGTGCCCAAATCCAGGGTAGTGCGAGGCATATCCAATTTTGGCGTCTCGTTCGTGTACGTGATCTTCGAAGATGATACAGATATCTACTGGGCCCGCTCGCGTGTATTGGAATACTTGAGTTTTGCAGCTGCGCGCCTGCCCAGGAATATAAAGCCTTCACTTGGTCCGGACGCCACCGGAGTAGGCTGGGTTTATCAATATGCCGTGACTGCAAGGAACCGCGCGCTGGACGAATTGCGCGCCATCCAGGACTGGTTCCTGCGTTACCAGCTAACCTCAGCGGAGGGTGTAGCGGAAGTAGCCAGCGTCGGCGGATTTGTAAGAAGCTATCAGGTCACGGTAAATCCGCGGCAGCTACAAGCGTATGGCATACCGCTCAGGATGGTATCCGAGGTTATCGCTGCCAGCAACCGTGACGTCGGTGGGCGCGTGATCGAGATGGCGGAAACCGAATACATGGTGCGCGGCAAGGGGTATCTGCGCGGCGTTGATGATCTGGAGAAACTGGTCGTCAAGGCGGAGAAGGGCACTCCCGTTCTGTTACGCGACATTGCCCGGGTGGAACTGGTTCCTGAGGAACGTCGCGGCATAGCCGAACTCGATGGCGAAGGAGAAGCCGTCTCGGGTATTGCGGTGGCGCGGCATGGCGAACATGCTCTCGATATTACACGCAACGTTGAAAAGAAGCTCGCCGAGATCATGCCGGCCCTGCCGGAAGGTGTATCAATTCGATCTCTCTACGATCGTTCGGATCTGATCTACCGCGCCATCACGACGCTGCGTGAAGTGCTGATCGAGCAGATCATTATCATAGCGCTGGTTTGCGCGGTTTTCCTCATGCATGTGCGGAGCGCCCTGGTGGCGATCATCATGCTCCCCATCGGCGTACTCATCGCTTTCATCGCGATGCGGTTCCTTGGCATCAATTCCAACATCATGAGCCTTGCGGGCATTGCTCTCGCGATTGCGGAAATGACCGATGCGGCGATCGTCATGATCGAGAATGCCCACAAGCATCTTGCGCGCGTTGGCCCGGAAGTTTCAAGTGCAGTGCGCAAAGAGGCCGTCATTGATGCCTGTAAGGAAGTCGGTCCATCGCTGTTCTTCAGCCTGTTGATCATTACGGTGTCGTTCCTGCCTGTATTCACCCTCGAAGCACAGGAAGGGCGCATGTTCCAGCCACTGGCCTATACCAAGACTTTTGCGATGGCTGGCGCCGCCCTGCTTTCAATCACCCTCGTTCCGGCCCTGATCCTGCTTCTGATCCGTGGCCGCATTCCGCGTGAGCAGGATAATCTGCTCGGCCGTTTCATGATCCGGGCCTATCATCCGGTAGTGGACCGGGTGATGCACTGGAAAAAGGCAATCATCCTGGCGGCGCTTGCCGTGCTTGGAATAACCATTTATCCGGCACTCAAACTGGGTACGGAGTTCATGCCAACCCTGAATGAAGGCACCCTGCTTTACATGCCGGTGACCCTGCCGGGCATTTCCGTGACGAAAGCGGCTGAGATATTGCAGACGCAGGACAGGATCATCAAAAGCTTTCCGGAGGTGGCATCGGTGCTCGGTAAAGCGGGGCGGGCCAATACTGCAACCGATCCGGCACCGCTGGAGATGGCCGAAACCATCATCAACCTGAAACCAGGGGCTGAATGGCGCTCCGGAATGACCGTGGATAAATTGATCGCTGAAATGGACCAGGCGCTCCAGATGCCCGGCGTCAGCAACGCCTGGACCATGCCGATCAAGAACCGGACCGACATGCTTGCCACCGGCATACGCACGCCAATCGGCGTCAAAGTGTTCGGCAAGGATCTGGATGGAATCGAAATCCTGGCCCGGCAAATCGAGGCAACGGTAAAAACGGTGCCTGGAACGACGAGTGTCTATGCAGAACGCATTACCGGCGGTTATTACCTCGATATCGAGCCGGACCGCATGGCGCTTGCGCGCTATGGGCTGGCCGTAGGGGACTTGCTGGATGTAATCTCGGTGGCACTGGGCGGCGAAACGGTAACCACCACTGTGGAAGGGCGGGAACGCTTCGCTGTTGCCGTGCGCTATCCGCGTGCATTGCGCAGTGATCCCCAGGCAATCGCTACCCAGGTGCTGATACCCACGATGGACCAGGCAATGATCCCACTCGGGCAACTCGCGCAGGTGAAGCTCCTTCAGGGCCCGCCGAGTATCCGTACGGAGAACGCACTGCTGTCGGCTTACATCTTCGTCGATATCCGCGACCGTGATATCGGCAGCTATGTCGCGGAAGCCCAGCAAGCAGTACGTGAACAGGTGCGGTTCCCGCCGGGGTATTACGCAACCTGGAGCGGCCAGTTCGAATACATGGAACGTGCTGTCGAGAAGCTGAAGGTGGTCGTGCCGCTCACGGTCCTGATCGTATTCCTGCTTGTATATCTGAATTTTCATCGACTCACCGAGACGCTGATCGTCATGCTTTCGGTTCCTTTTTCCTTGATCGGCGGCGTCTGGCTCATGTATCTGCTGGATTACAACATGAGCATTGCATCAGCGGTCGGCTTTATCGGACTCATCGGTATAGCGACTGAAACAGGCATGGTCATGCTTACTTTCCTCGATCGGGCGCTGGCGAATATCACGGCGACGCGGCAAGCCGCAAGCGAAAGAGTCACTGTTGAAGATCTTTACGGGGCAGTGATCCAGGGCGCGGTATACCGGATACGTCCGGTGATGATGACTATCGCGGGAAGCATCATTGGTCTGTTTCCCGTCATGTTCAGCACAGGTACGGGATCCGAGGTGACTCGGCACATAGCCGCCCCCATGGTGGGGGGAATGGTTTCCACTACGGTATTGGCGCTAATCGTATTTCCCGCGGTGTACGCATTCGTCAAGGAATGGAGCATTCGCAAATGCTTGTGATTGTCGAAAGACAAATCAACAAAAAAACATATAGGAAGAATTTTTATCCAGTCCGGATATAAAGGAGATTGAAATGAAAATTGTCACTGCTATCCCCCTGATTTTCTTTTTATCTGTTTCCAGTCTCACATGCGCGCAGTCTCCCGAAGATAGGGGCAACAAGCCGCAGACTCAAGAGTCCCGGGCAATAACCCATCAAACGAATGCGGTGGTCAAGGCGGTGGATGTGCCCGAAGGCAGGGTAACACTTGCCCATGAACCGGTTGAAAGCTTGAACTGGCCTGCAATGACCATGAGATTTTCGGTCAGAGAGAGGAAGTTGTTTGAATATCTTGTGGTTGGAAAAAAAGTTGGTGTCGAATTCGTACAGCAAGGTTCGGACTACGTCGTGACCAAGGTCAAATAGCTATTTGGCTGGAGCAAATATTCAAATTTTACTCAAGGAGTCCCTTAATGAATACAGAAAAATTCTTCGTGGTTTTCGCTATCGTCGCTCTGTTGGCTTCTTGCGCACAATTGAATCCGCATCCGATGGATATGACCAGCGCGATTCGAAGTGCACAAACTGAAGCTGACCATAATGCCTTGGCGAGGCATTACGAAGCAGTAGCAGAAGATATGCGATTGCGCGTGCAGGAACACAAAAAGGAACTCGAAGAATATGAGACACGTCCTTATTATTATGGCAAGCGTGCCCAGGACCTCAAGGCGCATTGCCGGAAATTGATCAGCAGCTATGAGCAGGCTGCGGAGGCAAACCTGGGTATGGCAAAGGATCACCAAAAGATGGCGGAGGATGCGAAACAAAGACAATAATGGCAACAGACAGCGCGAAAGTGCATCAAAATCGTCTGAACGATAAAAGCTGGCCTAATATGAATTAGTGCGAAAGAGCAGTACCAGGCAGTACCACTTAGGGGCTCCGTCCGCACGGTTCAATGAGTTTGAATCGAGAAACAGCTAGGGGAGTTATCAGAATGCAGCCTGAAGAAAATCATTCTTCACATTCATCACATGCTAATAGTCAGCAGTATCGCGGTCATCCACATAAGAATGCTGTATCCTCAACTTCGCCAAAAGCAGCAGTGGAGGGCGTTCAATGGACCTGCCCCATGCACCCGGAGATCGTGCGCGACGCGCCCGGGGACTGCCCCCTCTGTGGCATGCCGCTTGTGCCTATTGCGGGTGCGGGTGGAAGTGCAGGAGAACCGGATGATTCGGAACTGCGTGATCTTGCGCGCCGGTTACGGGTCGGCGTCGCGCTGTCGATCCCTCTGATAGTGATTTCGATGTCGCCCATGATTGGCATTCAAGAGCCATTCGGACTCGCGCCGCGCTCACGCGGATGGGTAGAGTTTCTGCTGGGTACACCCGTTGTGTTGTGGGTAGGCTGGCCTATCCTGCGTAAATTCTGGTTTTCGCTTGTGCATCGCGCGCTCAACATGTATACGCTGATCGGTTTGGGAGTCGGGTTTGCGTATCTGTATAGCCTGGTTGCCGTGCTTATACCCGGCTGGTTTCCGCAAGAGTTTCGCGAGCACGACGGCGCGGTGAGCACTTATTTCGAAGCCGCAGCGGTTATCATCACCCTGGTGATACTCGGCGACTACCTTCAAACGCGGGCGATGGGCCAAACCAGCCGGGCCATTCAGCAATTGCTGAAGCTGGCGCCCAACGAAGCGTGGCGCTTGCGCGATGATGGAGCGGAAGAGCGGGTGCCGCTTGAGACGGTGGCGGTGGGCGATCGGCTACGCGTGAAACCGGGAGAAAAAATTCCTGTAGACGGTATCGTGCTGGAAGGTTCGAGCCGATTGGATGAGTCCATGCTCACCGGAGAACCGGTGCCGGTCGCCAAGACAGTGGATGACAAAGTCTCTGCCGCGACGGTAAATGGCACTGGCTCGCTTATCATGCGCGCGCAGCGCGTGGGCAAGGATACGCTGCTGGCGCGCATCGTTCAGATGGTCGGGGAAGCGCAGCGCACGCGCGCGCCTATCCAGCGGCTCGCCGATGTCATCGCGGCATACTTTGTACAGATCGTGGTCGCTATTGCCATTCTCACCGCGCTTGCCTGGTGGTTTGTCGGCCCTGAACCACGATTTACCTATGCATTCATCAACGCCATTGCCGTGCTCATTATCGCCTGCCCATGCGCCGTCGGTCTCGCCACACCCATTTCCATGACTGTCGCGATGGGGCAGGGTGCGCGTGCGGGCATCCTCTTCCGCAATGCCGAGGCAATCGAACGCATACGTGACATTGATACTGTCGTGGTGGACAAGACCGGCACACTGACGCTGGGGCGTCCCGCGCTCACGGATCTTGACGTCAAAACATGGAACGTGACGAGGCGCTCGCGCTCGTGGCAGGGGCGGAGCAGCCTTCCGAGCATCCGATAGCGCATGCAATCGTCGAGGAAGCCAAAGCCCGCGGCTTGAAGATTCTGTCCGCAGAAAACTTCGAAGCAGTCAACGGCCTGGGTGTGCAGGCTGATATTAGCGGCAGGCGCGTGCTCGTAGGGAGCCGCAACTTTCTCTCACAGCACAACATCGATACGCGGCATTGGGAAGAACAAGGGGAAGCCTGGCGGGCCGAGGCCAAGACGGTGGTGTTCTTTGCCGTGGAGGGAGTTGCCGCCGGAATTGCTGCCGTGGCCGATCCTGTCAAGGACAACACGCCGGAAGCCATCGCCGCTCTCCGGCACATGAATGTACGTATCGTAATGCTCACGGGAGATTCCAGGCGCACCGCGGATGTGATTGCCCGGAAACTCGGCATCGATGAAGTGCTGGCCGAAGTGCTTCCTCAGGATAAGGCCGGTCACATCAAACGGCTGCAGGCTGAGGGGCGCACGGTGGCAATGGCGGGAGACGGTATCAATGATGCGCCAGCGCTGGCGCAGGCGGACGTGGGAATCGCGATGGGAACAGGTACCGACGTGGCGATGGAAAGCGCAGGTATTACCCTGGTCAAGGGTGATCTGCTCGGCATTGAACGAGCTATGCTGCTCTCACGCGCCACCATGCGCAATATCCGGCAGAACCTCGTTTTTGCATTTGGCTATAATGCTCTCGGCATACCATTGGCAGCCGGCGTCTTGTATCCGGCATTCGGACTACTGCTATCACCCATGGTTGCCGGTGCCGCGATGGTGATGAGTTCCCTGTCTGTCGTTACCAATGCCTTGCGGCTAAACCGTATTCAACTCTGAAACGAGTTCGGGCAGAAGCCTTGGTGACGGTTGGCCCGGTACTGTCTGCGCGCTTCAAAGTTGAACCAGGAAGGGCGGACCTTTGGATTATTTATCCGGAGGAAATTTCATGAAAAAATCATTTTCGTACCTCCTGATCGCTTTTGCTTTCCTCGCAGGATGTTCTACGATGGATTATGCTGCGGATGAACATGAGGGCAAGGCTCTCCAGGAATTGGCGCTGGCAGTCAGAAGCGCTGAAAATGAGGACGCAGGAGGCATTATCGCCCATACTGAAAAAGCGAAGAAGCACCTGATCGAAGAAAACCGCGAACATCCTTATACCCAGCCGTTCATATCGATATATGGGCAGTTTCCGAAAGCGGAACATGATATGGAAACATTCGAAGAAATGGATAAGGCGATCGGGGAAGCAAAAAAAAGAAACTTTACAAGAGCCGCGGAGGCAGCCAGAAGAGCTTCTGTCCATCTGAAACAGAAAGTCCGGTCGAAATAGCATGGAACGAGAAGAAGATTCGTTCTGGTACAAGGACGCCATCATCTATGAATTGCACGTCAAGACATTCTTCGACAGCAATGGCGACGGCATAGGAGATTTTTCAGGCCTGATCTCCAAGCTCGACTATCTGGCTGAACTGGGCGTCACCGCACTCTGGCTTCTTCCATTCTATCCGTCTCCGGGACGGGACGACGGTTACGATATTTCCGATTACCACAGTGTGCACCCGGATGTCGGCACCCTGGAGGATTTCCACCGGTTTATCGCAGAAGCTCATGGCCGGGGTTTGCGCGTAATCACGGAACTGGTGCTCAACCATACTTCCGATCAGCATCCGTGGTTTCAGGCAGCCCGCTGCGCTCCGCCGGAATCCGTCAAGCGCGACTATTATGTATGGAGCGACGACAATACCCGATACAGGGACGCGCGCAGTATTTTCACGGACACAGAGGGATCCAACTGGGAATGGGATGATATTGCCAAAGCCTATTACTGGCACCGCTTTTTTTTCCATCAGCCAGACTTGAACTTTGACAACCCGCATGTCTTTAACGCCATGATGCACGTGATGCGGCTCTGGCTGGATGCGGGTGTCGATGGCATGCGGCTGGATGCCATGCCCTATCTGTGCGAGCGCGAGGGGACCACCTGCGAAAACCTGCCGGAGACTCATGCGGTGATCAAACGCATGCGTTCCGAGCTGGATAAACACTACCGCAACCGGATATTCCTGGCTGAGGCGAACCAGTGGCCGGAAGATGTACGCGAGTATTTCGGGGATGGCGACGAATGCCATATGGCTTTCCATTTTCCACTCATGCCGCGAATGTACATGGCTATTGCGCGCGAAGATCGTCACCCCATTGTAGAGATCATGGAGCAGACGCCAGATATCCCAGAGAGCTGTCAGTGGGCTGTGTTTCTGCGCAACCACGACGAACTGACATTGGAGATGGTTACCGATCGCGAGCGGGATTATCTTCATCAAACCTATGCAATCGACCCCCAGGCCCGTCTGCATCTCGGTATTCGACGGCGCCTGGCGCCGCTGATGGACAACGACCGGCACCGGATTGAATTGATGAACCTGCTGCTCATGACCATGCCGGGATCGCCCGTGCTCTACTACGGAGATGAGATCGGCATGGGGGATGACCTCTTCCTCGGTGATCGCAATGGGGTGCGCACACCCATGCAGTGGTCAGGGGGGGCTAACGGCGGGTTTTCCACGGCCGATTCCCAACAGCTTTTCCTGCCGGCCATTGTCGATCCTGTATATGGGTTTGGGGCAGTGAACGTGGATTCACAAGCACGTGATTCGTCATCCCTGCTCAACTGGATGAAGCGCCTGATTGCGATGCGCAAGGCGCACCGAACCTTTGGCCGGGGCACGCTGCGTTTTTTGCGGCCTGGCAATCGCAAGATTCTTGCCTACCTGCGTGAGCATGAGGATGAAACGATTCTGTGCGTGGCTAATCTATCCCGGGTCGCGCAGCCGGTAGAACTGGATTTAAGCCAATTCAAGGGAAGGGTGCCGGTTGAATTGATGGGCCGCACGGCATTCCCGCCCGTGGGTGAACTGCCGTATCTGCTCACCTTGAGCGCTCATGGCTTTTATGCTTTTCGCCTGGCAGCCGATGTAGCCGCCCCCGTCTGGCATGAGGAGCGGCAGGTATCGCCGGATCTGCCTGTCCTTGTGCTCATGGAATCGGGCTGGGGCACGCTGTTGAACCGGGGCGAGGGTGGCGGGGGCATGAAAGACCTGATGGCTCGCCGTGCCCGCGAACAGCTTGAGGGGCAGATCATGCCGCGCTTCTTTTATTCCCAGCCCTGGTTTTTGATGAGGAACCTTCCCATCAGAAAATTTGAGCTTGGGGAGATGCATGAGTGGTCGACAGAACAGGGAAGCTGGCTGCTGGTCATCGTTGTTTTAACGCTGGCCAATGGCGAAGCCTATCGCTCTGCCGTGCCTCTGGCGCGCGTCTGGGAGAGCGAAGACGAGGCGATCGTGAGCACGCTGCTACATGCCACGCTTGCAAAAGTACGCCACCACGCGCGAACAGGCGTGCTGTTCGATGCATTCTGGGATGATGATTTCTGCCGTGCCATGGTTTCCAGCATGCATGCTGGCTCAGCACTCGTGTTTAATGATGGACAAGTGTCTTTCCATGCAACCAGCGCGTTTCCCGGACCGATGGTTTCAGGCGTGCCAGCAACGGTGACGCGGACAGTTTCGGAAAGAGGGCGATTGTTCGTGAACATGGGCGACCGACTAATATTGAAGGGATACCGTTGGCTTCTTCCCGGCGTGCACCCCGAGCTGGAGATGTCGCTTTTTCTGACGGAAACCGCAAAATTTACCCACATGGCGCAACTGGCGGGTACCGTGGAGTACATGGACGGCGAGGGACGCAATTCCACTCTGGCAATCCTCGAACACTATGCCGAGAATCAGGGGAGCGGCTGGGCGTATACGCAGGACTATCTGCAACGCTACCTGGATGAGTTCCGCACGCAACAGCAGCATCCCATTGATGCGCGGCATGTTGCCTATATGACTCTTATCAATACGCTGGGAGTGCGGACGGCCGAATTTCACCAGGCACTTGCGCAGCCGGATACAAACGGCGCCTTCGGCGTCGAACCCATTACCATCGAGGATCTTGCAGAGTGGGTGAACATCATGCGCGCGCAGATGGATGAAATGTACAAACTGCTGGAAGTGAAATGGCCGGATTTGACCACCGCCGCCCAGGCGATCGGCAACGATCTTTTGTCAGTCCGGCCGAAATTCTATCGCCGAATCACCCGAGTGGCAGCCATACGTCCCGAGACTTTGAAGGCGCGCTGTCACGGAGATTACAGCCTGCGTCAGGTGTGGCTCTCGAACAATGATTTTCTGATCACGAATTACGGCAGCGGACCCGAGCGCGCGTGGCATGAGCGCCGCTGGAAACACAGTCCTCTCCGCGATGTAGCAGGCATGCTGTTTTCGTTTTCCGAGGTGGCGGCAGCGGCACTGGAGCATGTGACGGATGAATATCCGGAATCAACCACCATGCTTGCACAACAAGCTGATAAATGGCAGACGCTTGCCACTGCCGATTTCCTTAGAAGCTATCGCAGGACGATGAAGGGAAATTCACTGTTTCCCGCTGATACCGGAGTAGCCGATACTTTGGTTACGCTCTTCAGGATGGAAAAAGCTGTTGCCGGCGTGAGTAACGCGCTCGCCCAACAATCGAAATCGGTCGGCGGCACGATGCAGCGGCTGATGCGGTTGATGCAACGCCGAAGGTAGAACAGGTGAGGAGGAGGGGAAGACGTGCTGACACGAACCCATGAGATGCTCCACGGGATGCCATATGAGATGCCATATGGCGCACAAATTACGGATGGCGGAGTACGCTTCCGTCTTTGGGCACCGAATTGCAAGGAGGTGGGATTGTATCTCGCAGGCGGACAAATGCATGAACGGCACGAATCAATGCACCTGATGGATATGCGGGAAGGGGGGTGGTTCGAGTCGACTGTGGCGGAAGCAGGTGCTGGGATGCGCTACGGGTTCGACGTGAACGGTATCCGTGTTCCCGATCCTGCCTCGCGCTTCAATCCGGATGATGTGCATGGCTTGAGTGAAGTGATCGATCCTTCGGCTTTCGTCTGGCGGGATGCAAAATGGTGTGGACGGCCATGGGAAGAAGCGGTAATTTATGAGTTGCACGTAGGGACATTCTCACCCGAGGGTACTTTCAAGGGTGTTTCCCAACGGCTCGACTATCTGGCCGAACTGGGCGTGACCGCCATCGAACTCATGCCGGTGGCCGATTTTCCGGGCGCGCGGAACTGGGGCTATGACGGCGTCCTGCCCTATGCGCCGGATAGCCGTTACGGACGCCCCGAGGATCTCAAGGAACTGGTTCAGGCCGCACATGAACGGGGCCTGATGGTTCTGCTCGATGTCGTCTACAATCACTTCGGGCCGGAAGGAAACTATCTTCACCTTTATGCGAAAGAATTCTTTACCGAGCGTCATCCCACGCCATGGGGCGCGGCAATAAATTTTGACGGTCCTTCAAGCCGGCAGGTACGTAACTTCTTCATCCACAACGCGCTGTATTGGCTGCAAGAGTATCACTTCGATGGCCTGCGGCTCGATGCGGTACATGCCATCATCGACCATTCCAGTCCGCACATTCTTATCGAGATCGCCGAGCGTGTGCGTGCTGAGGTCGATGCGGAGCGCCACGTGCATCTGATCCTGGAAAACGATGCCAACAATGCTCGTTACCTGACAAACGGCTGGTACGACGCCCAGTGGAACGACGATATGCATCACGCCCTGCATGTGCTCTCCACGCAGGAGAACGATGGATACTATACGGACTATGCCGACAACCCGGTACGTCACCTCGGACGCTGCCTGGCGGAAGGATTTGCCTATCAGGGAGAGATATCCGCTTATCGCGGTGATACGGCGCGCGGAGAGGCGAGCCTTCATCTGCCGCCCCAGGCTTTCGTTTCCTTCCTGCAATCCCACGATCAGGCAGGCAACCGTGCGCTTGGCGAGCGTATTACCCATATTGGCGAGGAAGCATTGACGCATGCGGCAGCAGCCATCTATTTATTGGCGCCCAGCATTCCCATGTTGTTCATGGGCGAGGAATTTGCCGCAAAATCGCCTTTCCTGTTTTTCTGCGACTTCGGAGGGGATCTGCGCGACGCCGTGACACAGGGTCGACGCAGAGAATTCGCCCGCTTTGCGCATTTTGGGCAAGGGTTGGCCGAAACAGCGATACCGGATCCGAATGCTGTTCAGACTTTTCTCATCTCGAAAATCAACTGGGGTTCACTCAACGATGAGGCGCACCTTGTCTGGCTGGAGTATTACCGCAACCTTATGAAACTTCGCAGGGAAATTATTGTGCCGCGCCTGAGCGGAATGAAGGGTAATTCGGCACATTTTGAGGTATTCGCATCCAGGTGCCTGCGCGTCTGCTGGCAATTGGGCGACGGTTCCATCTTGCGGCTACTGGCAAATTTTTCCGATGCGAGCGTGACGGCTCCCGAGTCCGCCGGGCAGATAGTGTTTGCATCCCCAGGTGCAATACCGATATCTTCCCGCGCAACAAAAAGTACCCTGGCGCCTCGTTCGGTAGTTTGGATGCTCGAACCGGTTGCCGATAAAAGTAGTTTTACCTGATAACAGGTGCCGAAGCTGGAATGAAGGGAAAGCACAAGGAAATTCTGAGGAAGAAGCATGAGCAATCCACTTGACCAGCTGTGCGAATTATATGGCGTGTTACCCTGCTACAGCGATATCTGGGGAAATACCCGCCATACCTCGGAGGACGCAAAGCGCGCCCTGCTCCGGGCAATGGGGATTGCAGCGGCCACGGAAGAGGAAGTTTCGGCCTCCCTGCTCGCATTCTTGAGGCGCAAGTGGGAACGTGTGTTGCCGCCCGTACAGGTGGTGCGGGAGTGGATGCGACCCTATCGCATTGCAGTTGCGCTACCGGCTACCGAGGGCAAGGGAGTCCATCGCTGGCGCTTGTTCAGGGAATCCGGGGCTGAAGACTATGGTGAGTTTATTCCTGATGACTTGGAGGAGGTCGAGCGCTATCGTTTCACCGCTCCCGGCGGTTCCGGCAGTTTCGATGCCTTCGACGATCCCGGCGGACAGGAACTGGTGCGGCGAATTCTGGTGCTGGATCTCCCTGTGGAACAAGGGTATCACCGTTTTTCTATCGAAAGGAGCGATGGCCAGGGTCTGGCTGAAATGCGGTTTATCGTGGCTCCTGCCATCTGTTATTGGCCGCCCGGTATCGAGGGTGAGAGGCGGGTGTGGGGCTCCGCTGTTCAGCTATACGGTATTCGTTCCCAGCACAATTACGGCATCGGGGATTTCAGCGATCTTCGGCGCCTGGTTGAATTCTATGCCAATGCGGGGGGAAGCACGCTGCTGCTCAATCCGCTTCATGCGTTATTTCCCGATGCTCCGGAACACATCAGTCCCTACAGTCCCTCCAGCCGCAACTGGTTCAACCCGCTGTACCTGGACGTGGAAGCCATACCCGAATTTGCGGAATGCGGGGAGGCGCGTTCGATAGTGCTCGCGCCGGAGTTCCAGGCGCGACTGCGCGCGCTTCGTGCTGCCGAACAGGTGGATTATAGAAGTGTTGCGGAGGCGAAATCGGAAGTCCTCGCCTGCCTGTATCGACATTTCCGTAGTGCCCATCTGGCGCAAAATACTGGTCGTGCGCGTGCTTTTCATGCTTTCCAGGCCGAGCACGGTGAGGTTCTTCGCAAGCAGGCGCTGTTCGAGGCGCTTCAGGAATATTTTCGGGCAGGAGACAGCTCCGTGTGGGGATGGTGCGTATGGCCCGAAGCCTATCATGATCCGGCAGCTCCGGAGGTGACCGCATTCTGCGAGGCCCATCTCGATCGCGTGGAATATTTCGAATACCTGCAGTGGCAGGTTTCCCTGCAGCTGGGGGCGGTGGGCACGCGCTCATGGGAAGTGGGTCTTAACATTGGCTTAATGTTCGATCTGGCGATCGGCGTAGCGGAAGGTGGCGGGGCAACGTGGTCCCGCCGTGAACTTTATGCACTTGAAGCCAGCGCTGGGGCGCCACCCGATGATTTCAACCGCCTGGGGCAGAACTGGGGTCTGCCGCCCTGGATTCCTCATCAACTCACTGCATCCGCTTATGCACCTTTCATTGAAGTGCTGCGCGCCAACATGCGGGACAGCGGCTCGCTGCGCATAGATCATGTAATGGGCCTGCACCGCCTGTTCTGGGTCGTGCGCGGGCTGTCCGCGACGGAGGGCGCATATATACGTTATCCTTTTGAAGACATGCTGAGCATTCTGGCGCTGGAGAGTCAGCGCAACCGCTGCCTGGTGGTAGGTGAAGATTTGGGGACAGTGCCGCCGGAAGTACGCGAAGCTTTGCATCCCGCAAACGTGATGTCCACACGGTTATTATATTTCGAGCGGCGCGGCGACGGGCAGTTGAAGCCGCCGCAGGAGTACCCGGCAAATGCCGTAGTGGCGGTAACAACGCACGACCTTCCGACTCTTGCGGGATACTGGCAGGGGCTCGATATCGACCTGCGCGACCGTCACTGTCTGTTTCCCGAGGACGAGATGCGCAACAGGCAAATCGTGGAGCGTGCGGCAGACCGCGCACAGCTCCTGGTGGCATTGGAGGGTGAAGGCGTGTTGCCGCCGAGAGGCGGACTTCATCAGGTCGGCTTCCCGGAAATGACGGCGGAACTCGCGGCAGCGGTGTACACCTACCTGGCCCGTGCACCGTCGAAACTTCTGTTGCTGCAACTCGAAGATGGCTTCGGGGTACTTCAGCAACCGAATCTGCCCGGCGCGCCAGCAGGCGCTTATCCATCCTGGCGTCTCAAACTGCCCCTCAATCTGGAGGAGTGGCAGGGAAGCGCGTGGCTGCAGGGAATAATGCTGGCATTGCGGCGGGAGCGCCCTCTATTGCAGGCTTCCACCGCCTTGGAAGGCGAGGTCACGCAGGATATCCAGGCGCAGATTCCGCGGGCAACTTACCGCTTGCAATTGAATCGGGATTTCAACCTGAGGCAGGCAATGGGACTGATCCCATACCTGGATGAACTGGGCATCAGCCATTGCTACCTTTCGCCCCTTCTCAAAGCTCGCCCTGACAGTGTCCATGGCTATGACGTAACCGACCATGGGAGGCTCAATCCGGAGATCACGAGCGCACGGGACTTCGAACGGTTTGCTGCTGCCTTGAAACGGCATGGAATGAGCCAGATCATGGATATGGTGCCCAATCACATGTGTATCACTGGCGCTGATAACGAATGGTGGCTGGATGTACTGGAAAATGGCCCGGCATCCCGCTTTGCCAGCTATTTTGATATTGACTGGTATGTGATGGGAGAGCACCTGCCGGGTCAGGTGCTGCTGCCTGTTCTGGGCGACCACTATGGCACGATTCTGGAGAACGGCGAGCTCAAACTCGCGTTCGACGCCGAACAAGGTTCTTTCAGTGTTTTTTATCATGAGCACAGGTTTCCTGTAGACCCGCGTGAATATCCCCGTATTCTTGGTCACGATCTGAGACGTCTCGAGATGCGACTGGGGGGGCAGCACCCGGAGTTCCTGGAATTCCAGTCCCTGATTACGGCATTAACCCATCTGCCGCCGCGAGAGCGCGTTTCCCCCGAGGCGGTCGCCGAGCGGATGCGCGACAAGGAGATACACAAGCGCCATCTGGCTTCACTGTTTGTGAAGAGCGCCGACATTGCCCAGTTCGTCCAGGAAAATATCACTCTATTCAACGGCGATGCGCCGGAGCAACCCAGGAATTTCGATCTGCTACATGAACTGCTGGATGTCCAGGCTTATCGCCTGGCTTTCTGGCGCGCCGCAGCGGACGAGATCAATTACCGCCGCTTTTTCGATATCAATGATCTGGCGGCACTGCGCATGGACAACCCGGAGGTATTCGAAAGCACGCACCGCCTGGTTCGTGAACTGGTCGCGCGCGGCTATATAAGCGGGTTACGCATCGATCATCCAGATGGTTTATACGCCCCCCAGGAATACTTCGAGCGCTTGCAGGCGATGGCCGCCGCAGCATTGTTTCCGGGGACAGTGAAGGAGGGCGTCAAGCCGCTCTACATCGTGGCGGAGAAAATACTTGCGTCACATGAACATCTTCCGAAGGCCTGGCCCATTCATGGCACTACGGGATACGACTTTGCCGCAGTTTGTACCGGTCTTTTTGTCGACACTCGCGCTGCCGGGCAGTTTACCCGTATCTATGAGCGCTTTATTCGGACACGCCTGGATCTCGATGCAATGATACGGACGAATAAGCATCTGATCATGGACCGTGCGCTGGTAGGTGAGCTTCAGGTGCTGGCTATACAGTTGGCACGCATTGCCAAGGGTGATCGCCATACATGCGATTTCACCTTCAACAGTCAGCACAGCGCACTTGCCCAGGTTGTCGCCAACTTTCCTGTCTATCGTACTTATGTATCGGATTGCGAAAGCTCCACTGAAGATGTCCGCTACGTCGAATGGGCCGTAGAGGTGGCGAAAAAGCGCAGTCAGGCGGTCGACATCACGATCTTCGATTTTGTGCGCGATGTATTGCTGACCCGGCAGGCCAAAGGCCAAGCCGAGGCATACAGGGACGCCATATGCACCTTTGCCATGAAGTTTCAGCAGTACACCAGTCCGGTAATGGCCAAAGCAATGGAGGATACGACTTTCTATCAGTACAACCGGCTGGTATCGCTCAACGAGGTCGGCAACGAGCCACAACGGTTCGGCGTGTCCCTCGCAGCGTTTCACCGGGAAAATCAGGAGCGTGCAACCCATTGGCCACATGCCATGCTGTCCACTTCAAGCCATGACAGCAAGCGCTCGGAGGATGTGCGTGCGCGAATAAGTGTTCTCTCCGAAATACCCGATGAGTGGATGCGGGCCCTCAAGCGATGGAACAGGCTCAATCGCAGCAGCCGCCGGGAGCTGGACGACAGTTATGCTCCAAGTCGCAACGACGAATACCTGCTATACCAGATATTGCTAGGGATATGGCCTTTCCACAAACCCGACGATGAGGAATCGGCGGAGTTGTCCGACCGCGTGGTCGCCTATATGCGCAAGGCCGCACGAGAGGCGAAGGTGAGCAGTTCCTGGATCAACCCGAATAACGAATATGAGGCAGCAATGCAGGACTTCGTGCATGCGCTTCTCTCCGAGCAGCCCACCAATCTGTTCCTGCGCGACTTTCTGTCTTTCCAGCAGCGGGTTGCATGGGTGGGCGCCTTCAACAGCTTGTCACAGGTGTTGCTCAAACTTGCCTCACCAGGAGTACCGGACATCTACCAGGGCAATGAAACGTGGGATTTCAGCCTCGTGGACCCGGATAACAGGCGTCCTGTGGACTATACAGCTCGTCGCAGGGCCTTGCAGGCCATCCGCTCGATGCATGCTGAAGAAGGATCTGGCGCATGCGCCCGGCATTTGATGGAAAACCTGCAAGATGGCCGGATCAAGATTTATCTAACCTGGAAAGCGCTTACATTCCGCCGTGAGCACGAACAGCTTTTTCGTGAAGGCGACTACCTGCCGCTAAAAGTGCATGGTGAATGTAGCGAGCATGCATGCATGTTTGCACGACGCCGGGAAAATGAAATTCTTATCGTTGCCGTACCGCGATTGCTCGGCCGCCTCCTTGGAGAGCAACACCAGTTCCCGATCGGTAAATCCATCTGGATCGACACCTGGGTCGAACTGCCTGCGGACGAGTTGCGCGAGAAGTGGATCAATGTGTTGACTGGCGAAACATTCACCCCGCAGAGGGTGGGGAACGCGTGCAGGGGATTCTGGCTGGCTCAGCTTTTCGGCATGTTTCCTTATGCGCTGCTATCCCCTTTCGAGCAGACAACGGGATGAAGCAGGGATATTTGCAGAGACTCATCCTGGATGAGAGTGTGTTTCATGCCTGTCGCTGAAGAAGCATCAGTGACCGGGGTGCGACTGATAGAGTTGCTCCAGCTTCGAGTCCGGGTTTATCTGTTGCATCCTCTACCCAGCCCTCGTTGGTGTCGAGTATCTTCTTCCAGCGTGGCCCCCAGCGGGTCGGGGGCAGAACGAAATCGATCGGCTCAAAATACGCGTTGAAAATCAGGTAGAAGCTGTCATCCTTCACCGGCTCTCCTCGTGCATTGGGATTCGGGAAGCTGTCCCCGTTGAGAAAAATTCCCAGGCTTTGAATCCCGCCGTTAATCCACAACTCCTCGCTCGCCTGCTCACCCATGTGATTGAACCACGCAATATCTTCCTGCCCCTCGCCGTGGATGGGTTGACCCTGAAACCACCGCCGCCGGCGGAAGACCGGGTGATCATGACGGAAACGAACAAGGCGCCTGGCAAATTCCTGTAAGCCGGTATCCACCTTATCCCAATCCAACCAGGAAATTTCGTTGTCCTGGCAGTATGCGTTATTGTTTCCCTGTTGAGTACGGCCTGATTCATCTCCTGCAAGCAACATGGGCACGCCTTGTGACAGCATCAGGGTGGCCAGGAAATTGCGCTGCTGCCGGGCACGCAGCCTGAGCACTTTTGTGTCATCTGAAGGTCCCTCGACTCCACAATTCCAGGAACGGTTATCATCCGTGCCGTCCCGGTTGTCCTCGCCATTGGCCAGATTGTGTTTTTCATTGTAAGACACCAGATCACGCAGGGTGAAGCCGTCGTGCGAAGTGACAAAATTGATGCTTGCAAAAGGATGACGCGAATTCCCCTCGTAAAGGTCTGAGCTTCCGGTAAAGCGGTAGCCGAATTCGCTTAGCGTGGGTTCCTGAGTGCGCCAGAAATTGCGAATGGAGTCCCGATACTTGCCGTTCCATTCAGACCAGCCTGACGGAAATTTCCCCACCTGGTAACCGCCTTCTCCCAGATCCCAGGGTTCCGCGATCAGCTTGATGCGGTTCGTAACAGGATCCTGCTGGATGATGTTGAAAAATGGATTCAGCATATCCACTTCATGCAGTTCGCGTGCGAGCGCAGATGCGAGATCGAAGCGGAAGCCATCGACGTGCATTTCCAGCGCCCAATAGCGAAGAGAATCCATGATCAATTGCAGCACATGCGGCTGCCTCATATTGAGGCAGTTGCCTGTGCCAGTGTAATCCCTGTAGTAACGCCGATCCTCCATGAGCTGGTAATAGTAGGCATTGTCGATCCCCTTCAGGCATAACACCGGCCCAAGATCGTTGCCTTCCGCAGTGTGGTTGTACACCACATCGAGGATAACCTCTATGCCCACTTGATGCAGAGCCTTGACCATTTGCTTGAATTCGGCGCTTGCGGCTCCTGGACGCTTGTCCGCTGCATAGGCGCTATGAGGAGCAAAATAGGCAATGGAGTTATACCCCCAGTAGTTGCGCAGACCCTGATCCAGAAGATGTTTGTCCTGCACAAAGTAGTGCACTGGCAGCAACTCGACAGCTGTGACCCCAAGCTGCTTCAGGTACTCGATGGAGGCGGAGTGTGCAAGACCTGCATAAGTGCCCCGCAGTTCAGGGGGTATGTCCGGATGTTGCGCCGTGAATCCCTTGACGTGCAGCTCATAAATGACAGTTTCGTGCCAGGGACGCTGGGGAGGGCGATCCCCTGACCAATCGAAAAACGGTTGATGAACGATGCTGCGGGGCATGAAAGGCGCGCTGTCCTTGTCATTCCGTGCATCGTGGTTATCGAAAAGGTAGGGGAACACAGCTTCATCCCAGGTAATGTCGCCATCGATCCCTTTTGCATAGGGATCGAGCAACAGTTTCGCAGGATTACAGCGATTGCCTTGCTCCGGGGCCCACGGCCCATACACCCGAAAACCATAACGCTGTCCAGGTTCTATTCCAGGCAGGTAGCCATGCCAGCAGTATCCTCTCACCTCCGGTAAATCCACTCTGGTTTCGCGACCGGCCTCATCGAACAGACACAGTTCGACGCGTTCCGCCACTTCGGAAAACAGTGAGAAATTGGTTCCCGCTCCATCATATGTGGCCCCAAGGGGGTAGGGGGTGCCTGGCCAGATTTTCATTCGAGTACCCGCGTCAAAGTTGCGAAATGCTGCTATAACTTACAGTGCCATATCGTTTCAGGAGCAGCCAAAAGAGAGATAGCAAATGAAAATTCGCTTATTTTTTGTAGTTCTAGCAGCCCTGGCCCTCATATCCTGCGCCCACGTCGATCCCCACCCCATGGATATGACAAGCGCCATTGGGAGCGCGAAAACCAGTAAGGATCATTATGCCCTGGCCAAACACTATCAGGCGGCAGCGGAAGCCATGCAGACCAGGGCAAACGAGCAGAAAAGGTGTCTGACCGAATATCGGAAACACGGATATTACTATGGCAGAAAAACCATCGATGTGAAAGAGCATGCACAGGCACTCGCTCGCATCTATGAGGAAGCCGCGGAGGAAAACAGGAGGATGGCGGAGTCTCACCGTGAGATGGCGGAGGAAGCAAAGCAGTAGAAGCAGCAGCAGCAGTAACCTGGAGTACATGATGCCATGATTCTTTTCCGCTCCCGGGAATTCTTTGGACAAATAATACACCTCTTCTGGAATCGGAATTGTCGTGTTCTTACTGTAATTGCGTCAAGCGCGGGATCATGCCGGTTGATGCCTGCCAGTTTTACTATGAATGTGACGACTGTAAGGCGTTGCTGCGGCCTCCCCCGGGCGATTGCTGCATCTTTTGTTCCTAGGGTCCATTAAATGTCCTCCGGTTCAGGCGCAGGCGTGCTGTTCATCCTCCCCTGAGCCTGTCGAAGAGCTTGTTATGGATCATGTCCGAATGAAATGACAGTTGAAATTGCTGCGAAGCGGAGGATCATGCATTCGCACTTCCTGGCTGCTGTCGATTAAAAATCCGCGTCCAGGACTATGCGGTAGCGCGCCTTTCCAGCAGCCAGATGCGCAACTGCTTCATTGACCCTGCTCATGGGAAAACGCTCTACCTGAGGCTGAATGCCGTGGCGGGCGGCAAAATCCAGCATATCCGAAACCATCACAGGCCCACCGGTCGGTGACCCTGAAACGTTTTTCTGTCCGCTCAAAAGCTCGAAAGCGGGAATAGGCAGGGGCTCGAGCACTGCGCCAACGAGATGCATGCGTCCTTTCGGCTTCAATGTCTGAAGCAGCAATGCCCAATCAAGCGGGACATTGACGGTCACCAGCAGAAAATCGAGCGAGCGTGCTGCCGAGCGAATTTCGTCGCCCTTATGACTGGAGAGAACACGATGAGCGCCGAGTGTGCGCATTTCTTCCGCTTTTGAGGGATTGGAAGAGAAGGCCGTGACTTCGCAACCCCAGGCATTGGCAAATTGCAGGGCCAGATGACCAAGGCCGCCAATACCGACGACACCTACATGATCGGTTGGTTTTACATGGGCCGCAAGTGGCGCAAATACGGTAATCCCCCCGCAGAGTAAGGGGCCTGCGGAAGAGCTTTCAAGCTCCTCAGGGATGGGAATGGCCCACGCCCAGTGTGCTCGCATTCTGTCGGCGAATCCCCCATAATGCCCGATGATTGTCGCAGTAGCTTTTGCACACAGGTTGTGATCGCCGCTCATGCATTCATGGCAGTGCATGCAGCTGCCCGCATTCCAGCCAACTCCTACCCGCTGTCCGATTTGCAATCCCTTTGTCTGTTCTCCCATCGCGACAACCCGGCCAATGGCTTCGTGTCCGGGAATAACGGGATACCGCGTGATACCCCAGTCGTTATTCAGTATTGAAAGATCGGAATGACAAAGACCGCAATGCTCCACCGCAATTTCCACTTCCTCCGGCGCGAGAGGGCCGGCATCATAAGTGAATGATTCGAGTTTCTGCCTGGGGCCGTGTGCGGCGAATCCGAGAATCTTCGTCATGTTCTTTCCTTTTCTTTCCTGGTAAGTTGCGGTGTGATCCCATGGAATTTTTCCATCAGCAACGCTGCCCCGCAAGGGCTGTACATCCATGCAACGCTTCCATCAGTCTTTTGAACTCGGGATCTTCGTTGAGTATTTGTTGCCCGACCATCCGTAGTTTATCTACCGTTTCCCGCGGCAATTCCAGGGTGGTAGGAAGATTCTTGAACCAGTTTCGCTCGTCGGCGGCTTCGATGTATTCAAACGCCACCTCGATCGGAAAAAATTCAATCTGGTGTGGTACGGGAATATCCAGCTCGCACTGCGGACCTTTGCTGGCAGCCAACTCCTTGCACCCGGATACCAGTCGCATCGATTCGTTGAACTCATTTACCGTCTGCCGCAACAATTCAAGGGTATCGAACGAATAGTTGCCCAACGGGACCACGGCCGCTGCAGTCAGAGTATCAACGAGCCCCGGGACCTCTGGAGTCTGATCCCGGCTTGTGGTAGGATTTGTGCCCGCATTCACCACGATTACCACCAGTTTATCCACCTTCTTCTGGTTTATCAGGCGAAGCACACTCCAGGAATTATTTAAACTGTTAATTGCCGTAAGCGGCTCCCGCAACCCGATATTGTCTGCCACGCCGCCGTCGGTCAGGTGAACGTATTTACGCGGGTTATGTCCGGTATCGGTATACGAAAGCCTGTTTTCCGCGCGCGCGGCCCGGCGTATATTGATGCGCGACTTATGGTCACGAACGGCACGGTCCACCCATTCAGGCTGATGGTAACCGCATTTGCCCGCGTAGTTTTGAAAGGTGAGGGGTGTCA
This sequence comes from Nitrosospira multiformis, assembly GCA_017306155.1. Classification (GTDB taxonomy): domain Bacteria; phylum Pseudomonadota; class Gammaproteobacteria; order Burkholderiales; family Nitrosomonadaceae; genus Nitrosospira; species Nitrosospira multiformis_F. The sequence continues at coordinate 47,806 of JAFKJB010000006.1, forward strand.
GTCCTCCCGGATACGCAGAGGATGCGGCGGCTGCCCGTCCCAGTGAAATTCCTGACAGGTCTGAGCATAAAAGGTCAAACTGGTCCTGGATAAAGGGAAACTGCGTTCCCGTCGTCATATCCGTGGCATTCAGGATTACGAAAGGCCGTCGACCCCGGGCAATTACTTCCGCATATGTGCCGGCTCCAAATACCTCCCGGTCATAAAACTCCGCCGCCAGGTCACTGCGCCCGAAGCTCCCTCCGCCAAGCTTCAATAACCCTGCTGGAGTCAGTGTCGCGTCAATCAATTCGGATTGGATGGGTCTGTAGAGAAAGCGGTTCGGGAATTCGTCGAAAATCTGCAATCCATACAGGGCGTAATAGGCGGCAGGAAAGCTTCCCCCGGATATCGATGAAATTACATCGACTTCCTCCAGCAGCGACATTTTCCGGTTTTCCCATTGGATCTGGGTGTCGCGGAGAGCCTCCAGTACCCCATAGGATAACGCCGACGCCCGGGTACCGCCGCCCGAGAAAACCAGAATGACAAACAGTTTATCGCTATTGCTTCCCTGCTCCAGTTTTTCGAAACGGTAACCCGAGGAGGGATCGTACCTGGCCAGGGGCGGATTTACCTGAAAGGAACCACATCCGATCAGCAATAAGGCTGCGGCAAGCGCAGCCAGGTATGTGCGAAGCCGGCTACCCATGCCTACCATTTCCTGATAAAGGCAATTTTCATGGGAAGCAGGACATTGGTTCCCTTAACCATGACTTCGCAAAAGACGGGGTCACAGTCCTCCGGAGGGCCCAAGGTGAATTTGTGCGTGCCTGCATCCATCTGGAGGACTTCATTGGTATAGCCGGACAAATCGCCGTCGACATATACCGGCCTCCGAGCTGGGTAACTGACTATTACGAACTCCACACGACTTATTCCTTTCGAGTAGATTGAAACTTATGCAGATCTCCCGGACCTCACGGATGCTTGTGCTATATCGGGCTTCCCCCAGTTTCATGGATACATTGTTTAAGCACATTGCAGATTTTCAAATTTGTACTGGGCTGATGTAACCGATAGTCGAATACCCGCGTTTTGGGTTGTAGAACCTTTCCATGTAATCGAAGACATCGGTGCGTAATTCGTCACGGGTACGATACTGTCTGCTCAAAACTTATATATGACAAGGAGGAGTGAGGCGGCGTATTCTTGGTTCTTCCGGACTCATCAATCTTTTGCAAGAAAGGAATACGCCTTGAAGCAAGATAACGTAATTGGGTTGAAGAGTCCAGGCGTGCCATTGGAGCGGATGATGCGTTACGGATTTGTTGTGGGACGGTGCATGGCAGATGCTGGCTTTGACCGGGGGAGCGGAGGTACAGGATTTTTTATCCCGGCACCCCCGGCACCAATTGCTGCGTGATAATCAAGGGCGACAGCGTGTAGTGCGCAATGGTTATCTGCCTGGATTCGACCACCCAGCGCCTGACCTTCTTCCCCGGATCGCATCGCTTCATGTCCACCTCCCTCCGGCGATCGACGACGCATGTTACAATCTATTGAGGCTCGCTCAGGCCGGTTGAAAGGCTTTCTCATGTCAGGAATGACTCAGGAACAATGGTGGTTGCATGTCACAGCCGGACCAGCGGTTCGAGGATTACAACACGTACCATCTTCACAAAGAGCTCACGATGAAGTCGCCTTGACGATTCATCTGCAACCAATTACTAACCTCATCCTGCTCTGTTTAATAGGAGCAACTCCACAAGCCCAATCCAAAGATCCATGGCCGGGGTAATAAACAAGATACGCTTCGCGGATGCTTATCCGCAAATCATCGTATTTACGCTTCTGATTCAGCTAGTGCTTGTCTCCAGCACCTTTCCACTCGGAGAATTGCTCACTGCAACACCCCTTTATCACATCGATGCGCCTCATCACTGGTATCAGATTACGGTTGCGGCAGCTCTCGCGCAGCAAGGTTATTTGATCGGTTATGATCCCTTTTTCGCCGCCGGGTATGTCGGAGGAATTCCATTCAACACCAGCGCCAAAGCACCCGCAGCCGTTGCTGCGTTGTTATCGCCATGGATCAGTCCGGCTATAGCGTTTAAGCTGTTCAGCTTCAGCTGTGCAGTCTTCAGCCCGGCCGCGCTTCCATTGGCAGCGAGAAGCCTGGGTTTACGCGCGAATGCTGGCTTGCTTGCTGCGTTGCTCGCTATCGGTCTGTGGTGGGTATCGCCGATACGCTGGTATCACACGGCCGGGATCGTGGCATGGCCATTTGCTACTTTCTGCGCGTTATGGTTCGCGGCAAGCGCAGTAGCGTACGTAACCGGCCGGGTAAGCGTCTGGAACTTTGGAGCCTTAGCCATCTTCGGGGCCGTATTGTTCTTCGTGCATCCGTTGTTTCCGATAGCGGCTGCGTTTGCCCTCATGCCGCTGTTGTGGATTTTTCGTAGCGATATCATTTCTGGGCGCTTATTTGCATTGCTCATTTTTCTGCCTCTGGTATGCACATTACTCAATCTGCCCTGGATCCTGACGATACTCAAGTATCCGGGTATGGCAAACGGCATGCAGCCCTACCAGCAGGTGATCGATATAAATATGGTATGGCAGGATATGCTGGGAATGCCCAGTGGCGGTCGAGGCTCAAAGCTCTATTTCCTCCTGTTCTTTTTTGCGCTTTGGGGCGTATTCGGCCAGAGTGAAAAGTATGAGAAACGCTTGTCAACAGCGTTACTCCTGATGGGGATTTGCACAGTGATTTTTGCGGACGTCGGCGCCGCTATCCCGGGTGTAGCGGTTATCGCCCCTAATCGTTTCAGCTTCCAAGCTTACATTTTGATGGTGCTGCCTGCCGCGCTTGGGGTAATGAATGTCGTGCGAGCAATCCAAATGACGGGGGCCTCACGGGCCATCGGAACGGTGAGCACGGCATTTGGTGCTGTCGCACTGGTTTTTTTTCTGAACGATATCCGTCGTGAAATTACTCCAGGCGCGTATGCACACCATGGCCATTCTCCACCCGAGGTGCGTGAACTCGGTCCATTAACCCGGTGGGCGATCGAACAGCTGGGTAGCCAGACTGATGCCAGTGCAAGAGTGATGTTCGAACTGTCCCACGCGCGTATTCATGACGGCGGGCATATGGCAGGATTTCTTGCGGTACAGTCAAACCGTGAATTCATCGGCGGTGCCTATCCCTACACACATTTTGCCAACTTCTGGGATAACTGGATGTTCGGGCAGCCTGTCACTGCTCTGCCCATTGATCGCTTCCGTGAATATGTAACGCTCTACAATATAGGCTGGATATTAGTGCATTCTGACACAGCCAAGAGCTATCTTGCCGCAATACCGGATATATTGCTCGTGGCGGAGAATGGGCCACTCGCTCTCTACAGGATCGAAACGAACCATACTTTTTTTTTGCAAGGGAAGGGTGAAGTGGTAGGACGCGGAATGAACCGTCTCGAAATTTCCAATCTTGAAGGAGACGCCGTTGTTCTCAAATATCATTATATCCCTGGTATGCTTGCTGAGCCGCCGGTAGAAATCGATGGGGTCAAAATACTCGATGATCCGGAACCATTTATCAGAATAACGCGACCGCCGGCGCATACCAGGCTGCGATTGTATCTACCATGAAAAAAACTATAGAGAGGGGGTGTCAACAAAATTTAAATAAGAGGAATTTTTCATGCAGATAGTCATCCCCATGTCGGGATTCGGGGAAAGATTCCGTCGTGCAGGGTATACGGTGCCTAAGCCACTGATCGAAATTGAGGGAAAACCAATAATCGCTCATGTAATTGACATGTTTCCCGGCGAACAGGATTTCATTTTTATCTGCAACGAGGATCACCTGGCGAATGCCCACTATCACATGGAAGATATTTTGCGCCAGTATTGTCCCACCGGACGTATTGTCAGCATACCTCCTCATAAGCTGGGACCGATTTATGCCGTAAGTCAGATGGAACACCTGATCAACCCGGAGCGTCCGGTAGTTGTAAACTATTGCGACTTTACCTGCTATTGGGACTGGCAGCATTTCAAATTCTTCGTTGCTGCGACCCGATGCAAGGGAGCTATTCCTGCTTATAAAGGATTTCATCCTCATACCCTTGGCAGCACTAACTACGCCTATATGCGGGAATCCGATGGTTGGGTGCAGGATATTCAGGAAAAGCAGCCTTATACCGATAAGAGAATGGATGAGTTTGCTTCGAGTGGCACGTATTACTTCGCATCCGGCACACTCATGAATGAGGCATTTCGCGCCACTCTTGAGCAGGGTTTGAATGTAGGAGGGGAATATTACGTAAGTCTGGCATATAAACCGCTGCTTGCTGCCAAGAGCACGATCGCAGTCTACCCTCTGCAACATTTCATGCAGTGGGGCACCCCAGAAGATGTGAAGGAATACATGGACTGGTCAGCCGCTTTTCGCCGATTGGCACTGCCATATAATCCGGGGTCAACGGCCCAGGGATCACTGGTGGTACCGCTCGCCGGGCTTGGGCAACGTTTTACTAATGAAGGTTATACAATCACAAAGCCGCTGATCCCCACATCAGGCAAACCCATGGTCTTGCAGGCAGTGAGCTGTCTTCCGCCTGTTGCTCACCGCATATTTGTACTGCGTGAGGATATGCCCGGATATGAAGACATTACAGCCACGCTCACGAACGCGTATCCAGGCGCCGTGATCGAAACGATTCCGGCAGTTACGGAAGGGCAAGCCTGCACCGCTCTCATCGGACTTGATGCACTGGCGCGGACTATCGGTACCGTGCCGGGACCAGTTACCTTTGCTGCCTGCGACTTCGGAGCTATCTATGACTCGGAGGCGCTCCAGGTACTTGTGGATAATCCGGAGGTGGATATCGTGGTCTGGGGCGTGCGAGGTCATGCAAATGCGACTCGTCATCCACAAATGTTCGGCTGGATTGATGCAGAAGAGAGCGTAATTCGCCGCATATCTGTTAAGGCTCCGCTCGACTCGCCTGACAAGGATCCCATAGTTCTAGGCACCTTCACCTTTCGACGAGCCGATGATTTCCGCAGGGTGGTTGCGCGCCTGATCGCTAGAAATGGTCGCATCAATGGCGAATTCTACATTGACTCATGCATCAACGATGCCGTTGAGCTTGGCCTGCGCTGTCATTTGTTCGAAGTGGATTACTACCTCTCCTGGGGCACACCCAATGACTTTCGTACATTCGAATACTGGCAGGCCTGTTTTCATAAGTGGCAAAGCCACCCCTACCGGTTGGAGCTGGATGAACATATTCCGCCAGCGGCATTGGAGCAACTTGAATTGCGCTACCGCGCGACCGTACCGCCATTGCCGGTTTCTGGTTCATGATCGGTCGCGAATTGGCGCGATTTACCTTGGTCGGAATAACCGCGGTGACCATTGCTTACGTCATTTATCGTATTTTTTTAAAGGCAGGGCTGGATGTGGGTCTGGCAAACGGCATTGCTTATATTATGGGGACCACATTCTCTTTTTTTGCAAATAAATCCTGGACGTTTTTCAACGCTGCGTCCGCAATGGACATCATCGGAAAGTTTGCCGTATTACATTTTGGCTCATTAGTTGCAAATGTCATTATAAACTGGGTTGCCTTGTCTTTATTTTCAGGCATGTCCTTTGCAATTGAAGTGTCATTTTTAGCGGGGATTTCCGCCTCAACCATTATCAATTTTTGTGGAATGAAATTTTTTGTATTTTCCGCGCCAGTGAGATCAGAGGCATGAGGATGGTTCTATGATGCGCAAGACAGGCAAATCGCATATTTTTCTGCATGGACCCTACTTCCCCTCTCATGAGCTGAACAGAATGCAGCATGAAGGGGATGTCGGCCAGGCAAGACGAAGCTTTCTTGCGAGCAGATTCCGAAATCTGGATTACCTCTTAAGATTTCGCTATGAGTGGATGAATGATTACATCGGCGATACTGACTCAATTATTATTGAAATTGGTGCTGGAGCGGGTTTTTCAGAGCTCTATCTGAACCAAAGACCAACCCTGACCGATGCTATACTCCACCCATGGATTGATAAGATACTGGATGCGACCAATATGGACCTGCCGGATGGATCTGTGGATGTGATTATCGCATCTCACACCCTCCATCATTTTTATAATCCGTACAGATTTTTTATGGAATGCGCCAGAGTCCTAAAGCCGGGAGGAAAAATCCTGATACAGGAATTAAATACTTCTCTTGCGCTAAGAGTGCTTCTGAGGCTTATGCGCCACGAAGGCTTTTCTTACGATGTGAACGTTTTCGATAGCGCAGCAGTCGTTAACGACCCTGCGGATTTATGGTCGGCAAACTGTGCTGTACCTGAAATGATTTTCGAATGTTCATCGAAATTCGAGCGGACTTTTCCAGAATTCAAGATTATAAAAAACCTGACGGGAGAATTTATGCTTTTCCCCTTATCCGGTGGTGTTATCGCAAAAACCCCTATACCCGAACTTCCCCACTGGGTACTTAAAGCCGTAATGAAATTTGACAGGATTTTAACGGCGGGCTTCCCGAGATTGTTTGCAATGGGCCGCTCAGTCGCAGTAATCAAGGTTTGACGAGACGGCTGCCAAGAGGTAAATAAATGTTTTTTTCGCTTGTCATTCCCTGCTATAACGAGGCTGCCAACCTTCCCCTCTTGCTCGATCGCTGTCGTGAAGTTACCCGCAAGGCGAATGTGGAGGTGATTCTCGTTGACAACGGTTCAACCGATGGCAGCCAGGAAGTCTTGAGCCATCTGCTGCGAGATTATCCTGGCTGCCGGAGCATTCGTGTCGAGGTTAACCGTGGTTATGGTTTCGGTATCCTCTCCGGGCTTGATGCCGCTTCAGGTAATATCCTTGGCTGGACGCACGCGGATATGCAGACTGATCCGCAGGATGCGTTGCGGGGTCTTGCTCTGTTTGAGCATAACGGCCCGGATATATTTGTCAAAGGCCGCCGCTATGGGCGGCCGATGGGTGACACTGTATTTACGGTGGGTATGAGCATCTTCGAAACTGTTTTGCTGGGTGAACCGATGTGGGATATCAACGCTCAACCGACCATGTTCTCCCGTGCTTTTTTTGAGACATGGAATAATCCCCCTCGCGACTTCGCTCTGGATCTGTATGCTTATCATCAGGCACATCACGCCGGGTTGGATGTTCACCGTTTTCCGGTGTTATTCGGAAAGCGCGCTCACGGCACTTCCCACTGGAATATCAACTGGTCAGCCAAGCGAAAATTCATACGCCGTACAATGGGCTTTAGTCTGCAACTAAGAAAATCGCTAAAACCATAAAACTCATAGCCCACCGTCGGAACAGTCTCGCTGAATTGATGGCGACGCCTACGAAATACGGTGTCGAGGTCGATATTCGCAGCTATGGCGAAAAAATGGTCATTCATCACGATCCGTTCAAGGATGGTGAATCCTTTGACGCCTGGCTCTCAGCTTACCGGCATGGGACGCTGATTCTGAACGTGAAGGAAGAGGGGCTGGAGTCTCGGTTAATTGGCCTGATGAAAACCTATGGCATCAGTGATTACTTCTTCCTGGATCAGTCATTTCCGTTTCTCGTGAAATGGTCAAAATTGGGTGAGCACCGATCCGCGGTGCGCGTGTCGGAATTCGAGTCTGTTGAAACAGCGCTGGCGCTAGCCGGCACGGTCAATTGGGTGTGGGTGGATTGCTTCACGCACTTCCCTTTGAGTAGCGGCGATGCCAGGCGCCTGAAGAGCGCAGCCTTCAAACTGTGCGTCGTATCCCCCGAGTTGCAGGGGCGCAGTGCCGAGAATGAAATTCCGCGATTAGTGGAGCTGTTGTGCGAGCGCGACATTCTGGCGGATGCTGTATGCACAAAGCGCCCTGAGCTTTGGGAGCAGGCATTGGATATATGAAGAAGCTATTTTCTCATCCAATGTTTAGTATCGGACTGCTCGTTCGGCTGATCCTTATTGGGCTTCTTCTACCTCAGGCTTCAATGAATTGGTACGTTCCATTCCTGGAAGTCACCACCCAGCGGTTTACGCTGGATCCTTGGGACGTATGGTTAAGCCAGGGTGGCTCCCTTCCCGCATTTCCCTATGGGTACGTAATGTGGCTAGCCTTTCTGCCGTTGACAATGTTGTGCAATCTGGTCAATCTCCCGGTTCATTACGGTTACGGCATCACCTTGATTGCTGCCGATATTACTCTCCTGATCATCCTTCACAAGTTTTTGGCACGTGAGCGGTTTGTGCTGGCCACGTATTGGCTTTCACCCATAGTAGTGCTTGCTACCTATTGGTTGGGGCTGAACGACCTGATTCCGGTCACGCTATTATGTCTTGCGTTGTATTACACGCGGAAACTGCAACTCATGCCGGCGGGGATACTCTGTGGAGCCGCGATTTCCGCCAAACTCAGCATGGTCTTGGCAGTACCTTTTTTTCTTATCTATCTAATCCGCAATCGCGCGGTGCACCGGTTGCTGCCGAGCTATCTAAAAGGATTAGGCGCGGCGATTGCGATACTTATTCTGCCATTTTCTTTTTCATCTGGTTTGAATATGCTGGTGCACAATCCGGAGCTGAACAAGGTTTATGAATTCGCACTAAAGATAGGCGACGATACCACTGTCTATGTGCTGCCGATGTCCTATCTGCTGATGCTTTACGCAGCGTGGAGGGTGCGTCGCCCCAATTTTGATTTATTTAATGCCTTGCTTGGGCTTGGTTTTTTATTAGTGGTGCTATTGACCCCGGCATCGCCAGGCTGGTTCATATGGATTATACCCCTGCTGGTTTTTTATCAGTCTGCGAGTGACAGAATAGCCATTGTACTGGTGGGCGCATTTTCCATACTTTACGTGATACTCAATTTGTTAGTTATGCCCTATCCGGCATTGACTGTCGACAGTAAGATATATGATGAGCTGAACAGTTCAGCTGCATGGGTAACTCGCGAACTCGGCATGAGCGGAATGTCGCTGCTCCACACTGTGATTGCTACGATCGGGCTTATTTTAACCATTCGTATATGGCGCGAGACGATCAGCACCAACGACTATTTCCGCCTGAGTCGGAAACCATTCGTCATCGGTATATCGGGCGATTCCGGTGCAGGAAAAGATACTCTTGCAGACGCCTTGACCGGATTATTCGGCGGCCACTCCGTAGCACGTCTGTCCGGAGATGATTACTATCTGTGGGACCAGCAAAAACCCATGTGGCAGGTAATGACTCATCTCAATCCGATGGCAAATGATCTGGAGCGCTTCTTCCGCGACTTGCATGCCCTGACGGACGGTAAGGCGACGCTGTTGCGTCATTACAATTCGGATACCGGCATGATGAGTCGGCCGCTTAGCGTCAAGAGCAACCATTTCATCATTGCGAGCGGATTGCATGCGCTTTACCTGCCAACCCTGCGCAGCTGCTATGATCTTAGCATCTACCTGGATATTGATGAAGAATTGAGGCGGTATCTGAAACTGCAGCGGGATGTCCATCAGCGTGGGGAAAGTGCTGAACGCGTGCTATCGTTGCTTGAAAAGCGAGAACCGGATTCAGTGCAATTTATACGCCCACAGGCCGCACACGCGGATCTGGTTATGTCGCTACAGCCCATCCATCCGCGCATGCTGAGAAGTGGCGAGGGCCGCCACCCACCGCGCTTCAAGCTGTTCGTGCGTTCCCTCTATGGCTTGAACGAACTCTCACTTACTCGTGTGCTGGTAGGCATTTGCGGACTGTATGTGGATATCAACACAAACAAGGAAGCCACCGAGGTCTATCTGACCATCGAGGGAGAGCCTTCGTCCGAGGATATTGCCCTGGCAGCGAGATTGCTTGTGCCACGCATTATTGAATTTCTCGACATTGCGCCGCAATGGAAAGATGGGGTTTTGGGTTTGATGCAGCTTATCACGCTCTCCCATATCAGTCAGGCGCTCAACAAGCGTTTGTTATGGTAAAGCTTGTAAACCCGGAGCGCTTTAACCGTCTACCCGATGCCATTCTGTTCGACACGGATGACACACTTTATAAGTATGCACCGGCACATGCAGCTGGAATGCAAGCTGTCCGCGAAAAAGTCACGCGGACCCTTTCAATCCAGCCGGAAGCCTTTGACAAAGCTTTTGCCGAAGCACGGCAGCAGGTAAAAAGCCGCCTCAAGCATACAGCGGCGTCACACAATCGGCTACTCTACCTGCAGCGAATGCTGGAGATTATCGGCCTCGGGTCGCAAGTGATGCTGGCGCTTGATTTCGAGCAGACTTATTGGCGGACCCTTCTCAGCAATGCCGTTCTATTTGATAACGTGAAGGAATTACTTGATGATCTTCGGCTCCTGGGTATTCCCAGTGCAATTGTCACTGACTTGACGGCCCAGATCCAGTTTCGCAAGATCGTTTATTTTGGACTAGACAACTACTTTGATTATATCGTCACTAGTGAGGAGGTTGGGTTCGACAAGCCTCACGAAGACTCTTTTCAATTTGCACGGGAAAAAATGCGGCCAAAGGGTGACTGTATCTGGATGATTGGGGATAACCCGGTTAATGATATCAAAGGTGCCCGAGAAAAAATCGGTGCCGTTACTTTACAGAAGCTACACGATGGTTTGGAAATCGGTAGAGGGCCGAATGCGCCAGATGCGGCCTTCTATGATTTTGCGGATCTACGCCTATTACTGGCGCGTCTGGGTGAAAAATTCACTACACCTTCTTATGGCGCCGGCATGAGGGCTGAACAGGCATGAGAACATCAATTATAAACTACTGTGCGGCTATCGGCGCTGATCCAATGCTAGTTCAAGGCGCGGGAGGTAACGTATCCTGGAAGAGCGGCGATACGCTCTGGGTAAAAGCGTCGGGTACACGTCTTGCAGATGCCGGAAGGGATGATATCTTTGTCCCTGTAGATCTTCCACACCTCACAAACGCACTCTCTTCGGGAGATTTTTCCGTAATTCCCAAATTGCGGCAACAATCATCACTGCGCCCATCCATCGAAACGCTTCTGCATGCGTTGATACCACATCAGGTGGTGGTGCATCTACATGCCGTCGAAATTTTGTCGTGGCTGGTACGAAATAACTACGAACGTGACATTGAGACTGTGCTTGGTCCACGTGTACGCTGGACCAGCACCGGCTACCATAAGCCAGGTGCGGCCCTGGCGCAAGCTGTCAGTACTGCGCTTGATAACGTTCCTGACGCACACGTAGTACTGTTGCAGAATCATGGTGTGATTATCGGAGGGGCAAATGTTGACGAGATCAGTCATCAGCTTGGGACGGTTACCGAACTACTGACAGTAAAGCCCTGCCCCCCGGTTAGTTTGCCTCAGTATGAATCGCTTTTCATAGCAGATTACGAGTTCTATAAACCGGTTACAGACCCATTCATTCATCATCTGGCAACGGATATGAAGCTTTTTACTCGCCTTTCATCAAGCTGGGCTCTATGTCCCGATCATGTGGTTTTTTTAGGAGCTCGTCCCGCTTGTTATTCCAGTATGGATGCATTTCGTTCAGAAATAGCCAGTGGCAAATTCCGGCCTGAATTGATATTCATACGGGGTATAGGGGTATTTACACAACCCGGTTTTAATGCCAGCCAGATGGCACAACTGCGCTGTTATTATGAGGTGCTCGCTCGACAGCCTGAGGGAGCGGAGGTTAATGTGCTGAGCCATGACCAGATCGCTGAGCTGCTTGACTGGGACGCAGAGAGATACCGTATAAGACTCATGCAGTGAGCGACTGGGACAACTTGATCCCATTTTTTTATGATTCGTCATACACATGATATGCTGGACTGCGGTGAGCATGGTATCGAACATCGCATCACAAAGGCCAGCCATCTCTGGACTACTGGTCAGGTCGAACGCAGGGACCGAATCATCGAGGATGCCACCGTCAAGCGCTACCAACGATATGAGCTTGCGCTTGATGACGGCGGTGCTGAGCACCTCATCGGGGCGCTTGCCGTCGTTGACGTTAGCCACGGCCGTCCACCTGCGATTCGGATCATATTTTAACTTTTATGGATAAATTCTAAGGTGGCCAACACAGCGCTATCCTTATTCTGTCCACTTGGGCGGCCCGACCTCCGTGCCGAGACTTTTCACGTCTCGCAAAATAAGCCAGAGAAATGTACCGAAAATCCTGTTGCGCGCTTGTCTATCTTCACTGCGTATGCTGGGTTGCAGCTATATGCAATCCATGTCTGGTTAACCATCCTTAGGGTCAGAGGAAAGATGTATGGACTATCCGAAACCACGCATACCAACCTTTCCAATACTATCGTTACAATCTTTTGCAGTTCCCCAAGGAGAACATGTACCGTCGATACTTGACTTCCCTTTAGTGAAATTTGTAACCAGCGGCAGAGTCGCTATTGCCCTGGCGCTTCAGCAAATGAAAATTGGAAAAGATGACAAGGTTCTTCTCCCGGCGTATCACTGCGCCGCAATGGTGGAACCCATAATATGGGTGGGCGCGACACCAGTGTTTTATAAAATTCACCCAGATACGTCAGTTGACTTGGAAGACGTGCGGTCACGGCTGGATAGCTCTACAAAACTCATTCTTGTCGCGCATTATTTTGGTTTTCCTCAAGACATGGCAAAAATCCGTAATTTTTGCGATGAACATCGCATTTTTTTATTAGAGGATTGTGCTCATTCGTTTTTTGGTGAATTCGAGGGAAGGCCATTAGGCTCATTTGGAGATTACGCTGTCGCAAGTTCCATGAAATTTTTCCCCATTTACGAAGGTGGGTGTCTTGTTTCATCACGTCACGATCTTGCGTCACTCATGCTGACCTCGGCTGGGGCTGGGTTCGAACTTAAGGCGATGCTTAATGTATTGGAAAAGGGTTTCGAATACGGACGACTTCCTTTTCTACAGAGGCTCATCCATGGTCCCCTGCGGCTCAAAAATTTTATCTGGGATACTTTAAAAGAGAGAATTCTGAAGGAAAAAAGTACTTTGGGGCCAGGAGCGTCGGAAGGCGGTTTCGGATTTGAAGCAAAATGGGTAAGCAAGCGGTCGGCACTTATTTCAACATACTTGATCAGAAAAGTTTCCAAGAAACGTATTGCTGAGAACCGCCGCCAAAACTACGTTAAATTCCTCCAGACACTGACGGGGTTACCTGGTTGCTATTTCTTGTTTCCAGATTTACCTAAAGGAGTTTTCCCTTACGTTTTTCCTTTAGTGGTAGACGATCCGGAAAAAAGATTCCGGGCGCTGAAAAATGCCGGGATACCGGTAATTCGGTTTGGAGAATTTTTGTGGGAAGGTATGGAAGCGACAACGTGCAAAACCAGTGTAGATTTGTCCCGTCGGGTGCTCCAGTTTCCCTGTCACCAAGAGTTGAGCCAACAGGAGATGGCTTGGATGATCTCGGAAATCAGAACTGTTCTTCTATCGTAGGAGACTTATGAGGTGGACGCTATATCCTGCCAGTGATTTCCTGAACCATCAGAACCTCTGGCGACAACTCCATCAGGAAGCAGGGGCTTCCCCACTCCTGGATCCATCTTTTATTTCGTCCCTGCTTGATGTCTTCAGTACTGGAAAAGAAATACTTGCATGCTATAAAAGCCTTAGCAATGTTAAGGCGATGTGTATTATGGCGCCAGGACGCAGGGGATTCTGGAATACCTTCCAGCCTTCACAAGCTCCTCTTGGAGCCTGGATGCATGAGCCCGGGCTAGATTGGGACGAGCTTCTGAATACCCTGATAAAGACACTTCCCGGTTTCCCGCTCGCTCTCGGAATAACTCAGCAAGATCCGGATCTGGTAGTACGGCCGGAAAATAGTAAGTCAATATATTCGCTGGACTATATCCCTACTGCAAGAATTTCATTGCGCGGAACGTTTGATGATTACTGGACGGTGCGCGGCAAAAATTTGCGCCAAAATATGAAGAAGCAAAGAAACAGGCTCGACAGTGAATCAGTCGTTACTCGGCTGCAGCTCAGCACGAAACCAGAAGAGGTTGCGGAGGCTATTGCTGATTACGGTAGAATCGAAAGTGCAGGCTGGAAGGGAAAAAATGGAACCAGCATCCATCCAGCAAACGCGCAAGGAAAATTCTATCAAATTCTACTCGAGCAATTTTGCCAGCGAGGTATGGGTCGTATTTATCGTTATTGGTATAACGAATCTGTCGTAGCCATGGATTTATGCATTGAAGGCAATAACAGCATAATAATTCTCAAAACTACGTATGATGAAAGCATCGAAAATGCCACATCTCCTGCGTTCTTGATGCGTCAGGAAATTTTTAAACAGTTATTTGACGATAGGGGGCTGGAGAGAGTTGAATTTTATGGGAGGGTTATGGAATGGCACACAAAATGGACGCATGAATTCCGTACCTTATATCATATCAATTATTACAGATTCCCTGTATTGAGATCATTGAGGAATCTTGGGCAGAAAATTTAGGAAAAACTGTTTAGATAGTGTGTCACGAGATTTTGAGCCAGAGGGCAGTGCACCTGATCTGGATGGCAGCAAAGAATGATGTCGAGCGGCCACCCGTAAGTTCAAGAAAGCACATCATTGAATATGCCCTGGGCGCGGAAATGAGCCATCACCTGGAGTACGTCCCCTGCGAGGCCAAGCCGGAGGACGCGCCAATCACCGTAATGGCAAGAGCGTCAAGACTGCGGGTAATCCCCATGACGCTTTCTCCGATATGACGTTTGTATTGCTTGGCCGCTGGCTCGATAAGGAATGAGCGGCAAACAGGTTTTTATCGTTAAACTTCTGAGTGCCTATGGCTCGCGAGAAGATATCCATTGCTTCACCCTCTTGGACTGGATGATCTTGTAACCAAGCAGAGTCAGCAGCAAAGCGGCTATCATTGGGCCGACCGCGGCACGAAAAGTTTTTGCGTAATTTATCATTTCTACGCGCAACGGATATTCGTAGCGCACGGGAGGCACCGCTTCGCCGGTTATGAAAACCGTGTACTCTCCCTTGTCCAGGGCAGTTTCCCCCTTGATCACTCCATCGGGATGATAGCTTGGCCTCACATAAGATACCGTTTCATCTTCTGTTTCATTGCTTCCTCTTACAATTCGCATCCCGACGGGAATATCCCGTAATGCGGGATCCACAAGATCAACCACCAGAAACGTGTTTCCCCCTTTGGGAATTTCGGTGCAGTATTGATCTGCAGGCTCATACTGAGGCTGATAGGCGCTTAAATGAACCATGCTGCTGTCGCCAAGCCGGCGCATGCAGCTATCTTCCTCCATCGAGACTTTTCCATGAGCGGCCGCTGAGCCGCTGTACAGCATTGCTGCCAGGACAAGAACCGATGTACCGGCTTGTATCGCTTGCTTCATCATCTACTCCTCTCGATTTGTATTTGCTTGCCGCTGCCTTTCAGCCTTATATCTTCCATCCAAGAAGCTTAACCTTTGCTGGACAAGCTATAACGCGCTATCTGATCCATATGAGAAATAAAGCTGTTCCGAGGAAAAAAATTGTACTGGCAATCACCAGATAGAGTCTCAATCCTCGTATTTGGTTGCATATTGAAAGTATAATAAACGAATCGTATCGGAAAAATCAAACATAATGTGAGTATGATTAAAGACCAGAACAAGCGTTCTTCCTGTCCCGTTAGCTGCGCACTGGATATATTGGGTGACAAATGGACTTTGCTTGTTATTCGCGACATCCTGTTCAGGGATAAGCAGCATTTTCGGGATTTTCTCGCTTCGCCCGAAAAAATTGCATCCAATATTCTTTCAGATCGTCTGAAAAAGCTGGAGGAGTGCAATATCATTTCAAGGCAGCGCGATCCGCTTAATGCAAGAAGGGTCATTTATACGCTCACGGAAAAAGGAAAGGATTTGTCCCCGGCTCTTCATGCGCTTATACACTGGGGCGCCAAGTATGATCCTGAGAGCAATAAGCAGCCATGCTCGACGCAGCATACCAGCAAAATGTCCGAAACCTGACTGGAGTGGCGTGGCAGGCGTTTCCTCGGGAAAGCTTTTTTCTGAAGCTTCTTCAAACGCTATTGAATGGATGGCATGATTGATAAGACCGAAAAGCAGAAAATGCTGAATGGAGAACTCTATCGCTCCAGTGATCGACTGCTGGTCGAGGAAAGAAAGCGTGCCAGAAGATTAGCGAAGGCTTTCAATGACAGCCTTCCGAACGAGACTGAAAAACGATCTGCAATTTTAAGGGAACTGCTCGGAACATCGGGGTCAAATCTTCATATCGAGCCGCCCTTTTATTGCGACTACGGTTACAATCTCACGGTAGGGGATAACTTCTACGCCAATTTCAATTGCATTATGCTGGATTGCGCGCAGATCATCATGGGTCATAACGTCTTTCTGGGCCCGGCGGTGCAGATCTATACTGCAACCCATCCTCTTGCGGCAGAGGACCGTGATACTGGTCTGGAAGCCGCTAAACCCATTATTGTGGAAGACAGCGTCTGGATTGGCGGTGGAGCAATCATCAATCCCGGCGTCACGATCGGACGGGGTGCGACTATCGGATCGGGAAGCGTTGTTACCAGAAATATTCCCGCAAACGTTTTCGCTGCAGGAAATCCTTGCAGGGTGATACGCCAGCTTTCATAAAAAAACTCTCCCCGCACAGTTGCAACTTATCCTGGCTACCCGCGTCAATGGATAAATGCAGCACTCATAAAACGCCTGAAGATGGGAAGCCTCGCCGGAGATACCATTGCCATACACTGAAATCCCTGATGACCTCATTTATGCCTATCGCTCGGCTTACTATCGGGCGGGCTTGGGCCATGAGGTAATAACATTGCATGTGGACCAGTATTCCGAGCCTCTGGCAAGGCTTTTGGCAGTATCCGGTCATCGGTGTGCCGCGTTCATCACCGCCTGCAACCCCTTCGGTGCAGCGGAAAGCCATGAAGTGAACATAAAGGCATGTCTGGATCTCCGGAAGAGCCTCGATCGGCATGTTGCCAGGCAGAGCCAGATTATCGAAGGTGAAGGCATCGATCCTGCCGGAGCGTGGTCGGCGGAAAAAAGCTTTCTCGTGCTCGGACTGAATCTGGAAACAGCAAAGGCGCTTGGAAAGGAATTTGGACAAAACGCGGTTGTCTGGATGGAGGCAGAAGCAATTCCAAGGCTCGTCCTGCTTCGCTGATCGGCCTGCACCAGCAGGCCGATCAGCGTAAACAGCTGTTGATGACAAAATGTTCAGGTGCCATTATGATCCTCTTCTACGGGGCATCTCCAGAAGTGAATAAGGAATGAAATGAATATAGAAGAGTTGAATAAAAATCACGGGATCGAGGGTCAGGTCAAGTTCATGGAGGGGGCAGGAGGATTTCCCTTTATCATGGTCGATAATGCCAGGAGCAGCGCAGTGATCTCTGTTTATGGGGGACAGGTATTGTCTTTTCAGCCCGCAAATGAGCAGAACCTGATGTTTCTGAGCGAAGCTGCATATTATGAGGCAGATAAAGGTATCAAGGGCGGCGCTCCCATCTGCTGGCCCTGGTTCGGTCCGGACCCGGAACAGCAAGGGCGTCCTGTACATGGTTTTGTACGCAACCGACTCTGGAACGTCATTAAAACGGAAGCAACTGGAAATGGCGATAGCAAGGTGACGCTCGGTTTGACCGACACAACGGAAACAAAGGCTATCTGGCCGCATTCGTTCAATCTGAATCTCGAAGTCACAGTGGGAGAATCCCTGAATCTTGAATTGATCACGCGAAATAAGGATACCGCGCCTTTTTCAATCACGCAGGCGCTGCATACCTACTTCAAGGTCGGACATATCGATCAGGTTACCATTCTCGGTCTCGAGGGGGTCGCGTATCTCGATAAAGTCGACAATTACGCTCAAAAAACCCAGGTGGGTGCAATAACGATCAATTCCGAAGTCGATCGCATTTACCAGGATGTGCAGAAAGAGTTGGTGATCGACGATATTGCTTATGATCGCCGGATTCGCATTCGGGCGAGCGACAGCAGGACTGCTGTCGTATGGAACCCCTGGGCAAAAATTTCTGCCCAGATGGGCGATCTGAAGAATGACGACTACGAACGCTTTGTTTGCGTTGAAACTGCGAATGCCGGGTCAGAAGTGGTGGAAATTCCTTCCGGCGGCGAATGCAGAGTGATCGCAAACTACCTGATAGAGCAGCGTATTCCCGAGCTGAAACCGGCTGCTTAATTGAACACTGCTCTGGGGATCTAGCCGTCAAATACCTGTCAAATTGTTAATGGCTATAAACCAAGATCGTAACCTATCATTGTCATTGCCATATTATGCCTCGTCATTCCTGCGAAAGCAGGAATCCACCAGCGACGCGAAGGATTCATCCTGCCTCATTTACTGACTTCCTCCCATAATTTCTGCAGTCGTTTGACCGAAACAGGGTAGGGCGTTTTCAATTCCTGGGCAAACAGCGAAATACGGAGTTCCTCGATCTGCCAGCGGAACTCAACGAGCTTGGGATCCTCGATTCCCGCCTTGCGATGTTTTTCAAGGCGCTGTTCATATTGATTCCATAACCCGGCAATGGCAGCAGCGTGACGCGCGTCGCGCTCAGGGTTGGCACCATACTTATCCAGGCGGAGGATCATGCCTTTCAGGTAGCGCGGTAAATGCTGCAAGCGTTCCCAAGGAGTGGCGCTCAAAAATCCCGGATAAATGAGGTTGCGGAGTTGGATCATCAAGTCGGCTTCCGGATTATCAGCGTTACCGCCACCTGTTTTGCCGGTTTTTTGTACCTTGTCCGCTCCTCCGATTGAAGAAACCCTGGCCATCAATGCCTGGTATTCGCTGGCAACGTTTTGTACGATGCGAGCCAGAGCCTCAACCACGGCAGGCAGTCGCACGCGGGCACGCTGACGCTGGGCGATAAATTCCTTTTCACCACGGGGCAGCGCATCATCCGCAATAAAGGCACGGTCTGCGACCGCATTCAATATATCTTCCTCGAGTTGATCAGGCTTGATGAGCGTATGCAGTTGAAAAGCCGCCTGCGCCAGGTATCTGCCCTTTCCACTCTTTCCATCCTGTCCTGACAGATTTTTTTCCAGTTGTTTCATTTGCTCCTTCAGCTCGAAGCGCAGCAATTGGCTCACGCCACCACGCATGCTGATTTCTGCTGCTTCGCGCGTGTCGAACAGGCGAATCGATACTTTTCCATCCCGTTGGGCGAGAGCAGGGAAGCCGGTCATGTTCTTGCCCGCACGGCTGAAGGTAATTTCCTGTGGTAGATCACCAAAATCCCAGCGTTTTACATCGTCGCGTTCAAGAGGATTATGCTCGCCTGTCACGGAATGGGAGAACGTCAATCGCGCTGCCTGGCCGAGTTGGGTTTTTAGTTGCCCAAGGTCGCGGCTCATTGCCAGCTCTTGCCCTGCATCATCCACGATTCTGTAGTTCATCATCAGGTGCGGAGACGGTTTTTCGTCCCGCCAGGCATCCGGCAGGACGGTAATGCCAGTCCTGGCGCGGATAAACCGGGCCAGTGCCTCGGCCAGGGGTAAGAGGAGGGGAGCAGGCGGCAAAGTTGCTGCCGCATGCTCCGCGCTTTCAAGGAACTGCGTTACAAACTCCGGGACAGGTACAACGTAGCGGCGAATCTGCTTGGGAAGCGCTCGTAGATACCAGGTTATTTTTTCACGTATCAGTCCCGGGACGAGGTTGTCGAATTGCACCGCATCCAGCTTGTTCAGCAGTGGCAACGGTACGGTAATAGTGACCCCGTCCAACACGTGTCCGGGATCGAAGCGATAGGTGAGCGACAAGTGGAAGCCATCTACGAGCATGGTATCTGGAAACCGCTCTTCCGTTACGCCCTGCGCGGTATGGCGCATCAAGTATTCTTTGGTAATGTAGAGCAGGCGGGGATCGTCACGCTCGGCTTGCCTGCGCCATTTCTCGAAAGCTGCGCCATTGCTGATCCCCTCAGGAATCAGTCCATCGTAAAACGCAAAAATTTCCTGCTCGTCCACCAGCACATCCAGTCGGCGGGTTTTATGTTCGAGAGCGGCAACATTGGCGATAAGATCATGGTTGTGCTCAAAAAATGGTGCCTGGGTAATGTATTCACCTGCTACGAGGGCCGAGCGTATGAAAATTTCGCGCGCTTCTCCCGGGTTGATGTTGCCGTAGTACACACGTCGCTTCGGCACCACCGTCAAGCCGTACAGCGTTATTCGCTCAAATGCCGATACCTGCGCTGATTTCTTCTCCCAGTGCGGATCGAAATAATGCTTTTTGCAAAGCTTTCCACCAATCCTTTCCACCCATGTAGGATCGATTTTCGCTACACTTCGGCCATAAAGCCGGGTAGTTTCTGTCAGCTCTGCAGCTATCACCCATTTGGGTTTGGTCTTTTTCAGCACGGAACCCGGGAAAATCGAAAACTTGACGCCACGCGCTCCGAGGTATTCGCTATCCTCGTCGATCTTGAAGCCGATATTGCCGAGCAACCCTGCGAGAAGCGCCCGATGCATTTCATCGTAGTTCGCCGGTATCTCGTTGGGTTTCAATCCTGCTTCCATTACCAACGTATGCAATTGACCGTGGACCTCACGCCATTCGCGCATTCTGCGATGGGATAAAAAGTTTTCTTGGCATTGCTCGGCCAACTTGCGGTTGGATTTCTTATGTTTGAGCAGATCATCAAAGAAATCCCACAACTTCAGATAGCTCAAAAAATCGGAGCGCTCGTCCTGGAAGCTCTGGTGGGCTCGGTCTGCGGCTTCTTGTCGCTCGAACGGGCGGTCTCGCGGGTCCTGCACGCTCAGGGCAGAGGCGATGATGAGCATCTCGCTCAAGCAGTTTTCCTCCTTCGCCGCCAGGATCATGCGGGCAATCCTGGGATCGATGGGAAACCGGGCCAGCCGCCAGCCGATGCTGGTAAGGGTGTTACTCTCATCCACCGCGCCCAGTTCAGTCAG
This sequence comes from Nitrosospira multiformis, assembly GCA_017306155.1. Lineage (GTDB taxonomy): Bacteria > Pseudomonadota > Gammaproteobacteria > Burkholderiales > Nitrosomonadaceae > Nitrosospira > Nitrosospira multiformis_F. The sequence continues at coordinate 68,761 of JAFKJB010000006.1, forward strand.
CAATTGATAGCCGTCCGCAATCATGCGTGGCAGGGGCGGTTCGAGGAAAGGAAAATTCTCGATTGACCCGATTTTGAGAGATTTCATGCGTAAAATCACGGCGGCCAGCGAAGAGCGCAGGATTTCCGGATCGGTGAATTCCGGGCGGGCGAGATAATCCTGTTCGGAGTACATCCGGAAGCAGATACCGCTCATCACCCGGCCGCAGCGTCCCGCGCGCTGGTTGGCGGAAGCGCGTGAAATCTTCTCCACCTGCAACTGTTCCACCTTGTTGCGATAGCTATAGCGCTTGATGCGTGCCACGCCGGTATCGATAACGTAGCGAATGCCCGGCACGGTCAGCGAGGTCTCGGCCACATTGGTGGCGAGCACGATGCGCCGCAGGGTGCTGCCATCAGACTTGAAAACCCGTTCCTGATCGGCATAGGACTGGCGCGCGAACAATGGCAGAATTTCGGCACCAGAGCGGCCGGTGCCAGGCCCACCCAAAGCATGCTTGCGCAGCGCCTCCGCAGTATCGCGGATTTCCCGCTCGCCGGGCAGGAATACCAGCACGTCACCCGGTCCACAGCGATTGATTTCATCCATCGCATCGAGGATAGCCTGCTCCATGTCGCCTTCATCCCTGTCTCTATCCTTTTGTTTATCCCTGGCCTTGTTCCTGGCTTTGTCTTCATTCCGATCTTCCGCGATGGCGGAAGCAGCGCGAACCGGAGCTTCGATGGGGCGATAACGTACCTCCACCGGATACATACGGCCGGACACTTCAATGGCAGGTGCATTATCGAAATGCGCCGAGAAGCGCTCGGCATTGATGGTCGCGGAAGTAACGATCAGCTTGAGATCTGGCCGGCGCGGCAGCAACTGCTTGAAATATCCGAGCAGGAAGTCGATGTTCAGGCTGCGTTCGTGCGCCTCATCAATGATGATCGTATCGTAGGCAAGGAGGTCTGGATCGCCCTGGGTTTCTGCCAGCAGAATGCCGTCCGTCATGAGCTTGACATACGTTTCCGGACTCACCTTATCCGAAAAGCGTACCTTGTACCCTACTGCGTGCCCCAAGGGACTCTTCAATTCTGAAGCGATACGCGCCGCCACGGTCCGCGCCGCGATGCGGCGCGGCTGCGTATGTCCGATCATGCCCTTCATCCCCCGCTGGAGTTCAAGGCAGATTTTCGGCAATTGTGTTGTCTTGCCAGAGCCGGTTTCGCCGCTGACGATTACTACCTGATTTTCCCGAATGGTCCGCGCGATCTCGTCGCGCAAAGCGACCACCGGCAAATCTTCCGGATAAACTGGCATCGGCAGGTTAGCCAGACGCCGGGTAATATGAACAGCAGACAGCTTTCTCATTGGCTTTAAAGAATGGTGTGATATTTAATGTAGCTGAACAGTCAGGCAAATTGTAATAAGGATGAAAGCACGGAAGGGTACAGAAAATATTTCTGGCTCCTCATACTCATCGGCTATGCGCTGAATAAGATGCACTGCTGCCTCGCCCTTTAATTGGAGGCAGGTGCTCACCAGTTTTCATGCTTACTGGCACCTACGAAGATATCCTGAATTCCGTGACTATATAAACCACTGTACACTACAACAAAACATGGTTTTTTCACCTGGTTCGAAATCAATGGTGAAATCAACGGGGTCAGAGCAGGTAGAAGGGCGGTTTCTGCCTTCCCCTTGAGTAAATTACGTTAGCCCATATGCAAAGAGAATTACAATGAAGAAAATTACCTTTCCCCTGAAACTGCGGATGCAAGGTCCCGCTATTGCCGATTTGCATGCTGCGTTGCAGCGTTTCCTCGATCAACGCGTCATTCTACGGAGTGATGATGCCGCCCGGCAGAAATACTCCGTTGCACTTGAGTGGGTACAGGTTAGACTGGCGTACGACACGAATACGCATGACCTGGTGAGCATTTTCCAGGAGGAACAGGGCCTGGAGGCTAGCGGTGTAGTAGATGAACTCACGGCCAACGTGATGAATCGTTGGCTGGATGAATTGGAAGAAGCGGGGGAGGGGAAGACCTTATATACGGTAAAAGGTACCGTACGCTTTTTTGATGGTTTTCCCGCCGGCGGAATTATCGTGTCTGCCTTTGACCGCGATTTACGTAGTGAACAGGTATTGGGGCAAAGCCAGACCAACAGGCAAGGCAACTACCAAATCCAGTACTCAGAAAGTCAATTTGGTCGTGCTGAACAACGTAATGCAGATTTGGTCGTCAAGGCCCTCGCGATGGACGGGTCGCTGCTGGCCGCTTCTCCCATCCTGTTCAATGCACCGCTTACTGCCGAGGTGAACCTGATCATCCCCCTGGAGGCAGCCCAATTGCCGACGCTATTCGACAGAATTCAGTATATGCTCAAACCATTGCTTTCGGATTTGCCGGTCGAGGAATTGGAAGAAGACGAGAAGCATCAGGATATCAGCTTCCTTTTTGGAGAAACAGGCTTTAAGAAAAAAGATCTTGCCCGCTTCGCTCTGGGGCACAAATTGTCGCAGCGCGAGCGAAACCTGCCGCCAGAATTCTGGTTTGCTTTGTTAGGCAGCTCCATTTACGAGTTTCCCGAAGGGAAAAGTCTCGCGGAACAATTAGCAACGCTTCTGGATGTGCTGCCGTCGCTCGATGTCGCCGCGGTACGCGTAGCGCTCATCCACAGTTTCAAGCACAAGGAGATAGCGGACGACTTTCGCCAGAACGTTGACAACTGGATAGAAATGTTTTTGCAATTCATGCCGAGTAAATCCTGAGCGGACAAAGTCCCTTTTTAATAACATAACTTGTAATACGTGTCGTACAAGATGATTTCTGAGGATATTTTTCGGTTATATTTAATTGGAGGAGAAAAAAGTATCCTTAATTTCTCATACTTATCAGTTATGCTAACGAATACAGTGACAGGTCACCTTCTCTAATACGGGCAATATGAGCCGACTGTTGCGCTTGCTGAAACAACTACGACGCCACCTGGAATTCTAGGGCATAAATTCCAGGTGGCGTAACTTCACAATTTATAATTAAAAAAACCAGTTCACTATGCGCGCTACCATCCAGTTCAGCCAGCCAGACAAGAAACTCGACATTCTACAAAAGCTGTTCAGCTTCGTTAAAGGTTTCAAAAATCTGCGCCAGCACATTCTGGAGCAGGGTATATTGCTGGAAAAGTTGAATTCAGGCGAAATAGAGAATGTACAGCGGGCGCTTGAAGGCATGAATTACCTGGAGGCCAGGGTCATAGACAACTCGGTGCGTATTTTCGTCATCGATGGGGAACTTCGCGCGCTGTTCGACCTGATGATGCCTGTTTCACGCAAACAGAATGATTTTTCCCGAATCTTGTGGGAACGTGGCTTTACGATCGAAGAGCTATCGCAGGATCAGGCGGAAAACCTGGGGAACCACCTTTCGGCTATCGCCATCGTGACTATCGGTCCGGATGTTCCACGGACCAGGATTTATACTGTTAGCGGTCAGATTTTTCAGGAAGATGGAGCGCCGTTGTGCGCAAGCGGCTTTACCGTTTGCGCATTCGATGCTCTCTCTGCGAATGCATTTGTGCGGTGTGGCGCAACAGGCGCGGTTCAGGGTGATGGATTCTATCGTATCGACTATGCCTGGCGTTCGAATGGACGAAAAGGTCCTGATCTGCTTGTACGGGTACTTGATCCGGAGGGTAGCATTGTAGCTGAAGCAGGGAAGAACCCGGCTGCGATTCAGGAGTTCCTCGATATCACAGTTAAAACGCTTTGCATCGTTCAAGGCACAATTCGCCAGGTGAATGGCTTTCCACTTCCTCATCTCCTCGTCCGCGCATTTGATCGGGATCTGCGATCAGAGACATTGCTGGGCCAGGCAATCACGGATGCGGAAGGAAGCTATCAGATTACATATGGCACAAACAAGCTCCGGATGAAGGACAAAGCGGATCTGATCGTGCGCGTTTTCGAACCGTCCGATAGCGAAGGCAAAGAAGCAGGGGACGAGATCGGATTTTCAGAAATCATATTCAATGCTTCCCTGCGGCAGGTGGTCGACCTGGAGGTCGAAGCGGGAAAATTCCGGGGGCCCTCCGAGTATGAGCGATATATTGCTGCGCTGAAGCTGCTTATTGAGGGTGAGCCTGTTCATCGATTGACCGATGAGGATTTAAGTTTCCTTGGAGGTAAAACAGGCATTCCGCTGGAGCACCTGAATTACCTTCGGCTGGATGATCAATGGTGTTTTCATTACGCCGTGGAGCCGGCTGTGATCTATAGCCTGTTACGTCAAGGGCTACCCTCTGACCCGCACCCCCTGTCGACTGAAAAACCAGCCTGTCTGCAAGAGGCACTCCAGGCTTCGCTAGCACAAAACATCGCGCCAGCGGCTCTTGCGGATAAAGTTGATCAGGTTATAAAACCACTTCTTTCCCTTGCTGATTCGATGGCCTCTGATTCAATGGTCTTTGAGCTTGAAAGAAAGGCAAAGTAAGTACTCTCATAAATAGCTGCTGTTTAGCCGGATTCCATCCTCGTCGGAGTTATATACGGGCTCCAGAGGTTCCTTCTCCAGCATTTTCGCAGCCAGCGTCTATAGTTATATTGTCGATATAAGGATAGCCGGATATCTGCTTCAGCGGAATCTGCTTGCAAAAAGCTGTGTAAAAAGGCTGTGTGCCATGACCCTTCGTGTTCGCACCAAACGGATTTTGTCTGCCTCATTTATGATATTAGGCGGAATACTGATGTTCTTCGCGCCGGAAGATATCTGGATCGGCGCACTTCTCTTCATCCTGGGTCTCGGCATCGAAATCGCGGGACTCATGCTCGGACACAAAAAATAACAAGCGGAGTACGAATTATTGCTGTCCAAGATAGATCAGGTTCGTGGGCATAAAAAAACCCGAAGACGTTATCGACTTCGGGTTTAAAGTTTCCACTTACAAAGGAGGGATCACTTGTCCAACGCCTTATATGATAAAACTGTTACAAATAAAGTCAAGAATAAAGTACATTGAATTAAGACGCGGTGATTCTCCATTCATCAAAACTTCATAATTGAGGCGCCGTGATTCCTCCATTCATTAAAATTCCATATCAGGGTGCGGCGCCTGATCAGCAGCATCAACGTGCCCAGTCCCGCCAGCATCATTGCGTGAACGGAAGGCTCGGGGACAGGTGTGAGGACGCCAAACAAACCGTGGGCTTCCTCATTGGGCCCCGCCGTGAAGTACAGCAGATGACTGCTGCCCGCCATGGTATCGTTCCCGGGTGAAAGGGCCCACAAACCGTCAATCACTATGGGATGACTGTTGGCATCGAGCACCTGGCCGAGAAAAGCATGCGTATTGGCGTCATAAATATTGATATGGCCATCACCGAAATTTCCTACCAGCAGATCACCGGCAGCAGAACCAAACGAAGAAGGCGCTACAGCCAAGCCCCACGGTGCATTCAAGGTTCCGCCGGATGCAACCCGCGCAACGAAATCACCGTTCAGAGTGTATTGGTCGACAAAACCCTGCCCTGCCCCGGCCACATCGTCATCCTTGCTTGCATTCTGCAGGGCATAGGTCACATATAGCGATCCGTCGAGATTCTGGACGTTGAAAGGAGCATATCCACTGGGAAGGCCGGGATCGGTAAACGAACCGGACAGTGAGGGCGTCCCCGCATCTCCCTTGTGAACATCCACCGTCCCCGCTTTGAAGTTGGCCGCGTAAAGATAATCGTGCCCCCCGATGTTGCCGAGAGCGGCACCCTTATAAACGTTGCTCGCAGATGCCGACACCAGTTTCTCTGCCGGTATCAAACCCGTCGTACCCAGGGCGGGACGCCAGCCTGAAACTGTCCCATCTTCGCTTACAAACAGAAAGCGATTGCCCCCGAATGATGATGTACTGTTGAATACCTGCCCCGTCACGTTACTCTCGCCCGGGATGGAAACTGTCAAGGGCCGTTGGACAGTTGCCTGTGTTGCTGGACTCACACCATACAAATGGATTGTTCCGCCACCATTCGAAGAGACCCAGAAGGGCCCGCCAGGAGCATAGGACATTCCCCACGCGTTCTTGAGACCAGTGTCGGTAATCTGTGCGGCATGAGCGAGCTGATCATCGGTCACAAGATTGGTGGGTGTGAAGGTAACCGCCCAGGCAGGAATGGTCAGCAGGGATGCCATGACGCCTGCTGTTGCTGTAAGTGAAGGCAAACAGGATCGAATCTGTCGCATGATATTTCCCCCTAAAATATTTAATAAGAAAGAATTTCAGTGCTGTACGGTCAGTTTCTACCCTCTTTTTCCCTTATCTGTCTCCTGTTCCCTTTTCCGAACAGAAGTGGCGCGGCAGGTGGACATAACAACAATATGAACTCACCACCACAGATCCATCATTTTTTGGGCTCGATTGGATTTAACACAAATTATGTGATGGAATTGTTTCCATTACAAAAAAAAGAATTCGTTAAATTGCAGTGTAGATAATTTTTTATAGAACATCCACTTTCTGCTTGCTTAACCGGAAAACAATCGGTGAGTTGCGGGGCATGCCACTAAAACTTGATAAACCGTCAGCCCACCTGTGACAGCAATTGAAAAAATCCCTGCCTGAAAAGTGAGATCAAGCAAAGGGAAGGGAAAGGAAAGGAAGGGAAGGGAAGGGAAGGGAAGGGGGAAAGGAAGAAGTAAGGAGAGCAATGATTTTCACGATACACTGTTTTTTAATTACCGGAGATGGTAGTGTCCGTCTTTGTGTGCAAAAAGCTTTTTTAGTAAGAGGAGGTCATGGTATGAGGTTGATTGATAGAATCACCTTTGATCTTGAGAGATATACCCCGACTGACAGGAAGCATAAGACCGAAGTAAGGTAAGGTTTTGGAAAGGCTGAAAGGAGTAGAGCATGTCCGATCTGGTGGTAATAGGATTTGAAAACACGCAAAAGGCTGAGGAAGTTTTATGGAGATTCAGGGCCTTGAGAAGCCGGGATTTATTGGATCTTGATGATGCCGTGGTTGTGGTTCGGGACGAAAAGGGTGAGGTCAACCTCAAACAGAGCATCAACCTGACCCATTATGATGCATCCGCGGGTCTGCTTTCAGGGGGATTGCTCGGGACAATGGTTGGGCTTGTATTTCTCAATCCCGCAGCCGGATTTTTGATTGGCGGGATGATCGGTGCAGGTGCGGGCGCCTTGTCCGGCTCTCTTTCCGATTACGGGATCCCCGATGATTTCATAAGATCGCTAGCCGAAACAATTCCTGTCAACTCATCGGCGCTTTTTATTCTCGCTCGCAAAGCACAACCGGAAAAGATCCTGGCGGAACTCTCGGATGTTAAAGGTAAGGTCCTCAGGACAACACTGTCTCATGACCAGGAAAAAAGACTGCGGGAAGCACTTGCGGGCCCGACGACCGGAGGCGGGTAGTGAGATGTATGCGCTGACTTCACGGTTGTTCCGTGACGGACTGGGAACTCTCAGAGGGTTCAATTTTCGAGCGTCCCTCGCGCCTTGCCCTGACCTCCTTGGTGTTCAGATCCAGGACACGCGGATCCTTCGCCGCTGACTCAGCGACAGGCTGCTCCTCAACGCGGGGTTCCGCCTTTGCATGGTTCTCTGTATCCTTATCTTCCATCCCCCTGGCTTTAGCTGGCTTGTTCCCGCTGGATCTCGCCTTAGCACTGCCGGCATCCCGGGCACTCTCTCCCCGGCTCCTTGCGGGCCTATCATACTTTGCCTTCAGGTCGTTGCTGATCGCAGCATAATTGCGATATTCGTTCTGCATCTGTGATTGCAGTTGCAGATATTGAACGCTATAAGCCACGCGCGCGCTTTCCAGCTGCTGTAGCCGGATTTCCAGTTGGCGCCTGTTGTGAGAATTGTCCTTCGTTTCGACAGTTTTTGCTGCCAAAGATACTTCCTGGATTTTTTGATTCAACAGCTTGAACAGATGCGCCATGTTATTGGCAGCAGCACTATAGCGCCGGTGGTGCAGTTGCATCTTCTGGAATTCCGTCAAAGGCGGCTCCAGCGGACGGGAAACAGACTCACCCGTATCAGCTATTGTCTTATCCTGCCGATTCCGTTCCGCCTGCTGGGCAGCGGCGCTGGAAACGCTGAAAATCGAGGTGCTGAACACCAGTGCAAATAAAACCGCCCGGCGTGCGAATACGCTTCCAATATCGTCAGTCATGATGAACTCCTGATTGCCTTTTGTATCTGCGCCTTTTGTGTGTTTTTGTACGCATTGTGGAACAGTATAACTGTTTACTTTATCCGGGCTTGCAGCTTCTTTTTCTCCAGCCCGGTTAAGTGGATTTGCAGCTATTACCTTCCACAAGTATAAGTTAAAAGTTAAACTCGCCTCGAAGCAGAACAGTCCTGCCTGACCGGATAAATAGTATTACCCGTATCGTAATTTTCAGGAATGACATCATACTCATGAGGGGCAAGTTCATCACTCTGGAAGGAATCGACGGCGCAGGCAAGACCACGCATCTTCGGTGGCTGGAGCATCTCCTGAAAGAAAAAGGAAATACCGTGATTGTCACACGTGAACCCGGAGGCACTCCCTTGGGCGAATCATTGCGCGGCATCCTGCTCGATGGCCGGCAGGTGATGCACGCGGAAACGGAGGCGCTGCTGATGTTCGCCGCCCGGCGCGAGCACCTGGACAAGGTCATCCTGCCTGCTTTGAGCCGTGGCGACTGGGTAATATCGGACCGCTTCACCGATGCCAGCTTTGCCTATCAGGGCGGGGGAAGGGGACTGTCCCCGCGGAAATTGAACGAACTCGAACGGTGGGTGCAGGGTGGGTTTCAGCCGGATATTACCCTTTATCTCGATGTGTCTGTCGCATCGGGAAGGCAGCGAACCAGCAACATCAGGCAGGCGGACCGGTTTGAAAAAGAACAGGATGAATTTTTCCGGAGAGTGCGAGAGGCATATCTGAAGCGGGCAAAAAAATTTCCTGAAAGAATACGGGTGATAGACGCCAACCAGCCTCTGGAGGATGTCAGGAGGTCCGTTGAAAAAAGTATTGCAACGATTTGCGTATGAGCGATATTTACGGATGGCAGAACGAAGTATGGCGGAAACTTGCGGGTCCGCTGGGTCACGCCCTGCTGTTACGAGGCAGAAAGGGCCTGGGCAAGCTTGCGTTTGCCCGTTACCTGGCGAAGTCCAGACTTTGTGAAAATCCCTCTGTTGAAGGAAAGGCGTGCGAAGTCTGTGCAAGCTGCCACTGGTTTGAGCAAGGCAGCCACCCGGATTTCTGCCTTGTCGAGCCCGAAGCGATCACGTCCGGCTCGGGAGAGGGAGCCGGTGAGGAGGGTGTGGAACCCGGGGATGAAGCAGAGGCTCAATCTTTTTCCAAGGCAGTGAATCAGGCCACCGGCAGCGGCAAGTCAGCGAAAAAACCCAGCAGACAGATAAGCATCTCGCAAATACGGGAGCTGGGCGACTTCGTCAATATTACCAGCCATCAGAACGGCTATAAGATCATCCTGATTCATCCGGCGGAAACCATGAATACGGCTGCTGCCAATGCCCTTCTGAAGAATCTGGAAGAACCGCCGCTCCAGACGTTGTTCATACTGGTAACGCATCAGGCGCAGTACTTATTGCCGACTCTCCGCAGCCGTTGCCGCCAGATCGCGATGCCAGTCCCTGATGCGGCCTCCGCAGCACTGTGGTTAAAACAGCAGGGTGTCAAAGCGCCTGAAAGATGCCTGGCCTCGGCTGGCTACGCTCCCCTGACCGCCCTGGAATTCGCAAATGAAGATTATCTTGCGCGGCACAGCGCTTTCATCCAGCAAATCAGCGCTCCATCAAGTTTCAACGTGCTTGCGCTGGCGGAGGAAATGCAGAAATCCGACCTTGTCATGGTGGTCGGCTGGCTGCAAAAATGGTGCTACGATCTGATGAGTTTTCGCATGGCACAGAAGGTCCGTTATCATCTGGACATGCTCGCGCAAATAAAATTCCTGGCGTTCCGGCTTGATCCGCATTCAATGGCAGCTTATTTGCGGACCCTGGATAAAACGCAGCAGCTTGCCCGGCATCCGCTCAATCCGAGGCTATTCCTGGAAGAACTGCTGTTTTCCTATATTGCTGCGCTCCCCGCGTTGTCTGGCAGTCGAAGGGGAAGGGATGACAAAAGGGGTTAATGGAAGGGAACTGACTATAGCTATTTAGTATGGCTGTTTTAGAAGTGATTCGCATAAGGGACGCTCTTGGATTGTCTCTTATGCGAAATATTGCAATCAGACTTAAGCGTTATATTTGCGCCGTATTGTATAGCCAATCCGAACAGCCCGACTGCCAGCAAGGGCAGTACTCCTGGTTCCGGAACTTGGTTTGTGCATGGCGACTGGTCTGGCTCGCCGCATTGAAAGACTGTTCCTGCACCTCCGCCAATCACCATCGTGCCAGGGAAGATGCCGTTGGCGCCGAGAACCGGACCCGTTACCAGGGTATTCAGGCCACCGAAATCGCCGGAGAACCATGCGTGCCAATGGGTTGTGTTAGGGACATCGCTCTCCGTGAGGCCAGGGAAAGCTGAATTGCCCGCTGCGGTGATGGAAAGGGAGTTAGGGTTGAAAGCTGGACCCCATTGTCACCCTGCACACTCAAGCCAGGCAGCAATGCTGAGAACCAGCCCTAACCGATGCTGGAGTTTGCCTGTTCCTGAGTAAAAAGCCCGCCGCCACCGACGACAAAATCATTAAGAGCACTCGAATTGCTTTAGGTTAAGTTATTTTTTTCAAGAACGAGTCTTTTCCATGAGACGTTAAATTCATTTAAAAATGCATTCTTGGATATAACTGTAAAGAATTTCGACTCCACCTTGTCATCCAAAGGTGGTAGCGATAGGTGAAACCGGACTGGATTATTTCCGCCTCAACTGCGCGCAAAGGACGCTGATCGGAATACCCCGATGAGCAGGAAAATATCCTTTTAATGGCTGCTGTCCGTCATAAAAATACCAATCTTATCGGCTTTACGTTGTGATGGCTGGACCGGTAAGAGTGGCCAATTTCTGTTCGGCCGACAACAAACGCTGTTCGAGCGCGCCGCGCTCCTGCAGCCAGGTGTGCTTCTCCTCTGTCAAATGATCGGCGCGCTCTTCGGCGCGGCACACTTGGTCGGCCAGCATACTGGATGCCTGTTCCTGGGCTGCCAGCGCTGCCCGCATGTCGCTTAGCTGCTGTTGCGCGACTGCCCATCGCGCGACCAAGTCGTCTTTCGCTGTCATCATATCCCGAACCTGGTCGGTAAGACGGTCTCGCGCCGAGCGCACCGCTGTCAATTCCTCTTGTGTCGCATGGAGGGCCTGATCCTGGCGGTCACACTCGGCGATAAAATTGGCGATACGCATTTCCTGCTGGCCGATTGTCGTTTGCTGTACAGCGGCCTGCCGGTTTGCACTGGCCAGATCCTGTTCGAGACGAGCGATACGTTGCTCGTAAGCTTGGCGTTCTTCAGCGCGCCGGGCCGCGGTCGCTTCCTGATAGTGCTCGAACTGCGCGCGTGTCTGTGTCAGTTGATGGTCTAGCGTCGTCACCTCGCTGGCGCGGTCGGCCAGGCGCTGCTGGAAGCCGGCATTCTCCGCCTGAGCCGTGGCAAGCGACAGGCTCTGAGCGTGATGCGCCTCCTGTAACTGCGCCAGTGCACGGCGCGTTTGAGCAAGATCCTCCGACAAATCTGCCTTGGTCTTCAAAGCGGCCTGCAGTTCATCATTGAGCTGCTGTTCCCGTTCGCCTGCAGCGCGAAGCTCTTCGGCGTGTTGCTGCCTGGCTTGATCGAGCTTGCACGTCAGTTCGGCCTGCATATGTTCGTACAGTCCCGTAACCGCCTGGAGAAGCGATGCCGGCAAGCCGGATTCAACGGCCGCCACGGTGTCCTGCTGCTCGGCTTTCCAGCGCTTGAGAAAAGGCGCGATGGTACTTTTGCTGCCGGTGCCGCCCAAGGCTTCGCGTACGCTGTCAACAGTGGGATTCTTGCCTGCCCCTACCAGTTGGGCGGCGGCTTGGGCGACATGAGAATACAGAATACCGGCACGGGCCATGGCGTCTTCCTCGAATAAAGTAATGTAATACGTTATATGTAATATTATTACAAATAATGTTAAAAATATATGGATGAATTCAAGGCCAATAGCTGCGATAATTTATATTATCGTGACTTAATATCGAACTCTGCATCACTCCTGTGTAACGCAGCCAAAAACGCGAAAGTGAGCGACAAAAATGGGGATGAAAGAAAAGAAGCCGGAAAATGTCGTCTTGTCGGGAAATCTGTCAGAACGTAGCGCCGGTACGCTCATTTCCGAACATGAAATGCGGGAGCGCCATCAGCGTTTTATCTCGGCGGCAACCTCGGAAAACACTCGCCGCACCTACCGCTCGGCGATCCGGCATTTCTACGCCTGGGGCGGGGTACTGCCTTGTGATTCGGGGGCAGCGCTACGGTATCTGCTGGCTTATTCCGACTCCCTGAACCCGCGTACGCTGGCGCTGCGGCTGACGGCGCTAGCGCAATGGCACGCATTCCAGGGATTCCCGGACCCGACCGCCGATCCGAGCGTGCGCAAGACCTTGAAGGGCGTCACGCGCACCTGCGGCAAGCCGAGGAAGAAGGCGAAGGCGCTGCCAATTGAGGACCTGGAAGCGATCGTGGCCAAGCTGGGGCCCGATACCAGCCTGATTGCGATACGGAATAATGCACTCTTGCAGATCGGCTTTTTCGGCGCGCTGCGCCGCAGCGAACTGGCCGCGCTGAGGGTGGAGGAACTGGCTTGGGAAGCGGACGGTTTAGTGATCACGCTTGGGCGCTCGAAGACCGACCAGGAAGGGGAAGGCGTCAGCAAGGCGATTCCCTACGGCGGTCCGGATGGAACATGCTGCCCGGTTCGCGCCCTGAAGCGCTGGCTGGAAGCGGCAAATATCATTTCGGGGGCAGTGTTCCGGCGCGTCACCCGCTGGGGTGTCATCGGCGCCGATCCGCTGAGCGACGGCAGTATCAACGATATTCTGGAGGCGTGTGCCAAAGCGGCGGATCTGGCATACGCCCCGGAACTCAGCAGCCATAGCCTGCGGCGCGGCCTGGCCACCAGCGCCCATCGATCCGGGGCTGATTTCAAGGACATCAAACGGCAAGGTGGCTGGCGACACGACGGCACGGTGCAAGGATACATCGAGGAAGCTGCGCGGTTCGAGGCCAATGCCGCATTGACGCTGTTGCGCCGGAAGGGAAAAAATGGGGCGCCAAAACCTTAGCGTACGATTTTTTCCGAATTCTTTGGAATTCCTGGAAATCCATTTGTGATCCTCTGGAAATAAAAACAGCAGGAGATTCTGCACGGCGAAGGCTTCAAAAATGGGTTGAAAGCAATCGGCCATTATGGCCGCGAGTACCGGATACAGGTAGTTAAGACCTGTGACGTCATTTTTGCATCTGGATACGGCTGTTGAGGCAGAGGGAGAGCGATTCACCCACTGGCGGATTGGGGGCGTTAATATATAGTGCCTACTATCGGGATTGTTTTCCGTGTGATATGTTCGATATGTTCAATTAAGCGATTATTTGGAATCAATAGCGGCGATAATCAACTGACGCCCATAAGCCAGTATCCCTGGATCAGAGAAATAATTGCTGTTGCCGTCATTTCTTCCTTTCTCCTTTTTTACCGGATGCCACATGTTTGTCGATTCCCATTGTCATCTTGATTTTCCCGATCTTGCGAGCAGGCTGGATGAATTGTTGGCACGAATGCGGGAAAACGATGTCAGTCATGCGCTCTGCGTAAGTGTCAATCTCCAGGATTTTCCCCGGGTCCGCGCTCTTGCCGAGAACCATCCCAATTTATACGCCTCGGTCGGTGTCCATCCCGATTATGAAAATCTCGCCGAACCGCAGGCGGCACAACTGGCGTCTTTGGCTGATCACCCAAAGGTGGTGGCGATAGGTGAAACCGGACTGGATTATTTCCGCCTCAAGGGCGATCTCGAATGGCAGCGGGAGCGTTTCCGCCAGCATATCCGCGCTGCCCGTCAATGCTCGAAACCGCTCATCATCCACACGCGTGAAGCCGCTGCCGATACACTGAGGATCATGGCGGAGGAAGGTGCGGACAAGGTGGGGGGAGTCATGCATTGCTTTACGGAAAGCTGGGAAGTAGCGCGGCAGGCGATGGAAATGAATTTCTATATATCATTTTCAGGCATTGTCACGTTCAAGAATGCCGTTGCGCTGAAGGATGTGGCCAGAAGAATCAGCCTGGACAGGATATTGATAGAAACGGACTCACCCTATCTTGCTCCCGTGCCGTATCGTGGCAAGACAAACGAACCCGCGTTTGTGAGGAACGTCGCGCAAGAAATAGCGGCGCTGCGCGCCATCCCAGTTGAGGAAGTCGGCAGGATCACGACCGATAACTTTTTCAACCTGTTCAAGGCGGCCTGAATCATGAATTCATCCGGAAGATTATTTATGGCTGGTCTGGTGCTTGCCGCCAGTCTCTCGCAGCAGCCTTATGCAATGGGTGGGGTTTATGAAGATTTGCGCTGGGCGGCTGAAGACAATAATACATCCGATATCAGCAAATTGCTCGCAAAGGGCGCTGATCCGAATACCCCCGATGAGCAGGGAAATACCCTTTTAATGGCTGCTGTCCGTCATAAAAATACCGATCTTGTCGATCTGCTCGTTCAGGCTGGCGCGAGGCTCAACCTTCGCAACCGCTATGGCGAAACAGCCATCATGCTTGCAAGCCTGCATGGTCTGGAAGATATTGTCCGAAAACTGTATATCAAGGGAGCGGAAATCAACCATGAGGGATGGAACCCGCTGATTTATGCCGCAACAGGAGGCCACGCGCGAATCATCCAGCTCTTGCTGGAAGGAGGGGTGTCGATCAATTCAACCTCTGATAATGGAACGACTGCGCTTATGATGGCCGCGAGAGGCGGGCATGTTGAAGCTGCAAGAGTTCTCCTGAAAAACGGCGCCGATCCCAATCTAAGGAATGAATGGGACAAGACCGCGTTGCAGTGGGCATTGAGCAAAAATCACAGTAACGTGGCAGAATTACTGAAATCAAGTGGAGCAAAGGAGTAAGCAGTGGGAGTCCTCGACTTCAATCACTATAATCTGCGTGCCCCACGAGAATTGCTTGACAGTCTCAAGGCTTTTTATTGCGATGTAGTGGGGCTCACGCAGGGTGTTCGCCCCCCGTTCGACAGCTTCGGGTACTGGCTTTATGCTGGTGATAAATGCGTCCTTCACCTGAGTGAAGCGGCCGTGGATGAAGTGCGGCATACCCACATATCGACTACGTTCGATCATGCCGCATTCACCTGCACCGGACGCACTGAAATCGAGAAAAGGTTGAAACAGCAGGGCATCCTGTTTAGAAAAGGCCAGGTACCTGCACTGGGCATTACTCAGTTATTCTTTAAAGATCCTGCCGGAAATGGCATCGAGCTGAGCTTTACCGATCAACTCGCAGATCAATCCACGGAATAGATTCCGGAATTTTTCCCTGTAGCCTGATTGAATGAAATGAGCAAACCGCTACACAATAAAGTCGCTATCGTCACGGGCGCATCGCGCGGCATCGGTGCCGAAATAGCGCGCACATTAGGGGGTGCAGGCGCAAACGTAGTGGTGAACTATACTAAAAACAGGGAAGCAGCCGAGGCAGTCTGCGCTGCAATCCAGCAGGCAGGTGCAGAGGCGATTGCCATCAAGGCGGATGTCAGCAATTCAGTTGAAGTTGGCAGGCTCTTCGATGCCGCAATCGACCGTTTTAAGCATCTGGATATCCTCGTCAATAACGCAGGCGTGCTCCTGTCCAGAAAAATGTCTGACATCAGCGACGATGAGTTCGATCACGTTCTCGATGTCAATGTGAAAGGCGTTTTTTATGTTCTGCGGGAAGCCGCTGTCCGGCTCGAGAATGGAGGCCGCGTGGTGAATTTATCCAGCACTGTGACACGATTGATGCTTCCCAATTATGGCGCCTATGCGGCCAGCAAGGGTGCTGTCGAACAACTGACGCGCGTTTTCGCAAGAGAAGTCGGGGATCGCGGCATCACTGCAAATATCGTTTCGCCAGGGCCGGTCAATACGGAAATGTTCACTACGGGAAAAAGCGAAGAAACGATAAGACGGATGGCAGCGATGTCTTTCCTGGAGCGCGTAGGAGAGCCGGAAGACATAGCGCGAGTTGTCCTCTTTCTGGTGAGCGAGGAGTCCGGCTGGGTTACCGGACAGAATATCAGCGCCAGTGGAGGCGCCGCATAAAAACTGTTTCGCTGTTTGGAGATCCGGCACTGTAAATTGATTTTTCCCGGGATCGGCTCCGAAAACAGAAAAACTTCATGACAGGAGAAAAACATGTCTGAGCTGGTGGTAGTGGGTTTTAAAGATGCCGAAGAAGCTGATCGTGTTTTGCTTAGACTTGCCAAATTGAAAAAGGAACACCTGATAGATCTTGAGGATGCCGTTGTCGTCATCCGCGACGAGGCCGGCGGGGTCCATCTCAAACAGGGCATTAGTCCTGCCATCAACGCAGCAGCGACCGGCTTCATGTTCGCTTCCGGCAGCTTATGGGGAGGGCTGATCGGACTGCTGTTCATGCATCCGGTTGCCGGCTTTGTATTGGGCGGTGCAATCGGCGCCGGAACAGAGGCGCTGTCCGGTTCTCTCGCCGACTACGGCATCAATGATGATTTCATCAAATCGTTGAGTGAAACCATCCCCGTCAACTCATCAGCGCTTTTCATTCTGGTACGCGAGGCGCAACCGGAAAAGGTTCTGGCGGAATTCACCGACATCAAAGGCAAGGTCCTGCGAACATCCCTGTCTCTCGAGCAGGAGAAAAAACTCCAGGACGCCCTGGCAGATTCAACATCTCCCTCACGACATAGCTGAGACGTAGAAACACAGGATGCCATAAAGCGCATTGTGCCCCATGGCGGCTTCGATGCATGCCTGATTACCGCTACGCTTCAAGTAGATCGGATTAGCGCAACGTAATTCGACGGTGTCCGCCCGCCAATTCCATCCCCCGCCTATCCTCGCTCATCGGCAAATCCTGTATCCCTCGCTCTCTCACGAAAAGGCCTCTCGCAGATAGCGAGGTGTGAATATGCACTGTGCCTACCCGCAGTGCCCATAGCCGAAGTAGGCCAATCAGTCGATTTCGGTTTACTATAAAGGGTTGAAAGGAGAAAGGACTCTGGAAGCGATAACGAACGTAGGGGATTTCCTCACGATTGCTATTCATCTTTTGGCAGCAGTCTTATCGGGTGCAGCTATTGGCCTTGAGCGAAGCGTGCACGGACATCCCGCCGGTTTCAGGACATATGCCCTGGTTTGCCTTGCATCCAGCCTGCTGATGCTGGTCACGCTCTATCAGTGGAAATGGCTGCCGCCAAATATGCCCATGGAGGCGGTGCGGGTAGATCCGACCCGAATGGCGCAGGGCATCATGACGGGCATCGGTTTTCTTGGAGCCGGGGTTATTTTCAAGGAGGGCCTGAATGTTCGCGGCCTGACCACTGCCGCTTCCATCTGGATTACAGCCGGTATCGGCATACTCATGGGTATAGGCTTTTTCCTTCCCGGTATTTTTGGAACCCTGCTGACTCTCGGGATACTCTCGCTTTTCCGTCTGATCGAAGACCGGATCCCGCGGCAGTCATACGCCCAGTATTACGTAAGCTTTGGCCGTCATGAGGTGATGCCGGAAGACCAGATTCGTGCCTTGGCGATCGATCAGGGATTTGAGATTGCAACCATGAGTTACCGGATTACCCCGGCGGGCTTGTTCGAGTACCGCATGGATGTCAGGACGACGGATGCCAGCAGAGCTGCGGGACTTGCAAAAGCCTTGCAGAATATCGAGTCCGTACGTGAATTTCATGTCTCGACCACGGGTACCTGACTTAAAATATACGTATCCCTCCAGCGGGAGAGATATGAATTCAACTGGAATCGTCAACCAGCCAGAGGAGTTTCCCCCCATGCAACTGAACCCTTATCTCAATTTCAACGGTCAATGCGAGAGCGCTTTCAAGTTCTATGAAAAATGTCTCGGAGGGAAGATCACAGCGATGCTTACCTTCCGAAGCTCTCCCATGGCGGAACAAACGCCACCGGAATGGCATGACAAAATCATGCATGCGCGCTTGACTGCCGGCGAGGCTGTCCTGATGGCCTCGGACGCGCCGCCGGGGCGGTATGAAGAAACCAAAGGGATGTCGATAGCCCTGAATACAGACAGACCAGAGGAAGCAGAACGCATATTCGCGGCATTGTCGGAAAATGGAACCGTGCAGATGCCGATCCAGCCTACCTTCTGGGCTGCCCGGTTTGGCATGCTGGTCGATCAGTTCGGCATACCGTGGATGGTCAATTGTGAGTAAGGCGATGAATTTCAATTGCTCCTGTCGTCAAAACGATTTTCCCGATATGGGTGCCTGATTCCATCAAGGCGTGGGCTGTGGCTGCTTCTTCCAGTCGGAACGTTTTGAATATCTGCGGCTTTATTTTTCCCTGATGCAATAACGGCCAGACCAGCCGTTCCAGTTCCTGCGCAATCTGGGCCTTTTCAGCCACGGTACGAGAGCGCAGGGTCGAGCCGGTATGCGTCAGTCGCTTTGCCAGCATGGGCATCAGGTTCAGCTCTTTGGCGGCGCCGTTCTGGATGCCGACCTGGATAATACGGCCATTGAGCGCAGCCGCCTTGTAATTTCTCGTCACGTAGTCTCCGGCGACAATATCGAGGATGACATCGACCCCTTTGTCATCCGTAAACTTCCGGACTTCCTCGACGAAATCCTGCGTGCGGTAATTGATGGCGAAATCAGCGCCCAGGGCTACGCATGCCCGGCATTTTTCCTCCGAGCCTGCTGTCGCCAGGACAATGGCGCCAAAGGCCTTGGCCAGCATTGTGGCGGTGGTGCCGATGCCCGAGGTGCCCCCATGAATGAGTACGGTTTCGCCCGACTTGAGCTTGCCGCGCTGAAACAGGTTGGTCCAGACGGTAAAAAAGGTTTCCGGCAATGCCGCCGCCTCGATCATGTCAAGACCCGATGGTATCGGCAGGGCGTTGCTTTCGTGCACTGCGCAGTATTCGGCATAACCACCGCCTGCAACAAGCGCGCAAACCTTCTCGCCCAGCCTGAATCGGGTTGCGCCTTCGCCTGATCCAGCGATTTCCCCCGCGACTTCAAGCCCGGGGATTTCCGAGGCGCCGGGAGGGGGAGGGTAAAGCCCCCGGCGCTGCAGGATATCGGGACGATTTACCCCGGCTGCTGCCACCTTGATCAGGATTTCACCGCGACCAGGCTTGGGAACCGGATGGGACGCGGGCGTCAGCACCTCCGGTCCTCCCGGATGTTGTATTTCAATTGCCAGCATCGTTGGGCGACTGTCGAGTTTGAAAGCGGTGCCAATACCTGCTATAGGTTAACTGTTCCAACTTTCCGTTGGCGTTTCGATATTTTTCCATAAAGGAGATGAACATGAAAATTCTCATCGTTCTGACATCCCATGATCAACTTGGCGAAACTGGAAAGAAAACAGGCTTCTGGCTGGAAGAATTCGTTGCCCCCTATTATGCGTTCAAGGATGCAGGAGCGGAAATCACGCTGGCTTCGCCGAAGGGCAATATGCCGCCGATCGATCCGAAAAGCGATCTCCCGGAAAACCAGACTCACCTGACGCGCCGCTTCCGGACAGACCGCGCCGCACAGGCTGAGCTTGTGCATACCAAAGAGTTGACCTACATCTCGGCAGCCGATTACGATGCGGTCTTTTATCCCGGAGGGCATGGCCCGATGTGGGATATGCCGGATAACCGGATATCCATTTCACTGCTGGAGGATTTCATAGAAGCCGATAAGCCGATTGCCGCAGTGTGTCATGCTCCTGCTGCGTTGGTCAACGTGCGGGGAAAGGACGGGGAGTATCTGGTCAAAAGGATGCGCGTAACCGGTTTTTCAAATGCCGAGGAAGAAGCGGTCGGCCTGGCCTCGGTTGTTCCATTCCTGCTGGAAGATCGGCTGAGAGAGCGGGGCGCCCTATACAGCAAGGCAGACAACTGGATACCCTACGTCAGGGTCGACGATAAGCTGATAACCGGCCAGAATCCGGCTTCTTCCAGGCCTGCGGCGGAAGAACTGCTGCGAATGCTCCATGTCGTCGCCGCCTAGAACTGCGGAACTGTCAGGTACCCATGGCAGGAGCTGTCGAGAGGGCAGGCAGGAGAGCCGCTCCCTGCCAATCAGGAAGCAAGATGAACAGGAAAGGAAATGCCGCGCGTGGACAAAAATGAATGGTATTTTCAGGTCGGCTATGTGGAAATATTGTATGCAGCAATGGTGATCGGCATTGCGGTTGCATTGTATTTCTTCCGCAAATCTGGCGAGGTTCCGGGCTTGATCGCAGACAGGATGGAGGAAAGCGGCAAGCTGCTGGGATTGCTGGGACTGGCGGTGGTGCTTTTCATACTCAACAGGGTGCTCGGGGATCTGTGGTAGAGCGAAACAAACCTCCATCTCCGTTCGTCCTGAGCCGTTCGGCAGGCTCAGGACATGTGTGGCGAAGGGGCCGAACGGCGCATCTCATTCCATTGGCACTGGGTTACGCAGACAATCTTTCATGATTCGAGGTATAACGCGGTTGACTGCACGGACTGCCAATCCCAGCCAATCCCGCAAGGCTTAGCACATGACATAATCCTCGAATCGGGGTTCTCGAAGCTGCTTTGCATACTGGAAAGAGAATCCCGGATAGATTCCGATGACTTTTCCGGATTCTGTCTTGTACCAGCTTCGGCATCCCGCGGCCCATATCGATGTCGATAAAGCCTTTTGCAATTCCTCGTTATACCGATTCATGGCTTCCGGTTTCACTGAAAGAAAGCGCTTCCGCTGCCTGGCCACTTCCTGGATGCATTTCAGCGCATAGTTCACCTGGGCTTCTATAAAAAGGATTGCGGAGGTGTGCCCTTGCCCCGTGTTTGGCCCCAGGAGTATGAAAAGATTGGGGAAGCTAGCCACTGTGATTCCCTGGTAAGCCTTGGGCTCACCCGCCCACGCTTCATCCAGGCGATAACCCTGCAAACCCTGTATTTCTACCGACAGCATATGTTTTACATTGAAGCCGGTCGCACAGATAATCGCGTCCACTTCACGTCTCTGCCCATCACACATAAGAATACCGGTGCGGTCGATATGCTGGACGGGAGTATCGATCAGCTCCACGTTGGAGCGCATGAGGGCAGGGTAGTAGTCGTTGGAAAGCAGGACGCGCTTGCAGCCGAAGGGATAGCTGGGGCGTAACGTTTCCCGCAGCCACGAATCGGCCACCTGCCGCCTGAGATGCCATTCTGCGAGGCCACGCCCGATCCTTGCCATGAAACCATCGTGATTAAAGGAAAGACGGTTCATTTCATGAAGCCAATAGAGCAGGGAGCGATTGGCCTTGATAACCGGCTTTAACCGAAGCAGGGCTTTTTCCCATGGCGCGTAAACATGATTCAGCCTGGGGAGGATCCAGTTAGGGGAGCGCTGGCAAACGTAAAGCTTTGCAGCAAGGGGAGCAATGCCGGGAATGATCTGGACCGCGCTCGCCGCCGTGCCGATAACCGCGACTCGCTTGCCATCGAGGGAATAATCGTGATCCCACCGCGCAGAGTGAAACAGACGTCCTCCATAGGTATCCATGCCCGGGATATCGGGATAGCGCGGCTCATTCAGCGGGCCCGCGCTGCAGACGAAGAAACTTGCCTTCAGTTGCTCCCCGTTTTCAAGCTGTAACAGCCATAATCCCTGTTCCGCATCAAAGCGCGCGCTTGTCAGCGTGGTGTTGAGCCTGATATGAGGCAGGAGATCGAACTTCGTGGCAAATCGCAGCAGGTATTCACGGATTTCAGGTTGTGGAGCGTAAGCCTGAGACCACTCGGGGTTGAGGTCGAAGGAGTACGAATAAAGGTGAGAACGAACATCACACTCAGCGCCGGGATAAGTATTGTCCCACCACGTGCCTCCAATTCCTCCGGATTTCTCGATAATGAGAAATGAGGTGATGCCGGCTTTGCGCAAGGCCCTGCCCATGCAGAGCCCCGAAACGCCAGCACCGAGAATTACAGCGCGATAAATTTCCCCGTCGGCTTGTTCTGGGGCAGGAGGTGTGTTCGACAACATATGCTGATATTGGAGCAATCCCTCGATCGTGTGAAGAAATATTTTTAGATCCTTACGTCAGATATGCAGCGTGAAAACTTCAAACTTCACTGGATCGGATCAACAGGTTTCATCAAAGGAGGAGTGGGTGGCTCACCGATGCCAGGAACCGTGCCAGGAAAGCGACGGTAGCGAAGTGGAACTGCAAAGCCGGGACGATTCGCCGCAACTTTCCGCTGCCGGATGATGGAAGGGTCGGGCTCGCTGAACGTGTAGCACCCGGATCAGGTCAGCGTGGTTATCGGGGCAACGCCAGAAGGTTTTGTCGCTCGACAGCGGGCAAGGATCGAACACGGGGCAGGCGGGTTCCTTATTCTTATAAACGAGGGATTTCGAGAAGCTGGGCCAGCGCGTTGATACTGGGCGTAAAATTAAGGCATTGCCATTCTCGAAAATAGCTCTTGAAATTCAATTCTTGATTAAGTATCATCTCAACGAGTTTCGATAAGGAAGAATACATGTTAATTGGTTATGCGCGCGTTTCGACGCAGGATCAGAACCTTGAGTTGCAGCGGGAAGCCCTGGCCAGGGCCGGATGCCAGAAAATCTTTGAGGACAAGGTGAGCGGCGCGAGAACCGAGCGTCCTGGCTTGACCAAGGCGTTTGAAATGCTGCGCGAAGGCGACACACTGGTCGTCTGGAAACTGGATCGACTGGGTCGCAGCGTCAAGCAACTGGTCGATCTGGTCGGCGAGCTGCACAAGCAAGGCACTCAATTCAAGAGCCTCACCGATGCCATCGATACCGCCACGCCCTCTGGCCGGTTCTTCTTTCACGTCATGGCTAGCCTCGCCGAGATGGAACGTGAGCTGACCGTCGAGCGCACCCGCGCCGGACTGGAGATCGCCCGGCAGCTCGGCCGCAAGGGTGGGCGCAAGCCCAAGATGACGGACAGCAAGATCGAGTCGGCCAGAAAGCTGCTGGCCAGCGGTGTCCCGCCCAGGGACGTGGCCAGAAACCTCGGCGTGTCTATTCCGACCCTGTATCGCTGGCTGCCCGCTTCGACCCACGCTTAACGTGGCGATTTTTCCGTTTCGCGAACTGGCCTCAGCCAGTGCAGGACCTTGTCAAAGGGGAGGGGAATGCACACTCTCATAACAAGTCAGCGACGCCCATCATACCAGACTGACAGGTGTTTTTTGTCTTGCAGAGAGCGGCGAGGGCTCAGCAGGACTCGCGCGATCTGGCCAAAAATCTCTCCCGCGGAGTAGAGTTGCACCTTCCGCGGCGAGGACTCCAGCGGATGCTTCGTCAGGATCGGGAATTGCAGGCCACGCGGCCGTCCCCATTTTTTCAGCTTTTCGCTCAGAGTTATTTCATCAGCGGCATAAAGTTCCTGGTCGAAGCCGCCCACATCACGAAATGCATCCGTGCGGCTGACGACAAGTGCGCCGGCCGCCCAGCGAAAGAGAACGGATGTTGCGGTCCAGAGTCGCAATACGCCACTGGCCCACCACGGCAGGTCCTGCATTTTGATGGCACTTCCGCAACCTACAATTCTGCCTTCTTCTATCAACCGCAGAATATCGCCAAACAATTCGGGATTTAAAATACTGTCGGCGTCCACAAATAATAGCCAGTCTCCTGTTGCCCCGGCAGCTCCGGTATTTCGCGCACGGCCAATCTGATTGACTGGCTCGAAAACGACCTGCGCACCGGCCCGCCTCGCAAGCTCGGACGTGTTATCCGTGGAGTTGTTGTCGACTACAATTATTTCCAAAGTAAGGCCAGGCTTGGCATTTGCCGCAAGCGACGCATGAACAGATTTCAGGCACGCTTCAATCAGAAGCTCTTCGTTAAAAGCCGGAATGATTATCGAAAGATGCATTGAACAGACTGGATCTTATTTGTTGTGATTGAAATCACGATTATCGCGGAAAATATGCAGGGGGAGCCAGATATCGACGATAGGTGAAACATAAGACCTTATGCTACGTTCAGAAGTGGCAGGCAATAGAAACAAGTCGATAGCAGTTTAAAAGCTTTTTTGAAAAACTGTCATCAGATATAGGGACAGGTAAAATTGAAAAATAATGAAGGGGTTCTTGTGGTTGAAACCGCAAGGATCCTATTGAATATTGGGAGGTAAGATGAGTGAATTTGCAATCCTGCAATGGTTGATAGTATCCACACTCTTTTTCGTCGTTCCATTTTGGAGAATTTTCGAAAGAGCAGGTTTCAAACCGGCATTATCCTGGATTGCCTTGATCCCTGGGGGCATCCTGATTCTTCTATGGATTCTTGCGTTTGCCAAATGGCCGATACTGACGGGAACAGAAATAAAGAAGGAATGATTTTCCGTCTAAAAGCCAAACTTTGAGCCAGAGGGCGATGCAGACTATTCAACGTCCATCCCGCTACCGTGTTGCGTCTCCCGCAGAGTGCCAAATGTCTGATGTGCCTTTCAGGTTTTATGCTCCATTGCGTCTTAAACCAAGCCTCCGGCAAGTTGACAGTATTCGAGCATGATGAGATTGTTATCATGCGCGAAGCCTGTGACGAAATCCCAGACTCGCTTCTCCAGGTCGCGCAGACGCAGGTCGACGATCACGCAAATGACCCCGCTAATGATGGCCGGACGGACGTGGGAAGAGCAGTGAAAACCGGGGCGAGCTGCTTGATGTGCACGGATTGGCGCTATCGCTTCTGAATCCAGCAGCGCCGCAACACCGCATAGCCGTTCCGCCCAGTCACTTGGGCGAAAGGTCGAGCCATCGTACCGGATGCCTTTGATCAGCAGTTCTTTGATGGGTTCGATCGGCCTGGCAAGCACCGCGGAGCGGCTTGTGCGCCCTACGGGGAGATCGTAACCCACCGAGTGCTTCATGTTGGCAAACTGCCCTGGTGTTTCATGGCGATCACTGTGCAGAATGAGATGACTCGAATATTCTACATACAGCCTTAAGACAGGTAACACCGCTACTTGTTCAACTTTTATATGGCAAATCAGGATAATTAATCATCGAATTCGAAAGCAAGACCCGGAGTGCGGCGGGCTTGCGGCATTGGTAAATTGGCGATCGTTATCAATACATAAGCGAATGCGATCATGAGTCCGAATGCATCAATGAAAAAAGCACAGCTTGCCGATGCAACGCTCAATGACCCGCGTTGGGCAACTGTCAAGGCGCGCTGCGCTGAAGCGGACGGTAAGTTTTATTACGGCGTGCGGACCACTGGCGTTTACTGCCGTCCTTCCTGCGCAGCGCGTCCAGCACGGCCGGAGAATGTCAGTTTTTACAGGACGCGCGAAGAAGCCGAGCAGGCCGGTTTAAGGCCCTGCAAGCGCTGCCGCCCGGACCAGCCCACGTTGGCCGAGCAGTATGCGGCCAGGGTCATTCAGGCCTGCCGCACCGTCGAAGGAACGGAGAGTATCCCGACCCTCGGCGTCCTTGCCAGGGAAGCAGGCATGAGCACGTATCACTTCCATCGCGTGTTCAAAAAGGTGACCGGATTGACACCAAGACAATATGCCGCCGCGCAGCGCGAGAAAAAGATGCGCGATGAGCTGAAAGGTGACGGAGCAGTAACGGATGCCATTTTTGATGCGGGATACGGTTCCAATAGCCGTTTCTATGAAAAGTCAAACAAGATCCTGGGCATGACACCGACCTGTTATCGCGCTGGCGGCATCGATACGAAAATTCGCTTTGCCATCGGAGAGTGCTCCCTGGGATCAATCCTTGTTGCCCAAAGCGACCGCGGCATCTGTGCGATTCTCCTGGGAGAGGATGCGGAAAAGCTGGGGCGCGACCTGCAGGACAGTTTTCCTCGTGCCGACCTGATCGGCGGGGATGCGAATTTTGAACAATTGGTGGCGCAGGTTGTCGGCTTTATCGAGGCGCCGGGTATCGGCCTGGATCTGCCACTTGATGTACGCGGCACTTCGTTTCAGCAGCGTGTGTGGCAAGCCCTGTGCGAAATTCCCGTGGGGCAGACGGTCAGCTACACCGATATTGCAAGCCGCATCGGCTCGCCCCGTGCAGTGCGGGCAGTAGCACAGGCCTGTGCGGCAAATCGGCTCGCGGTCGCCATTCCGTGCCATCGGGTAGTGCGCAACGACGGCACCTTGGCGGGTTATCGCTGGGGGGTGGAGCGCAAGCGTTCTCTTCTGGAAAAAGAAGCGGGCGAGGCGGGGGAGGCATGAACGCTCGGGCACGGAAAGTACGAAAAACCATGCCGGACAAGATCGAGTGCATGAACCCGATTGGGGCTTGTACTGACGGAACAATGGCAGCGCATGGTAAGGGCGGGATTTACCGGGGTAATCTGCGCCATGGCGTCAGCCGCTTGCGCTCGGGTCATCGCCGCGCTGAGGGGTCATTTTTCATGATGTGGCCAACAATTTCGGGGGTTATGTATGGAGAATTGGGTCGATGATTTGAACGGGCGCGGCGCCAGGTACAAGCCGCTGCTTGAAGCAGCGGAAAAGCGTTACGGAATACCATCCGGCATGCTGGCGCGTCTGGCATGGCAGGAGTCGCGTTTTCGGGATGACATTGTTTCCGGACGCACCGTATCCAGCGCCGGGGCAATGGGAATCATGCAAATCGTGGCGCGCTGGCATCCTGGCGTGGACCCGCTTGATCCGGCACAAGCCATCGATTACGCGGGACAGTTTCTGGCCAGGCTGTATAAGAAGTTTGGCACGTGGGAACTCGCGCTTAAAGCCTATAACTGGGGTGAAGGGAACCTGGCCAAGTGGCTGCGCGGGGAGAAAATAGAACCATTGGAAACCCGGCTGTATTCCGCTCAGATTTTGAGTGACTTGAGGATGAATGGCATGATAGGCAGGACCGGAATATCATGATTTTTATGTACTTAATTTAACATAATATACATTATACGCAAATTTCATGCTTTCTCCTTGTGAGCGAATGCCAGAGCAAGAAAATTCATTTTATGTGCGCCTGCGCACAGAAACCATAATCAGACTAAGGGAAAATGATACTCAGGCATCCGCTTTTTTCTCCCTCTTGTAGTGGATGCCACTGACCCGGTAAAGGCCGACTACTCCTTACCGGGTCTCTTTTTTTTGTATCCTTCACTTTCCAATGGCACACCTGTGCATGCCTGTAGAAGAAGCCTGTAAAAGAGAAAGAAGCGCCACGACGTGATAAATGGAAAAGTAAATACCTAAAGTGCAGCGGGTTTTTTTTCTGAAATCATCATTCTATAATCCCTCAGAAATTCCATTATCCCTCAAAAATTCCATTCACTGAAAGGAGTTGATATGCGACCCATCGTTGTGGCTATCTCCATGGTGTGGATTACAGGTGTTCTCGCGGAGGATGTGCCCCTGACATTTCAACAACCCGATCCCCAAAGTAAATTCCGCGATGCACAACTTCATGTAAGAGAATTGATGAAAGCAGGCCGCTATAAGGAAGCCTCGGAATATATGCCGGAATATCAAAAGCTTTCCTGCGAGGCTTCGGAGCAGAAAGCGGGGCGCAGCATAGTAGAAGGCGCTGCTATCTGTGCCCGCAAATACGATCATGGGGGAATGAGCGCCGGCAATGTGCTGCACCAGCAGGATCAATCCGTGGCAGGATCATTATCCTCAAATGCTGTAGCGCCCGGAATTACGGTGATGCAGCGGCCTGTTCCTGGTACCCCCACAGTACTGGATGGCTCGACACCCTCCCTTTTTCTTTTCGATCCCCGGAATGCTCCCGCAACGGGTAGCCAGCATCGTGATGATGCGCCGGCAGACCCCTGGACGGGAACCCGCTGAAGCATATTCCTCAAACCCGAAAAGTCTGCACCCGCTTTCCCCGGAAAAATTTTCCGTTGGAACCGGGGAGATTGAGGTGTATTATTGCGCGGCTGTTATTTAACGAGGAGAGCCGTTTTGAAGACAACTTATCTTGCGACAGCTTTTTTTATTGGCGTCATATTTTTCAATCCCCTGCCAGTCCTTGCGGACAATACCGGGGCCAGCACGGGCGCCCCGGCAGCCGACGCAGCAACAGGAATGCCAGCCAATGAAGGCAAGGTTCTCTCCACGCTGGATGCACCGGGCTATACTTATATGGAGTTGGCGAATACCGAGAAACGTTTCTGGATCGCGGCGCCAACGATGCGGGTTAAAGTAGGTGACCGGGTACGTTTTGATCAAAGTCTTGTCATGAAAAACTTCAACAGCAAGACTCACAATCGCACCTTCAAGGAAATTATTTTCGCGAACTCGGCCACAGTGATCAATTAGCGCAGAAAAAGCGTGTTGACGCTTCCCGGCATTCAATCTGTCGCTATCTCACCGCTCTTCGCAGCTTCCCCCGGAATTTCGCCGCGTCCGCCCCTTTCTCATCCTCGGGTTCCACAAACCCTACAAAGAGCTTGTTTTTTAATCTTTTTAATTCATCCCGATATTCTGCCGCCTTCTCGAATTCGAGATTTTTTGCTGCCTCATGCATCTGTTTTTCCAGTGACTTGATTTCTTTTGCCAGCTGCGTCTCGCTCATGGCTTCATACCGCGCCTGCATCTGCGCTGCCTTAAGCTGCTGTTGGGCTGTTTCCGTGCTGTAAACACCATCAATCAAGTCCTTGATGCGTTTATGCACGCTTCGCGGCGTAATGCCATGTGCCTGATTGAACAGGACCTGCTTGTTGCGCCGTCGCTCGGTCTCATCCATTGCAGACCGCATGGAACCAGTGATCCTGTCCGCATAAAGAAGTGCGGTGCCATTGATGTGACGCGCTGCGCGACCGATAGTCTGTATCAATGAGCGCTCCGAGCGAAGAAAACCCTCCTTGTCCGCATCCAGTATGGCTACCAGCGATACCTCCGGCATGTCCAGGCCTTCACGCAGCAGATTGATGCCAACCAGCACATCGAACTTTCCCAGTCTCAGGTCACGCACGATTTCCACCCTTTCCACCGTATCGATATCGGAATGCAGATACCGTACTCTGATGCCGTGGTCGGCAAAATAGTCGGTCAGGTCTTCAGCCATGCGTTTGGTGAGCGTTGTTACCAGCACCCGCTCATCCTTGGCCGTGCGCAGCCTTACTTCCGACATCAGATCGTCCACCTGGGTGCTGGCTGGCCTGACTTCGATCTGCGGATCTACGAGGCCTGTGGGCCGCACCACCTGCTCGACAACCTGTCCGCTGTGTATCTTTTCGAATTCCGCCGGCGTCGCGGATACGAATACCGTTTGCGGCATGATTTTCCTGAATTCATCGAACCGGAGGGGACGGTTATCCAGCGCTGAAGGCAGGCGAAACCCGTAATCGACAAGATTTTCCTTGCGAGCCCGATCGCCCTTGTACATTCCTCCGACTTGCGGAACCGTCACATGGCTCTCATCGATTAACATCAGCGTTCGAGGCGGCAGGTAATCCATCAGGGTGGGTGGCGGCTCCCCCGGTTTTTTTCCTGAAAGATGGCGCGAATAGTTCTCGATGCCTTTGCAGAAACCCAGTTCATTGAGCATTTCCAGATCGAAACGGGTGCGCTGTTCGATGCGCTGCAACTCCACCAGCTTGTTGTGCTGCTGGAAAAAATCCATGCGTTCCCTCAACTCGGTCTTGATTGTCTCGATGGCGCGCAAGGTAGTGCTTCTTGGCGTCACGTAATGGCTGGAAGGATAAACGGTATAGCGCGATACCTTTCTCGAAGTGCGGCCGGTAAGAGGGTCAAACAATGTCATGCTCTCCACCTCGTCATCAAACAGGGACACACGCACGGCAGTTTCCGAGCTTTCCGCGGGAAAGATATCGAGTACATCTCCCCTCACCCGGAAGGTTCCCCGGCTGAACTCGAATTCGTTACGCTCGTACTGCATTTCTGTCAGACGTTGTATTGCCTGCCTTTGCGTGATCTTTTCATGCTCCCGCAGATGGAGAATCATGCCGTGATAATCCACGGGATCGCCTATTCCATAGATGCACGACACCGTTGCGACGATGATGGCGTCATCCCGCTCGAGCAGCGCCTTGGTAGCGGACAGGCGCATCTGCTCGATATGCTCATTGATGGCGGAATCTTTCTCGATAAAAAGGTCCCGCGAAGGGACATAGGCTTCCGGCTGATAATAGTCGTAATACGATACAAAGTACTCGACGGCATTTTCGGGGAAAAACTCCCGCATTTCCGCATACAACTGTGCCGCCAGAGTCTTGTTTGGCGCCATGACAATGGCGGGACGTCCCAGCCGCGCAATGACATTGGCCATCGTAAAGGTCTTGCCGGAGCCCGTCACTCCCAGCAGCGTCTGGAATGCCAGCCCGTCCTCTATCCCCTCCACCAGTTTTTCAATCGCCGCGGACTGATCACCTGCGGGCTGAAATAACTGATTGAGCCGATAAGGGCTATTGGGAAAGGTAATAATCACGGGTATAATCCAAATCCATCATAGTCTACTGTTTCTCAGTTAATTCGATGACTTGCAACATTGTTTCTGCTTCGCCTGAGCCGTCAAACGGGAGAAGTGGATTGTATTTTTCGCAAGTATGCGCAGTGCAGTCAATCAATCTCCCCCAGTCAGCGCATGTAGCATCACCCGCGACTCGATTATTTCTTCCGGCTTATTTTATCACGCAGCACAAGTGCCATTAACACAAGGACATTAGCAAGGATATTATTGTGGAACTCTCAAAGCGCGTTCAGGCCATCAAGCCCTCCCCTACTCTGGCTGTCACTGCCCGAGCCGCACGCCTGAAAGCGGAAGGCAAGGATATTATCGGGCTGGGCGCCGGCGAGCCCGATTTCGACACCCCGCAGCACATCAAGGATGCCGCCATTGCCGCGATTCATCGCGGTTTTACGAAATATACGGCTGTGGGTGGAACACCGGGCCTCAAGAATGCAATCATCGCCAAGTTCAAGCGCGAAAATGGCTTCGACTATACTGCGGGCCAAATTCTGGTTTCGTGCGGAGGCAAGCAAAGCTTTTTCAATCTCACACTGTCTGCCATCAATCCAGGGGATGAGGTCATCATACCGGCGCCCTACTGGGTTTCTTATCCCGACATCGTTCTGATCGCCGAAGGCAAGCCAGTCATTGTCGAGGCGGGTATCGAGCAGGGTTTCAAAATTACGGCGAATCAGCTCGAGCAGGCCATTACACCGAAAACCCGGATGTTCGTTATCAACAGTCCCAGCAATCCCTCCGGGGGGGTTTATACTTTGGACGAACTCAAGGCATTGGGAGAAGTTCTGCTCAGGCATCCCCATATCCTGATTGCCACGGATGACATGTACGAGCACATCCTGCTATCGGGGGGCAAGTTCGTCAATATTCTGAATGCATGTCCGGCCCTGTATCCCCGCACGGTGGTGCTCAACGGGGTTTCGAAGGCATATGCCATGACGGGCTGGCGGATCGGTTATTGCGCGGGTCCCGCTCACATCATTACCGCAATGGAGAATGTTCAGTCGCAGAGCACTTCAAACCCTGCCTCTATTTCCCAGGTTGCGGCTGAAGCAGCGCTGAATGGCGATCAATCCTGTATCACGCCGATGGTGGAAGCGTTCCGCCAGCGGAACCGTTTCGTGACTGATGCCCTCAATGGTATCGCCGGCCTCCATTGCCTGTTGTCCGAGGGAGCATTCTATGCATTTGCCGATGCACGGGAAGCCATCGCACGCTTATGCGCTAACGGGATAATCAAGGATCGCAGCGATGTCGCCTTTAGCGAATATCTGCTGGAACAGGGAGGTGTCGCGGTGGTACCGGGCTCCGCTTTTGGGAGCGAAGGTTATATCAGGCTCTCCTTTGCCACCGCAATGTCCAACCTGGAGGGCGCACTGGGGCGCATGGCAAGGCTATTGGGCTGAAAAAACGCCTTGCAGCTGACAAACGCGGCAAAAACTTTCCATCTAAACGATTTCTCGCCGAATCGGGAAAGGGGCAGATCGGGTTGAGCGAAGCGGAACCCGATCTGCTTCACCTGAAGTCTTCTTACCAATAACCGGGCGGAATCATGTAAAGCCCTGTGTCCCATGCCCACTGGCGAACAGGGTTCTCGGTCATCGCATCCCTGTCATCCGGTTGCGCTTTCCAGTGGAAATCGCACACGCTCCCGTTATGCCCCACGAAGGTATGCAAACCGCCATTCGCCACTCCTACGAAGAATGGCGCATTTTCCAGTTTTTCCAGTAACATCTCGGTTTTGCTATCCGGCGTCATCCCACGGTAACCGGAAACGACCGCATCGCAGCGGATACCGGTAGATCCCGAAACCGGGGATTTCCAGATGCGCGCACCCGCCTTTGCCATATTCAGCGCGCCGAGTTTCTCATGCTCACCCTCAGCAGAAAGGTCTTCGGCTGTCCGCGGGCTATAAAATACGGCGGTCCACCCATCCTTTTGCAATTCTTCACAAAGGACAGTACCGCGTAAGTCCGCCTCCTTT
The DNA here is from genome assembly GCA_017306155.1 of Nitrosospira multiformis. Classification (GTDB taxonomy): domain Bacteria; phylum Pseudomonadota; class Gammaproteobacteria; order Burkholderiales; family Nitrosomonadaceae; genus Nitrosospira; species Nitrosospira multiformis_F. The sequence continues at coordinate 101,367 of JAFKJB010000006.1, forward strand.
ATCCGAGCGTTCATTTCTGCAAAACGCGCTCCCTGGCCAGCCCCCTCATAGGCTGCCTTCACATTCTCCATCACCCATCCGATACACGAACTTTCACGCAGGCGAGTTTCCTCCCCTGAAGTTTTTTCTATCGTGATATATCCGGGTTCAATCGATCCCATTCGCCAGTTGCCCATGCTCATGGCATCGATCTGCGCCCGTAGCACGGCCTGGTTTCCCTTCAGAATATCGTCATGGAACTGGGAATGGTCGCCATAATATAAACCGATGCCCGTGCGCTCGATCGCCGTTTTATGCGCGTTGCTATTGTTCGTGATACTCCTGTCACCCAGTTCCGCAAGCACCTTCCAGTTTATCGGCCCACCCGTCGCAGGTTCAGCGCCTCCCGTTCCGGCAAACAACCACTCGACAACCGCTACGGCGGAAGGATCGGAAATGGTATTGACGTTCCCGTCATGATCGTAGCTATCGATAATTTCCCAGAGCCTCTCGAGGTTTGGAAGGGTGCCGTCCATCATCCCGTCAGTTGGCAATCCTCTCAGGTTCAAATCCGGGTAGGACTGCCTCAACGCGTCAGTGTTGATCAATTTTCCCTTCAGGCGATTAATAAAAGTGGCATGATCGAGCGCGGACATTTTTCCCCCTAATTGACATAAATTCCTATCGATTCTGGCGATGACGTCATTGATTCATTTCTGGTTTCCGTTTTTTTAATTTAGCAGCAGACAAGGAAAATTCAATCCGCAGGGTTGACGTGAAAAGTGACACATTATAGATTGGCGGCACGTCGGATTCTTTTACACTCTCTTTGACCTGAGATTTGAATAATTGAGGCGCCAAAATCATTAAAAGGAGCTTGAATTGAAAGTAACCCATACAACGCTGATAAAACGCTCGATCGCTTCAATTACCGCCGGCATGGCGGCGTTTGCACCCGTTTCTGGCGCCGAAGCAGCACTTTTCACAGTAAGCGCAGTCATACAGGAGCGGATCGGTCTTGATGCTGTATGCGCATCCAGTATCGGAGGTTCGACCTCCGGCAGTGGAGTTTCATCTTTCGGTGCGGTTTCCCTTGCAGGCAAGGACTGCATCACGCCCGCAGCAGATCTCAGTTTTTCCTTTCAGGGAAAAATGACATTCACCTTTTTCAGTGGAGACCAAATTTTTGCCGATTACTGGGGGCATTTCGTTCCTTCGAGCCCATCCATATTTACATTAAAGGATTCCTTCTTCGATATAACAGGTGGAACAGGACGCTTCCAGAACGCAGAAGGAGGTAAGAACCCAGGAAAGCTATACGGGACAGAAATTATCTCCTCAGATTTCTCAAGCGGCTGGGGATTCATCCAAGCTGCAGGAGACATAAATTTACAGAAAAGCAAGAAGGCGGCGCAGTCGAGTCTCGAACTTCTCGACCTCGCAAACCCTGCTGGTGGAAACGCTATCGTTGCAATCAATGAGCTTCCGGAATCAGGTTCTCTGGCCCTGCTCGGGATAGGACTGGCCAGTCTTGCCTTCGTTCGCCGCAGGGTAAGCCGCTGAACTCAACGAGCACTATGCGCCACCTCGAGCATGGTTTGCAATCCTTCGGTGATCAATCGCTCGATCACGGGGGTAAAGTGTGGCAGCGACAGCATGAGGGCTGCCATTCCAACCATCAGGGTAATCGGAAAACCTACCGCAAAGATGTTCAGTTGAGGCGACGCGCGAGTCAGGATGCCCAGCGCCAGATTGACAATCAATAATGCCGCGACCACCGGCAGCGCAAGCTGCAGGCCGACGCTGAAAATAATACCCCCCCACTCCGCCAGCCTTTTCCATCCCATATTTGAAAAGGGTTCGGTGGAGATCGGGAAGGCGTTGAAGCTGTCGATCAGCGCAGACAGCATCAACAGATGACCATTGAATGATAAAAATGCGAGCGTTCCCAGCAGACCCAGAAAACGCCCCAGGACGAGGCTGCTGCCATCGCTGTGAGGCGTAAAGAACGTAGCGAACCCCAGCCCCATCTGCAAGCCTGCAATTTCTCCCGCCAATTCAATCGCACTGAAGATGACGCGCATGGCAAAGCCCATTGCCAGCCCGATCATGATCTGCTGACCGAGGACCAACAGGCCGGGAGCGGACGCCAGTTCGATCGTTGGCAGGGATTCGAGAGTGGGTGCTACGACCAGCGCGACGAGGATGCCCAATCCCACTTTCACCCGGACAGGAACTGCAAGATTTCCCAATACCGGCGCTACCGAGAGAAGCGCCAGAATACGGGCGGCAGGCCAGAAAAAGGAAATGAGCCACGCATTGAGGTCGGCCGCGCTGAACGTGATCATCTAACGATAATGAAATTCTGCTTTATCTACCGGTCCAGCGGGCACCGGGGCGGATGTGACAGGCCGGATGCCGCTCTCGCCTGTCTTTTTCCGGCCAATTCCTGACAACTGCTATCCGATCACTCCGGGAATTCCTTCCAGTACCTGCCTCATATAATCGAGCAGCACCGAAAGCATCCACGGTCCTGCCAACACCAGCATGGCAAACAGGACCACGAGTTTGGGAATGAAAGACAGCGTCATCTCATTGATCTGGGTGGCAGCCTGAAAGATGCTGACCAGCAATCCGGTGACGAGTGCTGCCAGTAGCAAGGGAGCGGAAACCATCAAGGTGACTTCCATTGCTTTCTGGCCGAGTGTCATTACGCTTTCAGGTGTCATGGTTCTTTTCCGTCTCATTTCGCCGGTGGATAAACATGCTGCATCCTCAATAAAAGCTCTCTGCCAGCGAACCGATCAGCATATGCCATCCATCGACCAGCACGAAGAGCATGATCTTGAAAGGCAATGCGACGAGAGCCGGCGATACCATCATCATCCCCATCGACATCAGCACCGAGGCCACGACCATGTCAATGATCAGAAAAGGAATGAACACTGCGAAACCGATTTGAAATGCGGTTTTCAATTCGCTGGTAACGAAGGCTGGAACGAGCACCCGAAGGGATACTTCTTCCGGCCCGCTCAGCTGGGGACTGCCCGAGAGTTTGACGAACAGTGCAAGATCGGCCTCACGGGTCTGTTTCATCATGAAAGCTTTGAGCGGCACGGCACCCTTCTCCAGCGCCTGCTCCATCGTCATCCTGTTTTCCGCATAAGGCTGGTATGCGTCCTGATAAATCTTGTCGAATACCGGGCTCATGACGAAAAAAGTCAGGAACAGCGCCAATCCGACGAGCACCTGGTTGGGTGGCGAAGATTGCGTGCCAAGGGCCTGCCGCAGCAGCGAAAGGACAATGATGACGCGGGTAAAACCCGTCATCATCAGGAGCACTGCTGGCAGCAATGTCAGCGACGTCAGCAGCAGCAGTGTTTGCAGGCTCAATGAATAAGTTTGCCCACCCTTGGGGGCAGGCACGCTGCTAAAGGCAGGAAACCCTCCCTTTGCCTGTGCCAGCGCGACCATGGGCGTAGCCAGCAACAGGGCTGCTGCTACGGTTCCGCAGGCAATACGTATGCTGGAGCGGGATTTTTTATCTGCCATGCTATCCACCGTGTTTTTCCGCCAACCGCTTCAGCCAGCCTGAAAAATTCGAATCTTTTTCAACATGCCCCGGCGTTCCGGAGACATGGAGCATGCTTGCACCCGTGTCGCCTTTGGGCATGTTGTGCAGTACCGTTACATGTCCGGGTGCGACACCAATGACAAGCCAGGTTTCGGCCACTTCGATCACAACGACGCGCTCGCGCTGTCCTACCGCCGATCCCCCGATTATCCTGACCACTCCTGCCTGCCCGCTGTATGCCCCACCCATGCGCTTGAGCAGCCATGCGCAACCTGCAATCACAGCGAGCACCACTCCCAGGCCGAGCATGACCTGCAAGGGATTGCCGCTGGAAGCAACTGTGCTGTCGCTCGCTCCAGCCGCCATGGCCGGTGAGGTGAAATGCCAGAGCACTGTCATTGAGAGGAAACCGCGGAACGCCACCCGAGGCAAAAACGGGTTCTGATGTTTTCTTTTCATGATTAGCGGTTTAATTTGCGTATCCGTTCACTCGGCGTGATGATATCGGTCAGGCGTATGCCGAACTTCTCATTGACTACGACAACTTCGCCCTGAGCAATCAGATAACCATTTACCAGGACATCCATCGGCTCCCCTGCCAGCCCATCCAGTTCCACCACGGAACCCTGCGCCAACTGCAACAGGTTCTTGATGGCGATTTTGGTGCGCCCCAACTGCACAGTGAGTTGAACGGGTATATCCATGACCAGGTCGATGTCATTCTGGACCTGCACCTTTTGCGTATTCTGGAATTGCTCGAATATCTGCTCCGCGCCGGTATCTCCGGCCCCAATTGTCTCATCCTGGTCCGCCGGCGTTCGAGTTGCGGAATTGGCTGGTGTTACAGACACTTTCATCTCCTCAGTTTTATTCACAAAGGGCCGCCTGGACAGATCGCGGCGTTCAACTTCACTCATTCGCTGCTCCCGGAAGCAAGCATTTTCTCCATGCGCAAAGCGTAACGGCCATTCGAAATTCCATATCTGCATTCCATGATCGGCACTCCATCCACGCTTGCAGTAACCAGTTCCGGGATATCCAGGGGAATAACGTCCCCAACCTTCATATTCAGGATCTGATCGAGCCTGACCTGGGCATGCGTCAGATTTGCCAGTAATGTCACTTCAGCCGACTGCACCTGTTTCGAGAGGCGACCGACCCAGCGTTTATCCACTTCCAATGCTTCGCCTTGCAAGGTGCTCGACAGCAGATCGCGGATCGGTTCGAGAATGGAATAAGGCATGCAGATGTGCATTTCCCCAACCACGGAACCAAAATTGACCTCGAAGGTGGTTGCGACCACAACTTCATTCGGTGTCGCCACGTTGGCAAACTGGGTATTCGTTTCCGCCCGCAGATACTCGAATTCGATCGGATAAACCGGATGCCAGGATTTGCCGTAACTGTCAAAGACCAGGTTGAGCAAGCGCTGGATAATGCGCTGCTCGGTCTGAGTGAAATCGCGACCTTCAGTCTTGGGAAGAAAGCGCCCATCGCCGCCGAACAGATTGTCAACCACAAGAAATACCAGTGTCGGATCGAATACAAACAGCGAGGTGCCGCGTAAGGGTTTTATGTGCACGAGATTCAGGTTGCTTGGTGCAGCGAGGTTGCGCACGAATTCACTGAACTTGATAACCCTTACCGGTCCCGCGGTGACATTTGCGCTGCGGCGCATGAAATTGAACAGTCCGAGGCGCAGAAGGCGCGCAAAACGCTCGTTGATGATTTCGAGCGTGGGCATGCGCCCCCGTACGATGCGTTCCTGCGTCGCCAGGTTATAAGGGCGGAAACCAGGATTAGCGGTACTCTGTTCGATTGCCGGGGATCTGCTGCTCACTCCCCTGAGGAGAGCATCCACTTCCTCGCTCGAAAGGAAATCCTCTCTCATGGAGCTACTGAATCACGAACGAAGTAAAAAGCACGTTCTCAACCGATCCTGTCACACGTCCCTCGCTGAACTGGTGATTTATCTCGGCAGTGAGTTCAGAGGCGAGCTTCTTTTTCCCCTCGATACTCGAAATCTGCGTGGCTGTCTTGCCCGAAAGCAGCAGCAGCACGCGGTTGCGTACTTCCGGCATATGCAATTTGATTAGATCCACCACGCTTTCGTCTTCGACCTTCAAGGTAAGGCTGGTCTGGAGATGCTGTTCGCTATGCTCCGGCTGAAGGTTGACAGTAAAGGTTTCCAGATTGAGGAACACAGGAGGCTTAGGCTTCGGCAGCGCACCTGTCCCGTTGTAGACCTGGCTGAAATACCATCCCGCGCCACCGCCCCCTGCTCCCAGCAATAGGGCGCACGCCGTGATAATCAGAACGAGCCTGCCTTTCCCGGATTTCTGCTCCAATTTGATTTCCCTCGGGTCTTTACTTTGCTTATTTGGTCTGACTGCCATGTTTGTGCCCTGTTAGCCGTTTCACGCTTGCGCAGGAGGCATTATTGAACTGATGCCCTGCCTTCAATGTGAGAAACAAACGGGAAAAAACAGGTTATCTCGAAATTTGGAGATTGCAGCCTCCGGCGCCACAAACAGGAATTCTCTGCACGTGCCCAGCCACACACCCGGCGCTCAAACTATGCAAAGATATCCACGAGCGGGTGTCCGCGAATATCAGCAGTGCCGCGACCCGTTCCGAGGCTTGTTCCTGCTGAGGCTATCCGGCTTTCTTCCTGCCGATAATGCGACCTTCCACTATTTTGCCTTTCGAAATCTCCCTGCTGCCGGGATCCCTGGTCGCTGACTGTCGCATTGCCCAGATTGATTCCGCTTTCCGCCATCATTTCCTTCAGCCGGGGCAGCGCCGCTTCCAGTGCTTGCCGAACCTCGGGGTTCTGGGATACGAATGCTGCGCTGGCCTGATCGTTGCTCACGGACAGGACGACTTGCAGCGGCCCCAGATCAGGTGGATTCAGATTGAGTTCAGCGATCTGATGTTGGTGGGATATCATCCAGAGCACTCTCTGGCCCAGGGCATTGTCCCAGCTGCCTGTGCCCATGCGGGGTTCCAGCCTCAGCAAAGAAGGATCACCCGGATCTGTGATGCCAGGCACTGCCCCTTGCTCGACTATCGGATGTCCTGGAGAGGGGGGTGGAGTCAGGAGTTCGGGGGACACGACGGGCGAAATTGATGCGGGGAGCGAAGAAGCATCGCTTCCTGCGGTCGAATCTGGACGCAGATGTGCAGCATCCGGCAGGAAATCGCCAATGCTGCCGGAGATTCCCGCCAGCCTGCTCTTCGAGGAGGCCGGATCGGAATGAGGCATCGCGCGCGTTGCGGCTCCCGCGAATTTCATGTCTTGCGGCAGTTTCTCCCCTGCCGCGAGGACAGATACGATCCCGGGGGAAGCGGTGCGAACAGCCGTCTGCCTCTCCTGAGGGCTTCCCGCAATGGCAGGACTCAGCTGCATTCCAGCCCCCATGACCTGCGTTGTGCCGATAACGTTCTCACCGTCTCCCGACGTCAGTCCTGAGGAATCGGATGACTTTACGTCTCCTCCAGTCCGCGCCCCGCGCCCTGCCTCGTATGCTATCGAGGTCACAGTTGAAGGGATCTGTCCGGCAGCAGACCGATGCGGATCGCTTGCACTCCCTTGATCGAATGCAGCGTCAGGCTGCTGCTGGACCGGCATGCCGGCATGGATTCGGGTTCCAATTCCGGTTGCCGCATCCGAGGTTCGGCCGGTACCATGGTGCAAAGCCTCTGGGATGCCTGGTATCGCCGTGACCGTGGCAGGGTGAGGGAAATGGAATCCGCCTGCCAGCATTTCAGCTGTCACATTCCCTTCCTTGCCGCTGCGATCCCCCTCCTCGGCCTCTGTCTTGCCACTCGCGTCTTCAGAATCTTTCAGGGATGGATTTCCAGGCATGCCAGGACCGTTTCCGCTGGCATCCGCCGCCTGGTTCACTTGCGGGGCGCTGGCGCCCGTATCTGATGCCACACCATCATCGCCCACTTCGGCAGCAAGCAGTTTGCGGAAATCGGAATCATCCGATTCCTGGATAGCGCTTCTCGATTCAGTCAAGGCATCCTTGATGGAATGCAAAGCGGGGCTCGATGATACAGGTCGCATAGGCTGCTCTCGGAATTCGATTTTTCAGGAGTTTATTATCTTGTATGGCTCAACTATATCGAGCCGGGCCGGATAGCCGCACTGCTCGCCCACTCGTCTGTTTCCCGCTGCTCGCGCTTTGCCTGGCAAGTCAACTGGATCTGTCTGTGACGCTGCGCCAAAGTGTCATAAGAGTTAAGAACACGCCGCTCCGATTGCCATGCGGCTTCACTGGCAGCGACCCGCTGCCGCATGTTCGCCAAGGTTTCCTGTTGCTGGGAAATCGCCGCGTCGAGCTTGTCGATGAATTCATGATAATTTCGCCACTCCGATGCCGTGAGGCCTTGCTGCATGGAAGCCCGAAAACGGGTCCGGTATTCGTCCGAATACTGGATCAGCAAAACCAGCTTGGCTTCCATGTCCAGGCCTTGAGCGTTCAAAAATCCCAATCTTCGCGCCGCATCATCCGTGCGGGTCTGTGCCAGTTCGATGAGGGTTTCCAACGCAGAAATTTTCGGCATGATCAGGCTGCTGATTGAGATTAAAATCGAGATTAATTGAGGTTTGAAGCAAGCAGGATCCCCAGGCTTCGGGTACTTTCTTCATACCCTGCGCGCTCCACCATGGTTTGCTGAAGAAAACGTTCGAGTTTTGGATACAGGGCAATTGCCCGATCCAGCAACGGGTCATTCCCCGAGGAATACGCTCCTACGCTGATCAGGTCGCGCGAACGCTGGTAGCGCGAAAAAAGCTGCTTGAAATTGCGCACCTGCTCAAAATATTCGGGCGAGATCAGGCTGGTCATGGCGCGACTGATGGAGGCTTCGACATCGATGGCAGGATAATGCCCGCTTTCCGCCAGTTGCCGCGAAAGCACGATATGTCCGTCCAGAATCGCCCTTGCCGCATCTGCGATGGGGTCCTGCTGGTCATCTCCCTCGGTTAACACTGTATAGAAAGCAGTGATCGAACCGCTGCCCTTGACCCCGTTCCCCGCCCTTTCCACCAATTGCGGCAGTTTGGCGAATACGGAAGGCGGATACCCTTTGGTCGCGGGAGGCTCCCCGATCGCAAGCGCGATCTCACGCTGCGCCATTGCATAACGGGTGAGTGAATCCATGATCAATAGAACATTTTTTCCCTGGTCCCGAAAATATTCAGCGATAGAAGTCGCATAGGAAGCACCCTGCAATCTCATCAGGGGCCAGGTATCCGCAGGGGCCGCCACTACCACCGAACGCGCCAATCCTTCAGCACCCAGGATTTGCTCGATGAAGTCCTTGACCTCTCTTCCGCGCTCACCGATCAATCCCACGACAATGATATCGGCGCTGGTATAGCGCGCCATCATGCCGAGCAGGACGCTCTTGCCCACGCCGGAACCGGCAAAAAGGCCCATGCGCTGGCCGCGCCCCACCGTAAGCAGGGCATTTATCGCACGCACCCCTACATCGAGGACCTCGCTGATCGGTTCCCGGTCGAGCGGGTTGATGGGCGAACTTGCGATCGAAGCCGAACGTTCCACCTCTAACGGGCCAAGGTCATCCAGGGGACGCCCCGTGCCATCCACCACCCTTCCCAACAGCGCTTCTCCCACCGGAAACCGGCTGATCTGGTCAGAGGCCCGGCGCCGCTGGCGGAACCCACTGACCGGATTAGACGGCACGGTGCGATCCCATGGCACGACCTTGGCGCCGGGAGCCAATCCGAACATGCCGTGGGCTGGCATCAGGTAAAGCCTGTCGCCATGAAAACCCACCACCTCAGCCTCCATGCTGTTGCCGTTAGGCATCAGTATGGTACATCCACTGCCTACAGCCAGCTTGAGGCCCGTTGCTTCCATTATCAAGCCGGTAACACGCGTAAGACTCCCGGAAACCTGGAAGGGCTGCGACGCGGCGGCCAGCCCGCCGCAGTTTTTGAGAAATCCTTGCCATCGGTCGGTATGGGATAAGGCTTCCATCAGTGACGCTCAAGCCAGTCATTATGTTGTCCCAGCGCCTGGGTTATGCGACGCCAGCGTGTGGACACGGTGGCATCGATATCGCTCGGCCCCACCCTGATCCGGCACCCTCCCCGCTCCAGGCGCGGATCGAGGTTGATGGCGCAATGGTCGAGCTCCTGATTCAGGTGCGTGCGCACCAGGGCAGCGTCGTCCGGGTGCAAAAATAGCTGTGCCGGCTGCCCGAGTGCCGGCTCAGACTGGATACATTCGCGAACGACTGCGAAAACAAGTTCCGGTTTCACCCGCAACGCCTCACGCACCATCTCCTTGGCGACGTCGAGCGCAAGGGAAAGCAGGGCATTGCAAATCTTCTGATCAGCGCTTGCCAGGGCTTGCTGGAGGCCATGAAATGCAGCCGTCAATTGCCCGGCTTCAAGGCTGGCGCGCTCGCAGCCAGCATCGTAACCGGCTTTCACGCCAGCTTCCCGCCCGGTTTCATACCCTGCGTCATAGCCTTCCTGCCGGGCCTCCTGATGTATTTTTTCGATTTCCTCGACTGTAGGCAGCGCAACCTGTATTTGCTCAGGCATTGCCTCGTCTCTGGTATCAGCTGAAGCGTCCACCGGCTCTTCGAGCGTTGCGCCTTGCTCCAGGACATTCATTTCCCAGCGGCGATAGCTCGACAAATCTTCCTTGGGAATGATCTGGCTTGCCCGAGATGTCACTCTTGACCTTTCACCGCGACTTTTTGCCTGCGCACCAGCCTTACTCATACATAGCTTTCTTCGTTCTTGCTGCCGAACACGATTTGCCCCTCATCTGCGAGTCGCCGGACGACCTGTAATATCTGCTTCTGATGGTTTTCGACTTCGCTTACTCTTACAGGTCCCATCGCTTCCAGGTCTTCACGCAGGATTTCAGAGGCGCGTTTCGACATATTCTTGAAAATCCTTTCACGCAGATCCCAGGCTGCGCCTTTCAGCGCGATCACCAGGATGTCGGATTGAATTTCCCGCAGCAGCGTCTGGATTCCACGATCGTCAATATCCATGAGGTTCTCGAATACAATCATCTGGTCCATTATTTTTTGCGCCAGATCCGCATCGAATTCCCGGAGATTATCAAGCACCGAAGTTTCGGCGGTGCTACCCATGAAGTTGATGATTTCCGCTGCGGTACGAATGCCGCCCACCGAGCTTTTGTTGATATTTTCACTGCCGGACAACAAATCGGTCAGTACCGTATTGAGTTCGCGCAATGCGGACGGCTGAATGCCTTCGAGCGTGGCGATACGCAGCAGAATGTCGTTGCGGAGCTGCTCGCTCAGTTGCCCGAGAATTTCACTGGCCTGGTGACGGTCGAGATGGACAAGAATGGTAGCGATGATCTGCGGGTGTTCCCCCTTGATGAGTTCTGCCACCGACTGGGAATCAATCCACTTGAGTCCCTCGATCCCGCTCGTGTCGTGTCCATCGAGAATGCGGCTGATGTTATCCGTCGATTTATCTTCATCCAAGGCTCGTTCGAGCACCGTGCGCGCGTAGTTTTCCGGATCGACATCCAGAAAAAGCGGATCACGCACGACTCGATCGCAGAAATCGCCCAGGACACTATCGACCTGCTCCCGGCTCAGGTTCCGCATCTTGGCCATCGCAGCGCCGAGTTTTTGTACTTCCAGCTGATTAAGATGCCTCAGTACCTGCACCGCCTCGTCTTCGCCCAATGACAGGAGCAGGACCGCACTCTTGTAGATGCCCTCTTCATTCATGACCGGCCACCCATTGCTTGACGATGCTTGCCACCAGCTTCGGCTCTTTTTTTGCGAGCTGGCGCGCAAGCGTCAGTCTTTGCTCGTATTCGGAAGGCTGGGGTGCGGGCTTCAGTGCGGGAACAGACTGCATATGCTGCTCATCGGTTTCGGGTTCGGCCAGGAGTGGAGGCTCCGGCTGATTGAGTCGCTTGAGCGAAGGACGCAGCACACCCAGCACCAGATACAGAATCAACCCGCCAATCAGAAGCGTTTTTCCGATCTGCTGAGCCAGTTCAATGACCTCGGGCTGTTTCCACAACGGGAGCTCTGGCACTGTTTCCCGTTCCACGCCTGTGAAATGACTGTTGACCACGTTCAGCGTATCTCCGCGTTCCCTGCTGAATCCTACAGCCTCTTTCACCAGATCGGTAATCTGGGATTTTTCCAACTCGCTCAGTGGCTTGGCGCTGATGACGCCATTTTCGTCCACGACTTTGCGGTGATTGACCACGACGGCAACAGAAAGCCTTTTTATACCGCCGACGGGTTTGCGCACATGCTGGATTGTTTTATCGACCTCGTAATTGGTGGTGGCATCCTTGCGCGTGCTGCTTGGAGCGCGGGATTGCGACGTGGTTGTCCCGGTTGACTGTGCGGCATTTGCTCCGGGAGGTGCTGGCGGCGGCGTGGTGACCGGAGCGGTTGCCGGAACCGGAGGCTGATTGGAAAGCGCGCCCGGAACGCCGCCTTCATTCTGGGTGCCGACAGACGAGGATTCTGAAGTCTGCTGGCTGCGGACCGTGGAGCCTGCGGGGTCCTGGTTGGGCCTGTACGTTTCGCTGGTTTGTTCGGAGTGTGCAAAATCGACCTCGGCCGCGACCTGGGCGCGGACATTTTCCTGGCCCATGATGGGAATCAGAATCGCCTCGATCCGCTTGATATAGCTTTGCTCCAGCGCATGCAAGTACTTGAGCTGGGCTGGATCCAGTCCCGTATTGGCGTTCGATTCATCGATCCTGGTCAACAAATCGCCTTGCTGATCCACTACCGTCACATTCTTCACATGCAGATTGGGCACGCTGCTGGAAACGAGGTGGACGATCGCATTGACCTGCTGGGGATCAAGTGTGCGGCCGGGGTAGAGGTTCACCAGCACGGATGCGCTGGGTTTCTGTTGCTCCCGCATGAATACCGATTGCTTCGGGATCGCCAGATGGACTCTGGCGCTGTCGACAGCCGCAAGCGCCTGGACGGAACGGGCCAGTTCACCTTCCAGCGCACGCTGGAAATTGACCTGCTCAAGAAACTGGCTGGTACCGAACTTCTGTTTTTCCATCAGTTCGAAACCCACCAGGCCACCCTTGGGCAACCCCTGGGACGCAAGTTTGAGGCGGGTGTCGTGCACCTGGTTCGATGGGACGAGTATCGCTCCGCCGCCTTCGGCAAATTTATAGGGCACATTCATCTGCTGGAGGGATGCGATGATTGCGCCGCCATCCCCATCGGAGACATTGCTGAACAGCACTTTGTAGTCCGGTGCCTGCGTCCACATCCATCCGGCCGCCAGCAATGCGACCACAGAAGAAACGGTCAGCATGAGCGCGATTTTCTGCTGGCTGGATAACCGCGTCAGAAAGTTTTGCAGTCGCCCCTGAACGCCGCTTATCGCGCCATTGGCCGCGTTGTTCGCGGCGCTGCTCATTGCGCCGTTCATTGCGCTGTTCATTGCGCCGTTCATAGTTACGGCATCCGTACCCGATGTCACCTGTTTCTCCCCAGTCCTGCACTCCAGATCGAATCGCGTTTATTTTTCTTTGTCATATATGGATAAATGGATAGGCGTACCCTGGCAAACCTCTTGACAGTCGCCATTATCACCATGGCTGCAACTTTCAATACGGGAAAAAGAAACCGGTTTTACGGCCTTTTCCAAAAACGGAATACAGGAGAGAGTGCTATCTTGTATGCCTTTCAAAGGTACTTGCCGGAAACCATGGATATTTCAAATATAGATTCGATACTCGCCCAGCTGCGTGCGGGCGCTGCGCTTGCTGGCGGCAAAACGGGTTCAGCCGGGACAATAGCGAATGGAGACGAAACTGGAAGTGAAGCGGGACGTGTCGATTTCGCAACCGTATTCAGGAGATCGCTGGATCAGGTCAATAACGTCCAGCAGCATGCATCGAAGCTTGCCAGAGATTTTGAATTGAGCGCGCCCGAGGCCAATCTGACCGAAGCCATGATCTCGCTGCAGAAAGCATCCGTCTCGTTCCAGTACACGGTGCAAGTGCGCAACAAGCTGGTTGCAGCCTACCAGGATATTATGAATATGCCGGTTTAGGAGCCGAATGGGATTGGCGGGGACTCCTCGTTGTTCTGATCCCCGGCTTCCATCCTGTAGAGCCATGCGAGCAATTCCGCCACCGCCCGGTAGAGCTGCGGGGGAATGTGCTGATCCAGATCCACCTGCATGAGCAAGGACACCAGTTCCGGGGATTCATGAACGAAAACTCCGTGTTTTCGTGCTTCCCGGATAATGTTTTCGGCAACCAGGCCGCATCCCTTGGCAACAACCTGCGGCGCATGATCGCCGGCACGATACGCCAGCGCAACGGCAGCCTCAGACCGATCCGGTTCTTTCATCCGCCTCGATACCCATGCTGGATAATCTGATTCCCGCGGACTCCAGTCCTGCGACGAGGTGCCCTGCCCCTGCCCGCAAGGTCGCGATGGACGATTCGGCTGCAACAAGACGCACTTCGACTCCGGACTCACCCAGCCTTAGAACCGCGCTGACAGATCCCAGATTCGGCAGCGAAAGACGTACACTGGTTTTCCATACGGGATATCGGGTGATGCCATCACCCTCCGGTTCATCCATCTTCTCCCCGACTGTATCCCACTCGATAGCCTGGCCGGGCCAGATTTCGCCTCGCCACTGAAGATGCCCGCTTTCCAGAACATCCAGCTGCTGCCGCAAGAGCGCTTGAGTATCGCGATGCATGGGATTCGAATAATCCTGATGCGGTTGAACTGGTAAACGAAGCCCGCCTGCCGGTGAGGCCGGAGGTGAAGCAGTACCGGACGGCTGCGAGAGGTTTCCTGATAAACGCCCCTGCGGTTCCAGCAGCAGGCTTGTCAATGATCTTTTGCCGGTCACCCATTGCGCCAGATGAAACTCATAAAACAGCCCGCTTGAACTGATTGCCTGCATCAGCCCTTGAGCGAGTTGCGCATGCTGGGCCGTCGTACCCTCGCGTGGCGGCGCGGGAAGCAATGGCGCCGCCGCATTTGGCTGATTCGCCTGTGCGGATCGACTGTCGGAAGGAAGCAGAAGCGGCTGCTGGAGCAGCATGCTGATGAAGCGCCCGGTTTCACTCAGCTGCGAAGCCAATGACGGAGAGTCGGGCACGAGCCCGAACGTCGGCCTTGGCGCGCGGGATAAAAAAATCAGATTGAAAGTTTCGCCCGGATGCGCGCTCCGGGGCAATTTCATCTGCAACGCCTGTCCGTCTTGCCCCTCCCGGGCGTATAGCATTACGATGAATTCGTTATCGGGAAGCAGGGCCTGTACCTGCGCTCTCAGAGAGCGCCCCGGCTCCAGTCCGGCGAGGAACGAAGTAAAATCCTCACGTCTTTGAAGTGAAGACTGAACCGGGCGGATTGAAGTTATTGCCGCGATTGTGCCGGATGCATGCAGATCGAATTCTCCTGTTCCGGGTTGATCCACTGCTGGGGTGTCTGAGCGAATTAAACAGGTCTATCTGCACCCATCAATATTCCACGCTCCCGACTCATATGCCTGACGCACGCACCGCGAGCGGCTGGCAGTGCCGAGCAGAGCCTGAACCTGCCTCATCCATGGCTCCGTGTACTCGCGTATCACGGCGTCATCGGCCAGAATCTTGTGAATCAGTTCAACTTTCCGCCGCTGCATATCCGGCGGAAGCCGCACCGGTTCCGCGGCCTCGAGCTGTGCCACCAGGGCTGCGCAGCGTCGCTCCAATCCCGCAAGCTGATCCCATTCACTCGCCTGGGCAGCTTCTCTCATCTCTCCGGTAAGATCGGAAAGGGACTGAAACACAGCAAGGTTTTCTGCACTTGTCATCATCATTACGCTTTTTTCAGATTGGCAATGCCGTCACGAGTGACGGATGAAATCATTTTTCCCTCTTCACCTGGCTGCGTGAACGATCCGATCGCCTCCCATGCCTCGTGCAGTTCGCCAAGAAGACTATTTACCTCTTCGATGTATTCCGGTTTGTCATGAACGCTGGCCTGCAACAGCCGGCGCCCCATGTACTCATAAAGTGCATTCAACTGCTGTGCGAGCTCTCCTCCCGCCTTGATGTCCAGGCTGGCTTGCAAGCCGGAGTTGATGATCGCAATGGCTTTGGAAATCGCTTCACCCCTGGCTGCGATCTGGCCGCTGCGTGTGTGAGCAAGCGCCGAAGCCAATGCTATCCGCGCTCCTTCGAACAGCATCAGAACGAGCTTATGAGGGCTGGCGGCGATTACACCCGTTTCAAGACCAACCCGGGCGTAGGCGTTTACGCCGCAGCGAGATGCTGGATACATATATTTGCTCCTTTCTGTCATTTTCCGTTGAGAGCCGGCAGCGCGGCCAGTTGTTGCTGAAGAAACTGGCTCGTCTGCGTCAGGCTGCCCAGCATGGTGTCGAGCGCGGAGAACTGCGCCCGGTAACGCGCCTCAACCATTTCGAGTCGGCGACTGAAATCCTCCTGGCGCCGATCCATATCCTTGATGCTGGCGTTCAGCCCATCGACCCGGCCGGCGATCACTCCTTCAGCAGCGAGAAACGCTTCTGCAACCCTGCTCAATCGCTCGGCATAACCGCGCGAGAACTCCACTGTGCCCCGGGCGCCGGGCGCACCGCCGTGAATGGCGACGCGCAGGCCTTCGGCCACTCCCCCGCCAGGGGCAGTCAGCATCTGTCCCGATCCTGCGGCGGAAACGCCATTGATGGAGCCTGCGGCATCCATTCCCGTCACTCCCGCAGGACTGGCCCCGAGCAGATTGACGGCGCCATTCCCTCCCGTGAGGACGACACTGGAGGCGGATCCATAGCGCGCCGACACGACGCTCAATACGCCGCCGGACTGGGAAACCGATACTGAAATTCCTTCGGCAGCCAGGCCGGAGAAACCATTCAGCCTGCTTTGCACTTCGGCCGCCAGTGCATCCGCGGAAGCATAAGTTCCCGCAGCCAGCGTAATGCCGGCTGCCACCCCATCCACATTGAAATTGAGCTGGTCGTTGACCCCTGCCGTTATCGTCAGTCCTGCCGCCTGGTTTCCGCTGAGGCTGCCTTGCGTTGCAAGTCGCGTAACTGAAACGGCATAATTTCCAGCCATTGTCTTGTCCGTTGCGCCGTCGTATGCGATCAGGCTGTCGGTGGAAGTGCCGCCTATCGTAAACAGCTTGCCGATCTGTTCAAATTTTGCGTCCATCGACGCTTGCAGCTTTGCGGCATCCACTGCCAGGCTGCCGTCTTTCTGCAAGGCAACGCCGATCTGGGAGAGGGAGGTGAAGTCGTTCCCGCTGCCGGTCATGGCCATCAACGCCGCCTGAATGCCGCGCTGAACCGAGAACGCGGCCGAATCCCCCTGCAATATCGCGCCCTTCTTTGCTCCCGGGTTATAAGCCGTGAGGCTGGAAAGCGTTTGATTGATGCTGTTGTACGATTTTACGAATGTTTCGACCGCTGTCTTGACAGCAGCGGTATCCTGCGAGACATTCAGTGTCGTCGGACTGCCTGCATTCGTTTTGAGCAGGTTGAGTGTGATGCCTTCAATTGCGTCTGTAATCGTATTCGAGGATTTGACGATATCGATCCCGTCGATCCTGAGCTTCGCATCCTGCGCAGCCTGCACCTGGGTGAGATTCCTGCCGGAGCCTCCTCCCGCGGTTGGGTCGAAGGCAAGGCTGGAGAGTCCGGCTGCATCGAGGTTGCCGCCATCGTCATCGCTGACTGTAATCTTCAGGCTGTTCGCCGCGCCCGTATCCTTTGCGGTCAGCACAAGCTTGTTGCTGGTGCCGTCATTCACAATCGTTGCACTCACGCCGGCATTGGCTGCATTGATGGCGTCTCGCACCCCCGAGAGGGTGTTGCGGGAAGGATCGATCGTTATCGTTTGCGCCGGTTTCGCATCGTTGAGAGTAAAAGTGTTCAGGACACTATCATAAGTGCCGTACTGTATCGTCAAAGTCCCGCTGCCCACGATGCTTGACGTGCTGGCAAAACCGTCCGAACGGATCTTCTGCTGCTGGGCAAGCTGCTGCACTTCCACCGAATAATTACCCGGCACCGCCTTGCCGGTGCTATTCCCGGTTGCAGTCAACAGGGAGCTGTCTGCCGCACTCGCGGTAACAGCCTGATATTTTGCAGGATCAGCCAGCCCCTGCATTGCCGTCTGAAAAGCGGACAAAGCGCCTTTCAAGGTTCCATAAGCGGATAATTTTGCCTGATAGTCGGATTCGCGCTTCTGAAGCAAAGCAAGCGGCGCGCGTTCGGCCGCCATCAGCTGGCTGACCAGGCCATTTACATCCAGGTTGGAACCTGCTCCCGCAGCGGTAATCGCCATATTCCTGTCCTCTTCTGTTTTTCCTGTCTTCGGCGGGCATGCCCACCCTGCCATCAGGCTTTGATGCGCAGCAACAAACCCTGCAGCTGATTCATGGCTTTTGCCAGGGCCAGCATTTCTTCCATGGGAATCTGCTTCACCAGTTCCCGGGTTTCGTTGTCTACGATTTTTACTATTATCCTGTTGGTGTCGTTATCAACGCTGAATTCCAGGCTCGAGCCGGCGAGTAGCGTTGCTTCCTTTTCAGTTTCCTGCTTCACCTGCACGGTCTGCGGCGTCGATGGATTCCCTTCCCCGGCCGACAGGCGAGCATCGACGTGCGGGAGTTCCCTTTCGGTTGCTCTGGAACCGATCCCTGGTTGAATGGCGGCTCCCGATTGTTCGATTTTCATCATGGACTCCAGAGGGTTCCAGAGGGTTCGAGCGGGGACCGAAAGCCTGCTTTCGCTCCCCGTTCATCACGCGCCCGGCCATTCAGGCCGAGGTCGCGGTACCGGCGATTAGCCTCTCAGCAGCGTCAATACGCTTTGCGGCATCGCATTTGCCTGGGCCAGCATGGCCGTTCCCGCCTGCTGCAGCACCTGGTTGCGCGAAAGCGATGCTGTTTCCGCTGCGAAGTCGGCATCCATGATGCGGCTGCGCGAAGCGGAAAGGTTCTCGGAGGCGGTCTGAAGGTTCGAAACCGCCGAGGAGAACCGGTTCTGGTAGGCGCCGAGGTCGGCACGGGCGGCATTGAGCGAGCTCAGCGCGGAGTCCATCGAGGCGATGGCAGTGTCGGCATTGGCGGTGGTGTCTATCTTCAGCGAGGCGAAGCCAACGACAGTGGTCCCCGTTGCTGCGTTTGTGCCGGCGGTCAGGCCGGTACGCGCCGTAGTAGCCGATCCACTCATGGCCACAGTAATGCCGGCGCTGGACGCGCTGGTCAGTGTCACCTTGCCGGCGCCATCGTCAGTCGCAGTTACCCCGGTGGTGCCCGTAATCAGGTTGATCGCCGTTCTTACGGCTATTCCCTGATCGGCAGCCGTACCGCCTGCGGTAATGGCGCCCACGTCAACTCCGTTGATTTTCAGGTCACCTGCGACGATATCATCTGCCGGCGTCGCAAATCCCGTGACGACTGCGCCAGCAACGGTGGTTGAGTAAGTGGTGGTAGTGCCCAGGGACGAGCTTTGTGCGTTGACGATACTGTTGATATTGATAGTCTCGCCCACATTGGCGCCCACCTGGAAAGCTTGATTGGTGAAACTGCCGTCGAGCAGTTTGATGCCGTTGAACGTGGTGGTCGAAGCAACGCGGTCGATTTCCGCCTTGAGTTGCTGAACCTCATTGTTGAGCGCGGTGCGGTCGCTTGCGCTGTTGCTGGCATTGCGCGATTGCACCGCCAGTTCGCGTATGCGCTGCAGGTTGTTGCCGATTTCGCCCAGCGCGCCTTCTGCCGTCTGGGACATCGAGATGGCATCGTTGGCGTTGCGGGTTGCCTGGTTGAAGCCCCTGATCTGGGAAGTCATGCGCTCCGAAATCGCCAGCCCGGCAGCATCGTCCTTTGCGCCGTTGATGCGCAGGCCGGAGGACAGGCGCTGCAGCGTGGTGGCGAGTGCGTTCTGCGAACCGTTGAGGTTGCGCTGCGCATTCATGGAAATGACGTTGGTATTGATGATTGCAGCCATGTAAATCTCCTTGACTAATTTTTGATGAAATTACACCTACAGCCGTCAACTTTTGGTTCGCCTCAATTACCGAAGCTAATCAACTGCTGTTATGCTTATTAACGGTGGTCCGGGAGAAACATTTAATGGCATCGTCACGTTTTTTTGGCGCAGCTGTCCCTGCCCTCTTCCCGGGTTCATTCAGCGCAGTTATCCGGCTGGAGGAAAGATATCCCGGCCAGTGGGCAGGCAGACGTGAATGATAGAAGGAGGCGGAGCTGCGCAATGCGCAGATTAACGGGGTGAACAGCGTCGTATATTCGGCGCTGCCTTAATCTGCCCTACTGCCGCAAAAGCGGAATCTGGAGCGGAGACGATATTTTGAAATGGCCGCGGAGAAAAAGCCGGATCGGTACTTTGAGCGCAGGCTTTGGGCACGCCTGATATGAAGAAATATCGAATCCGTGTGCAGAATAACTCGGAAACTCAGGCGAGGCCGTTCTTGATTGCGTAGTGAGTCACTTCCGCGTTGTTCTTGAGTTTCATCTTTTGCAGGAGGCGGCCGCGATAGACACTCACGGTCTTGACCGACAGATGCATTTCCTCGGCGACATCCGTGAGACTCTTGCCTGAAGCGATCAGGCGCAGGGTCTGGTATTCCCGATCGGACAACATTTCGTGCGGCGGACGGTCGTGATCAGTGCCAAGGCTTTCAGCCATGGCTTCCGCCATGGTGGGCGTCAGGTACTTGCGCCCCCTGGCGACCTGGTTGATGGCGGCCATCAACTCATTGGGAGCGCTCTGCTTGGTGATATAACCGGAAGCTCCCGCCTTCAGGGCCCGAATCGCATAAAGTCCCTCCTCGTGCATGCTCAGCATGAGCACAGGTAACTTGGGACGCTCTTTCCTGATCTGCTTCAACACTTCGATGCCGTTCCTGTCGGGCAGGGAAATATCCAGCACCACCACGCTCCATTCACCCTCGCGCAGTTGCTGCATCGCCGCTCCACCCGATTCCGCTTCCGCGATGATGTCAATTTTTCCGCTTTCAGTCAGAATCTGCCTCAAGCCCTGGCGCACGATGGCGTGATCGTCGACGATCAGCACATTCATGACCGGGTCCATTTTCGTGAAATAGCTGTGGTAAGGACCGTTGTCCGTGCTTCCGCAGCAAGCGGAATCGAGAGATGCACGAGGGTGCCTTCACTTGCCTGCCCCTCCCCTGCCTGTTCCCGCTGAAGCCCCGGCTGATCTTGCCCTGCGCTGACCGTCAGTTTTCCCTCAAGCAGGCTCGCCCGCTCGACCATGCCCCGAATTCCGAATGAATCAAGCTTTCTGAAATCGTTTGGAGCGATACCGCAGCCATTATCCTGCACCTTGAGCTCCAGATATTCCTGCCTCACGTCCAGTCCGACCCAGACATGCGAAGCATGCGCATGCTTCGCAATATTGGTGAGCGCTTCCTGAAAAATTCGAAAAACGGCCACAGCCATGTCAGGCTCGAGTTCAATATCCGACTCGTTGCACGATACCTTGCAAGGGATGCCATAGCGTTTTGCAAACTCACCCGCTTCCCATTCTATTGCCGCAAAAATGCCAAAATCCATGATGCCCGGCCGCAGATCCCGGGAAATACGTTGTATCGAATGTATGGTGCGATCCACCAGATCGGAAACAGTACGCACTTTCGCAAGCAATACTGCATTCTCGGCGCTGTCGGCAGCTGCATCGATGCGCCTCACCAGCCAGTCGAGATCGATCTTGATGGCAGTGAGGTTTCCTCCCAGATCATCGTGTATTTCCCTGGCAATGCGTATACGCTCGTGCTCCCTTGCCGCCATGACGTGCGCTGATACTTCCTTGAGCCGTTCATGGGATTCCTTGAGCTCTGCCTCCCGGCGCCTGCTCTCGGTAATATTGATGATAATGCCTTCCCAAATCACGCGCGCGCCCTTCTCCCGCCTCGGACTCGCTCGCAGGCTGACCCACTTTATATCTCCGTAGGATTCGATCCACAGGCGTCCTTCCCAATTCCACGTTGTCAGGTTGGCCGCGGATTGCGCCTTCGAATACAGCAGGCTTTCCCGGTCTTCCGGGAGCACCAGATCCAGAAACAGCAAGGGGTTGGCTTTGAGTTCCGCAGCCGAAATCCCAAGCACGCTGACGCACTGGTCGCTGATAAAAGGCATGGAGGAGGCGCCGTTTCTCTTCTGTATGTATTGAAAAACCATGCCCGGAGAATTGGCGGCAACATCCGCAGGGTATGCTTCCCCCATATGGATGGGATCTGATTTTTCCTTTTTCTGTTTCATGGAATGCTGATACGTTATTGACTGGCAAGCTACAATGCGGCAGACCCTGGCTGGACGTAGAGGATACGGCGATCATGCACCCTTGAAGATTTACGCATCCTTGCAGATATTTTCAAGAGCGCGCTGAATAAGATCGGAATTCTCAGGCCGGACCAGGCGAGCCATTTCTTTTCCGTCCTTCAAAAAGATCAAGGTCGGCCAAAGCTTCACCCCAAACGAGCGTCCCAACCGTCGACCTTTTCCATCCTCGATCCGGATATGGCGCACCGGTGAAGCTCCGGACAAGACTGAAGCAATCAACGGCTGCGCAGCCCGGCAGTATCCGCACCACGCTGCACCGAACTCGACAAGAGTTGGGCCCTGGAGCGATTCGATCTCGGCACGGGTTGGCTCGCTGCCCTGAACAATATCCATTCCTGTATTATAACCGCTCCAGGGTCCCGGTTTCCCGGCCTTCCGGGAGGGCGAAGTGGAATCCTTTTTTATCTTCCCCCAGGCAACTCTTGAACCCTCATATGCGGGTGCATCCAGAACGCGAAAAATCTGCCAGACGACGGGGGAAAAACCAGGCTCTCTATAAAGTAGGCAATAAACTGTTGCTCCATTCAAATGCTTCCAGCTGGAATGGATAAAGCTCTTCAATCGACAGTTCCAATCTGGCAAGCAGGGGCATGAGCGGTCTGCCGGCTTCACCGGGTTTTTCGAGATATTCGGCCAGCTTCAGCAAATCCCCGTAGAACCCCGTCCGATACAGCAAGGCTTCGGTGATCTCCTCGCTCAGAACGATCTGGCGGAGAATTCTTTCCATGTGTTGTCCGAACAAAGCATCCAGCAAGGATAAAATACCCACGGTAAAGGCAATATCAGCCATGCTTCTGTCTGCGGGCTGAAGTTTTCGGGCGACGAGTTCAAGAAGTTTGCCGCGTGTCGCTGCCAGCAGGAGAAGCGGCGACCCGAACTGGGTCTGAGGATCCGACCCGACATAGATCTGTATTTGCAACCATCGCTGCAACTGGCGGCGGCCGAGGACCATCAAAGCCTCGTTTAACGAATGTATGCTTTTCGTGACACCCATGCCCGGCGTATTGACCAGTCGTAATAAGGACAGGCAGAGCGATACCTCCTTCTTGATGCGCTGCTCGATTTCTATGGTGTCGGCGTCCCGGGCTATCAGAGTCATCAGTTCCATGATCGCCAGTTGCGAAGTTGCAAGCTTCTTGCCTGACAGAAGAGCCGGTTTTGCAAAGTAATAGCCCTGGTAATAGTCAAATTCGAGTTCAAGGCAATTCTGGAATTGATCGATCGTCTCTACTTTGTCAGCGAGCAGCACCTTGTGTGCCTGCCTGAACTGGCGAACGAGCCTGGCCAGATCGGCGCACGTCATGACGGATGTATCGATCTTGATGATTTCAACGAACGGCAGTAACGGTTTTATGTATTCGGACAGGGTGATGACATCATCCAGCGCGAACCGATATCCTGCATCCGCCAGATCGGCAACACGCCGGACGAGTTCGGGAGTGATCTTGTCCGTTTGGGGAAATTCGAACACAACTTTTTTGGCTGGCAGAAAATTAACGAGATCTCCCATCAACAACGTGGAATTCACGTTGAAGAAGCCCAGCGCGTTCCCGGTCACGTTCTCGATGCCCAGTTCGGATGTATGTGCGATGATGGAAGCGGCGCCGCGTGTCTCCTCGACACCAACCGGCGCCCTGACTCCCGTACGGCGGAATAACAGCTCGTAAGCGATCAGATTCTGGTTACGATCCAGAATAGGCTGGCGCGCCAGGAAAAATTCCTTTACCTGCGCAACCGAAGAAATGTGTAGAGTCGTATCTAGAATCATCTGTCAGTCTCTATTCGACTGAAAACCCAGGTAGCGGTTAGGCCACGACCTATAATCAGAACCACGAATGGAGCTTGCCTCCCGTGGAATGACTCGGCGCATGGTCGCCATCAGCAGGAAAGTTTTTTCCGGGCGAGGAATCCGTGTGTGAAATATGTTGCTGCCATCAGCGTATATAATCGAACAAGGAAAGGCTTTGCACTTTCAGAAATGCCTTCTGTGTAGCTTCCAGATAGGTTCGCTGCTGAGTCAGATCACTGATGGCTGCAACGTAGTCCACATCCCGTAATTCCGACAACTGCTGCTTGTACTGAATATTCAAATCTTCGCCGCGTTCATTCAAAGCATCGATTTCCTTCATGCGCGTTCCTGTCGATGCCTGCGTCTTGAGCACATTGTCGAGCGCATTGGACAGGTTCACTTGCGCAGTATCCAGACCGGTAGCGAGAGCTGCCTTGCCCGCCGGGTCGGTTACCGGCGTTTCGAGCAGATCAGCCAGATCCGATAGTGTCTTGAACATGCTGTGGTAGCCGCCTCCGGCCGCAGGAATGCGTTCGAACACTTCTCGTCCCGATTCATTTACCGCAAGCTGCCGGGATGAGCTGGCTTGTATCATGCGCAGGCCTTCATCGCCGACATATTGCACCCCGCTCCCGATATCCTCAAACGGTCTGGTTGAACCCTGATAACCGGAAAAGAGATATTGCCCGTTTACATCCTTTCGATTGGCCAAACCCAGAAGTTCACCCAGACTCGCGCGCAACTCAGTGGCAATGGTTTCACGTCCGCTGTCGTTCAGCGTGCCGTTTCCGGCAGCCACGGTAAGCTCCTGCGCCCTTTGCAGCAGGGCTGTAATGCCGCCAAGAGTACTTTCCAGCATGTTGAGACTGGCCATGCCATTTTGCCGGTTCAACGCGTATTGACTGTTGGCGGAATCTGCCTCGGCAACATCGAGCGCCCGAACATACGCCGCCGGATTTGCAGACGGCGTGAGCGCGCTGCGGCCGGTACTGATCTGCTCAAAGGTCTTCACCTGTGCCGACTGCTGGCGGTGGATGGCGGCAATTCCCGCCTCGTAACTGGTATTACTGCTGACGCGCATTTTGATTCCTTTTTTCTATATCCCACCCATGCTGATCATGTTTTTGCAGCGCGCTTTTACCTCATTATGTCGAGCAGCGCATCGAACATCTGATTAGCCGTTTGTATCACCTTGCTCGCCGCCTGGTATGCCTGCTGGTAGCGCAACAGGTTAGCCGCTTCCTCGTCGAGATTGACCCCTGCTTCCGACTGCTGCAAAGCCTTGGTCTGGGTAAGCAGGGCAGCCTGCGCGTCGGCCGTGACCTCCAGTTCGCGCGTCTTGTTACCCATCTGGCTGACCAGTTGCCCATAGGCACCCTGGTAACTGGCTCCGCCGGCGGCCAATGTATTGCTTGACTGCAATGCGCCCAGCAGCAGGGCATTGCGGTTATCAGCCACTCCATCCGTGTTCGGGCCGACGCTGAACGTATCGCCCGGCTTGGGCGTTCCGGTAATCTGAACGGTCCAGCCATTGAACGTAATCGGCCCACCCGGAGTAAAGGGAACGCTGGCCGGATTGCCTGTGCCGGTACCGCTTACATCAAAAGTGGTGGCACTGGTAAAAGTGAGCGTGACCGCTTGTTGCAGATTGGGATCAGTGGGAGCCGGTGCATTCACCGTGCCTGCGCTGATGCGCCCCGTACCGGTATTCGTAGCCGGGGCGCTTGTCCGGATCGGTGCCGCCGCGGCGATCTTGCCAGTATCCTGGACCGCAACCGCGATCTGGCCGGCGCCCTTGGCCGTTGGCCGGATAAGAAACTCATCTCCCGCTGCAACCGTGCCGGAAGCAAGATTCAAGCGCACGCCCTCCACTGTCTGGGGAAAGGCAGCAAAAATCCGGGCATTTCCCTCTACCCCATTCCTGATGGGTTTCAGGGTATAGCTGGCGCCATCAAAACTCAGGTGATAATCGCTGACGTCCAGATCACGATAACTGACGATTTCTGCGTCAACGACTCCACTGCCGGTATTTTCTGCCGACGCCACTACCACCGGACCCGGTGTGGTAAAAAAATCACCTCCCAGGTTACCCTGCGCATCTTGTCCCAACCGGTGCTGTTCATTGAAGGTTCCTGCCAGACCGATTGCCACCCGGCCCAGCCCGTTGCGTACCGTATCAATGATTTCGTTACGAAATTGCAGCAACCCGCCGAGCTTGCCTCCATCCAGGCTTGCCTCTTTGAGCGGAATACTGCTGCCGCCAAGAACATGGTCAATTTCGAGGCGGTCGGCATCTATCGCGGACGGCCTGGCAGCAAGCTGAAACGCCTGTGAACCCATTACCAGGGGCTGGCCGGCCCCCAGGAAGACACTATAGCCACCGTCACTCTGCACCACCACTGTGGCGCGGACCTCGTCGTTGAGCTGCGTCACCAGCTCATCGCGCTGATCCCGCAAATCGTTCGCCGGCTGGCCGTTGGCAGAACTCTCCGCCATGCCGATGGTTTCATTCAATTTTGCGATTCGTGCCCCCAGGGTATTGATCAGCGAAGTGCTGTCCTCGATCTGCCTGTTTACCCCTTCCTGGATTTCATCCAGCTGGCTGTCCATCGAGTGAAACTGCCGTACCAGCACCTCTGCGTTCGACAGCATGGATTGGCGCGATGCCGCTTCAGCGGGATTTGTCGCGATTTCCTGGAGGCTGCCGAAGAAATCCTGCAAGGCAGGCGACAATCCCGAACCGCCGATGGAATCGGCCAGCAATCCGTCGATCTGCTTCATCTGGGAAAAATAGGTTTCCAGCTGGCTGGATTCCGTTCCAGCCTGCGCGACCTGCCTGGAGAGAAACTGGTTATAAGCCCGCTTTACTGTGTCGGTCTGCACACCCTGACCAATAAATCCACTGCCCGTAGCCCTGGCGTCGGTCGTCGACTGGATAACCTGCTGACGGGTGTAACCTGGAGTCGCGGTATTGCTGATGTTATGCCCCGTAACGAGCAACCCTCGCTGGGCTGCCTGGAGCGCGCTGAGTCCAATGCCGAAAATACCATTACTCATGGTTATACCCTGTCTGCCAGTAGCCTGATGTGAATGTCGTGCATATATTGACGGCATCGGGTTGAAAATATTTAGGGGAGCAGTGCAAATCCTCCGAGAGATTTGTCGGGGTTCTCACCACTTACGGCTCAGGACCAAAGGTCGTTTTGATAATCCGGCCTAGCTTGTCTCCATAGGCCGGATCCGTAGCATAACCGGCCCGCTGCAGGGCATGGGCGAATCCTTCGGCATCGAGCCTCTGCACCGCTTGCCTGAGTACTTCCGTGTAGCGCGGATTGCTGCTCAAAAGATTGGCATAGTCGCGGAAAGCTTCGGCGTAGGATGGATAAGCACGAAATTTCTCCACCCTCTTATGTGCAATGCCATTGATATATTCTGTCGTGACCGCTTCCACCACGGGCCCCTTCCAGCCGACACCCGCTTTTATGCCAAA
Source organism: Nitrosospira multiformis (assembly GCA_017306155.1). Lineage (GTDB taxonomy): Bacteria > Pseudomonadota > Gammaproteobacteria > Burkholderiales > Nitrosomonadaceae > Nitrosospira > Nitrosospira multiformis_F. The sequence continues at coordinate 128,589 of JAFKJB010000006.1, forward strand.
CAGGTTGTGGCTGGGGGTTCCATCCGTTGCGCGCAACTCGCGTTTTCCCCATCCGCTTTCCAATGCCGCCTGCCCGAGCATGAACCGGACCGGGATGCCCGTTGCCTGACTCACTTCCTGGGCATATGCCCCTACCCTTGCCTTGAACTCGGACACATGCGCAGGTACTTCGCTCGCCTGCGAATCCTCCTGTTCCAGCCCGGAGGGATCTGACTGTCCCGCTCCAGACCACCCTGGTTGATGCAGCCGTTCCTGCATCTCTGCTGTCGGCGCATAACCCCGCAAACCCGGATGCTTCCCTGCCTCCGCTGGAGAGCGTGGCGCCGATTGATCCAAAGAATGGCCCCCGGCATTTTGGGGAGCCTGCGCTTTTTGCGCCGTATCGGGCGGCGCGGCCTGACGCAACTGGCGCACCATGATCTCGGCAAGGCCGATGCCGCGCGCAGCCATGGTCTGGGAAAACTGTTGATCCAGCATCGAGAGATACAACCGGCTCTGTTCGCTCTCCATCAGATCGTCTTTAGGCGTGGCATCGCGCATGCTTTTCAGCAGCATATTCAGAAAGAGCGCTTCGAATTGCCTGGCTGCGGCTTCAAGACCCGCCTCGCCGGTTTTTTTTGATTCCGCGCGCAACCCGTTTACCGCCTGGACGTCAAGGGCGAAGCGCGTGGATAGATCGACTGAAGCCGCCATCAGATGATTTCCAGTTCAGCCCGCAGCGCACCGGCTGACTTCATCGCCTGCAAAATTGCCAGCAGATCCTGCGGGGTCGCACCGATCGCATTCAATGCCTTTACTACCTCGGCCAGGGAGGCGCCTTCAACCATCGTCAACATACCCGACTCCTGCTTGATTTCTATGGTCGAGCGCTGCGCCTGCACGGTCCGCCCCGACGAAAATGGCCCGGGCTGGCTGATCACGGGTTCCGTACTGATGACGACCGTCAGGTTTCCGTGGGCAATCGCGCATTGATCCACCGTCGCCGCCTGATTCATGACCACTGAACCGGTGCGGCTATTCACGATCACCCGGGCCGGCATTGGCGCGGGATTGATCGCAAGGCTTTCCATCTCCGCCAGGAATGTCACCCGTTGATCGCTTTCCGCGGGTGTCCGTACCTGGATCGCCCGGCCATCCAGTGCGGCGGCCGTACCCGTGCCGAAGCGTGTGTTGACCGCATCCACGATCCGTTTCGCCGTGGAGAAGTCGGCGGTATTCAGTTCGAGGCGGATCATGCCATCCTGCCCCAGCGCTACCGGTACCGTGCGTTCGACTGTCGCTCCCCCGGGAATACGGCCGGCATTCAGATGATTGACCTGGACTTTACTTCCGCTGGCAGCAGCACCTATTCCAACGACCAGCAGGTTACCCTGAGCCACCCCGTAGACCTGACCATCGATTCCCTTGAGCGGAGTCATCAGCAGGGTGCCCCCGCGCAGGCTCCTGGCATTACCCATGCTGGATACCGTGACGTCGATCGCCTGGCCCGGCTGGGCAAGCGGTGGAAGCGCGGCTGTGACCATTACGGCCGCCACATTCCTTAAGCGCATGTTCGTCCCGGGCGGCACATTGACACCCAGCTGCATCAGCATGTTATTAAGACTTTGAATGGTAAACGGTGTCTGAACGGTCTGATCACCTGTCCCATCCAGCCCCACTACCAGCCCGTAGCCGACGAGCTGGTTGGTGCGTATGCCCTGGATCGATGCAAGATCCTTGATGCGCTCTGCCTGAACAGGCACGGAAAAGGCCCACAAACCCACCCATGCGCAGAAGAGGCCGAACCAGACCGGGGCAGTGATTCCTGTTGAAACCGGGTAACTCATCGATCGCCTCATGTGCGCACTTCAGAACGGTGCCACGGTCAGAAAGAAGCGTGAAAGCCAGCCCATGGTTTGTGCCTCGTCGATATAGCCGTTTGCCTTGTACTCGATGCGCGCATCCGCCACCTGGATCGATGATATGGTGTTGTTGATCACCGTTTGCGGGCGCACAACGCCGGAAAAGCGGATGTACTCCGAGCCCTGGGTCATTGCCAGCTGTTTTTCGCCACTTACCACCAGATAACCGTTGGGCAGCACATCGATCACGGTAACGGTAATCGTGCCGCTGAAATTATTGGCGGAAGCCGCTTCGCCCTTACCTGCGAAATCATTGGACGAGGACGCTCCGAGATCGATTTTTTTTGTGATGGGCACACCAAACACGATGGGCGGAATGCCGAAACTCAAATCGCCATTCTGTTTGGCGCTGCTGTTGGAGCGCTTGCTCGCATTGGTTCGCTCATTGAGGAGAATCACCAGCGTATCGCCGATCTGGCGCGCCCGCCGGTCGATGAACAAAGAGTGGTATTGATCAACGTCCTGATAAACCGATCCATTGCCGGGAGGCGCCGGGGGCGGCGCCGCGCGCGCAGACATCGGTTGGTGAATGATTGGCGCAGGCGGCGGGAGACTGACGCAACCGGAGAGCACGAGCAACTCCCCTGCCATGAAACCGAAGACTCGTGCCCACCGCTTCGCTGAGAAACTCAAAACCATTTTTGTGCTGCCATTCTTGATTGCCATCGACGCTTCAGCCGCAGACATTTGAATGCTCGACCTGGTTACTGCCGATCTATAGCTGGGTCAGGCGCTGCAACATCTGGTCCGACGTTTGCACCGACTTGCTATTGATCTCGTATGCGCGTTGCGTCTGAATCATATTGACCAGCTCCTCCACCACGTTGACATTGGAGGTTTCCACATATCCCTGGTTGAGTAGTCCGGCCCCATCCGTGCCGGGATTGGTAACGTTCGGAGTGCCACTCGATGCTGTTTCCACGTAAAGATTTTCGCCCACGCTCTGCAAGCCGACAGGATTGACAAATGTGGCAAGCTGCAGATTGCCCACCTGGACTGCGGCGGCGGAATCCGGAGTGGTTACGGAAACAACTCCATCACGGCCCACGGTGATGCTCTGGGCGTTCGGGGGAATGGTGATCGCGGGTTGAACGTAGTAGCCGCTGGAGGTCACCAGTTGTCCTTCGAAATCGGTCTGGAACGAACCGTCCCGGGTGTAGGCTGTCGATCCGTCGGGCCGCAGCACCTGGAAAAATCCCTGCCCCTGGATAGCGACGTCCTTGGAGTTTCCGGTCTGCTGCAGGTTTCCCTGGGTAAATATACGCTCGGTGGCAACAGGCCTGACGCCGGTTCCGAGCTGCAGGCCGGAAGGCAGCTGGGTTTGCTGCGAGGATTGTGCGCCTGGCTGGCGAAGCGTCTGATACAGCAGGTCTTCAAAAACGGCACGCGAGCGCTTGAAGCCGTTCGTGCTGACATTCGCCAGGTTATTGGCAATGACATCCATCTGCGTCTGCTGCGCATCAAGCCCGGTCTTGGAAATCCAAAGTGATCGAATCACGTCAACTCCATGAGAAATTATTTTCTATTATCTGGCTACAATCCCTATTGATCCGGCCAGAAAAATGCTATGAATCCCGCCATTCCGGATCTGCTGAATCAGTGGCCGGGAATCCAGCCAAACCAATCAAACCAATAATAGCGTACCCTGAACATCGCATACGGTTTCCGCCTGCCCGCCTGCCTTATGTTCGTACTGTTTGCTCACCGATTACGAAAGTAAGTGTGTGGAACTCTTCGTGCCTCACCCATTGATCGACAGGAGCTGGCTTGCCCGCTGGGCATTGCCTTCCGCGTTCTGCAACAGCTTCATATGCGTCTCGAACTGACGGGAAAGGGAAATCATGTCCACCATCGCCTCCACGACATTGACGTTGCTCCCCTCCAGCGCACCATTGCTCAAGGTAACGTTTCCGTCCGCCTCCGCCTCGCCACCGCCGCTGAGCTGGAAGAGTCCATCGGGACCGCGAACGAGTTGCGCCTCAGGCGGATCAACGAGCTTGATCCGGCCCACTGCAACAGCCAGATTGGGTTCGCTCGTCCCTGCTCCGGCCGGCACCGTGGAAACCGTGCCGTCGGTGCCTATGGTAACTTTCGCATTGGGCTGGATGGAAATCAGCCCGGTATCGCCCAGCACGTTCAATCCGTCGCGAGTCTGCAATACGCCATTGTTGCTGACATGAAGATCGCCATTGCGGGTATAAGCCTCGCTACCGTCCGCCAGCTGCACCGCGATCCACCCGGCTCCCTGTATTGCTACGTCAAGCTCACGTCCGGTATTCTGCACAGTGCCGGGGCGGAAATCCGCGCCAACGCTTGAATCCACCACGAATGCCCTGGTAGCGAGGGTATCGCTGAACACCGGCACGGCGCGCAGCGCATTTATCTCAGCCCGGTACCCGGGAGTGTTCGCGTTCGCCAGGTTGTGAGATACCCCAGCGTGCTGTCCCAGCGTGTGCTTGGCACCCGTCATGGCAACATAAATCATGCGGTCCATATTTACTCCAATGATTGCCTGCTAATCGGATTACTTCAGATTCACTACTGTCTGAAGTATCTGATCCTGGGTCTTGATCGTCTGGGCATTGGCCTGGTAGACACGCTGGGCCGTAATCATATTGACGAGCTCGGAGGTAAGTTCCACGTTCGAATCCTCGACTGCGCCTGCCTGCAGCACACCCAGGCCGCCGGTATTCGGTGCGGCTACCAGCGCCGCGCCTGAAGCGGAAGTTTCTTTCCAGGCATTATCCCCGGCTGCCTGCAAACCCTGAGGGTTGGCAAAATTGGCCAGTGCGATCTGTCCCATGGAGAGAAATTTACCGTTGGAATAACGGCCGCTTACGATTCCATTTTCGCCGACAGAGAAACCAGTGAGCTGGCCGGACAGATATCCGTCCTGCGACAACGCATTGACACCGAAATTGGAACCAAATTGGGTCGTACCTGCGAAATCGACATCGAAAGCAAGGGGATTGGCTCCGGTAGTGACGGGAGCCGTCACACTGAAGCTGCTGGAGCTCAAGGGGTCGAGATTACCGTTGGACAGGAAATTCAATGTGCCGATCGACGAACCACCATTGAGGAGAGTGCCATTGTTGGCAGCGAACACATCCCAGCTGTTGGCTGCCGTCTTGACGAAATACGTTGATAATGGAGATGAATTGCCCAGGCTGTCATAGACTGAAAGCGAGGTTGAGCTTTGATAAGTCGCCGGATCCGCCGGATCGAAGGCGGCCGCACTCAACGGCGTTTCGCGCGAATCGAGATTGACCAAGGCCTTCACCCGCGTCGTGGTGGCAGGAGGCAGGTCCGCAGCGGAAAGCCTTAAATCGGTGGGCGTGCCGGAATTGATCTGCCCGGTTGAGTTGGCCATATAGCCGGTAAGACGAAGGCCGCTGCTGTTGACGATATAACCATCCTTGTCCGGATGAAATTGACCGTTGCGCGAATAGCTGATCGTGCCCTGGTCGCTTAAGCGGTAGAAGCCCGCACCACTGATTGCGATATCGAATGGGTTGTTGGATACGGTAATACTTCCCTGGCTGAACTGCTGAGCAATTCCAGTCACCTTGACACCCATGCCGGCCTGCATGCCCCCACCGCCCGACAGCGAACTGGCGAACATATCCGCAAACTGTGTCTGTGACTGCTTGAAGCCCACGGTATTCGTATTGGCCACATTATTACCGATGACATCGAGGTTTTTCGATGCCGCATTCAAACCACTCAAACCCTGCTGAAAACTCATGTTTTCGCCTCCCCTGCCTGCGCGTTAATACGGAATACCGTGATAAATGCCAAATGTCCTGTAGCCGAAACGGCTTTCTACCGCCTTCCTGACTCTTCCCTGCTCTTGAACAACCTAGAAAATCTGCCGGATATCAGCCAGCCCAACCATTCCCAGCGCGCCGACATCCAGTTGTACACCTTGATTTCCCTGGGAGACGCCTTGAACGGTTGCTGCAGCCAATGCCTGTGCTTCCACCTTCTGGTCGCCGCGCTGCGCGGCAACGCTTATGCTGTAGCTCCCGTCTGCCGCCTGGCTGCCATCGCTCATCTTGCCATCCCATGCCAGTTCGAGGGATCCCGCCGCCCGCGGACCGAGGTTCATGACTTGAATCTCACGGCCAGCCGCGTCCTGTATTCTTACCTTCACCTCATCCGCAGGTTGCGTCAGCTCGATACCGAACCGCGCTGCCCCACCGGTCAGCTGTAAGGCAGAGCCGGGCACAAGCACTTCTCTTCCGATCATGCCGGCGGCTTGCAGCGATTGCCCGGCGGTAAAGCTGTCGGCAATGGCTTGGATGGTTGCATTAAGTTTCTCGACACCGTTCACGGTGCTGATTTGGGCAAGCTGTGTGGTGACTTGCGCGTTGTCGAGAGGATTGAGCGGGTCCTGGTTTTTCATTTGGGTAACCAGCAGCTTGAGAAACCGGTCCTGCAGGTCTTCTCCTGCCGGCTTGGCAGCGCTTCTGGTTCCATCATAGGCGGCAAATGGATTGTTTGCCGCCTGTGCAGATTGTGTATTCTGAATCGTGCTCATGAAGGTTTCCTATTGTCCGATCGTCAGGGTTTTCAGCAGTAATGTCTTCGCGGTATTCATCATGTCCACATTGTTCTGGTACGAGCGTGATGCGGAAATCATATCGACCATCTCTTCCACCACGTTTACATTCGGCATGGTGACAAACCCTTCCGGATTCGCCATCGGATGCGAAGGTTCGTATACCATCTTCATGGGAGACTGATTCTCGATTACTCCGGAAACCCTCACGCCATGAGTACCGTTCGGGATACCGTTATCCCCTGTAGGCGAAGTGCTCATGAACACGACCTGCTTTGCCTTGTACGGCTGCCCATTGGAACTCGCCGCGCTGTCCGCGTTTGCCAGGTTGCTTGCAACCACATTGAGGCGCTGATTCTGGGCTGTCATGGCCGACCCGGCCACGGTAAAGATATTGAAAAGAGACATGTTCCGCTTTCTCCCTAACCCTGGATGGCAGTCCGCATCTGCCTGATCTGGTCGCTGATGAATGTGAGATTGGCCTCATAGTGAATGGCGTTATCGGCAAACTGGTTGCGCTCCACATCCATATCGACCGTGTTCCCGTCCACACTGCCTTGTACGGCGGTCCTGTACAGCAATTGCTGCCCCGCCGCCACGCCTGTCCCTGCTGGAGAAGCAATATGATTCGGCGCACTGGTGACGAGGATGACGCCGCGCCTTCCGGTCAATGCGCCTTCCATCGCTTCCTTGAAGTTGATGTCGCGCGCCTTGTACTGGGGCGTATCCGCATTCGCAATGTTTGAAGCAATCAATTGCTGCCTGTGCGCCCGAAGATTGGCCGCATCCTGATAAAATCGAAAGGCATGGTCAAGCTTATCGATCACGGAAATCCCCCTTCTCGCAATTTCATTTCTGTTGATATGGATGAACGAAAACATCTTATTAGGGATGCAGGTTGTCCAAAAGCCGGATCAAAAGGGGATAAATCCCCTAAATCCTCTTATCCCGACTTTGAAATCAGATTCCGCAGCTGTTGCAGCTTCTGGATTCCCCTCTCTCCAATTGCCCGCGGATCCACTACGAACCCATTGCAGCAGCAATCACATAAGGAGGAAACAGGCGATTGCACAGTGATATCGTATATGGATACCTGTTCTGGATAATGTCCTGAATAGCGGAAAAAACACCCCTCATTTCCACCGCTACCCGGAACTCGCGCGCACTAGAATCCTGTAATCACGCACCGGAGCATTTTTTTGAGAATCCATATGCCTGCCATCCATCTTCGATTACTATCCGGGTTATTGGCCTGTAGCCCGGGCCTGCTCATTCTCCTGCCCTTGATTCCTCTCTCGTCCGTTTCCGCAGCAGCCTCTGCCCCGGCAATTGCAAGGCAGGACCCACATGCTGTCCAACAGGCGGTTTTGAGCTTCCTGCAGATACAGTCGACCGGTCTTCCCGGCGAGGTAGAAATCACACCGGGACCGATCGATGCGCGGGTGGCGCTGCCGGCTTGCACCGCGCTTGAACCCTCCTTGCCGCCGGGCACCCGCCCCTGGGGAAATACAACCATCATGGTGCAGTGTACTGCCCCGCAATCCTGGACCATTTACGTCCGCGCTACTGTAAAAGTCATGGCTGACTATCTGGTAAGCGCCAAGCCGCTGAAGCAGGGCCATGTAATTGCCGCTTCAGACCTGACCAGCCGGAAAGGCGATCTCACCCAGCTTCCACCAGGTATCGTCACCGACTGGAATCAGGCAATTGGCAGAACCTTGGGAGGCAGCCTCCCTTTCGGAAGTCCGCTGCGCCAGGATATGCTGCGCGCTCCCGCAGCCGTAATACCGAATCAGACTGTGAAGCTTGTCTCGAGCGGACGGGGGTTCAGTGTGAGCGCAGAAGGCAAAGCGCTTACCCATGCAACAGAGGGCCAGCCGGTAAAAGTTCGAAGCGCTTCGGGCACGGTTGTAAGCGGCATTGCCCGGGCAGGCGCCGTCGTCGAAGTAACTTATTGATTGCGGGAAACCGCGTATGAATTCAGCACTGCGGAGGGTTGCACACGCAGAAAATAAAAATCACCTTTACTCAGCGGTTTCCTGGGCTGCCGTTCTGCATTGAGAATCGGTAACTGAGCCTGATAAACCTCAAGTTTTTTCCGGGTTCTCCGTTAAACTGTCTACAGTCAAATGCACTCAAACTGAGGAGACAAGCAATTGAAAATAGAGAACTCAATCAAAACGGAGTCTGTCAAGCCGGTTAACGAGGGACAGCCGCCTCCCGGTAAATCGGGACAGCGTGCCACAGCAAATGCTGCCACCTCGGGTGCAAGCGGTGCAAGTAGCGCGAACAGCACAAGCGCCAGTATTCAACTGAGTGGGCAGCTGCAAAATATCGAGAAAAATTTGTCGAAGGGTGAGGTTTTTGATGCTAAGCGGGTAGCAGAAATCAAACACGCCATCAGTGAAGGTCGTTTTACAGTCAACGCGGACAAAGTGGCTGACGGATTGCTTGATACTGTCCGTGACCTGATTCGCAGCAGATAGGGATAAATTGAATAACACTGTTTTCGATCCCAATATCGGCATTGCTAACGAGCGCGATGCCATACGAGTGTTCATCGACGTGCTGCGCAGGGAGCAGCATGCCTTGCAACAGGCGGATGTGTCTGTGCTCTTGCCACTCGCAGCGGAAAAAGCGAGTCATGCCCAGCAACTTGCCGAGCTTACCCAGGCCCGCGAGCACTGGCTTGTGGTGCCTGCCTCCTTCGAAGATCAGGACACTATGGAACGCAGGCTGGCAGATCACCCCGCCGCAGCCATGGCCTGGCAGGAGTTGCTCCAGTTGACCAAAACTGCCCACCAGATAAACGAAATCAACGGTATTCTCGTGAACCAGCGCCTCCGCTATAACCAGCAAAGACTTTGTGCATTACAGGCTGCTGCCCGTGGCCTTCATGATAGTGGTCTTTATGGTTCTAACGGTCAGCCGCAGATATTTTCCGGCGGCCGCAGGCTTGGCGAGATCTAAGGAATGCGGCTCCCCTTGTCGCATAACCGTTGCGCGGATGGCTTGAGTTGGGCTGTTCCAGTTAGGCTACCTGAATAATGGGTAGCTTCTTTACGCTGGTATGACGTTTGATAGCGCCTTGAATGCGGAGGATTTGAGTCCCCGCAGGAAAAACTTATGCCAGTTTCTCTCGCCGAAAAAGGCAAGCGGTCCTCTCATAATCCGCTGCCATTGCGGACTCGGTTTCCTGTGACGCGTCCTCGAGATTATCGGACAACGGATTGTGTTCCGGATTGGAGAGAATCATGACGGTAACGCGTCGATTACGCGTGCGGCCATCTTCGGTATCGTTCGAATCTACAGGCCGGTTCTCGCCATAACCCACGGCAGCCAGCCGTGCCGCTTCTACTCCGCTGCCGATGAGCAATCGAACCACACTGCTGGCCCGCACTGCTGATAACTCCCAGTTGGAAGGAAACTTATCGGTGACGATCGGAATACTGTCCGTATGGCCTTCCACCTGGATAGGATAGTCGTTATCTTTCAGTACCTGCGCCACCGCTTCAAGAACCCGGGCGGAGTTTTGTTCCAGGACTGCCTGCCCCGGCGCAAATAATACCCTGGCATTGATTTCCACAGCCAGCCCCCGGCTGCTCGGAATCACCCTCACCTGACCGTTCTCGATGAGCGAGCTGAATGGCTGAAAGGCCGCCACGACATCCCTTGCGATAACTTCCATTGCTTCCTGCTGCCGGCGCTGCGCCTCAGCCAGGCGACGCACCTTTTTTATTGCCCGATCCTCTTCCGGGGACTCCTGGACAGGCGGCAAGGGCGCGGACTCAGGCGTGCTGAGCACGCTTCGATCCGACTGCGCACCGAGTGCGCTCACAAGCGAACCTGCCACTCGCTGGTATTTCCCTTCGTTCACCTGTGAAACCGCATACATCACGACAAACAGCGCAAGCAGCAGCGTGATGAAGTCGGCATAGGATACGAGCCACCGCTCGTGATTTTCACGCTCTTCCAGCTTGCGTTTGCGAGCCATATCAATTGAACGCCTGACTATTCATTAAGGATTTCCCGTTTTATTCCTCTGTCCATAACGCTGAGCGGCATTCATTCGAACAGAAGGTTGTCATACAACATATCCCTTCAGCCGTTCCGCGATAAGCCGTGGATTCTCGCCCTTTGCAATTCCTACCAGGCCATCGACCAGCATGTCCCGCAGCAATACCTGGCGGGCAATGAGGGTCTTCAGCTTGTTTGCAATAGGTAAAAATGCAAGATTTGCCAGTCCCACGCCGTAAATGGTCGCAACGAATGCGACTGCGATACCCGCCCCAAGGTCGGCAGGATTGGACAGGTTCTCCATTACCTGGATCAACCCCATCACCGCTCCAAGAATGCCGATAGTCGGCGCATAACCTCCGGCTGCTTCCCACACCTTGGCGCCCTGGTGGTGGAGATCCTCGAAAGTCTCGATCTCCACTTCCAGCACGCGCTGCAACACCTTGGGTTCGGTTCCGTCCACCACCATCTGCAGTCCTTTTCTCACGAAAGGATCGTCGATGCCTTCAACATGATTATCGAGTGCCAGCAAACCCTCCTTGCGCGCAGCGGCGCTCCAGGTTGCGATATGCTGTACTACCGCCTCGGGGTTGAGCACTGGCGGAACAAATATCCAGCGGCTCATTTTCATGGCAAGTACAAACTGGCGGACCGGACTTTGCAGCAGAACGGCTCCCAGCGTCCCGCCCAGCACGACTACGAGCGAAGTAACCTGAATGAGCGATGCGTGGTGTCCCCCTTCGAGCACTTGCCCGCCAAAAACAGCAACCAGCGCAATACCGATACCGATTATGCTATTGAAGTCCATGCGCATTCCTTGAGTCGCACGCGTAGCCGGGCAACAGCCTGGCTATGAATTTGACATATTCTTGATTCGGAGACACCCAAAACAGCGCCGATTTCCTTGAAATTCAGTTCCTGCTCGTAGTACAGCCCCATCAGCGTTTTTTCGCGTTCAGGCAGGGTTTCTATCGCGTCGATCAAAACCTGGCGCAAATCGCCGTCGAGCAGAGCCGCCAGCGGGTCAGCAGTACTGCCGGCGCAGTTGCGCTCCAGAAAATCGTCGTCCTCATCGTCCGAAAAATCCTCATAATGGATAAGCTGGGTTCCTCTTGCTTCAAACAGCATCTGCTGGTAATTTTCGATCGACACGCCGAGTTCTTCGGCGATCTGCCGCTCCGAAGGGGAGCGGCCAAAACGTTGCTGCAACGTATGGATAGCGCCCTCGATCTGGCGCATGGCCCTTCGGACTCCTCGCGGAAGCCAGTCCAGCTGGCGCAGTTCGTCGAGCATGGCGCCGCGAATGCGTTGCTGCGCATACGTCTCGAATTGTGCGCCGGGTATCTCCTCATACCGGTTCAACGCTTCCATCAGGCCGATCATTCCGACCTGTATCAGGTCGTCTGCTTCCACGCTGACAGGCAACCTCGCCATCATGTGATTGGCGATCCGCTTTACAAGCGGAGTAAACTCCACGATCTGCTGCTGTTTATCGATTGTGCCGGCCGAAGTGTACATGCTGTTCCTCACTATGACTCTGCTGTAACCACATTCATTCTGGTTCCCTGACTGCCGGGGTTGCCTTGCAGCAGACATTGCATGAAGCGTTCGAGGCCCCGTCCTTCATCCTCCTCGAATGGCCATTGAATCAACGATTCCGCCGCATGCTGAAACGCTGCTCCGAAGGACGCAGCCGAAAGAGATTTGGGCAACGGGTTACCGGGACAAAGCTTGTGCTCGTACGGTATATATCCCAAAAACTGGAGCGAGATTCCCAGATAACGACTGGCGGCACTCTCCATATTGCTGAAAATGGTATTTGCTTCCGTTTCTGTAACCGCTTTATTGATCAGAATGTGGTAGCGCCGCTTGTTCCGGTAGTTTCCGCCAATGTGTTTGATCAGCGCATAGGCCGCAGTAATGGAAGTGGCTTCGGGCGAAGCAACCACAACGATTTCATGACTTGAAAGAGCAAGCGAAAGCGAGTGGCTGGCCCTGCCCGGCGCAGCATCGATCAGGACCACGTCGAATGGCGGCGTTATATGCGCGAAGGATCCGATCAGATGAGCGCGGTCGCCGGCATTGAGTTTTTCAAGGACTCGCATGCCTCGCCCCGCAGGCAGGATCGAAAATCCGTGGACACTGCTGACAACCACCTCCTGCACGGTTTTGTCGCGTCGGATGACATCCAGCAGGTCACGGTGCGCGTTCAACCCCAACAGTCCGCATACGTTGCCTGCGCCCGGGTTCTCATCGATTATCAGCACGCTTTTTCCATTGCGCGTCAGAGCCGCGGCAAGATTGATCACGGCTGTGGTCTTTCCCGCACTCGTCCCGCCGGATGTGAGTGTGACAATGCGCAGGAAATTCTGAACCAGCAACCGGCGCAGGCCGTCTGCCTGGTCATGGATCGGCTCAGCCAAGGAACACCTCGCTCGTATCCGGCCCGATTCCGCCACACTCGCCACTTGCCCCGGCTATCAAACATGAATGATCGATAGCGGTAAGAGACGTGGCATCCGGGAGTTGAGGAAAGTGAGCGAGTTGCGAGAGATCGTCGAACATGCGATTTACCAGAGACGCAGCATCCGCGAGTTCGATGTCCTCGGGGACCCGCTGGCCGTGAGCGACGTAATAGAGAGGCAGGCTGTGGCGCATGGCTATATCGAGCGCGCAACCCGATATCACCGCTTCATCCAGCTTGCTGATGATGGCGCCCGCCAGACCATCGCCGCAGTAGGCCTCCGCGACTTCATCCAATGTATGCCAGCTCGAGGCGGCGTTGAGCAGCAACAGGCGCTTGATTTCACTGCCGCAGCCGCTCAGCATGGCCACCTGTTCGGCCACCATCTGGTCGCGCTGCCCGACGCCAACCGTATCGATCAGCACCATATGCTTGCCGCGCAATTCATTCAATGCGAGCGTCAGGTCCTGCGTATCCCTCACTGCGTGCACCGTGACCCCGAGAATCTTGCCATAAATCCGTAACTGCTCGTGTCCGCCTATGCGATAGCTGTCGGTCGTCAGCAAAGCGACCTTGCTTGCTCCATGGCGGACAACACAACGCGCTGCGAGCTTCGCGGTGGTCGTCGTCTTACCCACCCCGGTCGGCCCGACCAGTGCATAAACACCTCCCTTCTCCAGAATTTCGTTCTCATTCCCGATAGTCTGGAGACTGCCTGCCAGTGTCGTTCTTACCCAGTTCATGGCTGCGCTTGCGTCCAGATTTCCTGGCAATTGATCCAGCAGCGCCTGCACGGAAGTATCATGGAGTCCTGCTGCCAGCAGCTGACGGAATAGCTGCCCGCGCAGCGGGTCGCGCCTCTCCTGCTCGTTCCGGTTTAGCAAGGCAAGTTGCTGCTCCAATGTCGAATGCATGAAGCGGACTTCCTTGAGGACACTGGCCGCAACCTTGTCCGCGACTTGAAGAGAATCCAGTGCAAGCCGCCGCTGCCTGCCGGGTTTCATCCCGTTTGCCGTACGGCGTGTATTCTCCGGCCGTTTACGCCAGTTCCGGAAATCTGACGCGGTCGTTCCCGCCATGCCAACAGGTTCAGTGGGAAGTGCGCCTCTGCTGCTTTTCTTCGCCGACCCTTCTCCCCTCTTCGGGGACTGCGCGCGTCCCGCAGTTACGCGAGGACGTTTGCTGGAGACTTGTGGAATAGTTTTTTTGTGCGTCCTGGCGACAGGATCTATCTCTTGCGTCTTCTTTGGCGGCGAAGGAGGCGAATCAGACCGAGGCGCGTCTTCAACGCTTCTTCCAATGCTTGCCGTCTGCTCCGCACTCGCGGCAGGACGTACAGCAGGATTTCCTGGTTCGCTCCTGGAGACGTCAGGCGCGGGTGCCGACACTTCGGGCGAAAACGCATAAAGCCCATTCCTGCTCTCCCTGCTCTCCTCCCGCCGCCTTTGCCGCTGCTCATTCTCTTTCTGACGTTCCGGCGGCGGGAGCAATGCAGATATATCGCTATTGCTCAAGGCCAGTATCTCGACCCCATCGTCTGCCGCCCGGTTCGACAGAATCACTCCGTCTGATCCGAGCTCATCGCGTACCATGCGCAAGGCTTCACTGGTTGTTTTGGCGAAAAATCGTTTGATAGTCATGCTCTGGCTCCAAGGATCGAAGTGACTTTAATATTGCTTGAATCGGGTACTTCCGCATGCGACAGTATTTTCAGCTGGGGTACGGCGCGGCGCAGGAAACGTGCCAGCAAAGTTCGAAGCGGCGCCGGCACCAGCAACACGGGAACCAGCCCCACCTGCTCCTGCCTCTGGCTGGCTCCAGCTGCCTCCCGAATGAGGGTATCGGCGAGTCCCGGCTCGATTCCTGCCCCGGTCGGGCTGGCCTGCAAAGCTTGCGTCAACAACCTTTCCAGTCCGGAATCAAGCGCCATCACCTGCAGTTCGCTTGCTTGCGGCCATATCTGCTGGATGATCGACCGCCCCAATGCAATGCGCACCAGCGCCGTCAGCTCATGCGCATCCTGAACTCTCGAAGCGTGCTCGGCCAGGGTTTCGACGATGCTTCGTATGTCGCGTATATGCACATTCTCTTCCAGCAGATTCTGCAGTACCTTCTGCAAAGTGGAGAGCGGAAGCAGTTTCGGAACCATGTCTTCCACCAGCCTGGGAGAATCCTTTGAGAGTCGATCCACCAGTTGCTGCACTTCTGCGCGACCGAGCAATTCGGCAGCGTGGCTGTGCACCAGATGATTGAGATGAGTGGCAACGACAGTGCCTGCATCGACTACCGTATACCCGAGCGATTGGGCGCGCTCTCGCTGGCCTGCTTCTATCCAGACAGCGGGCAGCCCGAAGGCGGGGTCGGTGGTGGGAAGACCAGGCACGTTGCCGGATGCGATGCCCGGGTTGATGGCGAGATACTGTCCTACATTGACTTCACCGGTTCCAATAGTGACGCCCTTGAGCGTTATCCGGTAACCGTTAGGGCGCAATTCCAGATTGTCGCGGATATGAACAGTCGGCGGAAGGTACCCGACCTCCTGGGCAAATTTCTTGCGCACGCCTTTGATCCGCCCGAGAAGCTCGCCATCCTGGGTCTTGTCCACGAGCGAAATCAGCCGATAACCCACCTCCAGTCCCAGTATGTCCACAGGCATGACATCATCCCAGCTCGCGTCCTGCGCGTCCGCCTGGATAACAGGCGCTGCCGGCGCCTGCGATGCAAGCCGCTTGCGGCGCTGTTCCATCAGGTAGGCACCGCCACCGCACAATGCAGCCAGCAACAGAAAGGCAATGTGAGGCATGCCGGGTATCAGGCCCATGAGGCCGATGATAGCGGCAGTCAAGGTCAATACCTGCGGGTTCGAGAAAAGCTGGCCCGCCAGCTGGGTGCTGATATCCTCATCGGTGCCCACCCGGCTCACCACCAGGCCGGCAGCGGTAGAGATAATAAGCGCGGGAATCTGCGCCACCAGTCCGTCACCGATGGCAAGCAGGGTGTAGTTTCTGGCGGCTGTAGCAAGATCGAGGTCATGCTGCAGAACGCCGACTATCAATCCGCCGATGACATTAATAAAGAGGATGAGAATTCCCGCTATCGCATCTCCCCTTACGAACTTGCTCGCGCCATCCATGGAACCGTAAAACTCTGCCTCCTGTGCAATGGAGACGCGCCGCCTGCCAGCCTCCTCCTCACCGATGAGGCCCGCATTGAGGTCGGCATCGATCGCCATCTGCTTGCCGGGCATGGCATCCAGCGTAAAGCGCGCGGAAACTTCCGCAATGCGGCCCGCGCCCTTGGTAATGACGATAAAGTTGATCACCACCAGAATAACGAACACTACTATGCCGACTGTATAATTTCCGCCGACGAGGTAATGGCCGAATGCCTCGATGACCTTTCCTGCCGCATCCGGCCCGGTATGGCCTTCCATCAGCACCACTCGGGTAGACGCCACGTTGAGCGACAACCGCAGCAGCGTCGAAAGGAGCAGTACCGTGGGAAACACGGCAAAATCCAGAGGCTTGTGCGTATGGATGCTGACCAGCAGCACCATGATGGAAAGCGCGATGTTGAAGGTGAACATCATGTCCAGTAAAAATGCAGGCAGTGGCAGCACCATCATGCCGAGGATCATGAATATCAGCAGCGGGCCTGCAAGGCTGCGCGCCCTCGCACCGCTAAACAGGTAAGTCAGTTTTGTCATTGCAGCCATCGTTATCCAGGTTTTCCAGTTCTTCCCGCTTTCTTGAATGCTTTATTTTCCGGATCCAGCTCAGCCGGCACGGCAAGCTCCGGCAGGATGGGCGCCTTGCCGCCAGCCTGGCCATATTGCTGATGACGGCGCAATTGATAGACGTAGGCAAGCACCTCGGCGACAGCGTTATAGAGTGCCTGGGGAATTTCATCTCCCAGCTCGGCATGTTGATAGAGGGCACGGGCCAGCGGCGGGGCTTCCAGCACCGGCACTTTGTGCTGATGGCCTACCTCGCGGATTTTCAGAGCCAACAAATGAACACCCTTCGCGACGACGCGGGGCGCGCGCATCTTGCCATCTTCGTACTTGAGCGCGACGGAGTAATGGGTAGGGTTTGTGATAATCACATCCGCCCTGGGAATTTCGGTCATCATGCGCTTTCTTGCCATTTCGCGCTGCTGCGCACGGATACGTCCCTTGATTTGCGGATTACCCTCCATTTCCTTGTTTTCCTGACGAACTTCCTCCTTCGTCATCCTGAGCTTGCGGTAGTGATCCCACAACCTGAACGGCACATCCACCGTGGCAATCAGTATCATGGTGCCTGCGATGGTAAAAAAGCTCAGAGCAACCAGTTCGCCCATATGAGTCAAGCCCGGGACGAGCGGCCGGGCGATGAGCGACAACACGGATTCCTTGTAATGCCAGATCGTCCATACCCCTGCACCCCCGATCAGCGCGGCTTTGAGGAGAGCTTTCGCCAATTCGATCAGGCTGTGCAGTGAAAACATCCGGCCCAGGCCATTCAGCGGATTTATCCGCTTGAAATCGGGATTGAGCGACTTCCAGCTGAAAAGCCATCCGGAAAGCAGCATGGGTGCCGCCAATGCGACCAGGATCATCAGTATCAGGAAGGGAGCGAAAGTAATCAGCACATGGAAGGACTGGTCGAACAGGCGCTCGGCCAGGCGCGCCGATTCAAATCCGATTTCACGCGGGATATGCATTCCCTCCTTCATCAATCGGGCAAGCTGGCTGCTGAAGTATCCGCCCATGAGCCAAAGGCCAGTTCCAGCTGTAATAAGGAGGGCAAATGTCGACAGTTCCGTGGAGCGCGGCGCCTGTCCTTCTTCACGAGACTTTTCCAGCCGCCTGGGAGACGCCGGTTCCGTTCGTTCCTGATCGCTCTCTTCGCTCACCGCCGATTCCTGTCACAACCCGAATGACTGATAACTCCACGTGGAATTACTGTGCGTGGATGACATGCGGCATTATTGAGCAGCTCGGGAGTGTGCCATCGGGGAAAAAGAACGCAATTTTCCCCATAATTCTCGCAGCACCTTCTCGCAGCATGGCGGAGGGACTCAACACAGGGGGTTTATTTACGCGGTGCGGAGCAGGATTTTCCGCGTTTAGGCAGGATCAGTGGAGTGAGTGGAGTGTTTTGCGTCAGAAAGAACTGTTGCCGGATTTCCGTAATGGTAGCAGCAGCTTCTCAGCCGGCCCTGCTGCGCAAGTTTTCGGGATTGACCGCGCCATTCGTTTTGACTTCCGTTGTTTCAGCGCCTTCCTTGCTTATTGCCTCGGCAGCCTTGTTGCTCATCACAATGATGCTGATACGCCGGTTAATGGGATTCGTCGGATCGTTCCTGTCGAACAGGATTGCGGAGCTCAGGCCCACCACGCGCATGATTTTCTGCTCATTCATGCCGCCGAGGATGAGCTCCCGGCGGGAAGCATTCGCGCGATCGGCAGACAGCTCCCAATTACTGTAATTTTTCTCGCCGCTCGCGTAGGGAGTTGAATCCGTGTGACCGGAAAGACTTAGCTTGTTGGGCATTTCATTCAGCACACTGCCAAGTTTTTGCAGAATTTCGCGGGTGTGCGGCTCCAGTTCAGCCCTGGCAAGCGCAAACATCGGCCGATTCTTGTCATCGATGATCTGAATGCGCAGGCCTTCCGTCGTAATATCCAGCAGTAACTGCTTCCTGAATTCATGCATGGTGGGATTGGATTCGATCAGGCGTTCCAGGCGGCGCTTCAAGTCTTCTAGCCGGCGTACATCCCGCCGCTCCAGCTCAAGCTGCGCTGCCCTGAGGCTGCGCGGTTTTTCAGTGCTGTCCGCGTCCACCTTTTGTATCTGCCCATCCCGACGGGTCACATCTTTCCCACCCCCCTGGATCAAACTTGTCCGGTCACCGCTTCCTGGATCTCTTTCCGTTATCGATTCCAGCGGCCTCAGAAAATATTCGGAAATGCCTTGCAATTGAGCCCGTGTCGAGGAACCGAGCAGCCACATGAGCAGAAAGAACGCCATCATTGCAGTGACAAAATCTGCATAGGCAATCTTCCACTGGCCTTCGTGCCTCTGGTTTTGCCTCCTTACCTTTTTTATGACGATACGATGCTGCGTTCCGGCCACGGCTGACCTCTTCCCTCTTTCTTATTTGTCTCTTGCCCGTCTGACGTGACTTTCCAGTTCGGCGAAACTGGGCCGCTCCGTCGAATAGAGCACCTTTCGTCCAAATTCGACTGCTATTGCAGGCGTATAGCCATTGATGCTCGCAAGCAAGGTGACCCGGATGCATTGCAGCATCTTCGTCGATTCATTGAGCCTATGCTCCAGTATCGAGGCAAAGGGCCCGACGAATCCATACCCGAGAAGAATACCGAGGAAAGTTCCCACGAGCGCCTGAGCGACGAGCACACCCAATTCCGAAGGCGGCAATCCCACGGATGCCATCGTATGAATCACACCCATTACCGCCGCGACGATACCGAATGCCGGCATGCTGTCTGCCAGCCGGCTTATGCAATGCACCGGGATTTCGCCTTCCTGCTGATGAGTCTCTATTTCGTTGTCCATCAGATTTTCCAGCTCGAATGCGTTGAGATTGCCTGCGGCCATGAGACGAAGATAATCGGTCAAAAACTCGAGTGCAACGTGCTCAGCAAGGATATCGGGATAATTGGCAAAAATCGCACTTTCATGGGGATCGTCGACATCAGGTTCGATCGACATCAATCCTTCCTTGCGAACCTTGACCAGAAGATCATAGAGCAGCGCCATCAGGTCCATATACAAGGCTTTGGTATACCGGGGACTCTGCACAACCTTGGGAAGTGACTTGAAAGTGGCCTTGAGGGCTTTTTTCGTATTGCCCAGGGTAAATGCGCCCATTGCTGCTCCCCCGATCATGAGAAGCTCGACCGGTTGAAACAGCGCAGCCAGGTGTCCACCAGCCAGAGCAAAACCGCCGAAAACCGACACCAGCACGACGAGAGATCCAATAATGGCCAACATCTTTTTCTGATATTTCCTGTATCGACTATTGCATTGCTGGAATAGGTAGTTTTAGGAGCACGCCGCAGTCCAGGAGCGCCCGCGCTCAAGCCATGCTGCCATCTCGCCTCATCATGGCTCTTCTACGATAAAACTGCGGCAAGGGCAGACAAAATCCTGGATCGTGTCCTCTATAACGGGTCAAACCCGCCGGACTTTAGTCCATAGCCCATAGATACGTGTTCACTGCTCCCGGGAAAGTAAGCGGAAAAAAGCAAGCAGCCGGAAAGAATTCCGGCTCAGGAGAGAAAGAAATCAGGGGCTGGCGGAGAACAGTATTCTCCGCACGGAACCTGTAATGAGCTGCGCGGGTATGAGAGTGCCGGGTGCGACAGCTAGATAGCTGCCTCTGCCACCATCGCTGTCCGCATCTTGTTGGTTTTGCCGGCTCGGGAAGGCATATGGCATAGTCCGCAAACGTAGCGGTGATGGAGATCGTTCGCATGCACTACGAAATGCCCGCCGCATTGATTGCATGCAGTAGTCTGCATCAGTTTGCTTTCAAAGAAGCGCACCAGCGTCCAGGCCCGCGTCAGGCTGAGTATCGGCTCCATCTCGCTGACCTGGCAGTGCTCCAGATAAAGCTTATAGCTCTTGATAAGGGCGCCGATTCCCCGGCAGTCGCCATGAGCAATCAGATAGCGGTAAATGTCAGCGAACACAGAGGAATGTATATTGGGTTGCCACGTAAGAAACCAATC
The DNA here is from genome assembly GCA_017306155.1 of Nitrosospira multiformis. GTDB lineage: Bacteria > Pseudomonadota > Gammaproteobacteria > Burkholderiales > Nitrosomonadaceae > Nitrosospira > Nitrosospira multiformis_F. The sequence goes on from JAFKJB010000006.1 coordinate 149,273, forward strand.
AGTGGAAAACGGCAGCATTCCCTTGGGGGGAGAAACGCCTTTCAGTTCCTTATAAAGCTTGATCAACCGCTCGCGACTCAGGGTGGTTTCAGACTCCAGCAACTGAAGGCGCGCCCCCAGGCGAATCAACTCGATCGCTGTCTTTATCTCGTTGGCTTCCGACACAATGCTTTTCTTGCGCATAATGGTTCCCCTGTCCTTATTCTTGCCCAGGAAGCTCGCTTCCCCGGAAATTCTCGGCAAATATCTCAGGAAATACTCTATGAAATTTCTTCAACCGGCTGCCCTGCAAGCAGAATTGCCGTATGAGATTGCGCCATCAATTTGTCTTTGGTGTAGTTGGCAAGCATGCCGAAGACCAGATTGTCGTCGAAACGTATCCGGCACAGCATCATGTTGGAATTTGCCAGCTTGAGTATCTGTCCTGGAGTCAGAACTTCCAGAATATCGGCGATGTCCTTGCTTATCCCCAACCTGAAAATTGCCATATCCTTGTCGGCAATTACCATCTGCTGGGCCAGCATGAGATAAGTCAGATTAAAGTCCTTGATTTCCGTCGTCAGTTCGTTGGCTTTCATTTTTACCTCCATCACAGTGAATGGGTGCATTGTGGAGGTTTGGAAGGAGGGAAAAAACCGGAGGTTGTCCGATTTGGGTGTAGAAAATAACAGCATTTCCGTGTAGGAGATTTTCCTACAGCAGAACCACCAGCTCGGAGGGCGCCAGCGGAGCTGTATAACCTGCTCAAACGATGACTGGAATGCGATACAGAGGACAGGCTACGCCAGTTTTGATTGATCAACGTCAACTCTTCATAAAACTTTAACGTCAAAACCAAATTTTTAATAATTCTGCAAAAAAATTCTGATCGAAAAGCCGTCTATTTCATCATGATCACCTGGTAATCTCCCGCGCTTGCAGACTGAACTCCCTTATCATTTGCGGAATTGAGTTTTATCAGATACTTGAAATTGGTTCAAAATCATACGTGCAACCATGTCCATGACTATAATATGGCTGAATGAAAGAGTGTTTAATTTAAACCCTGTTCACCAGACGATAAAATCGGAGCAACAAAGGATAAATTAATTAATGAGATCACTGACTCCCATAGTCCTCCTGTTATTACTTACTCCAATTGCTTCGTGCAGTGGCCAGACAGAATCCAATAACCATCGTGTACCAGAAGCTACTAACTATAATGACTGCATTCTCCAGCATATGAAGGGTATTGGCAGCGACCTTGCTGCACGCGCGATCGATGAAGCCTGCGCTGCCAAATTTGGCGATTCTGAACCTCCGAAACAGACAAGTCTTTGATCTATGCTCAACAGATTTGTCTTCAATTTTTTTCCCGCACCCATGCTTCCATTTTATAAGCGTTTCTTAAAAACAACCGATTAAGGGAAAAAATCTTGGAACTATACGAGATCGGTGCTGTTACCTACTGCACAAATGTTACCCCAGGCAAGTCTCTTTCCCCCGAGGAAGCGGAATACGTTGCCTCTCAGGTTTCCGGGCTATTTCAATCACGCCTTGCAGAGAGTCCCTATGCGGAAGATGTCGGGGTTATCCGAACTGAATACGCGCTCGGTTGCGTTATCACCACCATTACGATCGGCGCATCGCTCGCAGGCCTTTACAAAATCATTGTCGACTACGAAAAATTCAAATCCGGACTGTCGCAATTAGCGAAAGATCTCAATGGCGTGTATGTTCGTGTCAAGCAATCCTTGCACGGGAATGGTTCAACATATGTCATGAAAATAAATCTCCCGAATGAGAGAGTTCTGGAAGTCACTCTCAAAAAAGCTGAAAATCAGGAAAATCGGCATAGGGATTGACTATTACAGGCCGCGCCCCTGTCACATCACCCGGCATGCGGACAGGCATCGGGCAGTTCGAGAAATCGAGGTCACGGGAGACGAGGTACCCAGGTGATCGAAGTATGCGAGGTGGGCGCCCGCTGAGGATTCTTACCTCCACGACCAAGGACATGCTGGGCGCACATAAACAAAACCGCCCGAAGGCGGCCTGGTGATCCTGTTTTAGCGGGCTATCCTTTGCAGGCGTTACCTTTCCAGGTTGATCCGATAACGATACCTTTCTCAACTTCAAAGGTAGTTTCACATGACCTGGTATTTCCGATACTTCCTTGCTCAGCCGGAACCGTCACGATCCTGGAATAAGTAAGGAATTTTTTGCCTCCTTCCTCGTAAACTTGCTGAGGAGTTCCAAGCAATATGATCAAATCCCTCTCTGACAGGCCGTTATACCTGATTAATTTCTTTTCGTACCCGCCTTTGGTCGCGCATCCTGATAACGCCACGGCCGCTATCAGAAGTATTAATGTCCTCTTCATAATGAATCCCGGCTGTTGAGCTCGATATCAGTCTACCAGACTTGATATTACCGCAATCTTCTTTTAACCATTCCCGGCCTCCAGAAGAGATGTTACTAACCTCACTCTCCTGTTTCCTGGCAAGCCTTGCACGATTTGCAAGGTCACTCTACCATTGCGATTACGGCGGATTTGTACTCCCACCTTGAGACAAATCATCTGAAGCAGGATGTTGCAGCTTCGGGTAAAATGCTGCGCAAGGAAAAATGATGTTATGCGTTTGTCGTTTAATTTTCTGCCCGTTTCTGTACCGACGCAGCAATAGAAACACAGTAAACGTGGCGCTGCCTGGCGCATAAAATCATTCTAAATCAATGCCCGGATGGTGAAATTGGTAGACACAAGGGACTTAAAATCCCTCGGGCTTAACCGCCCGTGCCGGTTCGATTCCGGCTCCGGGCACCAAATGCAAGTATAAAGGTGATTGTTACAACAATCACCTTTATACTTAACCACTAGGGACACTGTGTTGCTTGAGGTCAAAATCGAATATCGGTTATATGAATTATTAATAAATAGAGCCTTTTGCCCCGCGTTATCCTGGGATTTCCCTCTCAAAATACCGCTGCCGATGTTGTACCAATCCATTTTTGAGTAATTGTAAGCTTCCGTTTTCGCCTTCTTGGTCAACCAATCTTTCTCTGATAAGAATTTTTACACTAGGTTGGAGCAAGCATCGGAAACAGTCCACGTAACCCAGTAGCCATCATTTCTACGGCTATCGCCGCAAGGATAAATCCTCCGACGCGCTGTACCACATCCATAGTAGATTGCCGAATCTTCTTTTCCGCCTGACTGGCCATGTAAAAAGTTATCCAGCATACGATACCTACGATAAGGATAGGCACCACCACATGAATTAAATCGGCATAGGTTTGCCACGCGCTATTTCCCATGACATAGCTGAATGCAGCCGGACCGGCCAGCAATGGTACAGCCAAAGGGACGATGGCCGCTTCTCGAACCCCATTTTCATTAGCGATACGGGGCGATCCCTTGAAGGTTGATTCCTTCCCAAGAACCATTGCTATTGCCAGCAATAAGACAATAACTCCTCCGCCAACTTGCATCGCTCCCAGCGATATGCCGAGCAATCTTAAAATAGGCATCCCCAGAAATGTTGCCACCAGCAACGCCACGGTGACGCTCGATCCAATAGTCTTGGCAAAGCGGCTCTTGCTGCGCAAATCAAAACCTTCCGTAGCCGCGAGAAAGACCGGGATCATGGAAACAGGACCCATCAGCACGAACAGCGTGAGGGTTTTCTTGAGAGTTAAAGCCAAAATTGAAAGCATTATCGAGTGGGTGAAATGTTAGGCGCGCCTATGGACGCAGAATGTGATATGAACTTCCAGCAAGGGTGCATAGCCTGACGAACGAAACATTCGGTTAGCTTCTGGTTCCCCGTTCCACCGAACTGCACGCTCTCATTGCTAAACGGATTTTACAGACCTCAGCAATATTAAACACTGTCCCGAAATACACCGGAGGATCAGTATGGGTATGGCGTATAAGAAAACGGGATTGAACTGCCTAGGGAATGCGACTAGATAATAATGTGATACGCCAAGGCTCTACGCCGCTCAGAAAAGGACAAAAAAAGTCCATCTATTTCAAATATGTCCCGCTAGTGCCTCATAGACACCAGGATATAACTATAAGATTCGGATATTCTATTTATTTATGTTACGAGTGGGATTTAATCTCTTGGGGTTTAATTCCCCGCTTCTTGGGTCGAAGGCTGGCTGAAAGCCAGCGGATTGTAAAAGCGCGGTTAATACCCCACTGCTTGCAGCGGAGTGCTTTATTATCCCTTGACTTAACCGTCCTATATTCGACCGCTCCGCCATCAGCCCGAAAGAAATAGGGAGACGCCAAGAAAAAGCCGTAAAGGCACGATAGACAGTCTTAAGTCAGCCTTCCAAACATTTTCCTCCCAAATCCGCTTTCAGCGGGTTTTGATTTATTGGCTCAGTCTTTAATCCCTGATCTTTTTCTGAGCATGCTCCTTATTCATGTGCTGTTCGTGAAAAATACGGATAAACCAATAGAACCTCCTCCCAAAGCTTGAACAGCGAGGATAAAACTCTTCTTTTTCGCGTATAACCTCCTGTTTCACGCAACCATACTTCCTATCACCCTTTCCAGGCACTGATCCGGATCAGCAGGCCGAGACCTGCGGCTGTATTACCAGTCATCAGCGATGAGTTCTTCTACTCCTTCCTGCCTGGAGGGGGTAACAAGGTCGCAGTACCTTCGTGGCGAAGGGCGAATCCAAATCAACAATTAAAAAACGCAGCGCAACGTACCACCAAACATCCAGTTGATATCTGACACCAGTCAGTTCAAGTAGTCAGGATGTTTCTAATGTTCGTCAATATTACCCGGGTCCGCGTTGCGAAGATTGATAGCCATTGACCCAGTATGGTCGTATCGGCACATTTCATCGCTCGATCAGCAAAATCAGTTATGCAATACGAGTAGCAAGGGCACAACGGGCCTCAAAACATATCATTCATTAATCTAAAGGGAGATAAAAATTGAAAATCAAGTTCCTATTCTGGACTGGAAGCTTCCTGTCCACACTAGCCTTGCTCGTGCCGCCGGTTTCTTCGGCAGCCAAACAGGTAATCATGGATCAGGGGGCAGAGTGGACAGCTTCCGCCCGAAAGGATTTCTATAGTCGGGATCAGGGCTCTCGTATCATGCCACTGCGCTGGATATCTGCCTTGAAGCAACCAGATGGCCAGCCGTTCATGGCCGAAAGCCTGGGTCGATATGGCTACCTTCCCAATAAGGCCAGCAAACCAGCTGGATTACCCGTGGGATTCACCGTTGCAAGTGGAAGCGAAGGACAGGAAATCGGCATGAACTGTTCTGCCTGTCATACGCGTCAGATCGAGGTCGATGGTACCGCATACCTGATCGACGGTGGACCGGGAATCGTCGATTTCCAGAGTTTTCTGGCTGATCTCGATACGGCGGTGAAAGCCGTTTTGACGGACAAGCAAGCATTCACGGATTTTGCACGCGCCGTCCTTGGCCCGTCAGCAACCCCGAAGGACAAGGAAAAGCTGCAGAAAGCGTTGAAAGCGTGGTATTTACCCTACCATACGCTGATCGAGCGCGCACTTCCGGCAAAACCCTGGGGTCCGGCCCGGCTTGATGCGGTATCGATGATCTTCAACCGACTGGCTGGCCTCGATATCGGTTCTCCACCGACGTATATGATTCCCGAAAATATCCAGCCGGCCGTCGCACCGGTACGCTACCCATTCCTCTGGAATGCCTCGATCCAGGATAAGACTCAATGGCCCGGTTTCGCCAGCAATGGCAATGATATTCTCGCCCTCTCCCGAAATCTCGGTGAAGTTTACGGCGTATTTGGAGTTTTCCACCCTAAGAAGGACAAATGGCGTCTACTGGGGGTTGATTACCTGGCCAACAATTCGGCCGAGTTTCAGGGCCTGGCGGCGTTGGAAGATCTGGTAAAAAAAATCAGCCCCCCTAAATGGCCCTGGAAGATAGATCAGGCGCTGGCCGATAAGGGCAAGGAAATCTTCGCCCGCAAGAGTGAGCAGGGTGGTTGCGCGGATTGCCACGGCATTAAGCCAGGGCAAACACGGTTTCCGGATCAAAAAACCTGGGCTACGCCCCTCATGGATGTCGGCACAGATTCCAAAGAATATGAAATACTGGCACGGACTGTTAAGACAGGTGTGCTTGAAGGTGCGAAGATTCCATTTCTCGCCAAACCGCTCAAATCCGTGGATACCGCCTTCAATGTCCTGGGAACATCCGTTCTCGGCTCCATCCTCCAGCACTATGTTCCGGTGCTCATGAAAACTGAAGAAGAAGCTGGGGTGAAAAAGAGCACGCAGCCTCCCTTTCCGCCAGAAACAGAATCTCTTCGAGATGCTTTCATTGCACGCCCAGCCGAAGCCAAACCGTCCTATCCGTATGAATCACGGGTCCTGCAGGGTATCTGGGCTGCTGCTCCCTATCTTCATAACGGATCGGTTCCGACATTGGCGGAGTTGCTGAAGCCTGCGGCTGAAAGAATCAGCTCGTTCAAGATTGGTCCAGCTTACGATATTGTCAATGTAGGGCTGGCCACAGAGCAGAATAAATTCGATTATATGTTGGAAACTACGGATTGTAGCGATCGAAATTCCGGAAACAGCCGTTGCGGCCATGAATTTGGGACAAAGCTTTCGGCCGAAGAGAAAAAAGCACTGCTGGAGTATCTCAAAACACTTTAGCCTGTCATATCGTTCATTTCCAAATCCATATCATCTTCTTCTCTTATATTCCGGGGTTCATTGCACTTTCCTCACAGTGTGATGAACCCTTCTCTTCTTCAGGTAAGCCCTTATTTGCTGTTCACAAGAATTTTCTCTACCGGATTATAAAAACGATTGCCGGAATACCTGGCTCGGTAATAGATGATAAGAAAGACGTGTCAGGCGAACCATAGTCAAAACAAACACTCCAATACAATAACTATACTGAGTTCGGATAACTGGAAATTGCATGCTCCCTGCGCCCCGTCCTGTGCCGGTGCTTCCATTTCCGATGCCAGACAAGCAGATAGCATGAAAGAACATATTCAACTTGAAGGAGAAATACGCTACGCGATCCGGCTCGCCGAGCGTACCTGTGCGCCTGTATCGCCGGGTGCAGGCTGTGAGTACTTTTTTCTCTATTTTGGGGCGGTTTGAGCAGCGCTGGTTGCAATCCGGCGGATAAAGCAGCCCAAAAAGGACTGAGTCGATAACCGGGCTTCTACAAATGAAATTTATTCTCGTCGTCCTATTTACCCTGGTCCTTCCTTTTACCGCCAGCGCGCAGTACTACAGATTTGACCCAAGTATTCAGCAGCAGCGCCCCCAGGATATGATGCAGCAACAGCAACAACTTGAAATGCGGCAGCAGCAACTGATGCCCCAGGATCACACGATGCAGGGACAAAATAGAGAGTTACAGAGGGATATCATGTTACAGATGGATCTCATGTCTCAGCAACAGCGATTCGACAACATGCGGCAACAGGGTAATTACAACTATGGAATGCCGCATCCTGGCAGATTCTAGGTCTGCACGAAGTTGAGAACAGACGAGTTTTAAAGGCCAGAGCGGGGGAAATCCACGTCATGGCGTTCGCATGCTCTACTTATTCATGTGACTGAACAGGTTTTTACCCCCCAACCCGCCTCGCCGGTTTTTTTATTTCCATACGTTAAATATTTAACGGTAGAATCTCCCTTATATTGTTAACCTCTCCACTCGTTTCCCTCTTTTCGAAGAGGGGACGAACGCAGTATCCACGCCCGGCTTACGCCGGGCTTTTTTATTGCTGCCATCTAATTCGGTTTTTCTTTTTGGCTGATGATCTAAACCAGGATAAAGGAACTGGCAACTCTACTATTGTTTATCCCTGGATAGCGCTCGCCTCTTGCTTTCATAAAGCGGAACAAATCAATTCCTCGATACCTTGATTTTTCCCCGAAACGATAGCGTTTTGATCTGGGAACATGTACTTAAGTACAATTTATTCTCCCTGACCAAGGACTAGAATGTAGTTCGTAAAATTATCTCTCGCTCACATCCTTGGAGGAAAAAATGAAACTTGCGATGGTACTCCTGGCAGGAGGCCTTTTCGCATTCTCATCAGGAGTTCAAGCCCAACATGACGGCATCGAACAGAAGCACAACAGTTTGCAAAGTTTGCAGCGCGCCGGACACGCAAGGTACGAACAGATAATACTGCAGCAACAGTCGCGGACATTGCAGGAGCGGGACGAGCACCGGCGAAGAGACCTTCGTTCCCAGCGGTTACGAGCGGCAAATTCCTGGGGAGGACGCAGGTTCCGACTCCAGGTGCGTTAGGGGTATCCTGCTCCGCCCGAAGCACCGTACACCTGTCCGCTTGCGTAGCTAGATTCCTGTGACGCGAGAAAGACATACAGGGGGCCGAGTTCCGCCGGTTGGCCGGCGCGTCCAAGCGGAGTCTCCTTGCCAAACCTGCTGAGATCCGCCCATCCAGCCGTCAGCAGCGGCGTCCAGAATGGTCCCGGTGCTACCGCATTTACCCGTATACCCTGGCTGGCGACCTGCTTCGCCAGCGATTTTGTGAAAGCAATATTGCACGCCTTTGTCTGCGCGTAGTCGAGAAACGCATCGGATGGAGTGTAAGCCTCAACGGAGCTTGTATTGATGATCGCCGCTCCGGGCTCAAGATGCGGCAGTGCGGCCCTGGTAATCCAGAACATGGCATAGACATTGCATTTGAAGGTCGAATCGAACTGTTCCGTCGTAAGATCGACGATAGAGGGCTGCGCAGCAGCCATGGCAGCATTGTTGACAAGGATATCCAGTCCGCCCAGTTCCCGGACGGCGTTGGCGACAAGCCTGGAGCAAAAATCCTCGTCCCGGATATCGCCAGGGATTGCGACCGCCTTTCGCCCTTCCGCCTGGATTAGGCTCACGACCTCGCGCGCATCGGACTCCTCAACAGGAAGATAATTGATAGCGACATCGGCACCCTCGCGCGCGAAGGCAATGGCAGCGGCGCGCCCAATGCCCGAATCACCACCGGTCACAAGCGCCTTTCTACCCACTAGCCGGCCCGAGCCCTTGTAGGTTGTTTCGCCGTGATCAGGTCGCGGTATCATCTTGCTTACAAGGCCGGGAGGATCCTGTTTTTGCGGGGGGAAAGGAGGAGCAGGATATTGCGTTCTCGGATCCTGTTTACGGGATTGGCTGGGCTGCCCTTGTGGCGAGCCGGAACGGCTTTCTTGCTGTCCCTGCTGAGCTTGCTGAGCGAAGGCCGGGTAGACATATGCTGCTGCAAGACCGGTTGTCATGCTGCCAACAAACTGGCGCCGGGTCGTGTTGGCGTCGTCTTCTGATTTCATATCTGTTCTCCTGTAAAAATTGCCGGGATGATTTCCGATCAGTTTTCGCCACGCCGAGCCTGGACAATGCCCGCTATTGGAAGTTTTCCCCGGTTGGGGTGAATAATGCTGGAGCCTGGGTCCCAGTAGGGTTTCTGCCCCTGATCAAAATCATTTGCTCTCTCGCCAAGAGTCCAAAATGTATCCTTTGAGTGAACGCAAATTCTTCAGTGCGGTAGCGAACATATTTCTCATTCAGGCACCGTCAGAATGCTATAAGACCTGAAAATGAGGTCTCTTTTTAATGATATGTTTCCCGGGTTTCTGGCTCGACTTTTATATAGGAAATAAAAATGGCAACTGGCACAGTAAAATGGTTCAATGAGGCAAAAGGATTTGGTTTTATTACCCCTGTTGACGGCAGCGAAGATTTATTCGCACACTTCTCCGCAATCAGCATGTTCGGCTTCAAAACACTCAAAGAGGGACAAAAAGTAACGTTTGAGGTTACGCAGGGTGCGAAGGGCAAGCAAGCATCAAATATTCAAGCAGCGTAAGATTGCACGCTGGGCGGAATATTCGTGCCAGCGTGTAGTCCTCTATAGAGTTATCTGATTCGCATGCTATTTCTTTTGGCTGACTGGCGGTCACATAGAAAACCTGCTTACAGCCGACCCTCAAAATCATTCCATTCAGTTATTCGGCAGCAGATGCCAAGCTTACCCTGACGCCACTATCTTCGCAGGAAGGAAGACGGCGACGCGCCATCATGCTCACCATCGCTAAACCAGCCAGCAGCATTGCATAGATTTCCGGTTCGGGCACGAGCGTGCCACGGATTTCTCCCGCTGGAAACATCTCTGTATGGATATTGGCGTAGGCAGTTCCATTATTCAATCCGCCTACGAGCGCGTCGAATGCACTTGCGGCGGTCCTGCCATTAGCCGAAATGAATGCCGGGTTATAGCTGGATGCTTCCAGCATATTAAAGGTTTGATCGTAGGTACCGGCGGTCACTCCCACGGGAAATCCTGGAAAAGAAGGTATGGTGGTGGCGGGGACGCTGGTGCCATCTGGACCGGCACAGCAATGGATGTGGGAAATTGTCGCCTTCCCCAAAAGTCCGCTGAAAGTCTCATGCACATGCATCGTTCCCTGAGCCCGATCAATCGTAACGGTCGCCATACCCATACCGCTGGAATTATTGGGACCCGGCCGTTCGTTCGATCCGAGGAGTTCGGCGGTAAAAATTGACTGCTGCGCAATGGCTGGTCCCGACACAACTGCAGCAAGCAGACATCCCGCGATTAAGGCGCCCGGTTTCATGATATTTATCCTCCTTTATTATGGAATTCCCGGCATTGCAACCTGATCGGATCGGATTAGCGGGAAAACGAGAACCGGCGGGCCGGATCAGTGATCCGGAAACGCTATCTAAATATAGTACATATTCAGGAGAGCCTCTCAATATTGAACCGGCGAGCAAACAGTACAAACGTCATACCCGTGGAAACCGGTATCCAACGGCGTTAAAAGATATTTTTTCACTTGAGATTCATAAGGTATATTTATAACTCCCTGTGTAATAGAAAACTTTGGCATCACCTTTTCGAATCCTTGCAGGTCACATGTTCAAAAAGCTGACATTTAAAAACCTGACGATCAAATCGCGCCTGATCTTTACTCTTTCCTATCTGGTTGCCTTTTTACTGGGAATGGGAATGATCGGTTTGCTCGGCATGAGCAATGCAATAGAGGGATTACGGACTGTCTATCATGACAGGGCGATTCCACTGAGCCAGGTTGGGTATATTGAATCACTTTTACTGCAAAACCGGCTCGCCGTCACATCTGCGCTGGTAATACCGATGCCCGAAATCATCAGGGACAAGACCGCAAAGGTTGAGAAGAATATTGCGGAAATCAACAAAACCTGGGAAGAGTACATAACCACCCGTCTGACCCCCGTGGAAAAAAAACTTGCTGCCAAATTTGATGCTGACCATCGGAAATACGTGACCGAAGGGCTGTTGCCGGCTACAGCAGCGTTGCGCGCCAATAAAATCGGTGAAGCAAACAGGATACTCGTGGAAAAAATCCGGCCGATGTATTTGCCGGTAGGAGAAAGCATCGACGCCCTTGTTCTGCTCCAGATCGATGAAGCGAAAAGAGAATATGACCGCCAACAAAGCCGGTACGAGATAATTCGCGCCATTCTCATTGCTTCGATAGTCATTGCCCTGGTGCTGGCGGTGGTGTTCAGCCTCATGTTCATCCGCGCGATTTTTCAGCCTCTCGAGAATGTGGTGCGAATCTCCCGCGGCGTGGCGGCAGGAAACCTGAGACAGGAAATCAAGGTTCATCCATCGAATGACGAAATCGGCCACCTCATGGAGGCCGTGCGGGAAATGCGCGACAGCCTGGTGGACACAATCGGCCAGGTGCGCGCCAGCGAAGCAAATACGCGTGCCTTGATAAATAACCTGATCGTGGGTGTAGTCTCCATTGACGAAGAGGGCGCGATCAAGACCGGGAACCCGGCAATGGAAGGGATATTCGGTTATTCCGAAAGCGAGTTGATCGGACAAAACATCGGATTCCTGTTTCCCCGGCCTGAACACGGTCAACTGACGGATTATTTTAATAATTACCAGGAAAATACAAAACTGCAGGCGCCTGGAAAAACGAATGAGGTTACGGGGTTGCGCAAAAACGGTGCAACGTTTCCGCTGGATATCTCTGTGACTGAGATGCACGGCCAGGAGCACCGGATGTTCGTCGTCATTCTGCGTGATATCAGCGAACGCAAACGGGCAGAGGAACAGAAAGCGATACTGATGGCCGACCTGGAAAGCGCCAATGAAGAGTTGAAAAGTTTCGCATATGTGGTATCGCACGATTTGAAAGCACCATTGCGCGCAATTGGGGCACTTGCAGACTGGCTCTCTACTGACTACCTCGATAAGTTCGATGATGAAGGCAGGGAGCATATGCGCCTCCTTGTCAGCAGAGTCCATCGCATGGGAAATCTCATCGACGGTATCCTGCAATACTCACGCGTGGGGCGAGTCAGAGAAGCGCCTGTGGAGGTGAAGGTCGATGAAGTTCTGCGCGATGTAATAGATTTCATTGCCCCTTCGCCAAATGTTACCATTACCGTCGAAAATACGTTACCAAGCATAGTGATAGAGCCAACGCGCATCCAGCAGATATTTCAGAATCTGCTCTCGAATGCCATCAAATACATGGATAAGCCTCAATGCGAAATTCGTATTGGCTGTATTGCGGAGGGCGAACATTGGAGGTTCAGCGTCAGTGATAATGGTCCCGGTATCGAATCACGCCATTTTGAAAAAATCTTTCAGCTTTTCCAGACGCTTGCTCCAAGAGACCGGGTAGAAAGCACCGGCGTTGGACTCACCTTGGTAAAAAAGATCGTGGAAATGTATGGTGGCAATATCTGGGTGGAATCCACGCCCCGTGAGGGTACGACTTTTTTCTTTACTCTCCCTAAAACAGTAGCAATCGCAAATTCAACCAAAGGAACAGCAGCGTGAAAATAACTAATAGGCCCATTCTCCTGGTGGAAGATGATCAAGTAGATAAAATGACGGTCGTTCGTGCTCTAAAAGAGATTCACGTAACGAACCCGCTCGTCCACCGGGAAAATGGTGAGGAAGCTGTTCATTATCTCCAGGATCCGGCAAACGAAAAGCCGTGCATCATTTTGCTAGACTTGAACATGCCCATCATGAACGGCCTAGAATTCCTGAAAATGATTAAAAATAATGACAAGCTGAAGCATATTCCCACAGTAGTTCTGACTACATCAGAGGAACAGCAGGACAAGATAAACAGCTTCGACCTCGGTGTGGCGGGGTATATGGCCAAGCCGGTAGATTATCGTCAATTCGTCGAAGTCATGCGTTCCATCGATGCTTACTGGACCATCAGCGAGATGCCGTGACAAAGGCTCAATCAATCCCCTGATCTTACGAAAGCCCATCCACTTATGACTAAACCCCTGATTCGCGTTCTACTCGTCGAGGACGATGCCGTGGATCGTATGGCGTGTCGACGTGCCCTTGCCCGGGACCCGGACTGTGAGTTCGTGCTTTCCGAAGCCGAATCAGGCCGGGAGGGATTGCAGCTTGCCTATGAGCAAAAGCCGGACTGTGTCCTGCTCGATTATCACTTGCCGGATGTGAATGGTCTTGAGTTTCTGGCGGCGCTGACCGATGAGAGTGGCGACGTCTCCATCCCGGTCATGATGCTGACAGGTACGGACAACGCTGCCATTGCGGTAGAAGCAATGAAGCGCGGGGCGAAGGATTACCTGATCAAGGATCTGGAACACCAATACCTTGAATTATTGCCTGCCGTTATCCAGCGCGTGCTGAGCGCGCGGCGGATGCGGCTGGAAAAAAAGCAGGCGGAAGAGAAACTCGCCCAGGCGGAGGCCAAATATCGCTCCCTGGTCGAAACCATTCCGGCAATCGTTTATATTGCTGCACTGGATGGGAGCAATCGTTTCCTCTACGTCAGTTCGCGTATCAATATGCTTGGTTTTTCAGCAGAACAATGGTTGAACGATCCGGCTATCCTGCTTGCGCAGATTCATCCGGACGACCGGACGCACACACTCGAGGAACGGGCAAAAAGCCGCGCAACGGGCGATCCTCTGCGTTGCGAGTACCGTATCCTTGCTCAGGATGGAAGAGTCTTATGGTTCCGCGACGAGGCGAATGTCGTGCGGGATGAATCGGGACGCTCACTGTTTCTGCAGGGTATCCTGGTTGATATCACTGAAAGCAAACAGACAGAAGAGGAGTTGAAGCAGCATCGTTTTCGTCTCGAAGAACTCGTGGCCAAGCGCACCGATGAACTGGCGCGGGTGAACGAGGAGTTGCGGCGCGATATTACCCACCGCAAGCTGATCGAAGAGGAGTTGATCAAAGCCAAGACAGAGGCGGAAAAAGCCAATCTGGCAAAATCAGATTTTCTTTCCAGCATGAGCCACGAATTGCGCTCGCCGCTGAATGTCATGCTTGGTTTTGCCCAATTGATGGAATCGAGTTCTCCGCCGCCGACATTCACGCAAACGACCATGCTCAAGGAGATCAATTCTGCAGGATGGTATCTGCTTGAACTGATAAATAAAATCCTTGACCTCGCCACAATTGAATCCGGCAAGCTGGTTGTTGCGCAGGAACCGATGTGCATCGGAGAGGTCATGGTCGAATCTCGAACCATGATCGAACCGCAGGCCCGAGAGCGAAACATACAACTGATCTTTCCGCCATCATCGGATATGGGCTTCTTCGTTCAGGCCGACCGAACGCGGGTGAAGCAGGTTCTGATCAACCTTCTTTCCAACGCAATCAAATACAACCGAGAGGGTGGCACGGTCGAAGTGAATTGCGCCATGACAGTGCCAGGACGCCTCCGCATAAGTGTGCGCGATACCGGGACGGGATTGCCGCCGGAAAAACTGACGCAGCTTTTTCAGCAATTCAACCGGCTTGGACAGGAAGCAGGATCTGTGGAAGGCACAGGCATTGGCCTGGTAGTGACGAAACAACTGATTGAACTGATGGGCGGGGCAATCGGCGTGGAAAGCACTGTCGATGTCGGCAGCGTGTTCTGGTTTGAACTCACCGCCGATGGAGCTTCCGAAGCTGCTTCCGCTGCAGATAAAAACGAAGAATTCAGTACTGAAGGTTAAGATAACACCGCTGTCTCCTGTCTCCCGACCCCATCCATCTTTCAGCAGATGAAAACGCCTCGACCGGACACTTCACATCCTGCTGAACATGCCGGAAACACCATTGATTCTCTGCGTAAAGCAGCCACGAATTGCCGCGCCTGTCACCTCTGGGAACAGGCTACCCAGACTATCTTCGGCGAAGGTTGCCCGCGCGCATCGGTCATGCTGGTTGGCGAGCAGCCTGGAGACCGTGAAGATATCGCAGGCCATCCATTCGTCGGACCGGCGGGATCGATTCTGTCGCATGCGCTGTCAGCAGTCGGTGTATCGCGGGAAGAACTCTATGTTACCAATGCAGTCAAGCACTTCAAATTCGAACTGCGCGGCAAGCGACGCATGCACAAGAAACCGGTCGATACGGAAATCGTGGCATGCCATAGCTGGCTCCAGCGCGAAATTGAACTGATAGCACCCCGCCTGATTATTGCCCTGGGTGCCACTGCGGCTCGTTCACTGCTGGGCCGCGCCACCCCTGTCAAAGCCAACCGGGGAAAACTGCTCGAATACGCAGCCGGTATATCATTGCTGATTACGGTCCACCCCTCGTTCCTGCTGCGTGTGCCGGAGGAAAACAAAGACGAGGAGTACGAGCGCTTCGTGGACGATCTCAAGCTGGCAAAGCCCTTTCTCGGCTGATCTGCACTGAGGCAATAGCCCTGTTCGGTCGGCCATTCTGCTTGGCCCTTCCCTGCCTCCCCTGGTTTCCTCGCCCGTCCCCTTCGCGAAACGCCGTTGTTTTTCTGCTGTCAAATTTCTGTAATGGATGAGATGGGAGAAATGGATGAAACGGAAAAATCTGCAGTTCGAAACCGGATTTCGCATCGTTCTTGGTAACCCGAGTTCGCAGGCGGCTGAAATGGTTCTACTTCCGGGAAAGGCGGAAGGAGGTCCCCATAATCGTCACCGCGGTGCTGACCAGTGGCTGTATGTCGTTTCCGGAATGGGCATTGCAACCATAAATGATAAGCGCTATCGCCTCGGTGAAGGTTCTCTTTTACTCATCGAGCGTGGCGATGAGCATGAAATCCGCAATACGGGAGAAGACCTGCTTCGAATCCTCAACTTTTATGTTCCCCCTGCATATACGACGGAAGGGGAGGAGTTGTCGCATGGACGGAGTTGAGAGCGGGTGAGCGAGACGCGCATTGGCATTTCCGGCTGGCGTTATCCGCCCTGGCGCGGGGTATTCTATCCACCCGGACTTCCTCAGCACAGCGAGCTTGAATATGCTGCCAGAATATTGCCGACTATCGAGATAAACGGAACTTTCTACTCCCTGCAGACACCGGACAGCTTCCAGCACTGGTATGATGATACACCCCCCGGGTTTATTTTCAGCGTTAAAGGATCGCGCTACATCACGCATATCCGGCGCCTGAACGAGATCGACATCCCACTCGCCAATTTCTTCGCCTCGGGGATATTCAATCTCCGGGAAAAACTCGGCCCCATCCTTTGGCAATTCCCTCCCAATTTTCGCTATGATCACGACAGAATGAGCGGGTTTTTCGACCTCCTGCCGCGCGATACCGAGCAGGCCCTGCATCTGGCCCGCCGCCGGGACAAACGCATGACAGGCCGCGCACGCCTGGCGATTGGCGCAAAACGCTCTCTACGATATGCCATTGAAATACGAAATGACAGCTTTCTCGCTGAAACCTTCGTAGAACTCCTGCGCGCACACAATATCGCACTGGTCATTGCAGATACCGCCAGAAAATGGCCCTGCCGTGAAGATGTAACGGCAGATTTCCTCTATCTGCGCCTGCACGGTGATCAGGAAATTTATGCGAGCGGATATACCGATGAGGCATTGATACGTTGGGCGCAACGGATTCACCTCTGGCGCGAAGGCTTGCAGCCGGACGATGCGCATCTCATCTCGCTACATCAGCCGCCGCGTATACCTCGCGATATCTATTGTTATTTCGATAACGATATCAAAGTAAAAGCACCTTTCGATGCCCAATCCCTGATCTCCAAGCTTTAGCCAAAAAAATGAATTCCGGGAACGTTCGCGCGTTTATTTCATGTCACGAGATGTTGGGGTGCGCGCTTCGGGCCTTTCCTCTTCCCCGTTCGCGCTGAGCAAGTGGAGGAAGGGTGAACGTTGATCAGAATAGCTCGTCGAAGGTAGCCCCGCTGTTCAAGACGGATATGGAAACGATTGTCCCAATCCACCAACGGTGTAGAAGGTGGTTCTACCGGTTAGTGTGATTTGAGTTGTCACCCTTGTCATGCTGCCCGGATTTCCCACTCCGCGGTGAGTATGAGGCCTCCTTCTCGTGCTCAGCATGTGAACCACCTTTTCCACGTGATTCCCCGCCTTTGCGCCCTGCTTCGCGCGCCTCCTGGGAATCAAACTCATGCGCCGTGCCCTTCTCGTGTGCAGCCTTGCCACCCTTTCTACCCGCCGCGCGCGCCTCTTTCGAATCAAACTCATGCGCCGTGCCCTTCAGATGAGCCGCCCTGCCTCCTTTCCTGCCCGCCTCGCGGGCTTCCTCGGAATCGAACTCATGGGCAGTACCTTTCAAATGGGCCGCCTTGCCGCCTTTGCTGGCGATTTCACGCTGCTTGTTTGCATCCATTGAAGCAAAACCACGCCTGTCACCGCTTTTTCCGCGCTCTTTATCTGCAACCATGCCATGCCTCCGAATTATCAAAACTTTTCAGAATCTCCCTCTGACAAGCCTCCCTGGAAACTCCCAAGGCCCCATGAGGATGAGGGTCTCTTATCTCAATTGTTAAAGTTAAAAGCAGAGAATGATCTATCCTAGCTTGGAAAACGTATCCGCTCTGTTCGGAAGCATACATAGTCCAGTCTATTCAAGTTGTTGCAATGGTTCCTGTTTCTTCACTAGGCAGTATCGATTGCGGGGGGAGTTGCTGGCACGCGCAGAAATAATTCTGCGATATCGTGCAGGCCGCCGAATTCCACTATTCTGTCGGCTCTCGACAGGCGAAGATGGGATGACAAGAGGCAATTAAAAATTGATTATGATGTCACATTTGCCAGAGCTCTTGCATTTGCCGACTCTCTCGTTAGTATGAGCGGGATTACAATCGCTTTCTACACATCTTCCTTAGATAAAAAAATGAAATATCTCGAAAAAAGCTTGATTTGGAGGAGTACGAAGCTGCACGATGGAAACGCCCAGGCAGAGAAGATGCTGGAGCAACTTGAGCGGGAATGAATATACATGAAAATATTCTCGCTTATATTTGCCCTCATATTCTTCCTCATAGCATTGCCGATATATGCCAAGCTTGCGGATGATCTCAATGACTTGGTCGGCTATACAATTACTGCAAGCAAAACTATAAACCGGTGGTATGACGACAAAAAAGGTAATGACACGTTCGAAGGGTGCGACCACGGCCGCGTGATCGTATTTGACGACAATTCGTCCCTTACTTGTGCGGAATACGGGTATCAATATGTCTATAGACCGACAGCCATAATCCTTACCAGGAAAATCACTGCTAAAGGCAAATCATTTTACGATGTCAAGATGGTTGTGGGGAACGAGATTTATGATATGAGCATGTAAGCTATTTCTGATATGCATCATCGGATTCGCAACAATTATGCTATTCAAGCTCGGAAGGGGGTAACCGGGGAAGCCGTTTTGGTCCGAAGACAGACTTGCTGGCCCGAGTTGGTCCGAGCTTGTTCGAAGATTGACTCCCGTTCTCTTCGTCCATACCGTGGAGTACCCGGATAATATACCAGGCAAACACGAAAGCCTGCCGCACTCCGAGACAGGTATATCCATCTCATTCAAACTGCTGCAATAACTCCTGTTTCTTCACGCGGGCAGTGGTGATTGGCGCGGGAGGGTTATTGGCACGCGTGAAATATCCTGAGATGTCGTGCAGATCTCCGAATCCCACTATTCCGGCAGCTCTCCGCAGGCGAAGATAGGCCAGGAGATAGCCGTAGCGCGCTTCCGCAAGGTCACGTTTCGCTTCAAACAGACGTTGCTGCGCATTCAGAAGATCAAGATTGGTACGCACGCCTCCTCTGATACTCTTTGTCGTGGCTTCGATGAGAAGATTTGCCGAATCAACGGATTTCATGAGCGCCGCAATACGGGATGTGCTCGTCAAGGCAAGATTGAACTGCTTGCGCAGCTCGACAAGCGTCTCACTGGTGGTGGTATCGAGATCGGCTTTTGCCTTCTCGTAGTTTGACGCTGCCTGGCTTGTCATCGAGCTGACATTGCCTCCTGCGTATAAAGGCAGATTCACCTGCACACCTATGCTCTGCGTGAGCGCATCGATACCGACGAGGATGGGGCTGTCCGACTTGTTGCGCGTAATGGCTGCTACTGCATCGAGCCGCGGAAAATGACCCGCGCGCTGCTTGTTGATCTCTTCGCGCGCCACATCCACGGCATGACGCTGACTGGTGATATCGGGGTTATTCTCGAGCGCCATATCCTTCCAGTCATCAAACCTTCCCGGCTGCATCGGCTTGACGCGAAAGTCGTCGGATAATGGATCGAGCGCGCTGATTTCCTCGCCAACGATAGCCGCAAGCACATCACGCTTCATCGCCACATTGTCCTCCGCTTCGAGAACCTGCGCCTGTGCGAGGTCGTAGCTGGCCTGGGTTTCCAGAGCCTCCGTTTTTGTCCCTTCGCCTTTCTCAAGCATGCGCTCGTTTGCCTGCCGCTGCTCCGCGTACGCCGTCAATTGCGCCACCGCCAGAGCCAACCCGTCCTCGGCGTATTTTGCTTCCACATAGGCGCTCACGAGGCGCAGGATGAATTCCTGAATCTGGCCGGAAAAATCAGCATTGCTCTGGTTCGTCTTTGCGATCCCCTGCTTATACCCCGCAAACGCGGCCAGGTTGATGATGGGCTGCCTC
The DNA here is from genome assembly GCA_017306155.1 of Nitrosospira multiformis. Classification (GTDB taxonomy): domain Bacteria; phylum Pseudomonadota; class Gammaproteobacteria; order Burkholderiales; family Nitrosomonadaceae; genus Nitrosospira; species Nitrosospira multiformis_F. The sequence goes on from JAFKJB010000006.1 coordinate 169,210, forward strand.
AACTGGATCGCAGCCGTCTGACTCTCATAGTTGCGATGGAGAGTAATGGATTGACGTGTGAAATCCTGCTGGTTCTGATTTATCGAGAGATTCGCAGAAAGAGAAGGAAGCAGGCCGGAACGGCCTATCGCCGTAAACTCCTGACCTGCCCTGTTTTCATGAATTGCCGCCCGATAAGCCGGATCGTTCATCACGGCGGCTTCATATGCCTCGATCAGCCCCAGTGCGGGTGCGGGCCCCGTATGAAACAGGCCTCCCAGCCCTATGGCCGCAGCAATCAGGAAACGCGCGCGGAGTGACATGCTGGCGTCCTACTCCTCTGTCATCGCCATTTTGAAATGATCCAGAATCGGCTTGAGAATGTAATTCATCATGGTGCGTTCGCCCGTCTTTACGAAGAGTTCAACCGGCATGCCCGGCCTGATCTGCAAGTCCGCAATCATTTTCATTCCTTCCGGCGCCACCTTGGCCTGCAGTTTGTAGTAAGGCTCGCCGCTCTCTTCATCCACAAGACGATCTGCGGAAACTCCGGTCACGATTCCAGGCACGTGCGGCGTCAAATTGCGGTTGAATGCGGTAAATATAAGCTCTACCGGAAGATCAGGATGAACTTTATCGATCAGATGCACCGGCAAGTGTCCTTCCACCGTCAAGGGGTCGTCGCTCGGCACAATGTCCATCATCTTGAAGCCGGGGCTCACTACGCCGCCCCGCGTGAAAACATTCAGCCCCACTACGATTCCATCCACGGGCGCCTTGACCAGCACATTCGCCAGCTCATAATCCAGTCCGCTCAGTTTATGGGCAAGCGCTTCCGCTTCTTTCTGCACATCCGTGAGTTCCGATCGCACTTCCTTCTGATATTCCTGTTGACGCTGCACCCGACGCAGTTTCAATTCTACAATCTGCCGCCGGGCTCGCCCGATATTGCCAATGTCTTCGGAGATGGAGCCATTTATCTGCGCGTAGGTGCGCTCCAGTTCCAGCAGGCGATTGCGCGCCACGTAACCTTCCGCAGCCAGATCGCGCATCCCTTCCAGTTGTTCTCCCAGAAATTTCAGCTGCTCTTTCTTGCTATCCCGCGATTCTTCCAGACCCCCTGTCTGCAATTTCAAGCCGGCGATACTCTCGTCAATCCCCGACAATTCACTCTGGATTCCCAGCAGGCGCGAACTGAATAACTGCTTCTGCATGTCGATATAGGTGGCAACGATGGAATCGCTTTTCATGTTTTCCAATTCCCGAGAAAAAACGATCTCTTTCCTTCCGTCGCGCTCGGCAATCAAACGCGCCTCAGCTGCGCGGGCAGCAAAATACTGCACACGCATCGTCTCGGCATTTGCCTTGACCTGCACGCTGTTCATGCGGACCAGCACGGTGCCGGCCTTGACTACATCTCCCTCTTTCACAAGGATATCTTCGATCGTTCCCCCCGTTTGATGCTGAACCGCTTTCCTGTTGGTTGCCACCATCACCGTTCCGCTGAGCGGCACTCCTTTATCCAGCGGCGCCAGGGAAGCCCACAGCAGAAAACCGCCGATACCCCCTACAACTATCCACCAGCCGAGGCGCGTATACCAGGTCGCATCTCCGTCTATTCCCGAAAAAGCATGCTCGTGCCCAGGGGGCTCTTCATAAGTACCGACAACGCCGTCTTCCTGCAACCTCGCCGCCATTTCAGTTCACTCCTTCGTGGCTTCACGCTCTCCGGGCAAACAGGGTTGTCCCGCCTGGCTATCCTGTTCTTTTGCTTCTCCCCGGAACCTGCACCCCTGATCATTACCCGGTCTGTTGCACCTGCTGTGGAGGTTGCCGATCAGGTTTCGTCAATTTCGCCAGCACTTCTCCGGTTGGCCCGAACAACTGCGCTTTCCCATCCACCAGCAGCAGCAGTTTTGTCGTAGTACGCAGCACGCTGCTTCTATGACTGATTATCACAATGGTTTTTCCGCGCATGCGCAGGTCGGTGATGGCTTCGACCAGTGCCTGCTCGCCGGTCTCATCGAGATTCGAGTTGGGCTCGTCCAGCACAATCAGGGAGGGATCGCCATACATTGCGCGCGCAAGCCCCAGCCGCTGTTTTTGTCCGCCCGCCAGGCCGGCGCCCCCATCCCCGAGAGGCGTGTCATACCCTTGCGGCAGGCACAGGATCATTTCATGAATCCCCGCGCGCTGGGCCGCCATCACCACTTTTTCCGAATCCACCTCTCCGAACCGGGCGATATTCTCCCCGACAGTGCCGGCAAACAATTCGACATCCTGCGGAAGGTAGCCGATGTAAGGCCCCAGTTCCTCCTTGTTCCAGTAGTAAACATCCGCCCCATCCAGGCGTACCTTGCCTGCGGCGGCGGGCCAGACGCCCACCAGCAATCGTGCCAGCGTCGATTTTCCGGAACCGCTGGGCCCGATGATGCCCAGCACCTCGCCTGGTGCCGCCGCAAAACTCAGATTTTTCAGCACAGCGATCGTAACGCCCGGAGGCGCAGCTGTCACTCCCTCCACTGATATCTTCCCGACTGGCTTGGGCAGCGCCATTCCTGTTTCTCGCGCCGGATTGGTCTCCAGCAGTTCTGTCAGACGATGATAGGCGCTGCGTGCGCTGCTCCAGCTTTTCCACACGGCAATCAACTGCTCGACCGGACTCAATGCCCGTCCCATGAGGATCGTCGCCACGATCATCATCCCCGGCGTGATTTCTCCTTCCAGTGCAAGCAGTGCTCCCAGTCCCAATATGAGTGATTGCATCGAAATGCGCACGAATTTGGTGATGGAGGTGATTGTTCCAGTCTTCTGGCTGGCCTCGGCTTGCAGTTGCAGAAAACGGTTGTTCAGCGTGAGCCAGCGCCCCATTAGGTTGGGCAGCATGCCCATCGCGGCGATCACTTCCGCATTGCGCAGATTGTTGGTGGCCAGATTGCCCGAAGTAACCGCAACTGCATTGGCCTCCTCCAGAGGTTTTTTTGACACGGTTTCATTCACGAAAGCCAGGACCACCAGCACTATCGTTCCGACGAGCGCGAACAACCCCAGCAAGGGATCAAACAGGAAAATGACAAGCAAATATATGGGAAACCAGGGCGCATCAAAGAAAGCAAACAATCCCTGGCCGGTCAAAAACTGGCGGATGGTGGTCAAATCATGCAGGGCCTGCCCGGCATTGCCCCCTGCCCGTTTCAGATTCTGTTCAAATGCGGCTGCATAAATCCGCCTGTTCATCCTGGCATCGAGCCGGGCGCCGAGCCGGATGAGAATAAAGCTGCGCACGAGCTCCAGTGCGCTCATGAACAGAAATGCGCCTATCGCCAGCAAGGTCAGCATCAGCAAAGTGGTTTCATTCCTGCTGGCAAGCACCCGGTCGTACACCTGCAACATGTACAGGGCCGGAACCAGCAGCAACAGATTGATGATCGCGCTAAAAACCCCTACGGTCCTGAAAGTGCCTCTGAAATCGGCCAGAGCCTGGGCTATTTCCGTTTTTGGGATTTTGAGTGTGTAACTCATTCAATCCTTGCTTTCCCTGGCGAGAAGCTTCCCCATATTTTTTCGGAAGAGAGTCCTGTCTTCTTCCAAATCATGCTTTCGCCCGAAGGCCAAAAGACCGAGGCGATTGCTAAGGCTCAGTTTTTCATAGATGGAACTTAGATGATTGCGCAAGGTGCGTTCGCTGATATGCAGCATATCGGCGATAACCTTGAAGGGGACTTCAGCGTTCGAAACGACGGCCGCGACGATTGCTCTCTCCCTCGTAGTGAGAGCCTTTATTTTCGGTTCCTCCTGATTGGGAGTTTGACCATCCCTGAGCTGGTGTATGAGCTTTCCGATATTTGTGCGGTTAAGCCAGAATTGCCCTTCGTGAATCTTTTCGATCGCTTTCGGAATGATCTCCAGGGGTTCCTGTTTTCCGACGAGGCCCATGGCACCCCCGAGGACAGCCTCGTTGCAGGTAAGTGGATCGCAAAACGTGCTGAACACCATGACCTTGGCCCTGCAAGCCTTGCCCAGCAGCCGTATTGCCTCCATGCCTTCCCTCGGCTCCTGGTCGGGGTCGATCACAATTACATCTGGCGCCAATTCCTCAATTTCCGGGATGGGCAGGGAATAGTGCGTGAACTGACCTGCCATTTTCATCCTTCCCGTCTGACTTTCGATCAGGTTCTTCAAACCAAAAAGCACGATGGGGTAGCCGCCAATCAACAGAATACGGATAGGAGCGGAAAGTTGTTCGTCCATGTTTCCTGTACAGGCAGCAATGGCAGCAATGGCTGAGGCAATTTTCTTGTAGTTTGTTTTTTTTGTTGATGCTCATCTGTGCGATAAATAACATAGACAGCTGCCATGCCGTGGAGTCGGACGAGAGAATGACTTCGAGCCAGAGATGCAGGGCATGAAGCAGATTAGATGGAACAAGAAAGTATCCGGGCAAGCCAGGCTTGAATACCTGGCTTGCCCGGAGGACTGGTTTTGCGAACGCTGGCTAGACGAGTACGATGTCAGCCGCCTGAAGGTGGACACCGACAACGGTGATATCCGTTGTTTGCCCGCCTGTCTCGGCTACGGAAACGATACTGTCCGCTCCGGTATTGTTTATCGAAACGGTTGCGCCAGGATCATTGAGAAGGAACAGGGTGTCTGCCGGTTCGTCAAAATTCTCGATCCGGTAGGAATCCTGGGTGGCCGAAAGATCCACATCGAAGCCATCGAGAGCATTGGGAGCGCCTATCAGTGTATAGTCAAACGTTCCGCCCAGGTCATTGGCAAACAGGTTAGTCGAGAAGTTGCTGGTTGCCTTGTCGCCATCGGCATCCGTCAGCGAGGCGGTGAAATCCAGTTTGACATCGCTGGCGAGATTATCAGTCGACTTGATGAACTCGATCACCGGGATCTTGACGGTACCCTTGCCCATCGTCAGTTGAACAGAGTCAATCAACTTGGAGCCTTCAGTCTCGATCATGAAAGATTGCTGCCCCCCTGCTTCCGGGTGCAAATTGCCACTCCCTACTTTTATGTTGCCTGAATTGGTGCCATCGTCGTAGAAGATTTTGTAATACAACTCCTCTGTCGAGGGATCATAACCTCCCACCGAGTTGTCGATGAACACCTTCATGCCGGTCAGCAAGGTTTCGGGATTGACGACGAAGCTTTCATCGCCGGCATTTATCCCCGCCGTTGTATTTCCATCAAGGTTGTTATTGCCGATCCCGATGCCGGCGGTGCTGACATTCATGTTCGCAGTGCCAAGGAATGAAAAACCTCCCGACTGAATCTGCGCCTCGGTCAGGTCGGGTGCTCCCAGGCCGATGGCGGATAGTATATCGGCATCGGAGGTGGTAGGTTGCACGCCGAAAAAGACCACTTGCTCATCCGGAGGGATGGTAAGCGTCCGTACAGGATCAGGCCCCCCCGCATCGAGAGAACCATTGGCGCTGCTGAGCGTGGTCGTCGAAACAAACCCCTGGGCGAGATCAAAAACATAGCGGCCATCGTGCAACACGGTAAGGGTGAAGCCCGTGGTCGTATCAGGCGTGCTGGCATTGTTGTCAAAATCCGCCGTCAGCGAACCTTGGAAGAGGTAATCACCGGAGGCGTTCGGAGAGGCTGCCAGTTCATTGAATGTGAAACTCGATCCATTGACTACCGTACCATCCGGCCGCACGAGCTGGAAGTGATCAAGAGCGATATCAAGATTGCCCGGCTGATCCGCTCCGACAGACCGGCTCCATTCCCCATATTGCGGGGCGATGGTGCCAGTGCCTACCAGATTGCCGAAATTGAGCGTCGGCCCGTCGTCCCTGAAGCTCAGGGCGCTGCCAATGTTGAGGGTGGCTGAACCCGTAGCAGTGTCGCCATCCCTGTCGGTGATGGTGTCCGTGCGCGTGAGCGTGATCAGGTCCGCCGCGTTCGGTGACACTGAATCGTTCGGGTCGGATGCATCGGGATGCTGCAGGGCGCGAATCTGGTCAAGGGTGACCTGGCCGGCACTGTTCACGGCAACAGTGAAAACAGTCTGGTTGGAGGTCGCGGTATATCCTTCCACCTCCCCGCTGGCAGCAACCCTCAGCAGGACCGCTTCGTGGGTGGCTACATCCACCAGCCCGGAGTCAATCCCGGCACTTTTCACACCCAGCGTGTAAACACTGCTTACCGACCCCGCCCCATCCGCTCCATAGCTCGAAGTGTTGCTGAAATTGCCGGCAAAACTGGCGCTGGCATTGGTCGACAGGTCAGTCTCATCCACCGTCAGCGCAGCAGCCGTCCCTACAGTACTGACCGTGATGCTCGGCCCGTCGTCCTCAAATCTTACATGGGTGCCGACTTCGGTTTTTGACGTGGATACCTGATGCAGGTGGAAGCCGCCGATATCGAAATCGGCATGATCATTACCGCTTGCGTTAAGGGCGGCCCCATTTTCAACGAGCACGCGGTTGTGATCCCCGACGGTGGTGTATTCAATGTTGTAACCGGCCTTTACCCCGGAGATGGTCGCGACTCCGGCATTGAAAGCCACCGTTACGCCATTGGCTGTTCCACTGGTGCTGGTATCGATGAGGACAGTCGTACCTTGCGAAACTTTGATGTGATTGATGCCAACTCCGCTATCGTTGGTATATCCATCGATAAACTTTGTCCCCGACTCAAGTTCGCTGCCTTGTTGAAAATTGAAGGCGCTGACCTTGACGACGGCGCTCTTGCCCGACTGCAACTGGACGACGTCGAAAGCGGCTGACCTGGCATTGAAAACACCCGTGAAATCGATATTGGCTTCGGTCTTGGCTTCAGTCTGGCTCAGGTTGGGAATCGTGACATCCTGGCGGGCACCCGTGACGAACGAAAACCGAATGCCTTCCTGTTCGGTTATCATCTGACTGTTGGTGCCGAAGGTGGTGGGCCCCCCTGCCTGGCTGGTATTGATCGTGTCACCCGCGCTTATATTGACCCCCTCAGACTGGTTGGCCGGATCCTTCCCAGTGGCAATGATGGCGGGATCCATGATCCGGGTAACACCGTCGACAACCTGGGTTGTCGGATTGGCCACCGTGAACATCAGGAACAGGTTCTGCCCAGAAGGCGCATTGGCCAGACTGAATTCCAAATCCTGGCTTGCAGCGACAAAAACCTGATTGGCCAGATCGACCGGGTCGTCGGGATTGGCGGCATTCGGGTTCTTGAGGGGCGCGTATTGCACCGACCATATCTTGGCACCCGATACCGGTGATCCGGTTTCCTCCAGATAAAGCGCGAACACGATCTGGCCATCCGCAGCCCCTGCGCGCCCGAGGACGATATTATTGTTCGCCGTGTCGGTATACAGTAATATGCTCGTGCCATTTACGGTGTCAAGCCCGCTATCCACTCCGTTGAGGGGATTGCCACTGCTGCCGACAAAACCAAGATCAGTGATGGTAGCGCCGGTCGAGCCTGTCACGCTGACGACATTGCTGCCCGTGTTCCCAGCTGCGCCCGTATAGCCGCTCAAGGCAGCGCCAATTGCAGATGAAGCAGGCGCCCCCAAGGAACCGAGCCGCCCAGAAAACGTCGAAGGAAGGGCGGATGGATCAATGTCATTATCGTTGGCATCTTCGGGGGGTAAAGGCGTAGCCGTCGCGTTTTGCAATCCGGCTGTTTCGTCGAGAGTCGTATCAACATTGTTTGTCGTAACTTGTAGCATTTTGCTTTCTCCTTTCCTCAGTGAAAGTGCTCAATGTCAGTGTCTGCCGGCCTGCTTCATTCCCCCTTGATTTCCAAAGAACTCTGCTAAAACTCTGCTAATTCCGCTATGTGCAGAGATCAGGCAAAAATGTATATGCAATTATTCGAAAGCGGTCCGGCAAGCCCAAAACACATTTCTTCGAGAAAGTTATGATCGAAGCACTGATCCGCTGATCCTTTCTTTCGCCATGTTCTGTCAATTTCAGGATACTTTTGGAAAAAGAAGAAATCATGAGCAAAACCTCCCTTTTTTATGTGCGGAAAGTCCTATGGCAAAAGAGGGTGCTTATAAGTCAAATGACTTATAAGCACCCTCTCTGGCGGCAGAACAAGGAGCTTCTTTCTGTCGGCCGCCTGGATAAAATGGCATGCAGGATCGCTAGAGCGTTTCTCTTCTAATTGGAACCAAGAATTTCCCTGTAGGTCAAAACAGGGGAAGATCAGCGTGGAGGTGAGACATGCCGAGAGCTTATTCCGAGGATTTGCGCCGCCGGGTGGTGGCGGACGTGGACCGGGGCCTGAGTATCAGGGCGGTAGCCGATAAATATTCAGTCAGCCCATCCTTCGTATCGAAGACAGCCTGCCTGTGGAGACAGGAAGGGAGCGTTTCCCCGCGCAGGATCGGAGGCTACCGGCCTCATGCGCTAAAAGCCCATGCCGCCGAGGTCAGGGGCAAGCTTCTGGAGGACAAGGGAATAACACTTGCACAGTTGCGCGACTGGATTGAAGAGACTTTGGGGACGCGCGTCCACATCTCCTCCGTTGACCGGTTTATCCGCTCGCTGGGATACAGCTATAAAAAAACACTGCGGGCCAGCGAACAAGAACGGGCTGACGTGGCGACGGCAAGGTGCCTCTGGCGGGACTGGCAAAAGACCTGCGCGTCCGCGCGCCTGGTCTTTCTCGATGAAACGGGAGCAGCCACGAACATGACAAGACGGC
>JAFKJB010000030.1 GCA_017306155.1 Nitrosospira multiformis
GGCACGGAGATGGTGATGCCTGGGGACAATGTATCGGTGACGGTAAACCTGATTGCACCGATTGCGATGGAAGAAGGTCTGCGTTTTGCGATTCGTGAAGGCGGCAGGACCGTTGGCGCAGGCGTCGTGGCAAAAATTATCGAATAGCAACAGGATCAAGGATCGGATTTAAGATTTGCGCAGGATGCGTGGTCGGTCAATTCGGAATCCGAGTCCTCAACCTGAGGTTGGATTATGCAAAGTCAGAAAATACGTATTCGTTTGAAAGCGTTCGATTACCGGTTGATAGACAAATCGGCGCTGGAGATCGTGGAAACCGCAAAGCGCACCGGTGCTGTGGTCAAGGGCCCGGTGCCTCTGCCAACGCGCATCGAGCGTTTTGATGTGCTTCGTTCGCCTCATGTCAACAAGACTTCACGTGATCAATTCGAAATCCGGACTCATTTGCGGCTGATGGATATCATGGATCCCACCGATAAAACGGTGGATGCGTTAATGAAGCTGGATCTGCCTGCCGGAGTGGATGTCGAGATAAAGCTGTAGTTTTTCAGCGTAACTCCGAGTATGTTCGCCACGAATGACTCGGGTTCCTGTTCAATCAACATAAATTGCCGGTCAATTGTAATCGGCACCTTTTAGAAGGGTAATTAGAATGAGTTTAGGGCTCGTCGGCCGCAAGGTCGGCATGACTCGTATTTTCACCGAAGAAGGTGATAGCCAGCCCGTCACAGTGCTGGACGTGTCTAATAATCGTGTCACACAGATCAAGACGCCTGCTAATGATGGGTATTCCGCCGTGCAAGTCACGTTTGGCAAGCGTCGGGCCATTCGCGTAAACAAACCTTCGGCCGGGCATTTTGCCAAGGCAGCCGTAGAGGCGGGAGAGATCCTGAGAGAGTTCCGCGTCGCGGAAGAAATCCTTGGAACTCTCAGTCCCGGTGCAGTTATCGGCCTGGATATCTTTCAGCCGGGGCAGAGGGTAGATATAACCGGTATCTCGATCGGAAAGGGTTATTCCGGCGCCATCAAGCGCCATGGCTTCGCTTCTAACCGGGCGAGCCACGGTAACTCACGGTCTCATAATGTGCCCGGTTCCATCGGCATGGCACAGGATCCTGGCCGCGTCTTCCCTGGAAAGCGTATGTCCGGTCATCTGGGGAACGTGAGGCGCACCATTCAAAATCTGGAAATACTGCGAATCGATGCCGAGCGCGGGTTGTTGCTCATCAAGGGTGCCATTCCCGGCTCGAAAGGCGGGGATGTGACAGTTTCCCCAAGCATCAGATCTGGAAGGCCCGTCAATAACAGCAATGCCAATGCCACTGCAAAAGGCGGCGCGAAATCTGGCAAGAAGGGTGGATAATGGAACTTAAACTTATCGACGATAATGGACAGTCGTCTGCAAACGTTTCAGCTTCCGAGACCCTGTTTGGCCGGGAATATAATGAAGCCCTCGTGCATCAGGTTGTAACAGCCTATCTTGCCAATGCACGCAGCGCCAACAGGGCGCAAAAGGCACGGTCGGATATCGCCAAATCGACTCGCAAGCCCTGGCGGCAGAAAGGTACGGGACGCGCTCGCGCCGGCATGGCATCAAGTCCTTTATGGCGAGGTGGAGGAAAAATATTTCCCAATAGTCCGGACGAGAATTTCAGCCATAAAGTTAATCGCAAGATGTACCGCGCGGGTATCGGCGCGATTCTCTCGCAACTCGTTCGTGAAAACCGGTTGTCGGTGGTGGAAAATTTTGTCGTTGATGCACCCAAGACGAAAATATTGGCACAGAAGTTGAAAGATATGGGACTGGATCAGGTCATGATCATTACAGATAACATTGATGAGAATCTTTATCTCTCGTCAAGAAATCTTCCGCTCGTCAAGGTTGTTGAGGCGAGTTATGCTGATCCAGTCAGTCTCATGCGCTTTGCAAATGTACTGATTACACGTAATGCGCTGGCAAAAATGGAGGAGATGCTTGCATGAGCGGCCAAACATTCAACCCTGAGCGCCTGATGCAGGTGATATTGTCGCCTCAGGTATCGGAAAAAGCGACGTTTATAGGCGAGAAATACAACCAGATAATCTTTCGCGTGGCTCCGGATGCAACCAAGCCGGAAGTCAAAGCTGCAGTGGAATTGATGTGGAAGAATCAAAAGGTCGAAGTGGAAAGCGTGCGCATATCCAATGTCAAAGGCAAGGAAAAGCGTTTTGGCCGCTTCATGGGGCGGCGCGGCGGCTGGAAGAAGGCGTACATCAGTGTCAAGGCCGGTCAGGAAATCAATTTTTCTGAAATTGCTCAAGGAGAGGTCAAGTAATGGCGCTGGTTAAAGTCAAACCGACCTCTCCAGGTCGTCGGGCGGTAGTCAAAGTCGTCAATGCTGGTCTGCACAAGGGCGCACCTTATCCGTCCCTGGTGGAGAAGCAGAATCGTACTGCCGGACGTAACAATAAGGGGAAAATCACTACCCGTCACATAGGCGGTGGTCACAAGCAGCATTACCGCATCGTGGATTTTCGCCGCAACAAGGATGGAATCGCAGCCAAAGTGGAACAGTTGGAATATGATCCGAATCGCAGCGCGAATCTCGCGCTTCTCTGCTATTCCGATGGCGAACGGCGCTACATTATTGCGCCAAAAGGCATCATTGCAGGCGTGCAACTGATGAGCGGCGCAGACGCGCCTATAAAGAACGGCAATGCATTGCCGCTGCGCAACATTCCTGTCGGCAGCATCATTCACTGCGTGGAAATGATGCCGGGTAAAGGCGCGCAGCTTGCCCGTTCAGCGGGAACTTCGGTTCAACTTCTCGCGCGTGAGGGAGATTATGCCCAGTTGCGTCTGCGCTCGGGAGAGATCCGCAGGGTACATGTGAACTGCCGTGCGACGATCGGGGAAGTGGGAAACGAGGAGCATAACCTGCGAGCTATCGGCAAAGCAGGAGCGCAGCGGTGGCGTGGCATCAGGCCGACGGTGCGTGGGGTGGCGATGAATCCGATAGATCATCCTCATGGCGGGGGTGAAGGTAAAACAGCGGCGGGACGTCATCCTGTCAGCCCATGGGGAACGCCTTCCAAAGGTTTCCGTACGCGGGTAAACAAGCGTACCGACGGCATGATTGTGCGACGTCGTTATTCAAACAAGGGATAATGAATCATGGCTCGTTCTATAAAGAAAGGCCCGTTTGTTGATCTGCACCTCCTGTCCAAAGTGGAGGCCGCGCGTGCGACCAATGACAAGCGACCTATCAAGACCTGGTCGCGGCGCTCAACGGTATTGCCGGATTTCATTGGCTTGACGATTGCCGTGCATAATGGAAAGCAGCACGTTCCGGTATATGTTACTGAGAACATGGTTGGGCACAAGCTCGGCGAGTTTTCTCATACACGTACTTTCAAGGGGCATTCCGGCGATAGAAAAGCGGCTGGAAGGAAATAGGAATAATCATCATGGAAACAACTGCTGTATTGCGCGGAGTCAGGTTGTCCGAGCAGAAAGGCCGGCTCGTTGCGGATCAGATCCGCGGGCTGCCGGTGGAGCGCGCGCTCAACCTGCTTGCGTTCAGTCCCAAAAAGGCTGCGGCCATCATTCGTAAGCTTCTCGAATCAGCTATCGCAAATGCCGAGCATAACGAGGGAGCTGACATAGATGAGCTGAAGGTGTCCAGGATATATGTCGACAGAGGGCCGTCTCTCATGCGTACCAGTGCGCGCGCCAAGGGGCGGGGCAATCGCATTGTCAAGCCAACTTGTCACATTCTTCTTACTGTTGGCGATAAAGCCAGCAACAAAAAATAAGGCTGAACAGGCATTATGGGACAAAAAATACATCCGACAGGTTTTCGGCTTTCCGTCCTGAAGAACTGGTCATCCAAATGGTATGCCAATGGAAAAAATTTTCCCGGTATGCTGAATGAAGACATCAAGGTTCGGGAATATTTGAAAAAGAAACTGGCGCATGCATCTGTCGGTCGCGTGATTATCGAACGGCCATCGAAGAATGCGCGTATCACGATCTACAGTTCGCGCCCGGGGGTAGTGATAGGCAAAAAGGGCGAGGATATCGAAGTGTTGCGGGGAGCGCTGCAAAAGCTCATGGGCGTCCCGGTGCATGTAAATATCGAAGAAATCCGCAAACCGGAAATTGATGCGCAACTGATTGCCGACAACATCGCACAGCAACTGGAAAAGCGCATCATGTTTCGCCGTGCAATGAAGCGTGCCATGCAGAATGCGATGCGCCTGGGTGCTCAGGGTATCAAGATCATGAGTTCAGGACGATTGAATGGTATTGAAATTGCTCGTACCGAATGGTATCGGGAAGGACGTGTGCCTCTTCATACACTGCGGGCCGATCTCGATTACGGAGTCTCCGAGGCCAAGACAACCTATGGCGTGATCGGAATCAAGGTCTGGGTATTCAAGGGTGAAGTGATAGGTCGAGGTGAGCAGGCAGGTGCGGGCACCGCCACAACGCAGGCTCTGCCTCCAGGGGGAGAGCCGGAAACCAGGCGTCCGCCGCGAAGGCCTGCGGGAAGAGCAAATATCAGATCGGACGGGAAAGCTGGTGAGAAGAAAGGTCCCAGAAAGTCTGACAGCAGTTCTGAGGAATCCGCCACAAAGCCGGCAGAGAAGCCAGTAAAGCCAGGAGTGAACGATGCAGCAGCCAGCTAGAACAAAATATCGCAAGCAGCAAAAAGGGCGGAACAAGGGCATTGCAACCCGGGGCGCCAAGGTGAGTTTTGGCGAATACGGCCTCAAGGCCGTGGGACGGGGGCGTTTGACAGCCCGGCAGATCGAGGCTGCGCGGCGTGCGATGACCCGCCATATAAAGCGGGGCGGCCGTATCTGGATTCGTATTTTTCCGGACAAGCCTATTTCACACAAGCCCGCCGAAGTCAGAATGGGTAATGGAAAAGGTAATCCGGAGTATTTTGTGGCAGAAATTCAGCCAGGCAAAGTGCTATATGAAATGGACGGCGTCGATGAGGTGCTGGCTCGCCAGGCATTCCGGCTTGCAGCTGCCAAGCTTCCGATCCTGACGACTTTTGTTGTACGACAAGTAGGCGGTTAATCATGAAATCCAGAGCCAAGGAACTGAGAAACAAGAATTCCATGGAATTGCAGCAGGAGTTGCTGGAGTTGCTGAGGGCGCAGTTTGGTCTGCGGATGCAGCATGCAACCCAGCAGCTAAGCAATACTTCCCAACTGAACAATATTCGTCGGGACATAGCGCGTACCAGAACCATTCTTAGCCAGAAGGCAAGGCAGTCATGAGCGAAGCGAATTTAAACCGTACTCTTAGCGGAAAAGTGGTAAGCGATAAAATGAATAAGACTATTACGGTTCTGGTTGAACGTAAGGTCAGACACCCGCTTTACGGAAAGATTATGGTTCGTTCCAAAAAATATCATGTCCATGACGAAACCAATGAGTTTCACACCGGGGACATGGTGGTGATAGAAGAGTGCCGTCCATTATCCAAAACAAAAGCCTGGCGTGTCGTCAAGTTGATGCAGAAAACCGAACAGGCGAGTTGATTACGGGCAAAACCGGCTTTGGGAATTTTATTCCTTGTTTTTGGAAGCTGATTGTCTTATAATTCTGCCTCTTCATTTTTCAGATATCTTAATTTTTTGCGGCCGGTAAGTGCTGGCGGCATCATAACCCAGACGGGTTCCAATACTATCCTAGCCTCTGGTTCGGCTGGAAAAGTTGGAGAGAGTGAGTAAATCATGATCCAAATGCAATCGATTCTGCAAGTCGCTGACAATACCGGCGCACGATCACTCATGTGCATAAAGGTATTAGGCGGTTCCAAGCGACGCTATGCCGGTATTGGCGATATTATAAAAGTCAGCGTAAAGGATGTAGCGCCTCGTGGCCGCGTCAAAAAAGGTGAAGTGTACAACGCAGTTGTGGTACGAACTTCAAAAGGGGTGCGTCGCGCGGATGGATCATTAATCAAGTTCGACGGCAACGCCGCGGTGCTATTGAATGCCAAGCTGGAGCCAATCGGCACACGCATTTTCGGTCCTGTTACACGGGAGTTGCGTACCGCGCGTTTCATGAAAATTGTTTCGCTCGCGCCCGAAGTACTATAGAGCGCGAGATAAGGAATCAAACATGAGCAAAATAAAGAAGGGTGATGACGTAGTCGTCATCACCGGCAAGGACAAGGGCAAGCGTGGCACAGTGCTGCGCGTCATGAAGCCGGATCTTGTGGTCGTTGAAGGTGTCAATCGCCTCAAGAAGCATCAGAGACCCAATCCGAATAAAGGCGATACGGGTGGAATCGTCGAAATGGACAGTCCTATCCAGGTTTCAAACATCGCAATCTACAATCCCGCAACCCGGAAGGCGGACCGGATAGGTTTCAAGACCGTAGAAGGAAAAGGCAAGGCCCGCTGCTTCAGGTCGAATGGGGATCTGATCGATGCCTAAGGGTTAAGACCCAAGGGTTAGGGGAAAACAAGATATGGCACGTTTACAAGAATATTATCGTAATACTGTAGTCCAGCAGTTGATGGAGCAGTTTGGTTATAAATCCGTGATGGAAGTGCCGCGCATTCGTAAAATCACCCTCAATATGGGCGTGGGCGAGGCAGTCGCGGACAAAAAAATCATGGATAACGCCGTGGGTGATATGCAAAAGATTGCGGGCCAGAAGCCCGTGGTGACGAAAGCGAGAAAATCCATTGCTACCTTCAAGGTTCGTGATGGCTATCCGGTGGGTTGCATGGTTACGCTGCGCCGCGTTCGCATGTACGAATTCCTGGATCGCCTGGTGAATATCGCTATACCGCGCATTCGCGACTTTCGCGGTATTTCCGGCAGATCCTTCGATGGACGTGGCAATTATAATATGGGTATAAAGGAGCAGATCATTTTCCCTGAGATCGAATATGACAAGATCGATGCGCTGCGGGGGATGAACATCACGATTACCACCACTGCAAAGACAGATGCGGAAGCAAAGGCATTGCTGACAGCATTCAAATTTCCATTTAAGAGCTGAGGGAGCATGGCTAAGGTAGCTGTTATTAACCGTGATCTGAAACGTCGAAAAGTCGTCAAAAAATTTGAAGTGCGCCGTGCTGAGTTGTTGACGATCATCAATGATTCCAGCGCAGGTGACGAAGATCGTCATTCAGCCAGGATCAAGTTGCAGATGTTGCCGCGCAATGCCAGCCCAGTGCGGTTGCGCAACCGTTGCTCGCTCACAGGCCGTCCTCGGGGGGTATACAGCAAGTTTGGATTGGGTCGTGGCAAGCTTCGTGATATCGCCATGAGCGGAGAGATTCCGGGCATCATCAAGGCGAGCTGGTAGACGAGGGCGGTAATTGATGGTGTTTGATTCAAGGAATCGAACAGACTGCATAAATTTATGGATCAGATCCAGTATGGTCAATATGGTTTCAAGGATTTCGTATTCGCCGGTAATGAAAGTCGGATTTCCAGAGGTATTCTAGATGAGCATGAGTGATCCCATTGCAGACATGCTGACGCGGATTCGTAACGCGCAATTGTCTGAAAAAGCATCTGTCGTAATGCCTGCCTCCAAGCTCAAAGCAGCTATTGCTCAAGTGTTGAAGGATGAGGGGTATGTCGAGGATTTTATAGTTCATGAGACCGACGGAAAATCCATACTGGATATCAGCCTGAAGTATTACGCAGGGCGTCCGGTAATTGAGAAAATAGAGCGTGTCAGTCGTCCTGGTTTGCGGATATATAAAGCCAGCAACAAGCTTCCCAACGTAATGAATGGCCTAGGAGTGGCAATCGTATCGACGTCAAAAGGCGTAATGACGGAAAGGAAGGCGCGCGCAAATGGGGTAGGCGGCGAAGTATTATGCATCGTGGCGTAAGGATATAAAAAATGTCTCGAGTGGGTAAAAATCCTGTTCCAGTTCCGACAAATGTCGAAGTCAGGCTATCCGAGTCAGAAGTAGAGGTCAAGGGTCCGCTGGGTATTCTGCGTCGTGAGCTTGTTTCGGATATTTCGATTGAGCGCAAGGGCGAGAATCTGGTAGTGAAAGCGGCAAATGATTCCAAGCATGCCAATGCAATGTGGGGGACGACGCGTGCGCTGCTTGCCAATATGGTGAAGGGCGTTACCACCGGTTTTGAGAAAAGGCTGACCCTGGTTGGGGTAGGGTACCGCGCCCAGGCTGCAGATAACGTCCTTAATCTGACGCTGGGATTCTCTCACCCAGTCACTCACAAGATGCCCGAAGGTGTCAGGGTCGAGACTCCCAGCCAGACCGAGGTTGTCATCAAAGGGATGGATAAGCAGCAGGTAGGACAAGTGGCTGCGGACGTACGCGCTTACAGAGAGCCGGAACCATACAAAGGCAAGGGTGTGCGCTATGCGAACGAAGTCATTGTCCTGAAGGAAACGAAGAAAAAATAGTCAGGGTAAATATGCAGAATTCCATGGAATCCCGTTTACGGCGTGCGCGGCAGACGCGTGCCAAAATTGCTCAATTGAAAGTGGTGCGGCTGGCCATTCATCGCAGCAATTCTCATATTTATGCGCAGTTGATAGATGGCTCCGGTAGCAAGGTGCTCGCCAGCGCATCCACCCTGGAGCCGGAGCTGCGCAAGGAACTTCCCAATGGGGGAACGGTTACCGCAGCGGCGGTCGTGGGTAAAAGGGTTGCGGAGAAGGCTAGAGGTCTCGGCATTGAGACGGTTGCGTTCGACCGTTCAGGCTTTAAATACCATGGGCGCGTGAAAGCATTGGCTGACGCCGCCCGTGAGAACGGCCTCAAATTCTGAGTGAGGAACGATAATGGCTAAAATGCAGGGGCGGATGCAGGGCAAAGTAGCTCCAGGAGATGACCGCGGAGATGGGCTCAAGGAAAAAATGGTGGCTATCAATCGCGTTACCAAGGTAGTCAAAGGAGGACGCATTCTGGGCTTCGCCGCTCTGACAGTTGTCGGGAATGGCGAAGGCGGTGTGGGGATGGGTAAGGGTAAATCGCGCGAAGTACCCGTAGCGGTGCAAAAGGCGATGGACGAGGCGCGCCGCAAGATGATCAAGGTGAGCCTCAAGAATGGAACGCTCCAGCACCCCGTAATCGGCCGGCATGGCGCGGCCAAGGTGTACATGCAACCGGCATCCGAGGGAACGGGCATCATTGCCGGCGGACCCATGCGCGCCATATTTGAAGTAATGGGTGTACACAATATCCTGGCCAAATGTATCGGCTCGACCAATCCGTACAATGTCGTCCGTGCGACCCTCAACGGCCTGCAGGCGATGAACAATCCTGCCGAGATAGCGGCCAAGCGGGGCAAGAGCGTCGAAGAGATTCTGGGGTTGGAGAAATGACGCAAAATCCGAAGAAGATAAAAGTAACCCTGGTGAAGAGTCTGATTGGAACGAAACAGGCACATAGGGCAACCGCCCGGGGATTGGGGCTACGGCACATTAACAGTAGTGTGGAAGTGGAAGATACCCCGGCGGTGCGAGGTATGATCAATACCATTTACTACCTCGTAAAGAGTGAGGCTTAGATGCAACTGAATTCCATTAAACCAGCTCCTGGCGCCAAGCATCCAAAGCGCCGGGTAGGTCGTGGTATTGGCTCCGGTCTGGGCAAGACCGCCGGTCGAGGACATAAGGGACAGAAATCCCGTGCAGGCGGTTTTCATAAAGTCGGCTTTGAAGGGGGTCAAATGCCCTTGCAGCGGCGATTGCCCAAGCGCGGCTTTGTTTCACCCACAAAAAAGAATGATGCAGAGGTGCGCCTGTCGGCGCTTGACAGAATACCAGGCGATACTATCGATATGCTGATCCTGAAGCAGGCAGGACTCGTTTCCGGTTCCGCCTTGAACGTCAAGGTAATACTTTCGGGAAAGATAGGGCGCGCAGTGAAGCTTCAGGGCATCCCGGTGACCAAGGGCGCGAAAGCAGCCATTGAAGCTGCCGGAGGTAGCGTTGAATAAGTACGAAAGGATATATATTGGCTGCTAGCGATTCCCTGCGAGGACTCTCCGGAAAACTCGGTGACTTGAAGCGCCGGTTATGGTTTTTGCTGCTCGCATTGGTTGTCTACCGTATTGGTGCGCATGTGCCGGTGCCCGGTATTGATCCGGTTGTACTGAAGGATCTGTTCGAATCGCAGCAGGGTGGCATTCTGGGCATGTTCAACATGTTTTCCGGTGGTGCCCTGTCCCGCTTTTCGATATTCGCCCTGGGCATCATGCCGTATATTTCGGCATCGATTATCATGCAGCTGGGCACCGTGGCATTTCCTTATCTTGAGGCACTGAAGAAAGAGGGTGAGTCAGGGCGCAGAAAGATTACCCAGTATACCCGCTATGGTACTCTCGGTTTGGCGCTGGTTCAGGGTTATGGCATCTCGATCGCGCTACAGTCCCAGCCTGGCCTGGTGATCGAGCCTGGCCCGATGTTTCTGCTGACTACGGTTATAACATTGGTGACGGGTACCATATTTCTCATGTGGCTGGGAGAGCAAATTACCGAACGCGGCATTGGCAACGGGATTTCGCTCATTATATTTGCAGGGATCGCTGCAGGTCTTCCCAGTGCAATTGGAGGCACGCTGGAGCTGGTGCGAACGGGCGCCATGCACTTTCTGGTGGCACTCGGAATTTTCGTGGCGGCTACGGTTGTTACGGGATTCGTTGTCTTTGTCGAGCGGGGGCAGCGCAAGATACTGGTAAATTATGCAAAGCGTCAGGTCGGACGTAAGGTTTATGGCGGTCAAAGCTCTCACTTGCCGCTTAAGCTGAACATGTCCGGCGTGATTCCGCCGATCTTTGCTTCCAGCATAATATTGTTTCCCGCTACGCTGGCTGGCTGGTTTTCGACGGGGGAATCAATGGACTGGCTGAAGGATATAAGCGGGGCGTTATCGCCCGGGCAGCCGGTTTATGTGATCATGTACGCGGCTATGATCATATTCTTCTGCTTTTTTTATACGGCGCTGGTGTTCAATCCCAAAGAAACTGCGGAGAATCTGAAAAAGAGCGGAGCCTTCATTCCTGGTATTCGACCGGGTGATCAAACGGCACGATATATCGAGCGCATCATGTTACGTCTTACGCTCACCGGCGCGATCTACGTAACGCTTGTGTGTTTGTTGCCGGAGTTTCTGATTTTGAAGTGGAATGTTCCATTTTATTTTGGCGGAACTTCCCTGCTTATTATCGTAGTGGTAACGATGGATTTCATGGCACAGGTGCAAGCCTACATCATGTCTCACCAGTATGAGAGCCTGTTGAAAAAAACCAACTTCAAGGGCGGTGGCGGATTGCCGGCAAGATAAAGTGCATCAAGGATAGGATGGCAAAGGAAGAAACCATACAAATGCAGGGCGAGATACTGGAAACGTTGCCGAATGCAACGTTTCGGGTCAAGCTGGAAAACGGACATATAGTACTGGGACATATTTCCGGCAAGATGCGGATGCACTACATTCGGATTCTGCCGGGAGACAAGGTAACGGTAGATCTGACACCATACGATTTGAGCAGGGCGCGCATTACGTTTCGCGCCAAATAGCCGGAGAGAGGTAAATAATGAAAGTACTGGCATCAGTAAAAAAAATTTGCCGGAATTGCAAAATTATCAGACGCAACCGGACAGTGCGAGTGATTTGCACAGATCCGAGGCATAAACAGCGTCAGGGTTGATTCGGCTAAGCATTCTAAGATGTTATAATCTAAAATTTTGTAGGAAAACGTATGGCCCGTATTGCTGGAGTAAACATCCCCAACCATCAGCATGCTGAAATTGCCCTGACAGCAATTTATGGGATCGGTCGTGCGAGAGCTCGTGAGATTTGTGAGGCGTCTGGAATCAGTGTATCGACCAAGATGAAAGACGTAACCGACGCGCAAATGGACAAATTGCGGGATAACGTCGCGAAATTTGCGGTCGAAGGCGATCTCCGGCGGGAAGTTTCAATGAATATCAAACGCCTGATGGACCTCGGCTGTTACCGGGGATTGCGTCATCGTCGCGGCCTCCCGGTACGGGGGCAGCGTACCCGCACGAATGCCAGGACGCGGAAGGGACCCAGGAAGGCTGTTCGTGCTTCCAGTGCCAAGGCAGGAAGATAAATTTTAGCCGGCCAACTGAATGGCAGGACAGAAGGATAGATCAATATGGTAAAAGCAGCCACGCGAGTACGCAAGAAAGTCAAAAAGAATGTAGCGGAAGGTATTGCGCATGTACATGCTTCATTTAATAACACCATTGTGACGATAACGGATCGTCAGGGGAACGCGCTATCGTGGGCCACTTCCGGAGGGGCAGGTTTTAAGGGGTCACGCAAAAGCACACCGTTTGCCGCCCAGGTTGCAGCCGAGCAAGCTGGCAGGGCTGCACAGGAATATGGGGTAAAGAACCTCGAAGTGCGCATAAAAGGTCCAGGACCAGGGCGGGAATCAGCAGTGCGTGCACTGAATGCAGCCGGTTTTAAAATTACCAGTATTTCGGATGTGACACCCGTTCCGCATAACGGCTGCCGCCCCCCGAAGAAACGTCGTATTTAAGGAGTTACTGTGGCAAGAAATCTTGATCCCAAATGCCGTCAATGCCGACGTGAGGGTGAGAAGCTGTTCCTTAAAGGTGAGAAATGTTTTACCGATAAGTGTGCCATCGAGCGCCGAAATTATGCGCCCGGGCAGCATGGTCAGAAAAGCAGTCGCCTATCGGACTATGGCGTGCAATTACGCGAAAAGCAGAAACTGCGCCGGATATATGGAGTGCTGGAGCGTCAATTTCGTAATAATTACGAGCTTGCTGAGAGGCAGCGCGGCGTTACCGGTGAAAATCTTCTCCAATTACTGGAATGCCGCCTTGACACGGTTTCCTATCGCATGGGCTTTGGCGCATCGCGATCCGAAGCACGTCAGATTGTCCGTCATAACGGGATCCTGGTAAATGGCAGGAGAATCAATATTCCTTCCTATCAGGTAAAACCGGGGGATGTCATAGAAGTTACAGAAAAGGCAAAGAACCATTTGCGTATCAAGGCATCCGTGGAAGCTGCCGAGCAGCGGCACTTTCCGGAATGGCTGGAGGTGGACACTAAAGCCATGAAGGGAACTTTCAAGAACAAACCCGAGAGATCCGATTTACCGTCAAGCATTAATGAATCTCTCGTAATTGAATTGTATTCCAAGTAATGAGTTGCCACGTTTCCGCAAAAGGATCAGGCTATGCAAAGTAACACTTTTCTTACGCCGCGTATTATCGATGTGCAGAATATATCGCCGCTTCATGCCCGAATCACCATGGAGCCGTTCGAGCGCGGCTATGGCCATACGTTGGGTAACGCGCTACGACGTATCCTGCTGTCATCGATGCCGGGATTTGCGCCAACAGAAGTTCAAATCAGTGGTGTCGTCCACGAATACTCGGCACTGGACGGGGTGCAGGAAGACGTGGTTGATATCCTGCTCAATCTCAAGGGTATTGTCCTGAAATTGCACAACCGCACGGAGGCACTTCTGACTCTGAGCAGAAAAGGTGAGGGAACGGTTACTGCGGGCGATATCGAGGGAGGGCATGATGTCGAGATTATTAATCCCGACCATGTCGTTGCGCACCTTACGGCCGGCGGCAAACTGGATATGCAGATCAAGGTGGAAATGGGACGGGGCTATGTGCCTGGAACTGTCCGCCAGTTGGCGCGCGAAAGTCGCGCTATCGGGAGCATTCTGCTGGATGCATCTTTCAGTCCTGTGCGGCGGGTAAGTTATGCCGTGGAAAGTGCACGGGTTGAACAACGCACTGATCTGGACAAACTGGTCATGGACATCGAGACCAACGGTGTCGTTGATCCCGAAGAAGCGATCCGGTATGCGGCAAAAGTCCTGGTCGAGCAACTCACCGTATTTGCGGACCTCAAAGGTACACCTCTGCCCGTGGAGCAGCCGAAATTACCTCAGATTGATCCCGTGCTGCTTCGGCCGGTAGATGATCTTGAACTTACCGTACGTTCCGCGAATTGCCTCAAAGCGGAAAATATATACTATATTGGCGACCTGATTCAGCGGACGGAAACCGAGCTATTGAAAACTCCCAATCTGGGACGGAAATCCTTGAACGAAATCAAGGAAGTACTTGCTTCTCGCGGGCTGACGCTGGGTATGAAGCTGGAAAGCTGGCCACCTGCCAATCTTGATAAGGGTAAAAAGGATACAAGTCATGCGGCACCATAATGGACTAAGGAAACTTAATCGCACGAGCAGTCACCGCTCGGCCATGTTGCGGAACATGACTAACTCGCTGTTACGGCATGAGATTATAAAAACGACTTTGCCCAAGGCCAAGGAGTTGCGCCGAGTTATTGAGCCGATGATAACGCTCGGGAAGAAACCATCGCTGGCTAATCGTCGACTTGCATTCGACCGGCTGCGGGATCGTGATATGGTTGGAAAACTGTTTAGCGAACTGGGTCCTCGCTACCAGACTCGCAATGGCGGATATCTGCGTATTCTCAAGTTTGGGTTCCGCAAGGGTGATAATGCGCCTATGGCGCTGGTTGAATTGATGGATCGCCCGGAACGTCCAGCTACGGACACGGAAGGTTAGGCAAGCTAGGTGGTTTTTTGGAAGAAAAAAGCCGGGTCACTCCGGCTTTTTTGTATTAACCTATTATAATTTCCAGCGGGCGATATACGATCCAGATTCCGGCCACGTGCTCAGGCTGTTCGGTTATACGAAGTCTGCGTTCCGATTTCATCCTGAAGTTGCGTCCATCCCGGAATCCATATCTGTTTTCCACCCGAATAAAGACACAATTAATTTCTTCCTTTCAGATAGGACGGCCCGATGGAACTTGCAGATTGGACTAATGAGGAGCTTCATTCGGTCCGTGAGAAGCTACAAATCTGGTGTGTTAAACGGCAGGAGCCCACATGGACGAACAGATTCCTGAACTGGACAGGATTCATGGGCGCTTTTTCGGTTCTCACCGGGCTCATGGATATGTTCTTCGGCGGGCCGACAGCAGTAAATACCCTTCTGGTTGTTCTTGGGACTCTCGCATGTTTTTCATGGTACAAGGGCGATAAACAACGAAAGAAGAATATCCAGTTTCTCGAAAAACTTGACCAGGAAATTGCCCGCCGAGGTGGTAAGAGCAAAAAGAATCCACCTGCTGGCGGAGGGACCAAGGAACACAGCTCATAGATAAAGCCTCACAAGCGGCATCTCCTTTCCCGGTCGCCGGGTGATCACAGGGAGGCAGATTTGGAGCAGGGTGAAAACAGGAAAATTTTTGCATCTCTTTGTCAGTTCCTGTGGATGCAAGGACAGCTGATACCTCTTATATATGACATCAGCCATGAGGTTTATTCAGAGCAGGGCATTACATTGGCAGCATTGAAACCGCTGGAAGCAGCTGGTTTGATATCTGTGAATCCGGCGGGATATGTAAAGAAGGGGTTTGGTCAACACACACGTTTGTTTTATTTCGGGCGACCGACAAAAATACGATTCCTCGAGGAAGCCGGCAATCAACTTGATCTTGGTCATGTGCTCCTGACAGATAAAGGAAAAGATCTGGCAATAAAAAACTGTGGCGTGCAGAGTAATCAACGGTTTTATGAATATGTAGTCGAAAAATGGCTTCAACAGGGACTGGTGGTGTCCTCCATTCTCCGAAAACAGTGATTTGACCGTTTTCCTTTTCATCTGTTGTGCTCGAGTAAGGCTCAGGCTTTTTTTCTTCAAACCAGGTAGGTGTCAAGCCCTGTCAGCAGCAGATCATATTGCGCTTCGACCAACTCCTTGATCACCATAGCCGGTATGCCTCCCACCACATTGCCTTCCAATGCCAGCCAGCCTATTGCGTCCATTGGCCCCAGACTCACTACATAACCTAAATCCCGATGAAGGTAAGGCTCAAGCAATCGCAAGGCGCCCGAGTGACGGAGTATATTCCGGGCGGTAAGCATTCCTTTTCTTACTGCGGATTGGGCGGTCATTGTGTTGGAGCCTGGCGCGCGATAAACGGAGCAATCTCCCGCCGCAAAAATATTCGGTAACGCTGTGCCTTCAACCATTACCTGTCCAAAGATGTTGGCAGAAAATGGTGCTTCCAGCTTTTTACCAATGAACAGGAAAGAGATTGAGGAGGGCAGATCAAACTTGCGCCCTGTCAGGTTATCTCCCAAGAGAATCCGCTCCCCCTGTTGTCCGAGATAACGGGTATCAGGGAAAAACTCGATGCCCAGTTCGGCCATCTTGGAGTGAGTATAGGTGGAAAAACCTATGGGGAACTGGTTGAGTACCCGGTTCTCGCCATGGACAAGACGCAGATTGCACCCGATTTGATAGCGCTTGAGGAAATGAGCGATTTCAAAAAGAAATTGAATTCCTGTTGCTCCCCCGCCTATCACTGAAATAGATCGCGCGATTGCATCGGGCTGGTTTAACCACTCATCGAACAAATCAGAACCCGATATTGCCATGAAATCGAGCAGATCAAAGACATTCTCCGGTTTATTCACCTGCTTTACAGGAGAGCCCGAGGCGAGGAGCAGATAGTCAAATTCCAGTATTTCATTATTGACTTCCAGGAATCTATCACTCTGCCACTGCCGCAGAACCGGTTCACTTGGATTCAATTCTGCACAAATGTGGCGGCAGCCAAAACGATTTTCCAGTGTGGAAAACGGAATCAGGAAATCGTCCAGGGGGTATCGGAAAGTCTCGTGCAGATGAGTGATCTTGAGATGTTCGAGCCGGGGATCAATGATAGCGACATCGGCTTCCGGCATGTGGCGCAAGAGGGTAACCAGTGCCGCGATGCCGGTGTAGCCTCCACCGACCACGACAATCTTGAGTCGCTTCAACCTAGGTATGTAAAATGGCAGAAAAGGCACGTTTTTCCTTGAAAAGCCGATAAAATTCTTGTGTCTCTCCGAGAGGGAGTCATCTCTAAGCCGGTAGTGCTGGCAGCCTGATAGCCAGTTTTCATTCATCTACTATTCGTCGGGTAAATTCGCTCCGGTTAAAACATGAGTGACATGTTTTTTGGAATTGCCTCCCGATTCCAATTTTCGATTGCCCATATCCAGAATGACCTCAAGTTGTTCTCACTTACTTCCGGCGGTGGTGTCTGGCCGAGAAACCGGATGGCTTTCACGAGTTGCAAAACGGGATGCGAAATGTCCACTGGCGCTGCCTGCGTCTGCTTACTGAGTTTTTCGCCCTGTGCGTTGACCACCACCGGGACGTGCATATAAGAGGGGATGGAGTAGCCTAGCAGTTTTTGCAGGTGAATCTGGCGGGGAGTCGAGTTCAGTAAATCACCTCCCCGCACCACGTGCGTAATACCCTGTTCAGCGTCATCCACCACGACCGCCAGCTGGTAAGCAAAAACCCCGTCTGCGCGACGTATCACGAAATCACCTATGTCGCGCTGGAGCCGTTGTTGCCGTATGCCTTGCACTGCGTCTTCAAATTCAACCTGATTATTATTCGTACATAGCCGCCATGCACCGGAAAATTCCGTTTTATATTTGCGGTCGCGGCAAGTTCCGGGATAGACAGGCCCTTCTATCCCAAGAACCGAGGAATCGGCAATTTCCTTACGACTACAATTGCAAGGATAAATCAGATTCTGCTTACCAAGTGCCCTCAAAGCCGCCTGATAGGCGTCCTGTCGTCGTTCTTGATATACCACTGGACCATCCTCTTCCATCCCAAAAAGATGCAGGGTATTCAAAATCTCTTCTGAAGCACCTGGAATTTCCCGCGCCGTATCCAGATTTTCGATTCTGAGCAGCCATTCGCCACCATGTGATTTTGCCTCCAGATAGCTGGCGACAGCAGTGACAAGAGAACCAAAATGCAACGGTCCGGTAGGAGAGGGTGCAAACCTGCCGCGATAGACTGGGGAGAGAGAAGGCATTTTCCACCCGTTAATCCTGATTAATGGAGTCTCACAATATTCATTGAACTCGAAGGTTTATATTCTCCAATCGCTCTATTCAAGGGGAGGTAACGCAATGAGTATACTCAAATAACGAAACATATGGGGCGGGTTACAATGATCTTGCCGAACAGGCAGAGAAACCAGGGATGGGAAAGAACGAAATTTTATAACCTTTTTAACAAGATGGGTTTATACTGCCGAAACCTCGAAACTGGAACTGGAACTTGGAATTTGAACTTCTCGGCAGTTCCTGGAAAGGCAGTGAGTTCAGCTTATGCGATTTGTCCATGTTGCGGATTTCAGGAGCAGGATGTGCATTTTGGCACGAAGCTTGCCCTATTCGCCTTCTGACAAACTTCTTGACTTAAGTGTGAGACGGGGAGTAGTCTTTACGGGCTTATGGGTATGTAAAGTACTGGTAGTGGGAATATGGGTGGTACCAGAGGAGGATTTGGGGTATGGTCTGGCTGCTGCTTATTG
>JAFKJB010000007.1 GCA_017306155.1 Nitrosospira multiformis
GACGTGCAATGGAACAAGCAAAGCCGCGTCATCCTGGATAACGTTGTCTCAAAGCCGGGTAATTCTGGATAACGTCGTTTATTAAGTTGCAATCCAGTTGTAACTCCCGCAGCACACCCCATCCGCTTTCACAGGGATGGGGGTTTTTGACAAGAACAGCATTACCGGAAGATCCCTGGCGCTTCTCTTCCGATCCTCCTCCAGGGAAATCAACTCTACACCTTTCGCCGTCATTCTCGCCGTCATGCCCGGCTTTCACCCCGGATTGCCTCAGCTTTCGTGCCCATCACCTTCCGGATATGGCCGTCAAAGTCCTGAAAGTGGCAGTCTCAAAAATCCGGAAAATACCTTTTGACAGCCGTCGGAAAATATAGGACTATTGCGCCTTGGACACTAGAGATAGTTGAACGCACTCTCATGTACTACTATATATAGTAGTGCACAGGTTTTCCACAGCATTTCCACAACACCCGCAATATCAGGCTTTGCCCAGGGATTCGGCACATTTCCCTTACAAATGAGGAGCATCCAGCATGCAGCTTTCTACAGATCAAACATCTCGGCCGG
The DNA here is from genome assembly GCA_017306155.1 of Nitrosospira multiformis. Lineage (GTDB taxonomy): Bacteria > Pseudomonadota > Gammaproteobacteria > Burkholderiales > Nitrosomonadaceae > Nitrosospira > Nitrosospira multiformis_F. The sequence continues at coordinate 568 of JAFKJB010000007.1, forward strand.
TCATGGCAGGCCACGGGTTTTCTTCGAACCCTCCCGGCTACGACCCGCGCTATTCCCAATACAGGATCATTCGCCGCAACGGCTCAGTAGCCGGATTCGAGCCGGACAAAATCTCCATTGCCATGACGAAAGCGTTTCTCGCCGTCGAGGGCAGCCAGGGGGCCGCTTCGGCCCGGGTACGCGAAGTGGTGGCGCGCCTGACCGAAGATGTGGTGAACGCCTTGATGCGTCGTCAGCCCTCGGGTGGAACTTTTCACATCGAGGATATCCAGGATCAGGTGGAACTCGCACTGATGCGCTCGGGCGAGCACGATGTGGCGCGTGCCTATGTGTTGTACCGCGAGGATCGCGCGCGCAAGCGGGCACAGCAAAAGGAGGCGGGTGCAGCGGAGGTACCCGGCAGCGTCCTGCACGTGCTTGAGGAGGGACGCAGGGTTCCGCTCGATACCGCGAGACTCCTGGCGCTGATCGAGTCCTGCTGCGAAGGCCTGGGTGAAGCGGTCGATCCTGAGCTGATACTTAAAGCCACGCTCAAGGATTTGTACGATGGAGTGCCGATGGAAGAAGTAAGGAAATCGGTAATCCTGTCGGCGCGGGCATTGCTGGAAAAAGAACCGGCCTACAGTTACGTTACCGCGCGATTGCTGCTGCACTCGCTCCGCTTCGAGGTGCTGGGCGAGGAAATCGTACAAAGGGAAATGGCGGAGCGCTATCTGGAATATTTCCCGGCTTTCATAAAGCGCGGGATCGAGGCCGAACTGCTGGATGAGCGGCTGGCGCAGTTTGACCTGCTGCGGCTGGCACAAGCCCTCCATGCGGAGCGCGATCTTAAATTTGGCTATCTCGGTTTGCAAACCCTGTATGACCGTTATTTTCTGCATATGCAGGAGCGCCGCATCGAGTTGCCGCAGGCATTTTTCATGCGGGTGGCGATGGGGCTTGCATTGAACGAAATCGACCGCGAAGCACGGGCGATAGAGTTCTACCATGTGCTGTCGAATTTCGATTTCATGAGTTCCACACCCACCCTGTTCAATTCCGGCACGCGCCGCTCGCAATTGTCTTCGTGCTATCTCACGACAGTGCCGGACGACCTGGATGGCATTTACGAGGGAATCAAGGAAAACGCGCTGCTTGCCAAGTATGCGGGAGGACTGGGCAATGACTGGACGCGTGTGCGGGCAATGGGATCGCATATCAAGGGCACCAACGGCAAATCCCAGGGCGTAGTGCCCTTTCTGAAGGTAGTATCCGACACGGCCGTGGCAGTGAACCAGGGCGGCAAACGCAAGGGCGCCGTTTGCGCCTACCTCGAATCCTGGCATCTGGATATCGAAGAGTTTCTGGAATTGCGCAAGAATACCGGGGACGATCGCCGGCGCACGCATGACATGAACACGGCCACATGGGTTCCCGACCTGTTCATGAAACGGGTAATGGAAGGGGGCGAATGGACACTTTTTTCGCCTTCTGACGTGCCCGATCTGCACGAGAAGTATGGCAAGGCATTCGAGCAGGCTTATCTCGCCTATGAGGATAAAGTCGCGCGCGGCGAACTCGGCCTGTACAAGACGATACCCGCAGTGCAGTTATGGCGCAAAATGCTGAGCATGCTGTTCGAAACCGGGCATCCGTGGATCACCTTCAAGGATGCCTGCAATATCCGCTCGCCGCAAAACCATATCGGCGTGGTGCACAGTTCCAATCTCTGCACTGAGATAACGCTGAATACCAGTGATCATGAAATCGCGGTATGCAATCTCGGCTCGATCAATCTGGCGGCCCACATCGATGATGCCGGCAAGATCGACGGCGACAAGCTCAAGCGCACTGTCAGCCTCGCCATGCGCATGCTCGACAATGTGATCGATATCAATTTCTATGCCGTCGCCAAGGCACGCAACTCCAACCTCAGGCACCGGCCTGTCGGGCTGGGTATCATGGGCTTCCAGGATTGCCTGCACAGGATGCGCATTCCCTATGCCTCGGATGAAGCGGTCGAATTTGCGGACCATACCATGGAAGCGATCGCCTACCATGCCTACTGGGCCTCGACCGAACTGGCCGAAGAGCGGGGACGCTATGCTTCCTATCGCGGCAGTCTCTGGGATCGCGGCATTCTGCCTCAGGATACGCTCGACCTGCTGCAGGAAGAACGCGGCGGATACATCGAGGCGGACAGGTCATCGATGCTGGACTGGGAAGCGCTGCGCGAACGCATCAGAAACCATGGCATGCGTAACTCCAACTGCCTGGCGATAGCGCCCACCGCGACCATTTCCAACATTGTCGGCGTTTCGGCCAGCATCGAACCCACCTTCAAGAATCTTTACGTCAAATCCAACTTGTCGGGAGAATTCACCATTGCCAACCAGTATCTGGTAAGCGACCTGAAAAAGCTTGGGCTATGGGACGAGGTCATGATTTCTGATATCAAGTATTTCGATGGAGCCCTGGGCAAGATAGACCGCGTACCCGCCGATCTTCGCAGGCTTTATGCCACTGCCTTCGAGGTAGAACCTCAATGGCTGATCGAAGCGGCGGCGCGCAGGCAGAAATGGATAGATCAGTCCCAGTCCCTGAATATCTATATCGGGGGCGTCTCCGGCAAGAAGCTGGATGAAACCTACAAACTGGCCTGGTTACGTGGCTTGAAGACGACCTACTATCTGCGCTCGCTTGGAGCAACGTCCGCAGAAAAATCTACAGTCCAGGCTGGCTCTTTGAATGCGGTGTCCGCAGAAGGAAGCCTGCCAGCCATGAGTGCGGCAGCGCCGGCAACAGATGTGTCGTTCTGCTCCATCGATGATCCGGAATGTGAATCATGCCAATAACAATTAAAATGTAATGTCAGGAGGAAAACATGTTGATATTCGAGGATGAAATGATGCAACCGGCGCCGCGGAGAAACGGCGATCCGGGATTGCCTGCCGGAGGAGCCGGGGTGGGTCCTGAAGCAGCGAGCCGCCTTGCCGGCACGAGCGGGACCGGGGCAGAAGGTGACGCGAGCGATGTCACTGGAGAGCGTGCAGGGAATGGAGCGGGAGAAATGGAATATTCGGCAGAGGACATCCATCGTCGCGTATCGGTGGAAGACAAGCGCATCATCAATTGCAAGGCGGATGTCAACCAGCTGGTGCCTTTCAAGTACAAATGGGCCTGGGAGAAATATCTGTCGGCCTGCGCCAACCACTGGATGCCACAGGAGATCAACATGAGCCGCGATATCGCCCTCTGGAAAGATCCCAACGGACTGACCGAGGATGAGCGGCGGATAGTCAAGCGCAACCTGGGCTTCTTCGTTACCGCGGATTCGCTCGCCGCCAATAACATTGTACTTGGCACTTACCGGCACATCACCAATCCGGAATGCCGCCAGTACCTGTTGCGGCAGGCATTTGAAGAGGCGATTCATACGCATGCCTATCAGTACATCGTCGAGTCGCTGGGGCTGGACGAAGGCGAGATTTTCAACGCCTATCATGAAGTGAAATCCATCCGCGAGAAGGATGAGTTTCTGATCCCCTTTATCGATACGCTGACCGATCCGGCATTCAGGACGGGCACGCTCGAAGCGGACCAGAAACTGCTGAAAAGCCTGGTCGTATTCGCCTGCATCATGGAAGGCCTGTTCTTTTATGTGGGTTTCATACAGGTCCTGGCGCTGGGAAGGCAGAATAAGATGACGGGCTCAGCCGAGCAGTATCAATACATCCTGCGGGATGAATCCATGCACTGCAATTTCGGCATCGATGTGGTGAATCAGATCAAGATGGAAAACCCGCACTTGTGGACCAGGGAATTTCGCAGCGAAATCAGCGCACTGATGCAAAAAGCGGTGGAACTGGAATATCGTTATGCCGAGGACACCATGCCGCGCGGGGTTCTGGGGTTGAACGCGCCCATGTTCAAGGAATACCTGCGCTATATCGCCAACCGCCGCTGCCAGCAGATAGGCCTGGACATTCTCTATCCGGGAGCGAGCAACCCTTTCCCCTGGATGTCTGAAATGATCGACCTGAAAAAGGAAAAGAACTTTTTTGAAACACGCGTTACCGAGTATCAAACCGGCGGAGTGTTGAACTGGGACTAGGGTAAAAGAGATGGATGCGTATCATCAATACGTTTTCCATACACTGATTATTTGCGCTGGTAAAATCTTAAGGACGAGGTTAACATTGACTTTCATTCGAATCTCTATCTGATGGAGGTGGCAATGGCTCGTACAATCCCACAAGGGTCTCGCGACTATGACACCACGCGGGTTGTTGAACGGCCCGATGGTTTTTATTGGCATGATGAAAAAGAGGGTGACAGGGTATTCGGTCCCTTCCCCACTTTACTTGAAGCCATCCAGGATATGGAGTACAACGCCGACTCGGACTATGAACCGGGAGAAACCCTGGAGCAAGCCGAGGACGAGATTGGCATATCCGACTGGATCGATCCTGAAACCGGTCAACCCGGGGAAGGATCCTTCCGGATCGAAAACTGATCAGTACATAATTGATCCGGCACGTCTCATCACCATGCCCAGGCGATTTGACGTGTCGTTCCTCAGAATAAGTACGAATAAACTTTCGCTGGATCAGTTTTCAATCTCCGCAGAGCGCCCACACGGATTTCCGTGGCCGGTTCAAGCATGCAGCCCTCTCCGCAGTCTCCCTTCCTGGCTGCCTGCTTTTATTTCTGCCTGAGCCGGCGAATGCGTGCGCTCAGATATTTCTTATACGCCTGCCTGTCTTTCCCTGATCCAAGACTAATATGAATTACCGGGATGAACGAGATACGATGGGCACAGTACAGGTGCCCGCGCAGGCGCTATGGGGCGCGCAGACCCAGCGCTCCCTGCGGAATTTCAGAATTTCGGGGGAGCGCATGCCGCCCGCGCTGCTTCACGCGCTGGCACTCGTGAAGCGTGCGGCAGCCGCCGTAAATCGTGACCTGGGTGTTCTGGACGGCGAGCGCGCTACCGCCATCATCCAGGCTGCGGATGAGGTGATTGCAGGGAAGCATGACGCGGAATTTCCGCTGGTCGTATGGCAGACCGGTTCCGGAACCCAGACCAACATGAATATGAACGAAGTGCTGGCAAACCGCGCTTCTGAACTGCTGGGGTGCGGAAGAGGACCGGATTGCAGGATTCATCCCAACGACGATGTAAACAAGGGACAGTCGTCCAATGATGTGTTTCCCTCTGCCATGCATGTGGCGGCTGCCTGCTCCCTCCATCATCAGTTGAAACCTGCCATTGCCGCGTTGCGGAATACGCTGGCCGCCAAGGCGGAGGCATTTTCAGGCATTGTCAAAATCGGTCGCACCCATTTGCAGGATGCTACTCCCCTCACCTTGGGGCAGGAATTCTCGGGCTATGTTTCCCAGCTGGACCACGGGCTGGAGCATATCGACGCCGCGCTTCCGCATATCTATGAACTGGCCCTGGGAGGAACAGCGGTTGGCACCGGACTGAACACTCATCCTGAGTTTGCAGTGCGGGTCGCAGCGGAATTGGCGAGATTGACGGGCCTGCCATTTGTGACAGCTCCCAACAAGTTCGAGGCTCTCGCCGCCAATGATGCGCTCGTCCATGCGCATGGTGCGCTCAAGACCCTGGCAGCCTCGCTTATGAAAATCGCCAATGATATCCGCTGGCTTGCGTCGGGTCCGCGTTGCGGAATCGGCGAACTGAAAATTCCTGAAAATGAGCCGGGCAGTTCCATCATGCCGGGCAAAGTCAATCCGACTCAGTCAGAGGCGCTTACCATGCTGTGCTGCCAGGTGATGGGCAATGATGTCGCTATCAATATGGGCGGCGCAATGGGAAATTTCGAGCTCAACGTCATGAAACCGCTTATCATCCATAATTTCCTGCAAAGCGTGCGCCTGCTGGGGGATGGTATGTTAAGCTTTAACGAGCATTGCGCAACAGGAATCACCGCAAACGTCGATCGCATAGGCGAACTGCTGCGCAAATCCCTGATGCTGGTGACTGCACTCGCGCCTCACATCGGCTACGACAAGGCGGCTGAAATCGCGAAGAAAGCGCATCGCGAAGGCACTACGCTGGAACAGGCAGCCGTTGCAACCGGCTACATTACCGTCGATCAATTCCAGGACTGGGTAAGACCGGAAGACATGATTCAGCCGCAATGATTCTTGGTTTGAATAAATGCTGCTGCTCGCGCGGCCTCTGCCATTCCGGTGAATGAGCTTGCTCCCGTCACCCTCCCAGGCGCCGAAGATAGGCCTTGTCCTGACTGGCGGAGGCGCGCGCGCGGCCTATCAGGTAGGCGTTCTGCAGGCTATCGCGACGATGCTGCCAAAGAGAACGCGCACCCCCTTCCCGGTAATTTGCGGCACGTCCGCCGGTGCATTCAATGCCGCGGTTCTCGCTATCTCCGCCCGCAACTTTCATGAGGGTGTGCGACGCCTTTCGGCCGTATGGGAAAACGCGCACGTCAATCAGGCCTACCGGACAGACCCTCTCGGCGTATATGGAAATGCGGCGCGCTGGCTTGCATCTCTCCTGTTTGGCAGCCTGAAAAAGCAGGGCGCGATTTCGCTGCTCGACAACTCGCCGCTTGCGCAACTGTTGAAAAACAGCCTGCCGCTTCAAGGTATTCAGAAGAGTATCGACGCGGGCGCTCTTCATGCTCTCGGTATTACTGCCTGGGGCTATACCAGTGGACAATCGGTGACCTTCTATCAGGGTGCAGACAGCATACGGTCGTGGAAGCGGGAACGCCGTATCGGTGTGGCTGTACCTATCGAGATTGAGCACCTGCTGGCTTCTTCCGCCATTCCGCTTCTTTTTCCAGCCGTACGGCTCAACCGTGAATACTTTGGAGACGGTTCAATGCGCCAGCTTGCGCCGTTGAGCCCTGCGCTGCATCTCGGGGCGGATCGCGTGCTGGTAATTGGCGTGCGCAAGATAGAGGATACGCAGCCCGAGCGTGTCAAGGTGGACAGCTATCCCACCCTCGCGCAGATCGGCGGCCATATCATGAGCAGTATTTTTCTCGACAACCTTTATGTCGATCTGGAACGATTGCAGCGCATCAACCGGACCCTAAGCATGATTCCCGAAGAAAACATGAGAAATCATCACATGCCGCTGCGCCAGATTCAGCACATGGTCATTTCTCCCAGTGTCGAATTCACTGAAATTGCACAGCATCACGCTGCCACCCTGCCACATACCATCCGGCTTTTTTACCGGGCCATCGGCGCAATGAGACGCGATGGCTCGTCTCTCCTGAGCTATGTTCTGTTTGAAGAATCCTTCTGCCGAGCCCTCATCGATCTCGGCTATCAGGATACACTGCCGCGTAAAGCCGAACTCCTGCGGTTCCTCGGTGCAGCGCCAATCGATGGACCGATACAAGCAGATTTATCCGACGCTGGTATAATCCACAATCCAGTTCCTGGGATAGGCTGAACATCCTGGTAGCTTTACCTGATTCCCTATTTTTCAGAGACTTCTTATGGACCTTGCCAGTCCGCAATTCTGGATTGCCGTATTCCAGATCATCGCCATTGATATCATTCTGGGAGGCGATAATGCCGTGGTTATCGCGCTTGCATGCCGGCGACTTCCCGAAAAGCAGCGAAATCTCGGTATTTTCTGGGGAGTGTTCGGTGCCATTGCGCTGCGGGTCGTCCTGATCTACTTCGCTTTCACCTTGATGACAATTCCATTCCTGAAAATCGTAGCGGCACTGCTGCTATTATGGATCGGCATCAAACTGCTTCAACCCGAGCCGGGAGAGAATGGACATGAGATCAGCGCAAGCGCAACCCTGCTGGGCGCGATTAAAACCATCATTATCGCCGACGCCATGATGAGCCTGGATAATGTGATTGCCATTGCCGGAGCCGCCAGGGACAGTATCGTTCTGGTGATCTTTGGCCTGGCGGTGAGTGTGCCCATCATCGTTTGGGGCAGCAAGCTGGTAATGAAGCTCATGGAAAGATTTCCCGTCACTATCTTCATCGGTGCGGGCCTGCTTGGCTGGATCGCAGGGGGCATGAGCACTACCGACGCGGTCAGCAGGGAGTGGGTGGATAGCAATGCGGCTTTTCTGCACTGGGCTGCACCCGCGACAGGCGCTCTGCTGATCGTGGTCATCGGCAAATGGCTTGCGGACAGGACCGGGGCAAGAAGAGCCGCGATTGTCGACCTGATGGACGATATGAACGATAAACCGCGTTCGTAGGCGCAAATTAACTGTCATGAGAGGGAAACATGCTGAAACTCCTGTTGCCGGTAGATGGCTCAGAGGCGTCGGGCAATGCAGTCGGGAAATTCATTAAACTGATTCCCTCATATAGGGAAACACCTGCAATACATTTGCTGAACGTGCAGTTCCCCCTGCGCGGCAACGTGCCGATGTTCATAGACAAGAAGAGCATAGAACTGTATTACCAGGAAGAAGGTACCAAAGAGCTGTCAGCGGCGCGGGCATTGCTCGATCAGGCCGGGATCGGCTACCGGTTCCATGTCTCTTCAGGGCATCCGCCAAACATCATTCTGCGTTATGCGGAAGAAATGAATTTTGATCAGATCGTGCTTGGCCCGCGTGGACTTGGAACGGTGAAAGGAATATTGCTGGGTTCGGTTGCAAGCAAGATCATACAGCTTTCAACGATTCCGGTACTCCTGATCAAATAGGAATGGCAGATATCAGAAGATAATAATGCGTTTAACCAGGAAGGAGCTTTTTAGGATGAAGCAGGATCAGAAGGGCTTAACCTTGATCGAGACAATGATGGTAATTGCCCTCATTGGCATTCTGGCGACGATCGCTATCCCACCTGCATTTCAGCTCTATGAGGATTCCCAGGCCCGTAAACAGGTAGTCGAAGCGGTCGATCTTCTCGACAGCGTGAAATCTCCTGTTGCCACGTTTTATTCGGATAACGGAAGATGGCCTACCTTCGAAGAATTCGATAATCTGGTACCCGCACGGACCGGAAAGTATGTTGCAAGCCTCACACCGGAATCCCGGGAAAAAGGTTTTGAGGTAATAGCAAAATTCAAGAGTACCGGAGTGAGCCCGGGCCTGGTGATGGGGGGGTCCGGCAGAACACTGGTTCTGGCGACAACAAATGGCAAGGAATGGTTCTGCAATGATAATATTGATCCTGCTTCGGGGATTCCAGACCTTGTCCCGGGTACTGTCCTGCCTCAGCATCGCCCCCCGTCCTGCAAATAGGTGGGGCCCGAAAAAGAGAATTTGCAGTCCACCTCGGCCCTTTCACTTCGTCCGCTTCTGCCGCTTCGGTGTCCATCAGGGATTACAAATCTGGTCCAATAGTTCCTGAAGGTTGATTCGCTCTCAGTTACAGGTCCTTTATCCTTTACATCCTGAAATTACGCCATAAGGGCGCTGTCAGGGCGCTTCGGCCGTCAGAACTGGAAGTGCTTCCCTGTCAAATCCCTTCATTAATTTTTCCATATCCTGAGATTCACGGGAGTTTTCATCTGTGAGATTCAGCCGGATTATTGGCTATTCCGAGGAGCAGGCAAAGCTGCTGCCGGAAAATCGTGCCATGGAGCATTGACCCCCGCCTTCCAAAGCATATAATCTTCGAATAGTCGTGCTCCATTTTAGAGCAGAGCCATACTTTTTCCGGGCTCCCTACGCTGCCCGCCTCTCTGAGCACTGGCTATCCGGCCAGGCTCACTCCCGGAACCTGGAAAAAAAGAAAAAAGGTGATACGCCCCACGTTTTGGCACGTTCTATAGCAACAAGATAACCGGAAAAATCATGAACGAATTTAGCGATCAAATATCAGCATACTTTACTCACGTACCCATGTGGCCCCTGGTTTTACTGGGTGCGGGAATCGTAGTGGCCGGTATTTATGAAATGTTCACCCGCAAGCGGCGGACAGAGGCTGCTGAAGAATTCCGCTCGGCCATTTTATCCACCCTTTCGGGCCTGTATCCCGAACCTGTCAACTGGCCGAGAAGTATCGATACGTATCTGCGGGCACGCTTGCCGGTCATGCATGAAATCATCGAGGACTTCAGATCGAGTGTGCGGCAGCAGGATATTCCGGCGTATAACAGAGATTGGGATAATTACTATGAGTTCTGCCGCAATGAGATTACCGATGACAAATGTATTGCCGCGGAAACGAACCCAGGCAGGGAATCAGACCCGAAAAAAACTTTTCACCAGCTTGTCTCAAACCTTTTGCGTTATGCGGAATGAGGCCGGGACAATAATTTGTAAGGAACGGCCAGCGAGATTCCGAATATGATATGGGTAACCAGAGTGATCCAGTCCCGTGCTACCGAGAACCAGGGAAAAAACAGGGTCATTCCGTACATATTCGTTGCATAGATGATCAGCCCGAAGACAGTGCCTGCCAGCATGGAAGCCGCCATGCCAGAACGGGAAATGAGGGGCGCCAGAATCAGGCCATACGCAGTGGAGAGCATGACATGAATAAAGGTTGCGATGATCATGACTTTCCACTCGAATGTGGCGGGCGGCGGGAGAACATCGGGACCCATTAACATTGCCGCAGCGAGCCGGGCATCCCGAAAAAAAATGGAGGGAAGCGCATCGGTGAATACCCACCAGAGAACAAGCTGGGCGCCGGTGGCAATGACGCCAGCGATGATTCCGGCAGCAGCGGCCGCGCCGGGATTGATGGACATTTGCGATAGCGAGAAAAGGTTCTTCATGGTTTCACCACTGAGAAACGTATTCGTTCTACAATGATAGTAAAGTTCCGAAAACCTCACCCTGCAGGCTCGCGGCCGGACGGTACTTTACGGGTGAGCATGAAATGGGCAGGCAGCCGCCAGTCCACCCCGGAATACCATCCCACGAGATGGTAATCGCATAATCATTCGCCTCATGCAAAGCGTCGACCTGACCCATCATTTCCTCATCGCCATGCCCGCCATGACAGATCCCTTCTTTGCGAAGACGCTGACCTATATCTGCGAGCATAGTGACCAGGGTGCACTGGGCCTGGTGGTGAACCGGCCGATCGATCTTACCTTGAAAGACCTGCTGGACCAGCTTGATATTTCTTCAGATGACCAATTGACGGGAAGATTTCCAGTCATGTTCGGCGGCCCGATACAACTCGATCGCGGCTTCGTCCTCCACCAACCCGTGGGCGAATGGCAATCGACCATGGCAGTAAATGAGGATGTAGGGCTTACTACTTCCCTCGACATTTTACGGGCGATAGCAAACGGCAAAAGTCCCAGGCAACTCCTGGTCGCGCTAGGCTATTCCGGGTGGGCGCCGGGCCAGATAGAGCATGAATTATCGCAGAATGCCTGGCTGACGGTGCCTGCATCTCCCACCATCATTTTTGAGCTACCTGCGGAAGAACGTTTGACAGCTGCGATGCAGTTGCTTGGAGTGGACTTTTCGAGCCTGTCGGATGAAGTGGGTCATGCCTGAAAATATCGCTCATTCAACCAGGGGGCGATACTTCGGCCATTACCGGCAGAGCTGACGGATCGGATCGGCAGATACCCGATATGGAGGAGGCTGAAAAAGCGGGTCAGCCGCGCATCGGCACGGTGCTGGCTTTCGATTTCGGCGAAAAACGGATCGGCGTCGCGATCGGGAATCTGGAATTGGGATTGGCCCATCCTCTTGTTACCCTATCCAACGAGAATAAGGAGGAATGCTTGAGAAGCATCACCCGGTTAATCAAGGAGTGGGAGCCTGTTTTGCTGGTGGTTGGACTGCCGGTGCATGCGGACGGTGCAGAGCACGAACTTACCCGTCGAAGCCGCCGCTTCGCGCATCGTCTTCAGCGCCAGCTTGGCATTCGCACTGTCCTGGAGGATGAGCGTTATACCTCGATCAACGCCAGTGCAGCGCTGGACGAAGCGAATGTCAGAGGCAGGAGACAGAAACAGGTGTTGGATCAGATCGCGGCTCAACTGATATTGCAATCTTATTTTGACAAACGAAATGCAATTACCTGAGGCGGAAGACCTGCTGGCGGTGCTGACTGCCCGGATCCGGCAAGGCATTTCCAGTGATACCGCAGTCGTGGGAATTCATACCGGCGGAGCATGGCTTGCAGAAAGGCTGCATAGGGATCTGCAACTGGCCCTCCCCCTGGGGACGCTCGATATCTCCTTCTATCGCGACGATTTTGGACAGATCGGCCTGCATCCCCAGATCAGACCTTCGGACATCCCGTTCAAAGTGGAAGGAAGTCATATCATTCTCGTGGATGATGTGCTTTATACGGGGCGAACGATCCGGGCTGCCATCAATGAACTATTCGATTACGGGCGACCGGCAAGCATTCGCCTCGCTGCGCTGATAGACAGGGGCGGAAGAGAGCTACCCATTGCTGCACAATACATTGGCGCAACACTGGAGATCCCTCCTGCAAAAATGCTGGCGCTGGAAAAAAAAGCGGATGGAAAGCTGGGCCTGAGCCTGTACGACAAGCACCAGGGCAATGAGTAACAATCCGCAGTTGAATAAAAATGGTCAACTGCAGCACCTTCTGACTACCGAGGGACTGCCCGCTTCCATTCTCCTGAATATTCTCGATACTGCCGAGCCATTCGTCGGAGTCACGGAACGTGATGTCAAGAAAGTGCCGTTGTTGCGCGGAAAATCCATATTCAATCTGTTCTTCGAACCCAGTACACGTACACGCACGACCTTTGAAATTGCTGCAAAACGGTTGTCTGCCGATGTCATCAATCTCAACATTGCGGTGTCTTCCCAGTCCAAAGGAGAGACACTGCTGGACACGGTGAACAATCTTTCTGCCATGCATGCCGATATGTTCGTGGTGAGGCACGCTCAAAGCGGCGCGGCACACCTCATTGCGCAGCATGTCCGTCCTGAAATTCATGTCATCAATGCCGGGGATGGCCGGCACGCACATCCCACGCAGGCGCTGCTCGACATGTTTACCATTCGTCGCTGCAAGCGCGACTTTCATAACCTGCGCGTCGCCATAGTGGGCGACATCCTTCATTCCCGGGTGGCCCGCTCGCAGATTCATGCATTGACGACGCTCGGCGTACCGGAGGTACGCGTCATCGCACCCAAGACATTACTGCCCGCCAAGGTCGAACGTCTGGGCGTGCATGTTTATCATGATATGGCGAAAGGGCTGAAGGATGTCGATGTGCTGATGATGCTTCGTCTGCAGAATGAACGCATGCTCAGCGCGCGTCTTCCGAGCGCTGAAGAATACTTCAAATATTACGGGCTCACCCCCGAGAAACTGGCACTGGCGAAGCCGGATGCAATCGTTCTGCATCCCGGACCCATGAATCGCGGGGTCGAAATCGATTCGGTCGTAGCCGATGGAAAGCAATCTGTAATCCTGCCCCAGGTAACATTCGGCATCGCAGTGCGCATGGCGGTAATGTCCATTCTGGCTGGAAGCTGAAAGCCATGAATATCGCCATCTGCAATGGTCGCGTCGTTGACCCGAAAAACAGCTTCGACCGCGTAACGGATATTTATATCCGTTCCGGCAAAATCGCTTCTCTCGGCACTGTCCCGCCCGGCTTTGAGGCACGCCGGGAAATAAACGCTCAGGGATTGATCGTATGCCCCGGACTTGTGGATCTCTCGGCCCGGCTGCGGGAGCCTGGCCTGGAATACAAGGCGACGCTTGAATCAGAAATGGGAGCTGCGGTGGCGGGAGGCGTTACAAGCCTGGCGTGCCCCCCCGATACCGATCCGGTGCTGGACGAGCCCGGACTGGTGGAAATGCTGAAGTATCGCGCAAGGGGACGCAATCAGACGCGTGTTTATCCCATTGGAGCGCTTACCCGCGGATTGAGAGGTGAATGGCTGACTGAGATGGCTGAGCTGCACAGCGCAGGGTGTGTCGCATTCGGCCAGTCGGACAAGCCGCTCCCCAACAACCGGGTGCTCATGCAGGCAATGCAGTATGCATCCACCTTCGGGTTTTGCCTGTGGCTGCGTCCCCAGGATGTAAATCTCGCTGATGGCGGAGTTGCCCACGATGGGGAAGTGGCAACACGCCTCGGCCTGGCCGCCATTCCCGTCTGCGCTGAAACCATCGCCCTGTCCCACATCATCCTGATGGTAAAAGAAACGGGCGCCAGGGTGCACTTGTGTCGCATCTCCAGCGCGGAAGGTGTGGCCATGACACGCGTAGCCCGGAAGCAAGGATTGCCGATTACCTGCGACGTGGCAGCCAATCATGTCCACCTGTCTGAAATGGATATTGGCTTCTTCGATTCCAACTGTCATCTGGTACCGCCGTTGAGAAGCCTGGGAGACCGCGACGCCTTGCGTGCAGGGCTGCTGGATGGCACTATAGATGCCATATGCTCCGACCACGCCCCCGTGGACGAGGATGCAAAGCTGCTGCCCTTCGCAGAGGCGGAGGCTGGCGCAACCGGCCTTGAATTGCTGCTGCCGCTTACGCTGAAATGGGCGGCGGAAACCAAGCTGCCGCTGGTAGCGGCGTTATCGAGGATCACGGGAGAACCTGCCCGCATCCTTGGGGTGGAAGCCGGCCATCTCACGCCCGGGGCCGATGCCGATTTGTGTATTTTCGACCCTGACCATTACTGGACGATTGAAGCCTCGGCACTCAAAAGCCAGGGCAAGAACACGCCGTTTCTGGGCTGGGAACTGCAAGGCAAGGTAAAGTATACGCTGATCAATGGAAACGTTGTTTATGCGGACTAGGCGCCGCAACACGGGCATGTATTTCCGAGTTCTCTTCTTTCAAACTGACTGACTGAATTTCCATAATGAACCCTTTGCTCGATTTTTCCGGATTGCCGCGCTTTGCCGAGATTCGCACCGAACATATCACACCGGCTGTAAGTCAATTGCTGAGTGACAATCGCGCCCTCATTGGGCGAATACGGCAGAATACCGACTTGCCGACCTGGGACAGCTTCGTTCAACCCCTGGCGGATGCCAACGAGCGGCTCTCCCGTGCGTGGGGGCAGGTATCCCACTTGAATGCCGTGGCAAACACGCCGGAACTGCGCGAGGCTTATAATGCCAACCTGCCTCTTGTCACGCAGTATTATGCGGAGCTGGCCCAGGATCAGGCCCTGTTCGAGAAATTCAAGGAATTGCGCGGCGGCAAGGAATTCGAAGGACTGAGCGCTGCCCGGCAAAAGATCGTCGAGAATGAGCTGCGGGACTTCCGCCTGGGCGGGGCAGAACTACCCTCCGAGAAGAAAGCACGCTTCCTCCAGATTCAGGAAGAGCTGTCGGCGCTGGGCTCACGCTTCAACGACAATCTCCTGGATGCCACCAACGCGTTTGTATTGCACGTGGAGGATGCCGGCGAGCTTTCCGGTATTCCTGATGATGTATTGCAAACAGCGAGAAAAGTTGCGGAAAGGGATAAGGCGGCTGGCTGGAAATTCACCTTGCATGCGCCTTCCTACCTGCCTCTTATGCAATACGCGGACAACAGGGAATTGCGTGAAAAAATGTACCGCGCTTATTCCACTCGCGCCAGCGAACTGAATGCAGCCGCCTCCCCATCCGGGGATACGGGCAATCTGGATAACACTCCACTCATTGCAGGAACACTTGAACTGCGCAAGGAGGAGGCACAGCTGCTTGGATTCGAATGCTATGCCGAAGTATCGCTGGCAACGAAAATGGCTTCGACTCCGGCGCAGGTGCTGGACTTTCTTGGCGAACTCGCCGCCAAGGCTCGACCGTATGCCGAACGCGACCTGAAGGAGTTGCGCCAGTTTGCGGCCGACCAGCTGCAACTGGATACTCTCGAAGCGTGGGATCTGGCATATGTCAGCGAAAAGCTGCGTCTCGAGCGCTATGCCTTCTCAGAACAGGAAGTAAAGCAATATTTTCCGGAAACGAGCGTGCTGCCGGGTATGTTTGGTCTGGTAGAGAATCTTTACGGCATCCACATCACTCCGGTGGAGGCAACCACCATTCAGCTCTGGCATCCGGATGCCAAGCTGTTCAATATAGCGGACAGTGAGGGAAAGCTCATCGGCCGGTTCTACCTCGATCTCTACGCGCGAGCAGGCAAGCGGGGTGGAGGCTGGATGGACGATGCGATCAGCCGCCGGTATGTTGGGGGTGGGGACAATCGGGAATACGCGGTTCAAGCGCCCGTCGCATACCTCAATTGTAATTTTTCCGGACCTGTCTCTCATGGGGAGAAAGTTCGCCCTGCCCTGTTCACTCATGATGAAGTCATTACCTTGTTTCATGAATTCGGACATGGCCTCCATCACCTGCTAACCCGGGTAGACGACCTCGGCGTATCCGGCATCCATGGCGTGGAATGGGATGCGGTGGAACTGCCCAGCCAGTTCATGGAAAATTTCTGCTGGGAATGGGAAGTAATCAGCAGGATGGCAAGGCATGTGGATACGGGCGCGTCCATGCCGCGCGACCTGTTCGACAAGATGCTGGCGGGGAAGAATTTCCAGAGCGGTCTGCAAATGCTCAGACAAATCGAATTTGCATTGTTCGATATGCATTTGCATTTCGATTTCGACCCGTATGGCCATAAGACCGCACAGCAGCTGCTCGATGAAGTTCGCGAGCAGGTGGCCGTCATCATCCCTCCCGGATTCAACCGCTTTCCGAACAGTTTCTCGCATATTTTCGGCGGAGGCTATGCCGCCGGATATTACAGCTACAAATGGGCGGAAGTGTTGTCCGCGGATGCATACAGCATGTTCGAGGAAGATTCCGCAGGAACCGTTGTCAATTCTGAAACCGGATTACGCTTCTGGAAAGAAATTCTCGCAGTCGGTGGAAGCCGGCCGGCATTGGAATCTTTTATTGCATTTCGCGGACGCGAGCCAGAAATAAATGCGCTCCTGCGGCATAATGGCATGGCGCCAGCGCCTGCATGATACGCAGAGAAAAAGAGGGCAATGAAGCTTAAATCAACCTCATCCTGCAACTGAATTCGGGATCCACGAGCCCAGGAGTATGAGCCCATGCCTTCCCCTATACCGGTTGCAACCTGAGAATTGTGGGAAACGACTCCAACTCAGCCCCTTGAACCCAAGGAAATGAAAAACCATAAGTAATTCAACGGTGTCGACTATAGGAGAAAACCAGATGAAAGGTGTGACACGGGAAGTCATTACGGCAGTGGTGCTGATAACGGCATTAGCGGGCTGTGCGCAAAAACCGCCTGCTCCGAAAGTGGAGGAGCAGACGCAGAAATATAGTGACGGTGAGCTGCCGCTCCCGAATGACTATAAAAGCTGGCCCAAGTTTCTATCCGAAGTACAGCGTCCGGACAATAAGCAAATCCGGGAAATCTATATCAACCCTACCGGTCACGGAACCAAGATGGGGGAGGCCTTCCCTGACGGAACCATTACGGTGATGGAAATCTATAAGGCAGGCGAGGCGGCTGACGGAACACCGCTCAAAGGGCCGGACGGCAAGCTCGTCAAAGGGGAATTACAGAAGATCGGCGTGATGGCGAAAGGAACCGGTTGGGGTGAAAGCGCGCCGCCGGACCTCAGGAACGGAGACTGGGTATATGCAATGTATATGGCGGACGGTAAAACGAAAGCGCCCGACGACCTCAATACCTGCCGGGGATGTCATCTGCCTTTGAAAGACAAGGATTATATCTTCCGCTACGATGAGTATTTCCAGAAGCGGGCAAGCTGATGCAGCATCAGCGTATTGAAACTGCGTATTGAAACTGTTTCAGGGAGCAACCATTGAATCCTGCCGCCGAGCCACCTCTCGGCGGCAAAACCAGGACCCGGGTTTCACTTAAGGCAACCGGATTACATTCTGCTATCCTGCTGAGCTTCGTTTCTGCCAGTCCCTTTTCTTTCCGGCCATCCCATCAGGCAGAGAGGCCGGTGTCAACATCGCTCCATCGACTTTACCGCCGGACGCAGACGCTACCGGAACGGGAATGTTCTTCGCGCTGCGCGCCATTACATACCAAAATAGACGGAACTGCGCAGGTAAGCAGGAGAAATTAATTCAGCTTGCCATGACACTGTTTATATTTCTTTCCTGAGCCACAGGGGCATGGGTCATTACGTCCGATCTTTTCTCCTTGGCGGACGAACGGCTGATGTTTCTGCGAACGCTCCTGGACCCCGGTATCTTCCCCAATACCGTCGGAACCTCCTTCTTCATCCAGCGCTTCTTCAAAAGCAGCGTGATGGTACTGCACATTGACTGGCGCGTGGTGGGTTTCCGCCACGGCTTCCACCTGCTGCTCACTCCTGATCTGCACTGCCATAAGCGTCTTGCTGACTTCCGCCTTGATTTCTTCGAGCATCGACGTGAAGAGTTCAAAAGCTTCGCGCTTGTATTCCTGCTTGGGATTTTTCTGCGCATATCCGCGCAAATGAATTCCCTGGCGCAGGTGATCCAGTGAGGCGAGATGCTCGCGCCAGTGAATGTCAAGGCTTTGCAGCATCACCGCGCGCTCGTACTGATGCATGATTGGCGCTCCTACCTGCTCCACCTTGCCGGAGTAGAGCGCATTCGCCGCCTCTATGATGCGCTGATGAAGGCTATCCTCATGCAGGTCCGGTTCCTTTTCCAGCCATTCCCGCAAGGGCAGGGGCAGATAATACTCGGCAGCCAGCGCCTTCTCCAGTCCTGGAATGTCCCATTCCTCCTCGACACTCTGCGGCGGCACATGGAGCGTGATGAGATTGCGCAGCATGTCCGCCCGCATCGCGGTTGTCGTTTCGGTAATATCTGCCGACTCAAGCAGTTCATTGCGTTGCTGATAGATGACTTTGCGCTGATCATTGGCAACATCATCGTACTCCAGCAGTTGCTTGCGTATGTCGAAGTTGCGCGCCTCCACCTTGCGTTGCGCGTTCTCGATTGCGCGCGTCACCCAGGGGTGTTCAATGGCTTCCCCCTGCGGCATTTTGAGCCGCTGCATGATGCTTGCCACCCGGTCGGATGCAAAAATACGCAACAGCGCATCCTCCAGCGATAGATAAAACCGGCTGGAACCAGCATCTCCCTGGCGGCCGGAACGGCCACGCAACTGATTATCCACCCGACGCGATTCATGGCGCTCGGTGCCGATGATGTGCAGCCCTCCTTTTTCCAGCACTTCATCATGGAGAGCCTGCCACTGCTGTTGCAGTTCCGCAATCCGTTCTGTTTTCTCTGATTCGCTCAGAGTCTCATCGGAGCGGATGCGCTCGAATTCAGGTTCGGGATTGCCACCCAGCACGATATCCGTGCCCCGGCCAGCCATGTTCGTGGCAATGGTGATCATTTTCGGACGACCCGCCTGGGCGACGATTTCCGCCTCTCGCGCGTGCTGCTTCGCGTTCAGCACCTGATGCGGCAATTTATCGCGGGTCAACAGGGAGGAAAGCAGTTCGTTGTTTTCAATCGAGGTGGTACCCACCAGAACAGGTTGACCTCTTTCCTGACAATCCTTGATATCCGCGATAATTGCCTGGTGCTTTTCGTCCATCGTGCGAAATACCTGATCCATCCGGTCGACACGGATCATGGGGCGATGGGTCGGAATGATCACGGTCTCCAGCCCGTAAATCTGCTGGAATTCGTAAGCTTCAGTATCGGCAGTGCCGGTCATGCCTGCCAGTTTCTCGTACATCCGGAAATAATTCTGGAAGGTGATCGAGGCGAGCGTCTGATTCTCCTTCTGGATGGTAACACCTTCCTTTGCCTCCACCGCCTGATGCAAGCCTTCGGACCAACGCCTGCCTGACATGAGCCGGCCGGTAAACTCATCTACGATAACGACTTCGCCATTCTGAATTACGTAGTGCTGATCCCGATGGAACAAGGCGTGTGCGCGCAGACCGGCATAAAGGTGGTGAACGAGACTGATATTGGCGGGATCGTACAGGCTTGTTCCGGGGGGAAGCAAACCGCTCTGGACCAGCAGTTTTTCCGCGTGCTCGAATCCCGACTCGCTCAACAGTACCTGCTGAGTTTTTTCATCCACGCTGAAATCCCCCGGACTGTCCTCGTTTTCCTGCCGGACCAGTTTGGGAATCAGCGTGTTCATGCGCACATAAACATCCGTGTTGCCTTCCGCCTGTCCGGAAATGATCAAAGGAGTACGCGCCTCATCAATCAGGATGGAGTCGACCTCATCGACAATGGCAAAATTGAGCAGGCGCTGTACCCGTTCGATCGAATGATTCACCATGTTGTCGCGCAAATAATCGAATCCGTATTCGTTGTTGGTGCCATAGGTTATATCGGCTGCGTAAGCTGCCTGCTTGTCGCCATGATCCATCTGGGACAGAATCACTCCTACGCTGATCCCCAGGAACCGATAGATGCGCCCCATCCATTCGGCATCGCGCTTTGCCAGATAATCGTTCACGGTGATAAGGTGCACCCCCTTGCCCGCAAGAGCATTGAGGTAAGCAGGCAAAGTTGCCATCAGTGTCTTGCCTTCACCTGTCCGCATTTCGGCAATTCTGCCATCGTGAAGCACCATGCCACCAATCAACTGCACATCGAAATGACGCATTCCGAGCACACGCTTGCCTGCTTCGCGCACGACTGCAAACGCCTCCGGCAGCAGCATATCGAGATTGGCCCCTTCCCCGATGCGCTGCCTGAACTCTTCTGTCTTTCCACGCAACTCAGCATCGCTCAGCGCCGCAATCGTCGCTTCCAGCGCATTGATCGTCGCCACGGTCTGTGAATACTGTTTGATGAGCCTGTCGTTACGGCTCCCGAACACTTTTTTGAGCAGATTGTTGAGCATGAAAATTCTATTTCTATTAAACGATCGTCAAAAAAATAGGGGGTGAGGTTTTTTCGGCCTCACCCCCCACTGCAAAGTATTTATCCCGGATCAACCCGGCATCTTCAGGAACCGTGACGGATTTTGCGGCGAGCCCCTGTGCCTGACTTCAAAGTGAAGATGCGGGCCGGTAGAGCGACCTGTGCTGCCCACCTGCGCGATCTTCTGTCCACGCACCACTACCTGGCCCACCTTCACCAGGCGCTTGGAGGCATGAGCATAGCGGCTGACAAAGTCATTGCCGTGGTCAACATCAATCATATTACCATACTCAGGATGATAATCGGAATACACTACCACGCCCCCCGCCGCCGCGAGAATGGGCGATCCGGCAGGCATTATGAAGTCGATACCTTCATGAAAATGACGCTTTCCGGAAAAAGGATCGATACGCAAGCCAAAACCGGAGGAGTACGCCTTCCCCTCTACCGGCATTGCCGATGGAAGAGACTTCTTCCTGAGCCTGTCCTCCATCAGCAATGAATCCAGGGCGTCGAGTTTGTCGGTGCGATCATCCAGCGTCCGTGCCAACTCCTGTATCTGGCTGTTGAATTCAGTAAATGAGATATCCTGTAATTGCTGTGTAGACAACGTACCTCCCTGTCCCGGATTCTGGTTGAACAGGTATTCCTGCGGCTTCATGCCGGCCATCTCTGCCAGCCGCATGCCAACGGAATCGAGCCGCAACAGCTGGGCCTGCATCTGGCCCATCTTGATCGCCATGGCGTTGAGATTGTCGCGCAGATAGGATTGCGTTTTCTGGTGCTCTTCCTGCTGTGCACTTAAAACCAGTGATCTCAATGTGGGACTGTCGATCTTGTCTGCATACCGCAGAGATATATAGTTGAGTACCATTGCTATCAGCATGGAAGCAAAAAAGAACCCGGAAACCACGAGCATAAGATGCTTACTGGTTAAAGTCAGGGTTTTTGCTTTTGCCGAATTATTGGAAATTAGAATAATATTCATCTTCTCCCCTAATCATTGATCATGATTCAGCCATGATTGCCCGCAAGATCGATTTCTACCTTGGGACCCTGAGGCTGACGCCTGAGCATCAGCGGTTATTCAATCACGTGGAAAAGTTAACCGAGATGCAACGGGCATTTAAGAAAATTATGCCCCCTAACCTGGGCAAGCACTGCGCTTTAGGTGGCTTCTCTGAAGGAAGCCTGACAATTTGCGCGGATAACGGTGCGATTGCTGCAAAACTCAGACACATGCTGCCATCATTATTATTAAAGCTTCAGGCAGCCGGGTACGAGGTTACTGCAATTCGGATTGCTGTGCAAGCAAATTACCGCGACATTCGCGGAAATGATCTCCCGGAGAGAAAACGCCAAATAAATGAAGGAGGCATCAAGAGCCTGAATGTCCTGGCTGCGGGTCTGGGAGATTCACCCTTGAAAACCGCGGTGGAGTCGCTGCTGGAAAAACAGGAAAGGAAACCCTGAAAGAAAGGCGATGATGCCTTGTTCCATCCCTGTTTTATCCCTATTTTTATCTCCATATTCTGAACAAAACAAAACCGCGAGCCGGCCGAAGGGGAGCAAGACTGGAAGGGAACAAACGCAGAAGGAAGGATGTCCAACCATCAGGGTTGAATCAGCAGGAATCAGCAGATTGCCGCGCATCATGAGCGGTGCTGAACGCTACCCAGGCGAAGGAAATTCCATCGCAGGAAGTAACGGACCGCTGATTTGCTGAGGCGATCTCCAGGAAAAAACTCCAGGCGATAACAGCCTGTTCCGCCTATTTGCGCTTCTGAGCCTGAATCAAGGTAGATCAGAAGGCAAGAGATATCCCAGTGCAGTCATGCTGCCGGTGAACCTCACCCCGACAGTCTCGCTCCAGACCGGATACAACCGGTTATCGTCGCTCGATCAGCCTGCTTCCTCAGTCGGCCTGTTTTCTCAGGAATGCAGGAATATCCAGTAGATCCACCCCTGACTGCTTCATCGCTTCGACAGCTGCATCCCGCTGCCTGTTCGTCCGGATCGAAGCAGGACCTTCCGAATCCTTCCAGTTCATGCTGTCGATACTGTCCACTGGGCTGCGTGGGTGGACAACGCTCAAAGGCTTGGGCGGGACGCGATTTGCGCCTCCCAGGCCGACTCCGCCCAGACCGGTCGCCACCACCGTCACACGCAGATCATCATGCATATCGTCGTCAATGACCGTCCCGATGATCACGGTAGCGTCCTCGGCGGTGAAGTCCTTGATCGTGTTCATTACATCATGTACCTCGCGCATCTTCATTGCGGCGTTGGCGGTGATGTTTACCAGTACTCCACGGGCACCGGCAAGATTGATGTCTTCCAGCAAGGGACTTGCAACCGCTTGCTCGGCTGCGGCATGAGCGCGATCGGGACCACAGGCAATCGCCGAACCCATCATTGCCATACCCATTTCGGACATCACCGTTTTCACATCGGCAAAATCGACATTGACAAGGCCCGGACAATTGATTACTTCAGCAATACCGGCGACCGCGCTATACAATACGTTGTTGGCTGCCTTGAATGCATCCAGCATGCTGACGTCATCTCCCAGCACCGCCATCAGCTTGTCATTGGGAATCACAATCAGGGAATCAACGTATTGCGCAAGCGCTTCCAGCCCCGCCTGGGCCGCTCTCACGCGCCTGCCTTCAAATACAAAAGGTTTCGTGACTACGGCGACGGTCAGAATTCCCATTTCCCTTGCAACCTGAGCCACTACCGGCGCAGCCCCTGTTCCGGTTCCGCCACCCATGCCCGCAGTGATGAATAGCATGTCCGCCCCTTCAATCAGCTCGGCAATGCGGTCGCGATCCTCAAGCGCGGCATGCCGTCCAATCTCTGGATCCGCACCCGCCCCCAACCCCTTGGTGATCGTCGACCCCAGTTGCACCAGGGTGCGCGCCTGATTGCGCTTCAATGCCTGCGAATCGGTATTGGCGCAAATAAATTCGACGCCTTGCACACCGTTTTCCATCATGTGATCTACGGCATTACCACCACACCCGCCAACGCCGATCACCTTGATAACAGCTTCCTGTGTTTGTGTATCCATGATTTGGAACATCACGCACCTCTCTTTTATATGTTCAAACAATAAACGCTACCCATTGAGACCCTGACGGTATGCAACTCGCGCTTGCACTTGCCAGGTACAAAGTACTGCTTTCGAACTCTTCCATGCCCCTTCCATGCCCGTACGCAGTCAGCAACTCAGAAATTGACCTGGAACCAGCTTTTCATCCTGTCCAGAATCCGCGTGAATGAATTACCTTCCAGCCTGCTTTGCTGGTGCTGTTGAAACTGATCCACCCCTGAGAGGATCAAGCCTATTCCGGTGGAATATCTCGGTGTGACCACCACTTCCTCCAGGCTGCCGTGGTAATTGGGCAATCCCAGTCGCACCGGCATGTGGAATATTTCTTCACCGAGTTCCACCATCCCTTCCAGCGAACTGCTGCCACCCGTGATCACGATCCCCGACGACAGCAATTTTTCGAATCCGCTGCGGCGCAATTCAGCCTGTACCAGAGAGTAGAGTTCTTCCACGCGCGGCTCGATGACTTCCGCCAATGTCTGCCTTGACAGATGGCGGATCCCGCGATTGCCCACTCCCGCCACTTCCACCACTTCGTTCGGGTCAGCCATGCTGCGCAACGCGCACCCATAGCGGCATTTGATGCCTTCGGCATCGCTTGGGGAGGTGCGCAGCGCCAACGCAATATCGTTGGTAATCTGATCTCCTGCAATCGGAATCACCGCGGTGTGACGGATGGCGCCCCGGGCAAATACCGCAATATCGGTCGTACCCCCGCCGATATCCAGCAGACAAACGCCGAGATCTTTCTCATCTTCCGATAGAACAGCCATTGCAGAAGCAAGAGGCTGCAACACCAGGTCGCGCACTTCCA
The DNA here is from genome assembly GCA_017306155.1 of Nitrosospira multiformis. Lineage (GTDB taxonomy): Bacteria > Pseudomonadota > Gammaproteobacteria > Burkholderiales > Nitrosomonadaceae > Nitrosospira > Nitrosospira multiformis_F. The sequence goes on from JAFKJB010000007.1 coordinate 25,235, forward strand.
GACCGCAGCCGCGTACGCACTTGAGGATGTTCTGGACGGCCGATACCGAACCCGTAACGATATGAACCTTGACTTCGAGCCGCACACCACTCATGCCAACCGGCTCCAGAACATCCTCTTGCTCGTCTATGATGAATTCCTGGTTGAGCACATGGAGCACCTGCTGGTCGTTCAGGATATTCACGGCCTTTGCCGTCTCCATCACCCGCTCCACATCCTGCCGCGTCACCTCCTTGTTCCTGATAGGCACCATCCCGTGCGAATTGAAACTTTTGATATGACTGCCTGCGATACCGGTATAAACCTCACGGATCTTGCAGTCCGCCATCAACTCCGCCTCCTCCAGCGCACGTTGAATCGCATTCATGGTTGCATCGATATTGACGACCACGCCTTTCTTCAGTCCCCGTGATGGATGACTGCCCATACCGATCACTGTATATCCGCCTTCGGGCTTCATTTCAGCGACAACAGTCACAATCTTCGAAGTGCCGATATCAATGCCGACAACCAGATTTTTCGCTTCATTCCCTCTATTCATTTGCCTTGCAATCCCTGCTTCCTCCCGCTCCACGGGATTCCCGGAAATCCTGCCTGTCTGCTCTGTCTGCTCCTGAGGAGCTTCACTGCTATTGCGCTCCACGCGCTGCGAAACCACTGACATAACGTAAATCTACATAACTCAAACGTTGATTCAATCGCGCTGCGACCAGATCATGTGTCTGTACATAGCGCTCCAATCGCTTCTCCAGATGCTCTCGCCCAAGCTCCAGTATCGTTCCGTTCCCAAGGCGAACCCGCCACGCACGCCGAGGTGAAAGTTCCATCTGATCGACATCCTGCCTCAACGGCTGTAGCATTCTGGTAAAAACCGCATGCTGATGCACCATTTCACGAACACTCTCCCTTGGTCCTTCAAATATCGGCATCGGCTCATCCGATGTAGCATTGAATATCTCTCCCTGCCTGTTGACCAGAGCACTATCGCCCCAGTGTGCTAGCGGCACATGCTCCTCGACCACTACGTCCAGCCCATTCGGCCAGATCCGCCGAACACTTGCCACCCTTACCCAGGCCAGTTTTTCGAACGTGCGCCGCGCAGCCTCAAGATCAATGGTTAAAAAATTTCCTCCCATTTCGCGATGAATTGCGTCAGAAACCTGTTCTCGCGTCACATGCTTAAGCTCGCCGCTGCCGCTGTTGCTCCTGATATTGACCTCCTTCAGAGGCAGCAGCGGCAGATGGATCGCCCACTGGACCGCCAGATAGATCGCTACCAGTCCCGCCAGCGTAAACAGCCAGTCCGCCACCTGGTTCAATGCCTGATGGTTATCCCACATGAGCCAGTTCCAGTATCTTCAGTACCAGTTCCTCGAACGATATTCCTGCCGTTTTTGCCGCCATGGGAACGAGACTATGGGCGGTCATCCCGGGCGAGGTGTTCGCTTCGAGGAAATAGGGAGTGCCCGACCCGTCCAGTATCAAATCCACCCTTCCCCAACCTTCGCAGCCCAACAGTCTGTGCGCCTGCAATGCCTGTTTCCGAATGACGCACTCCTGCTCTTCGGACACCCCGCTCGGACAGAAATACTGCGTCTTGTCCGACAGATATTTCGCTTCGTAGTCGTACAGATCACCTTCGACCTGAATTCGCACCAGCGGCAACGCAACATCTCCAAGAATGGAAGCCGTGAGCTCAGTTCCTTCGATAAACTGCTCCGCCAGCACCATGGCATCATGGCGGGCGGCAAGACGCCATGCGGCGGCGACTTCCCCTGCCTTTCTTACCTTGCTCAAGCCAATGGTGGAACCCTCTCGTGAAGGTTTCACAATCAGCGGCAGGCCGAGTTCTTCTGCCACCGCATCAAAATCGCTCTGCTCATCGAGCAGGATATGGCGCGGCGTGTTGATACCTGCGGACTGCCAGAGCAATTTGGTGCGCCATTTGTCCATCGCCAGGGCGCTGGCCAGCACGCCGCTCCCGGTATAGGGAAGCCCCAGCAGTTCCAGCGCACCCTGGACTGTCCCATCTTCGCCATAACGGCCATGTAGAGCGATATGAGCGCGCGCATACCCTTGCTGCAAAAGCGCGTCCATGTGCTGTTCGGAGGGGTCGAATGGATGCGCGTCCACTCCGCAGCGACGCAGGGCATCAAGTACGGCTTTGCCACTTTCAAGGGAAATCTCGCGCTCCGCTGATCGCCCTCCGAGGAGAACTGCGACTTTCCCGAAGTCATGCCTATCGGCCATATTCACCATCCTTCCTGTACTCAGTCTGGGAAACACGCAATTCAGGTCTGACGGGAATTCCGATAATGCGCACCTCCTGTTTCAATTCCACGCTGGTCTGCTTTTTTACGGTTTCACGTACCGCAGCAATCACCGCTTCTATATCGGAGGCGGTAGCACCGCCGGTGTTCACAATGAAATTCGCATGCTGTGGCGAAACCATGGCGCCCCCGATACAAAACCCCTTAAGCCCGCACGACTCGATGAGCCGCGCCGCCTTGTCATTCTCCGGATTGCGGAACACGGACCCGGCATTAGGCAGGTTTAAAGGCTGACTCTGGATACGGCGGGCAAGCAACTCCTTGATCTTCTGCCGAACTGACGCAGCATCGTCCCGCGGTAACGCGAACCACGCGCCCGAGAACCATTCGCCCGCCAGAGAATCGTCAGGAACGTCTTCTGTGCCCCCAGCCTTCTGGCCCCCGACGCTCCCCTCTGTCTTCAACGCCACGTGCCGGTAGGCGATTTCGTAATTTCCCGGCAACCGTCTGCGCAATTCCCCCGAGCGATCCATGGTTTGCACGCTGGAGACGATTTCCCAAGTTTCGACCCCGTAGCATCCGGCATTCATTGCCAGTGCGCCGCCCACGGTGCCGGGAATGCCTGCCAGGAATTCCGCTCCTCCCAACCCCTGCAACGCAGCAAACCGGGCGACTTTGGCGCAGGCCACCCCTGCGCCGGCGTAAATCAGCATCTCGCCCGCATCGGATTGTTCCAGCCGCAAATCGTTCAGGCGGGCATGCAGTACAACGATGCTGCCCCGCACCCCACCATCGCGTACCAGGAGATTGCTGCCAAGTCCCACCACATACACCGGTTCATTCCAGGGCAGACCGCGCAGAAATGTCGCAAAATCATCCAGGTCCACCGGCAGAAAGATGCGCTCCGCACTCCCGCCCGCGCGCCAGGAAGTGTAGTTCTTCATCGGCTGATTATGGCGCAGTTCGCCACGAACGCTGGCATAATCAAGAGAAAGGTTGATTTCTGACATATCCATTCAGGAGCCCTGTAACAAAAGTGCTGCGGGTTCCCTGTTTTCTTTTGGACTGACCGGCAGGCGAGCTTCAGCCTGTGAGTCCCGCGAAAGTGTGGGTGCCACTCCCCCCACGGACCCTGCTCCCATTACCAGCACCACATCCTTATCCCTGGCGATGCTGTGAATTGCCTCCTCCAGTTCGTCCACCCGCTCGACAAAAATGGGTTCCACCTTGCCGAGCACGCGCAACGACCGCGCGAGCGATTTGCTGTCCGCGGCAATGATGGGCGCTTCGCCAGCGGAATAAACTTCTGTCAGGAGCAGTACATCGGCAGTGGATAGAACTTTGATGAAATCTTCGAACAGGTCGCGTGTGCGTGTATAACGGTGCGGCTGAAATGCCAATACCAGACGGCGCCCCGGGAACGCGCCGCGTGCTGCGGCAATTGTGGCTGCCATCTCCACGGGATGGTGACCGTAGTCATCGATCAGGGTAAAACTTCCGTTTCTGCCGGTTTCTGAATCAGCCAGGGAAATTTCGCCGTAACGCTGGAATCTCCGGTCAACCCCCTTGAAGTCCGCCAGAGCCCGGACGATGGCAGCATCCGGCAACCCGACTTCATTGCACACGGCTATTGCCGCCAATGCATTTTGCACGTTATGCAGGCCAGGCAGATTCAGCACGATTTTCAGTTTCCGGGTTTTGCCGTTGACCCCTATCAGGGCGGTAAAGTGCATCTGACCTTCACTGTGACGAATATCCGCGGCGCGCACCTGCGCGGCTTCCGATAACCCGTACGTGGTCACGGGCTTGGTAATAGCCGGCATGATCTCGAGTACGTGGGCATCATCCACGCACAGTACCGCCATGCCGTAGAAAGGCAAATGCTGTACAAAATCCACGAACGCCTGCTTGAGCTTGCCGAAATCATGCTCGTAGGTGTCCATGTGGTCGGCGTCGATATTGGTGACTACGGCCAGCACGGGTTGCAGGTGGAGAAACGAAGCGTCGGATTCATCCGCTTCCACCACGATGAACTCGCCACGACCCAGCTTTGCGTGGGAACCCGCCGCCTCCAGCCGGCCGCCGATAACGAATGTGGGGTCCATGCCTGCTTCCGCCAGTACGCTGGTGATCAGGCTGGTGGTAGTGGTTTTGCCATGCGTACCCGCGATGGCGATCCCCTGCCGCAATCGCAGGAGTTCGGCCAGCATGATAGCGCGTGGCACCACTGGCACTTTGCTCTCCCGCGCCGCGAGAACCTCCGGATTATCGGGCAGAATCGCGGTCGACGTTACGACTGCATCCGCCGATGCCACGTGAGTGCACGCGTGACCGATGTAAACCGTCGCGCCCAGTTTTTTCAGTCGCCGGGTAGTCGCGCTGTCATGTATATCGGAGCCACTGATCTGGTATCCCAGATTGAGCAGCACTTCGGCGATTCCGCTCATACCGGATCCGCCAATGCCCACGAAATGAATATGTTTAACTTTGTGTTTCATACTTTCCGTTGTTGACCCATAAAGCAAGTGCAACTGCTGTAAGACGGAGGAAACATGATCACCTTAAACTGCAACCATTTCCATGCACGTCTCGGCCACGCACCGGGTAGCATCAGGTTGCGCCAGCTCTCTCGCCCTGCATGCCATTTCCATAAATTGATCCCTGCCCATACCCATCAGCAGCTCTGCCAGTCCTTCCGGAGTCAGCTGGCTCTGCGGCAGCAATATCGCAGCGCCTTTCCCACTCAAAAATTTTGCGTTCGTGGTCTGATGATCATCCACAGCATAGGGAAAGGGCACCAGAATGCTGGCCACCCCCGCCGCGGCCAACTCCGCGACAGTGAGCGCGCCCGCGCGACAGATCACGAGATCATTCTCTCCATAGCGGGACGCCATATTATCGATAAACGTAAGCAGTTCACCCTCCACTCCCGCTTCGAAGTAATTCTGCTTCAGTGCCTCCAGATGCCGGGTCCCCGCCTGATGCGTCACCTGCGGACGCATCCCTTCGGGTATCCGCTTCAATGCCTGCGGTACGATGGTATTCAGTGCCTGAGCACCCAGGCTGCCGCCTACCACCAGCAGCCTGATATTTCCGCTGCGGGATGCATACCTCTGTGCAGGGGGCGCCAGCCTGGTGATTTCGTCACGTACGGGATTGCCGCAAAACACTGCTTTTTTTTCACCTTTGATCGCGTCGGGAAATCCCAGCAATATCCTGTCGGCGAGTCTCGAGAGGATTCTGTTGGCGAGTCCTGGAATGGAGTTCTGTTCGTGTATCAGCAATGGCCGTGCCAGCAGCGCGGCCATCATCCCCCCGGGAAACGCGGGATAGCCGCCCATGCCAAGGACCACATCCGGCCGAACCTTCCGTATTACTCTTGCGCTTTGCCAGAATGCCAGCAACAGACGCGCGGGCAGCAATAACCACGTGCGAACGTTTTTTCCCCTCAATCCGGAGAAGCGAATCGTCTCCAGGATATGTCCCTGCTGCCGTGCCAGCGTTGTTTCCATTCCCCCCTCAGTTCCAAGCCAGACTATGCGCCACCCGGCCCGCTTCAAATACTCCGCCACGGCAAGACCGGGAAATACATGCCCGCCGGTTCCCCCCGCCATAATGAGAATCGTATGGCTCAAGACGCCATCCCTGTATTTTTCATATCCGGAAACTCCTCCCCAACTGCCGGTTTTCCCAATCCGCGCGCAGCAGCACCGCCAGCGAGAAACAGCTTGCAACTATGCTGCTGCCGCCGAAACTCATCAGCGGCAGGGTGAGCCCCTTTGGCGGGAGCACCCCCATATTCACGCCCATGTTGATGAATGTCTGCACTCCCAGCCATACACCGATACCCTGCGCCACGAGTGCGGAAAAATGACGTCCCCTGACTGCCGACTGGCGGCCGATCATGAAAGCGCGTGCAATTATCCAGGCAAACAACGCCAGCACGATCAGGACGCCGACGAAACCGAGTTCTTCTGCAATCACCGCCAGAAGAAAGTCGGTATGCGCTTCCGGCAGATAGAAAAGCTTTTCGACACTTCCGCCCAGGCCGACACCCAGCCATTCACCGCGTCCGAATGCAATCAGCGCATGGCTCAACTGGTATCCTTTTCCGTAGGGGTCGTCCCAGGGATCCAGAAACCCGAAGAAACGCTGCATGCGATAAGGGGCGTTCCAGACCAGGGCAAGCAGGCCGGCAACCAGGAAAGCAATCAGTCCGGCGAACAGTTTCAGATCCATTCCTCCCAGAAACAATATCGCCATCATGACAGTGGTAATGACAACGAAGGCGCCAAAATCCGGCTCGAGCAGCAGGAGAGCTCCCACGATGAGCATGATGATCAGCATGGGAAGAAAACCCTTGCGAAAACTTTCCAGGACGGCGGACTTGCGCACCGTGTAATTGGCGACGTAGATCACCATGAACAATTTCATGAATTCCGATGGTTGGAGATTCACCACCAGCAAGGATATCCAGCGGCGGCTGCCATTGATTTCGCGGCCCACGCCGGGAACCAGCACCAGTGCCAACAGGCACGAGCCAAGCAGAAACAGGTGGAAAGAATATTTCTGCCACGACTCCATAGGGACCTGGAACGCAACCGCGGCTACCAGCAAACCCGCCGCGACATAGGCAGCGTGCCGGATGAGAAAATAGGCGGGGTAGCCACTGCCATCAGCCTCGGCAATCGAAATCGAGGCGGAATAAACCATCACCAGCCCAAGGCTCAACAGGAGTATGGCTGTCCAGATCAGAGCCTGGTCAAGATCCGCAGACAAAACCTTCTGCTTTCCGGTACCGTACCGATAAATCATCTGCTCAATGCCATCCTGCAACCGCAGCTGAACTGCCGCCTGCACATGCGGCCTGCATGCTTTTTACCGCCGCAACGAACACCTCTGCCCGATGCACATAGTTGTCGAACATATCTAAGCTTGCGCATGCCGGCGACATCAGGACTGCATCACCTTTCCGCGCCACCTGAAAACTTTTCCGAACCGCCTCCTCCATCGTTTGAGCACGATACAGAGGCACTCCGCATGCATTTATCGCCACTGCAATTTTTTCCGCATCCCGCCCGATGAGCACTACTGCGCGCCCATGCTCGCCTATCGGCGCAGCCAGGGGCGAAAAGTTCTGCGCCTTTCCATCTCCGCCGGCAATCAAAACCACCGGTTGCCCAAGACCTTTCAGAGCAGCCACCGTTGCACCTACGTTAGTACCTTTTGAATCATCGTAGAAGGTAATGCCGCTGAAAGCAGCCACTTTTTCAACCCGGTGAGGCAAACCCCTGAATTCGCGGAGCGCCTGTAACAAAGGATCAAACGGAACGGCCAGGGCGCGGCATAGCGCCAGTGCCGACAGCGCATTTGCGCAATTGTGCCGGCCGGTAATGGCAAGTTCGCTGGTTTTCATGAGACGCGCGTCTCCCTGCATCAGGTAAGTGTCTCCACCCTCGCAAAGCAAGCCGAAATCGCGGTCACGTTGTGGCATGCCAAGACTGAAAGTGACGCGAGGTCTTCCCGCCAATGCCATTTGCCGGACAAGAGGATCGTCGCCATTCAGGATCTGCACGCCCTCGCTGCCACTCCTGCCTCCAGCGCCGGTCTCGTTGCTGCCCTCAAGAAATATCCGCGCCTTGGCAGCGGCGTATTCCTGCATTCCCGCGTAGCGGTCCAGATGATCCTCGCTTACATTCAACACCGCGGCCGCATCCAGTCCCAGATTTTTCGTGGTTTCCAGCTGAAAACTGGAAAGCTCCAGCACCCAAGCCTGGGGCATTTTTCCTGCATCTTCCCGGCGCATTAATGCGTCCAGGATCGCAGGGCCGATATTTCCCGCCACTTCGACGTCCCACCCCGCTTTTTTTAACATTGCCCCCGTCATGGCGGTTACCGTGGTTTTGCCATTGGAGCCGGTAATTCCGATGAGTTTTGACCTGCCAATCCCCGCATCTCTGACCGCCCAGGCAAAAAGCTCCATATCCCCCACCACCGGAGTGCCTTCTTTCAACGCCTGCTGCACAAGAGGCTCCGACAGGGGCAGGCCAGGACTGATTGCGATTAAATCCACGCCGGAAAAGGCTCTGGCAGCCAGTGAACCTGCAAAAACCTCCGCCTGGGGCAGCGCGCTGTTAAATGCGGTCACACCCGGCGGCTTGTTTCGGGTATCAGCTGCTCGCACCCGCGCTCCCCGCCGAAACAACCATTTTGCCATGGAAAGACCGGTCTCTCCGAGACCCAGCACCAGAACAGTTCTGCCTTGCAGATTCATGATTTCAACTTCATCTCAGCTTCAGGGAAGACAAACCGAACAACACCAGCATCATGGTAATGATCCAGAACCGGACCACTACCTGGTTTTCCTTCCAGCCTTTCAATTCATAATGATGATGCAACGGCGCCATGCGAAAAATGCGCTTGCCGATCAGCTTGAATGAAGCCACCTGCAACATGACCGACAGGGTTTCCACTACAAACACGCCTCCCATGATGAGCATAACGATTTCCTGCCGCACTATCACTGTCACGATTCCAAGTGCCGCGCCCAGGGCAAGCGCTCCGACATCTCCCATGAAAACTTCCGCCGGATAAGCGTTGAACCACAGAAAAGCAAGACCCGCACCTGCCAGCGCGCCACAGAAAACCGCGAGTTCGCCGGCCTGGGGGATATGAGGAATACCGAGATATTTTGCGAATACCGCATGACCGGCCACATAGGAAAAAATCGCCAGAGCGCTGCTGATCATCACGGTAGGCATGATAGCGAGGCCATCCAGCCCGTCGGTCAGGTTTACCGCATTGCTGGTACCGACGATGACGAAATAGGCAAGCACCACGAATCCTGTCACGCCCAGCGGAACAGCCACCTGTTTGAAGAAGGGAACGATCAGGGTTGTCTGCGCGGGTAGTTCGGCTGTCAGCGCCAGGTAGAGCGCCACCAGGATCGCAATGGCCGATTGCCAGAAAAGCTTCGCCCTGGCGGAAAGTCCTTTCGGGTTGCGATATACCACCTTGCGGTAATCATCCACCCAACCGATCATGCCGAAACCCAGGGTTGTAATCAGGACAATCCATACGTAGCGATTGCTGAGATCTGCCCAGAGCAGGGTGGTAATGGCGATAGAGACGAGTATCAACGCTCCGCCCATGGTAGGCGTACCTGCCTTGACCAGATGTGTCTGAGGACCGTCATCCCGCACCGCCTGCCCGATCTTGTAGGCGGTAAGTTTCCGTATCATCGTCGGGCCTACAATGAACGAGATGACCAGCGCGGTGAGTGCAGCCAGAACGGTACGCAACGTAATGTAACTGAATACATTGAACAGACGGATGTCTCCGGCAAGCCATTGAGCAAGCTCTAGCAGCATGACAGGCATCCGTGTGGAATATTCGGGGATTTACCAGAATCTTCGAAGAAGACCATGACATCCATAACCTGACTCACGATCCGTAAACTCATAATCCGGATTCCAGACGCTTTACGACTCGTTCCATCTGCATGAAACGCGATCCTTTGATCAGCAGCGTGACGTCCGGCCCGGGCAGCGTTTCTATATCGGCCAACAGATCCTCCATTTTTCTGAAATGGCGGGCTCCCCTGCCGAATTTCTCCGCCGCGTATGCACTCAAATCTCCCAGAGCCATGAGTTCGTCTATCCCCGCAACTCTCGCTTCGTCACCAATCTGTTCATGAAACTCTCTTCCTTTGTCGCCCAGTTCTCCCATATCCCCCAGCACCAGGACTTTTTTACCTTCCGCCCTTGCAAGCACCGCCAGGGCCGCCCGTACCGAGTCGGGGTTGGCGTTGTAACAATCATCGATCAGCGTTGCTCCGCGCACACCGCATTTTCTTTGCATTCTTCCTTTCACTCCGCCAAATGTGCTCAATCCCGCCGCGATCGTCTTCGGAGACATACCGACCGCTACGGCCGCAGCCGCAGCCGCCAGCGCATTCCGCACGTTATGTTCGCCCGGCACCTGCAGAGTCACCTCCTCGACCCCTTGAGGTAAAATCAGTGTCATTTGCACGCCGGAAAAAGCCAGTTTGTAGGCTGCGCTCACTTTTGCTTTGCTCTTCAGGCCAAAATCGATTATCTGCCTGTCACCCGCAAGTTCACGCCACAGCTCATTGTACGGGTCATCTGCATTGATAACCGCCATCCCCTGCTGGCTGAGTCCTTCGAAGATCTCACCCTTTGCGCGGGCTACTGCTTCAACTGATCCAAGTCCCTGAATGTGCGCATCGCCGGCATTGGTGATGAGCGCCACCGAAGGCTTTGCAAGGCGGGTAAGGTATGAGATTTCGCCCGGATGGTTCATGCCCATCTCTATAACGGCATAGCGATGCCGCTCACTTAATCGCAAAAGCGTGAGCGGCATGCCTATATCATTGTTGAGGTTGCCCTGGGTTGCCAGCACTGCATCCGGGGCGTCCGTCTCCCCCCCCCCCGCCGCCTGCTTCGCGGCGCGCCTTAAAATGGAGGCGATCATCTCCTTTACGGTCGTCTTGCCATTGCTTCCCGTTACTGCGACCAGCGGTATGGTGAAGCGCTCGCGCCAGCATGCCGCCAGTTGTCCCAATGCCAGCCGTGTATTCTGCACCTGTATCAGGGGAATCCCGTATTCTGGATCCCCGGTCAGCCTGCCCTGCTGCACCAGGGCCGCCGCTGCGCCCCTCTCCCGTGCCTGGACGATAAAATCGTGACCATCGAAGCTGGGACCGACCAGAGCGACAAACAGATCACCCCGCGCAAGTGCGCGGCTATCCGTGCTCACGCCTGTGAAATCGATCTTTCCAGCTGCCGCTCGATCGGGTTGGTCCCCGGTCAGGGTTGCGGACACGATCAGGGCCGCCTCCTGCAAATTCATCATATTCGCGCCTGTGTCTTCTCCGTCATCAATGCTCTTCTCGCGACCTCTGCATCGCTGAAAGGGAATTTTTTACCGCCTGCCTCCTGCCAGGTTTCGTGCCCCTTGCCCGCGATTAATATGACATCGCCCTTATGTGCGCCCTGTATCGCGCAATAGATCGCGTCGGCCCGATTCTTCTCGATGCGATGATTGGCGGCAGCTCCCGCGGCGATGTCACGAATAATGGAATCCGGATCCTCGCCTCGCGGGTTGTCGCTGGTGATGATGGCTTCGTCAGCCAACCGGGTCGCCACTTCCCCCATCAAGGGACGCTTGCCTTGATCGCGCTCGCCCCCGCAACCGAAGACGCAGACAAGCCTTCCTGATTCCGTCTCCTGCTTCCCGCCAGAGAAACCGGCATCCACCGCTTCCCGCAGCGTGGTCAATACCTTTTCCAGGGCGTCCGGAGTATGAGCGTAATCCACAACGATGAGGGGCTCATCTCCCTCTCCACCTATCTGCTGCATGCGCCCTGCTACCGGCTGGACTTCCCGCAAGGCTCGAACCGCTTCCGCGAAAGCGATACCGCTTGCAAGCAGGGCAGCGAGCACTCCCAATAAGTTGGAAGCGTTGAAGCTGCCCAGCACTTCCGTTTTAAATTTCAGGGATTCCGCTTCGAATTCAATATCGAATTCCAGTCCTGCCATGCTTGCCCGGAGATTGCGCCCCCATACCCTCCTGAATGAGCCAGGATCAGGATGCGCGATTGCGGTATCGGCAAACCCGTAGCCGATCATGCCGATTCCGGTTCCTTCCAGATCATGCAGAAGCTGCATGCCAAATGCGTCATCGAGGTTCAGCACGGCATACTTGAGCCCGCTCCAATGAAACAGCCGTGCCTTGGCGGCTGCGTACACTTCCATGTTGCCGTGATAATCGAGGTGATCGCGCGAAAGATTGGTAAGCATGGCAACTGCAAACGTCGCTCCGTTTATCCGTCCTTGTACAATCCCATGCGAAGAGACTTCCATTGCCACGCATTCTGCGCCACGCCGCAAAAAATTAGCTATTTTAGCTTGCAATAACACGGAATCGGGGGTGGTATTTGTAGAAAATTCCATTTCTCCGGGAAAACCGGTTCCCAGCGTGCCGATGACCGCGGCTTTACGATCCAGTGCAGCCATCGCCTGGACAATCCAATGGCTGCAGGAGGTTTTGCCGTTCGTTCCCGTCACTCCGATCAACCATAGCTTTTGCGAGGGATGATCATACAGATAATCTGCAATGAATCCCGCTCTGGATTTCAAGTCCGGCACTGGCAGATTGGGTGTTTTCCATTGGGGATCCCACACAAAGCCATCACGTTCCCACACTACTGTGCAGGCACCCCGCTCTATTGCTTGCAGAATGAATTTACGTCCATCCGTCTTTTCCCCGGGATAGGCCAGAAAAGTATCTCCCGGCTTCACGGTGCGGCTGTCAACCGCAAGATGCTCCCTCCTCGCTCCGAGCCGGTCAAGCGCATGGAAATCAAAACCGGCTTCGGAACCGCCGGGACGTTCCGCTATCTTCCTCCCCGACCCGGGACTCATACATCACCCTTGTTGTCCTTGGGCGGAGCGGCTGTCAGGGACGTCGCATTGCCGCTCGGCGCATCTTGCGGCACATTCTGCATGTGCAGAATGCCTTGCATCACCCGACTGAAAATCGGCGCCGCCACCGTCCCTCCGTAATATTGTCCAGCTGACGGCTCGTCCAGCATCACTGCAATGACATATCTCGGATTCGAGACAGGCGCATAACCGACAAAGGTCGAGAGATAGCGGTTTTTTGCATAGCCTCTGCCTTCCAGCTTGTGCGCGGTTCCAGTCTTCCCCGCCACCCGATACCCATTGACCTGCGCCCGTGGAGCGGTACCGCCCGGCTGCGCCACCATCTCCAGCATACGGCTCACGGCCAGCGCTGTGTCGCGTGAAATCGCGCGCTTGCTGACGGGATCCGAGTCCAGCTTCAGCAGCGATACCGGTTTTATTTCACCTTCCGCGGCAAAAATCATATAAGCGCGAGCAAGCTGCATCAGGCTCACTGCAATGCCGTGACCATACGACATGGTCGCCTGCTCGATGGGACGCCAGGTTTTATAAGGCCGCAGCTTGCCGCTCACCTCACCCGGAAAGCCGGAGCCGGGCAGTTCTCCGAATCCTGCTCCATTCAGCATTTCCCACAGTGTCTGCGGCGGAAGCGACAGCGCGATCTTTGCTGAACCGACGTTGCTGGATTTCTGGATCACCTGCGTGACAGTCAAGGCCTCTGTCCTGTGCGCATCGCGTATGGTCGCCTTGCCTATGGAGAATGAACCCGGTGCGGTTTGAAATACAGTGTCCGGAGTGATTCTCCCTGCTTCCAGCGCTGCCGCTACCGTGAACGGCTTGAGCGTGGAACCCGGCTCGAACATATCGGTGACGGCCCTGTTACGCGACTGCGCGCTATTCCTGTTGGACCGGTTGTTCGGGTTGTAGGTCGGGAGATTCACCAAGGCCAGGACCTCGCCTGTCTTCACATCGAGCACCACCAGGCCTCCAGCCTTGGCCTTGTGGGTTTCCACTGCCTGCTTCAATTCACGGTAAGCGAGGTATTGTATTTTGCTGTCTATCGACAGCGCCATGTTTTGTCCCGGCCTCGGGGCGCGGATGCTTTCGACGTCCTCGATGATGTGGCCTTTGCGGTCCTTGATGACCCGACGGCTTCCCGGTTTTCCGGCAAGCTCATCCTGCCAGGCCAGTTCAATCCCCTCCTGCCCCCTGTCGTCCAGATCGGTGAACCCGAGAACATGGGAAGTCAGGTCCCCTGCAGGGTAGTAGCGCCGATACTCGCGCTTGAGAAAAATGCCGGGGATTTTCAGTTCGATGATACCGGCCGCCACGGCTGGGGACAAATGCCGCTTCAGGTATACGAAATCGCGCCTGGACGCTGCCCGGGAACCCTGGGAGACTCCTGCCAGCCCATCCAGGCGCTTGTGAAGCTCATTCGCATCCATATCGATCAGACCTGCTAGCCTGTTTAACTGCTCGGGGGTGGCAACCATGTCCTGCGGGCTCAGCCACACGGATTCCACGGGGGTGCTGATCGCCAGCGGCTTGCCGTAACGGTCGGTGATCATTCCCCGGTTTGCGTTCATCTCAAGCACGCGGCTATAACGCGATTCACCCTTCTGCTGCAAAAACCCGTTGTGCATTCCCTGCAGATAAGCGGCGCGTCCTGCCAGGCCAGCGAATCCAAGCAACAATAGACTCACCAGGAGGCGTGAGCGCTGCGCGGGCAGCGCAGGCCGCATAGCAGGCGACTTTTGATTGGCTTTCATGATTTCGATGCTTCCTTGTCGGTCGAATCGATAGGTTCCCCCACGGGAGGACTCAGGGGTATGGTCTGGATAAGCTTGGGGTCCGGCAGGCGCATCCGCAACTGCTCCGTGGCAATTTTTTCAATACGGGCATGCGTCGCCCACGTGCTTTGCTCAAGCTGCAACTGCCCCCATTCCTCGGTCAGCTGCCTCGCCAGCTGCTGCTCCTTTTCCAGTTCCACAAACAGCTTGCGCGCCTTGTGCTGTGAAGTCACAACACCCAGCGCGCAAGCGACGAGAATTAAGGTCAACAAAATATTTATTCTGATCACACCGACCTCTCATCAACCAAAAACGCGCAACGAGATTCCCCTAAGTAGTGTTTATCCGCTCCGCCACACGCATTATCGCGCTGCGTGCGCGAGGATTGCATTCAACCTCCGCCAGGCTGGGCCGTACCGCTTTCCCGACCCTTTGCAGATTTACTCTGCTGAAGCGCCGGACCTCATCGGCGCGCAACGGCAAGTGCTTCGGCAGCTTGTCGGGGTTCGCTCCTTCCCGTATGAAACGCTTGACTATTCTATCTTCCAGCGAGTGAAAACTGATAATGACCAGTCGGCCACCCGGCTTCAGCATCTCGACGCACTGCGGTAAGGCAAGCGACAGCCTCTCAAGCTCCTGATTGAGGTAAATCCGGATGGCCTGAAAGGTACGCGTCGCCGGATTCTGTTTTGGCTCACGCGCGCGCGCGGGTATGGCCGCTGCCACGATCGCGGCAAGTTGAGCGGTAGTGACGAGAGGTTGTCGCGCTCTAGCCTTAACAATCGCTCTTGCAATCTGCTTAGCAAACCGCTCTTCGCCATATTCTCTTATCACCTCTTCCAATTGGACTTCCGACGCCGAAGCCAACCACTGAGCTGCTGTCTGCCCCTCTGTTGTATCCATGCGCATATCGAGCGGTCCCTCCATGCTGAAACTGAAGCCGCGTGTGGCGTCCTCGAGTTGCGGTGACGACACGCCCAGATCCAGTAATACCCCATCGATCTGACCGACATTCAACTGCCGCAGCACCTCCTGCAATCTGGAATAACTGCTGTGAACCATGCAGAAACGTTCGTCTCCAAAATTCCGTCCAACCGCACAAGCGGCCGGATCCCTATCGAACGCGATTAGTCTTCCGCTCTTCCCCAGGCGCTCCAGTATCAGCCGGCTGTGTCCGCCCCGACCAAACGTCCCATCCACATATATCCCGTCTGGCTTGAGTGCCAGCGCCTCCACCGCCTCCTGTAGCAGAACAGTGGTATGCCTCCCTGTCTCAGCCACAAAATTACAGTGAAAAACCTTCGAGTTCTTCGGGAATGCCGTCTCTGAACGCGAGCGCGCTCTCCATCTGCAGGTTCCATTTTTCGCTGTCCCACAGCTCGAATTTGGCACCTTGTCCTACCAGAACCACCTCTTTGCTCAAGCCTGCAAATGCCCGCAGAGAGGGAGGCACAAGAATGCGGCCGGCGCCATCCATCTCCACATCGCAGGCATTGCCAACGAGAAGCCGCTGCAAACTGCGGGTTTGTGGATTAAAGCTGGAAAGACTGTTGAGCTTTTGCTCTATGGGCTCCCATACGGGCTGAGGATAAATCAACAGGCACTTGGATGGGTCGGCAGTGACAATCAGATGACCTGCGCAAAGGGATATGAGCGTCTCCCGGTATCTTGCAGGCACGGCGAGCCTACCCTTGTTATCCAGACTGACAGGCGTCCCACCGCGAAACATTGCTCCCTTTCTTTACTTTACGGAGGAAAACTGCAGAAAATCATCTCCCACTTCTACCCACTTTTACCCACTGTAGTTAAAAAAAAAGCCAAAGTCAAGGAAGAGAATGGGGGATTAAAAAAGTAGGGGAATATGGAAATTTCCGGCCTCGACAAATAGGAAGAAATAAATGTTCCGGTTGCAAACTGCCGATGGGAAGAGGATTGCATTCGGGCCGGCAAGCCTTCGAACGACTTTTTATGCACACTTGCCTTTGCTGCGTGCTCTCTATAAACGCACTGTCCCGCGTCCATACCTGCATGGAGGAATAATGGGCATGACCAGGATCCCGGCTTTATCGCCGAATTTACCATCAAACATCAACTTGCCACTCGCGTTTCTACTGTAATTTCCATACTGTAGTTCAACTACAATCAACAGGGAGGCGTCCGAAATGAAATTTAAACGGGTTAACACTGGTCAGTCATGTGCGGAGTATCGGAGTGCTGGCAGTGCGTCGCCGGAACTTGAATTACGTTTATTTGCGCGATGCCGATATGACTCCGGGGACGCCTGCTATCAGCCCGAGAACACGCCGCAATTGATTCACGTTGCCAATCTTGATCACGAACTGCATGGTCGCGTTCAGGTCGCGGCTATAGGCGCGGGTAGCGGCCACATCAATTTTTTCGCGCGACAGAACGCTCGAAATGTCGTTCAGCAGTCCTTGACGATCCTGCGCCTGAATCTCCACCTCCACGGCGTAACTCGCATTTTTAGATAAATCCCATTGCGTACTGACGAGACGCGCCACGCCTTCTCCTGACAAGCGGGATACATTGGCGCAACTTGCCCGGTGGATGGTGATTCCCCGTCCGCGGGTGACAAAACCGATGATGGGATCAGGAGGTACAGGCTTGCAGCACTTTGCCAGTACGGTAAGCAGTTTATCGACCCCAACGACGAGTACCTCTCCCTGAAATTCTGAAGTAAGGGTCTGTTTTTTGACGACTGGCGTTTCGGGAGCGGACAGGCCAGGTTCAGTCCCCCCGCTCAGGAATGCCGATAGCTGGCGCGCGTTGATATCCCCCCTTGCGACGGCCGCAAGAAAGGAATCAAGTCTGGTAAATTTGAACTCGACTGCCAGCTTATCCAGACTCATCGCAGTCATGCCGTGACGCTGCAGTTCCTTTTCCACCAAAGCCCGGGCTTGCGTGAGGGAAGCAGTACGCATTTCACTGCTGAACCACTGCCTGACTTTCGTCCGGGCGCGCGGACTCCTGATATAACCCAGTGCAGGGTTGAGCCAGTCGCGGCTGGGCCCCCCCTGCTTGATCGAAATGATCTCCACCCTTTGCGCATTTTGCAGCGGGTAATCGAGGGGCACCATGATGCCATCCACCTTGGCGCCCCGGCAACGGTGCCCCAGGTCGCTATGCACATGGTACGCAAAATCCACGGGAGTGGCTCCTTTGGGCAGTGCTATCACCTTCCCTTGTGGCGTCAGTACATAGACCGAATCTTCGAACAGTGCAACCTTGAAATGCTCAGCCAGTTCTCCCGCGCCCTCGACATCATTCTTCCACTCCAGTATCTGCCTCAACCAGGCGATCTTTTCCTCATACCGCGCATCCCGCTTTGCGCCTTCCTTGTAGCGCCAATGCGCAGCAACCCCCATCTCCGAATGCCGGTGCATCTCATGGGTCCGGATCTGCACCTCGACCACTTTGCCTTCCGGGCCGATGACAGCAGTATGCAGCGACCGGTAGTCATTGCCTTTCGGCTTGGCAATATAGTCGTCGAACTCCTTGGGGATCGGCACCCAAAGGTTGTGCACCACCCCCAATGCCGCGTAGCAATCCCTGACTTCGTCCACGAGAATGCGAACGGCACGGTTATCCTGGATTTCCTCGAAGCCCACCCCCTTGCGTTTCATTTTCCTGTAAATGCTGTAAATGTGCTTGGGGCGTCCTGAGATTTGAGCCTTGATCCCGGCCTGATGCAGTTCGTTTTGCAACTTGTCAACTACCAGCGCGATATATTGTTCCCTGCTGCGGCGGGTCTCCTCCAGCAATATGGCGATTTTTTTATAGCGTTCAGGTTCAGTGATCCGAAACGACAAATCCTCCAGTTCCCACTTCACTTGCCACAGCCCCAGTCGATTGGCGAGAGGCGCGAAAATGTTCAGGGTGACCTCAGCGGCCTCCCATCTTCCCGCAATATTGCTGGCAGCGACGTAGCGCATCGTTTGCAGCCGGTTGGCCAGGGCGATGATCACCACCCGGATGTCCTCCGCCATGGCGAGCAGCATCTTCCTCAATGCTTCAATCTGCGCGTTGTCGTTCCCGATATTGTCCGTGCTGTTTGCTGAGCGCAGCACCTGGATTCGGCTGACGCGCCTCACACCTTCCACGAGATGAGCGACTGTCGAACCAAAAGCGGTTGTCAATTCTTCCTCATACCCCTCCAGATATCCCGGAACTGCATGCAGCACTCCTGCTGCCAGCGTATCGCTGTCCACCCGCAATCCGGCAAGAATCTCCGCGACTCCCTCTACATGCGAAGAGAGCAATTCACCGTCAGGCAGGCTTTTATCCCTATAGAGTGATTCGCAAAAAGCTTGCGCTTTCCGGAGCAGATCGATTTCTGCCGGGGAGAAGATTGAACCCGGGGACTGGAGCCGGAAAGGTTCGTCCCCTTTTCCGGGAATGAGGGAGGAAGCGTTCATGGAACGGGTGTGGTGAGTGTGGGAGCCGCCTTTTTCAACCGGGTCCTCGAATCCTTTCAAAACTGCTTTATCTTTATTTCCGGTTAAAACGTTGCTGAATCGTGCCAGTAACGCATTCGCCGCACGCGCCATTGCTCCACGGCAAGGCCATTACCGGCAAAGCGCAGCAATATGGCGCCATCGGCGTCGCTGCGCAACACTCTGCTTCCCGCCGACCGGTATCGCTCCGCGATTTCCTCCTTCGGATGGCCAAAACGGTTGCGGTAACCGACGGTAAATACTACCAGCTGCGGATTCACCTTGCGCACGAACCCCTCGGTGGAAGAAGTTTTGCTTCCATGATGAGGAGCGATCAATACCGTTGAGGAGAGCGCTTCCCCATAGCGTTTGAGCAATTGATACTCGGATTTTTTCTCGATATCCGCCGGCAGAAGTACGCTGCCATGCCGGGTAGTAATTTTCAACACGCAACTCAAGGCGTTGCTCTTGAGGCGGAAGTCATTGTAGCTCTCTTCCGCCGGATGAAGCATGTCGAAGCGAACACTATCCCATTCCCACGACTGCCCCGCCTTGCATCGGCGCCTGTTGAAAGCGGCCTGTTGCATGGGATGATCATCGCGCAACGATGAGACGAACCATTCCACGGGTACCGCTTGCAGCACGGACAACCCTCCGCCGCTATGATCCGAATCGGCATGGGTGACGATCATTGCATCAAGATGCCTTATCCCTTCTCCGCGGAGAAAAGGAACGATGGTGCGGCTCCCGCTATCGGCCTCTGATGTGAAGGCAGGACCCGCATCATAGAGCAGCGTGTGCTTTTCCGTGCGCGCCAGTACCGCCAGTCCCTGACCGACATCCAGCACGGTCAGCCACAGTTCTCCTTGCTCTGGCTTTGGGAGAGGCAGCAGAAACATCGGCAGCAGGGCGATGAGGCCGAGCCAGCGAGCAGGAAAACCGGTGCCGAGGCCGAGCCGCCAGCCCCACTTCCCAGGCAACAGCATCCAGAAAATGCCTGCCACTCCCACGGCTATTGCCCAGAAAGGCGGCGCTTGCTGACTCCAGACGGCCTGAGGCGCATCGCTCAGCCATTGCATCACGATCATGCAACCGTCCAGTGCTGCATGCGCCGGGATCAACAGAAAATCGAGGGGCGGCAGGGTTGCCAGCAGGGTTAGCGGCACCACGACAAGACTCACCAGTGGAATCGCCACCGCATTGGCGATTGGGGAAACCAGCGATATCTGCTGAAACATCGCCAATAAAAGAGGTATCAGGCCCAGGGTTATGGCCCACTGCACGATTGCCCAACTGCTCAGCCAGTGCGGCCTGCCGATGCGGCCGACAGATACCAGCATGATTACCGCGACGGCGCCAAAAGATAACCAGAAGCCGGGTGAAAGCACTGCCCACGGATCGAGAACCACGACTGCGAGCAATGCCCAGGCCAGGACTGTAGTCATTGCAATGGGACGGCCGAGCCATAGGGTAACGGCGACCGCGGCAAGCATATAGAGCGTGCGCTGTGCCGGAATCGCAAAACCGGCCAGCAGCGTATAACCGAGCGCTGCCACCAGCCCGGCTACGACTGCCGCTTTCCTGGCCGGCAACCACAGCGTCAGATAATAGCTTCTGCGCCACAACCAGTATGTTATCGTAAACACAAGCCCCGACAGCATGGTGATATGAAGGCCGGATATGCTGACGAGATGGTTTATCCCGGTCCGTGTGAATATCTGCCACTGCTCATGCGGAATCGCTCGCTGATCCCCTACCGCCAGCGCAATCAGGATGCCGCCATAAGCATGGTCCGGCAGCGCGGCAATGAAATTATCGCGAATATCCTGGCGCAAACGCTCGACATGATAACCGGGACGCCCCACCACTTTTTCCAGGCGTAAATTTTCGTCATCCTTGCGCACATAGCCTGTGGCTCGAATGTTGCGCTCCAGCGCCCACTGCTCGAAGTCGGAAGCATGCGGATTGGCGGTTCCATGGGGGCGCTTGAGCCGTATAGTAAGCCGCCAGCGTTCCCCAACATTGAGGAAAGGTATTGAAGGCCCTCGCGTAAAGCCGCTGCCACGCTCCTTGTACCAGGAAAGAGAAAGACGCGCAGGCACGATTGCGCCTTCCGTCAGGACCTGCTCCACATCGAAAGTAAAGCGGACACTGTTTTCGCCGGTTTGCGGCAATTCCGCAACCACGCCAATTACCTGGATGTCTCTCCCTTCCCATTCGTGCGGAAGCACGTCGCTCAAGCGCCATTGCGCAAAAGCAGCCGCCCAGAAAAAGCCCGTTCCCAGGAAAAGGCAAATCCAAAACGTCTTGCCGATGCGAGCAAGAACAGGAGTACGGCAGCGAAGCAGCAGGATCCCGCACACCACGCCGGGGAGAAGAATCCACGCCCCCGCAGGCGCCGGCAGTAGCGGCTGCTGTTGCAGCAGCACTACTCCAGCCACAAATGCCAGAATACAAATTCGCATCAGCGGTTTTCCGCTATCGATAGAACGTACAGGCGGTTGAAGTATCCAGGATAAAAATCATTGGAGAAGTCTGAGAAAACAGACAAGACCGGTGACAGCATCGCGTCCACAAATGTCTTTTCATCGCACGCAGAATTTCATATACCCATAGCTTCAGCTGAGCAAGTGGTGTATGTTTGCATCAAGGAATCCTACCGCCAGGAATCCCGCCGCTGGCCGAACCGGAGGATTTATCGGAGTTCCCTGACTCCTGTTCCTGTATATATTTCATGCCACCCTGTGTTTCGAAAATTTTTCAAAAAATACCTGCCTTCGCACGAAACCATCCGGCACAACCGGTTTATTGCCCCTTTCGGAGAGCGACTGCAACATCACAATCTCTGGCACCTGCATCGGAGGTCAGTCGCGGGCGGCTTTGCAGTCGGATTGTTCGCCGGCCTTATCCCGGGAAGCAATCCTGTGCAATTCTTTTTTGCCGCGTTATTCGCCGTTGCCTTCAAGGTCAACCTTCCCGTAGCAGTCATAACGACGCTTTATTCCAATCCCTTTACCATTCTGCCGATCTACGTGGCTGCCTACGAAATCGGCGCTTTTGTAACGGGAAGTACGTCGAACGGCATGCCTGAGGTGGGACTGCACCTCATGGATAAAAGTATCAGCGAATGGGGGCCTGCCCTGATCGACTGGGTCGTGTCACTCGGCAAGCCTTTGCTGGTCGGAATGTTGCTGCTGGCTCTGTTACTTTCTTCAACGGGCTATTTTGCAGTGCGCGCCGCATGGCGCCTGTTCGCGATTTATGAATGGCGCAAGCGCGCAAAACGGCGCAGACAGAAGAATGAGCAGAATATGGGTGGAATGGATGAAGATAGCGGATAGAGCAAAGCCGTTAAGGCCATTCAACTGATACCGGGATGCGGCCTGACAGAAGTTCATGAACTGCTGGATAGGAGCAGCCGGCCCCAGCCCCATTACCTGTGCCTCAGGGGGTCAGGATGCCATCCTCCAGATGCAGGATTCTTCCGGCCTTTCTGGCGAGATCGGGATCATGTGTGACAATGACAAGGCTCGCGCCGGCATCCTGGTTGAGTTCGAGCATCAGATCGAACACTTCTCCCGCGGTTCGCCGGTCGAGATTGCCCGTAGGCTCATCCGCAAGCACGCATGCTGGCCGGGTCACCAGTGCACGCGCCACGGCGGCCCGCTGGCGCTCGCCCCCCGAAAGCTCTCCGGGAGTGTGCGTCAGCCGATGTCCCAGACCGACCTGCTTCAGAACTCCGCGGGCGCTGTCATAGGCTTTGGCCTTGGACGTGCGACGGATCAAAAGCGGCATGGCCACGTTTTCCAACGCGGTAAACTCGGGCAGCAGATGATGAAACTGATAAACGAAACCGAGTGACCTGTTACGCAACTGGCATCTCTCCGCTTCACCGATGTCAGCAATTTCCTGTCCCATGATGCGAATTTCGCCCCCGGTAGGAACATCAAGGCCGCCTAGCAGGTGCAGCAGCGTGCTCTTTCCCGAGCCTGATGCGCCGACGATAGCGACAGTATCTCCCTTCCCCACCTTCAGGTCTATTCCCATCAGGACCGGCACTTCGATCTGGCCTTGATAATAGCTCTTCCGCAGGCTGCGGCAGGAAATGATATTGTCACTCATACCGCAGCGCCTCGGCGGGGTTGATCTTCGATGCGCGATAGCTCGGATAGAGCGTTGCCAGCAGTGTCAGCACGAAAGAAACGACAGCGACTGCAATCACGTCATCGAGTTGCAGATCGGATGGAATTTCGCTGATATAGTAGACTTCCCTGGACAGGAACTGCACGCTGAACAGGCGTTCTATCATTGCAATGACCGCCTCCACGTTGTAGGCAAGCAACACGCCGCCGATCACGCCCAACGTGGTACCGACCACTCCGATCCAGGTTCCCTGCACGATAAATATTTTCATGATGCTGCGCGGACTCGCACCCAGCGTGCGCAATATCGCGATATCCGACTGCTTGTCCGTCACGGCCATCACCAGCGTGGAGACGATATTAAACGCAGCGACCGCAATGATCAGTGCGAGAATGAGTGCCAGCATGCGTTTCTCGATTTGTATGGCACGAAAATAATTGGCGTGCTGGCGCGTCCAGTCGGTGATGTAGACGTCGCTGGAAATCAGCGGCACGAGTTCCTGCGCGACTTGCGGCGCCTTGAAAAGATCATGCAGCTTGAGGCGAACGCCTGACACCTGATGTTCCATGCGATACAGCTTTTGTGCATCTGCCAGATGGATGAGCACCAGCCCGGAATCGTATTCGAAATGCCCCGCCTCGAATATACCGGTGATGGTGAACTGTTTGAGGCGCGGAATGATTCCCGCGGGCGTCACCTGTCCCTGTGGCGAAATCAATACGACCTTGTCACCCGTAAAGACCCCCAGGGCGCGAGCCAGTTCGCGGCCGATGACCATGCCGAATTCTCCCGGCGCCAGGTTTTCCAGTCTGCCGTCTATCATCATCCGTCCGAGATCCGCCACATGATCTTCCATGCCAGGCAGGATGCCTCGCACGGCAACCCCGCTCACCGACTGATCGAACGAAATCATCCCTTGTGCGCCGATGTAGGGTGCAGCAGCTTCCACCTCGGGCTGCCTCAGCGCTTCTTCCGCAATTTTCCGCCAGTCCGTCAGCGTGCCGTCCACTCCGCTCACCTGGATATGCGCCGCGACACCGAGGATGCGTGAACGGACTTCTTTCTGGAATCCGTTCATAACCGACATAACGGTAATGAGCGCTGTCATCCCGAGCGTAATGCCGAGCAAGGAAATGAGAGAAATGAATGAGATGAAGTGATTGCGGCGCTTGGCGCGGGTGTAGCGCAAACCGATGAAGAGTTCGTACGAAGACACGGATCGATATAACCGGATTAGGACGTAACCCCGAAGTTTGCCACATTCTGCTCAGGGTTAACAGGAGAGCTTGAGTGTCGGGGCCAGAGGTGGCGTGCAAGCGCCCCCTACATGCCACAGCACGAGTGTCTTGAAGGCTGATCACCCGGTCGAATTGCTCTGCCTGCTAAAATTCCCCTCTCAGGCCAGCGACGAGCGCCCTGCCCGGTAATGGCGCGAAGTTCTTCAGGAAAGACGTATGGACCCGCATATCCTCGTTGAGCAAATTTTTACCCTGCAGAAAAATCATGATGCCGTTCGACCTGATTTTCTTGATAAGATAAGTCGCCTCGACATTCACCACCGTGTAGCCCGGAGTAGGCGTTTCCAGTTCCGCCACGCGATTCTGGCGCATTATCCGCGTGACACTCACATTGGTCGTCCATGGACCCATCCTGTGATTCAGTTCCAGCCCAAACCGGAGCGGAGTGATCCGTGGGACATTGCCTCCACGATTCAATTTTCCGCGAACATAGTCGGTAAACAACCGTAAATCGATGGCATCGGGCTTCAGGGTGAATATCGCTTCAGCCTCGGCGCCATAGAATTGCGCGTTGGTTTGCGCAAAATTCTGTACCAGGAATTCGCCATTGGGGTCTAGTGCGCCGGTATCATCGGAGCGATCAGGGATGCCGTCACCATTCACGTCGGCGCTGTGGACAAAAATATAATTGTTGATCCAGTTATGAAAGAAGTTGATTTTCCACTTTACGTTCCCATCAGTCTTGCGCAGCGCCAGATCGATGTTATTAGTTGTTTCGCTGCTTAGAGCTGGATCGCCTGTCTGAAAGGTGGCAGTGCCGCGATGCGCGCCATGTATGTACAGTTCTTCTGTTGATGGAGCGCGTTGCCCTCGCGTACCGGATAGGGCAAGCCCGTAGCCATCCATGAACTTCCACAAAGTGCCCATGGAAACGTTATAGAGATGGAATGCGCGCGATGGATCGACATTATTCTGCGGATTCTGCGTTGCGCGCTCGATCCTTCCACCGAGTTCCAGCCGCCAGCGGTCCCAGTTTCGCTCTTCGACCAGGAAAAGGCCGGCGGAATCGGATTTGGTAACCGGTACCACCGCCTCCTCGCCCAGTGCGGAAAAATTCCGGTCCTGAAACTGGAAGCCGAATACCCCCTGCCAGTTCGCTATGGGTTTATGCGCAAGCTCGGCACGGCTCTCCAATGCCTGATTCCTGAATCTTGTAGCAACCTCTCCTGAACTTTCGATTTCATTATGCTTGTAATCGTTGTAGCCGACGCGTACCTTGAGCCGCTCGAAACCGCGCAATGGCTCATTCAGCTCGCCTGACAGATCATATCGCGTCTGCCCGAGGTCGATCTTCGAATGTTCAGGACTCGGTATGCCGTATTTGCTATCCAGCCGGGAAACCGACAGGCCGATAAAACCCTTCTCTCCGACAAACGATCCACCGATATAGCCGCCACCGGAGTTAACCGCGCTGTTTTCGACGACGCCTTTTTTACTGCTCGCCTCCGCCTGTCCCGGAATATGATAATCCCCGGTTTTACGCCTGAAGCCACCCGCGCTCCAGGAGATGCTTCCAATACTGCCCGATGCATTCAGCGCCCCCGTACGTTCTTCGGTCGCGGTATTGCCGCGCACTTCGAAATCACCTTTCGGAGTTTTGAACAGTCGATCGGGGATTCGGCGACTTACCACGTTGACCACGCCGCCCGATTGACCGCTGCCATAGAGCAAGGTGGCCGGGCCTCGCAATATTTCGATCTGCGAAGCATTGAGCGATTCGGCTGTTACCGCATGATCCGGACTGATGCTTGAAATATCGAGGGTGCCGATGCCATTGTCGAGCACGCGAATGCGCGGCCCATTCAGACCCCGGATTATCGGACGGCCTGCGCCAGGACCAAACGAGCTTGACGCCACTCCCAGCTCGCGAGAAAGGGTATCGCCCAGGCTCGCTTCCCGTTTGCGGCGCAGATCATCGCCTTTCAATATAGAGACGGGCTGGGCTATATCCAGTTCAGTGCGGTCCTCAAAAGGGGTTGCGGTGACAACCACGGGATCGAGCACCTCAATTTTTTCCGCTTCTTGAGCCTGAACAGAGACCGCATCGAGCGCGAGCAGCAACATCGTCAGTGCCAATGCAGCGTATGGCTGCGGCCTTCCATGTGCACGAAGAACAGGTGTGCACGCAAAATCACAATTTGTACAACTCATGTTGATTGCCTGAATCTGCAGGGAGACTGATAATCAGAGTGACACGGCTTTACCGCCGCAAAGGGGCGGCGGGTCGAATACTGATTACCCTGGATAAATACCGGTTTACTGGGTTACTGATATCTGCCCGATCGACCGTAAACCCTGACGATCTCGGTCAGAATCTCCTGGGGAATACCGCCAATGCCCGCCGTGTCGCCTTGTATGGCCTATGGGACGCTATGCTTGCGGGGGACCGCGCGTGGAGTAGGGAGTATAAGAATTGAAGAAAAGACGCTGTGGTTTTCGATAAAGACGCGCCTGGCGTCTTGTCTGACTCGAAAATACAATTACAAGGATAGAGAAAATAACGCTGAAACCTGTCAGCGCAAGGCAGTCGAGACAGAGCCGGTCATTGTCGGCCTCGCCATCCGCCTCGCCAACCGCCGGAGGAATTACACCTTTGACTGCGACGCCCTCCACCGTTTCCAGTTCGGAAACGATGGGACTGGTGATTTCGCCGACGTGAGTCAGCGCGTGCGCCGCCTGAAGGACGGGCACCCATGCCAATACGAGCGCCAAAACCAAGAATAATTGCTTACGCAACATTATCGGCCACCGCTATTCATCCGGCGTCTTTACTGCATCAGCAAACGATTCATCGATCAGGTACATTCGGCACACAAGCCTTTAACGGTTAGCTCAATCTCCCGGGAGCGGTAACCTGCCGGCAGCTCAAAGTCATGCGCAGCCTCGAAGTCATCGAGACAGACTACCTTTGTGCAACGCAAGCATTCAAAGTGAGCGTGTGGCTGGGAATATTCATGAATATTGGCCCGAAAACGCCAGACTCTATCCGCATTCACCAGTCGATGCACAAAACCTTTCTCATTCAGCCACTCCAGCACCCGATAGAGCGTAACCCGATCAAACCGATGTTCGCCCTTCAATCGCTCTTCAATTTCGTGATGCGTAACAGCTCGGCGTTCCGACAGTAGCATGGCAAGGGTATGAATCCGTCCGGGGGTGATACGCTCCCCGCGATAACGGATCATCTCTTCGGCTTTTTTCTGAAGATTAACCAATGGATTTGTGGATTTGCAACAGAGTTGCATTTACTATAGCTGAAAAGGCAAGTATTTGCAATCTCGTGCGACGAGGTCGACATGCATCATCCCATTGACTTCACAATGTATTGATGGCAGAACAGCTGTAACAAATAACGATGGAATCAGGACGCGCTCTTTTTTTACTGCTTGCGAGCATGCTCGCCCACATCATTTCTGGATGTGCGCCCGTTTCTGCGGCCACGACGTATAGGGGAACACCCTCCAATTATCGGGTGCTACTGAAGGGACTCAAGCCGGGTGACCGCCTGCAACTCGCCCCAGGGAATTATAAGGAGGGGCTGCCAGTCCACTATCTTCATGGAACCCCGGATGGGCCCATCACGATTAGCGGAGCCAATGGAAAAAACCGGCCGGTCTTCCTGGCGCGGCCGGGTCACAACACCATCAGCATCCTCAATTCCGGTTATATCGTCATTCGCGATCTGGTCATCGAGGGCAATAACTTACCGGTGAGCGGAGTAAAATGCGAGGGACATGCAGACTGGGCACATCACATTACCCTCGAGGGGTTACGCATGCGCGGCCATGGCAATAATCAGCAGACCGTTGCCATCTCCACCAAATGCCCCGCCTGGAACTGGATAATACGCAACAATATCATCGAAGGCGCCGGCACGGGAATCTACCTCGGCAATTCGGATGGTCGAGCGCCGTTTGTGGCTGGTTTGATCGAGCACAATCTGATCGTTGACACGATCGGCTACAACTTGCAGATCAAGCATCAGGCGCCGCGCCCAGTGCTTTCGGGGATGCCGCACGGACGTAACACAACGGTTATCCGCCATAATGTTTTCAGCAAGGCTGACGGCGGATCCGGGGAGTCGGCGCGCCCTAACGTACTGGTCGGCCACTGGCCTCTCGCCGGTCCCGGCTCAAGTGATCTTTATCTCATCTATGGCAATTTCTTTTATCAGAATCCGCACGAATCATTGCTCCAGGGTGAAGGGAACATTGCTCTGTACAATAACGTGTTTGTAAATCACTCTGGCGATGCGGTTCGCATCCAGCCTCACAATGACATACCTCGATCGGTCAGTGTTTTCCACAACACCGTGCTAGCGAAGGGGACAGGCATCAGGCTGGTCCATCACGGATCAGGCTCAGGGTATCCTCAATTTGTCGTTTCCAATATTATTTTCGCAGAATCACCCGTAAACAGCGCGTTCATGAGAAGCAATCTGATCGGCAAATTCAATGAGGCTTCGAATTATCTTGCTCGCCCGTTTGCGCCACTGGGAGAGATGAACCTTAGCCCCTTGGCGACCGTCCTGTCCAAGGCAACAAGGAACGCGGAAGATATTCCTCGTTTTACCGTCTATCCGGACGCCGATCGGGATTTCGATGGCAGTTCGTACGGCACGAAAGGAATAGGCGCATACGCCTCCGGAAAAAAAATGCCTCGTTGGCTCCCCGTACTGGAAATCAAGCCTGTACTCCCAACGCATGAAAAATCGCCGGCCCTTTTCTTCGACTGAACACCATTCCGGAACGCGAATCCTCGCGATCATCCTGCTGCTGATTGCTTACGGGTCACTATACCCCGGCAATTTTTCCGCCCCTCCCGCCGGCAGTGTTCAAAGATTTCTTACTGACTTCCACTGGTTCACTTCCCTGGGGGATGTATTAGGCAATATCGCACTGTTTTTTCCACTGGGCATGGCCGGCGTTATCTTTCGGCGTTCCAGAGCGAGCGACAGGAACGGGTTCATCATCCTGTTTTTTCTGTCATTCGCGTACGCATTCGCTCTTCAGTTTGCACAGATTTGGCTGCCGTCCCGATCTGCAGCGTTAACCGATGTGATGTGGAATGAGGTGGGCACGATCTCGGGCATGGGGGCCGCTCACCTTGTTGAGACACATTTCAGGAAGAATAAAGGGAAGGCAATGTCATTCCATTATTCTTCTCTCCTTCCATTATCGATATTGGCGCTGTGGTTGCTCAGTCAATTGATGCCCCTGGTTCCCTCTCTGGATTGGCAGAAATTCAAGGACGCGCTGAAGCCGCTTTTCCTCGATTTCAGCTTCTCCTTCCCGGAACTCCTTCTGCAGGCAGCCGGTATGTTTGCTGTTGCCAGCGCAATACTGGCATTGAACCGCCCGCTGGCCTTGTGGTTGACAGGTATGCTTGCACTAACCCTGCTGGGAAAAATTGTCACCGTGAATCTGACCTTGAATGCATCGACCGTAACCGGATTGCTGGCGGGCTATGCAGGATGCCTCGTGGCGCTGCGGCTTGGCCGAGCGAGGATAATCATTGAAACAGCCTTCCTGGCACTCCTCATCGCCTGGACCATTGTCGGAATAACGCCTTTCTCTCCCGGTTCGGGGGGCAGCTTCAATGGGATTCCGTTTGCAACCATGCTCCAGGGATCAATGGAAGCTGCCGCCCGAGGATTGTCGCAATCTCTGTTTATTTATACTTCTCTGCTTTGGCTGGCGCAGAAACTGGGAATCGGCCACTACAAAGCCGTAGCCGGTGTTGTCATATGGTCATTTCTGATCGAACTCATGCAGATGGGCCTGCTGGGCCGGGTGGCAGATATTACCGAACCTGTATTGGTGCTGCTGGTTGGATTTGCATTACACGCGATACAGAACGCGGAAACAGCTTCTTCAGAACCACTCGCCCCTGCTATTCCAAGGAAACCGGGCACAGAAATGAGTGGAGAAATAAGCGCAGAAGCGGGCTATAGGCGTTTGCTTGCCCGAACCGCAGCAGGAATTGTCATATGGGTAGCGATTGCCTGGGTAATCACAAAGTCTTCCTTGACTCCTTATAATGTCAGGGAACTGGTATATGAAGGACACCCTTTCCGATCCCTGCTGCTGCTAGGCCTGCTGCTGTACTGGACACTGGGTTTTCCGGTGCTGATCTTGCAGTGGCTGATGCGAGGGGGGCGATATCTGCTCGCTTTTGTGCCGCTGGTCTTGCTGCACAGTCTAGTCGCATGGCTGCTGGTATGGGCTGCCGTACCCACGGAGAGCATCCATGACGTGGTTGGGTCACCTGTTCTGGGTTGGCCGTGGGAATGGGAACTGCTGGGACGTTTCGTGGCATTGTTCAGCATATGGAGTGTGGCAGCGACGATGGGCAGTCTCATCGGTGCAGGGCATTTTCTTGAGAATCCGGGGACAGCACTATCCGGATGGGCACTCGGCGCCTGCGCGATTATGCCAGTTGCTTATCACGTCGTCGTGCGCGAAGCCTCCACGGATAATCTGGTCGAACTCATGGCGGATAATGGCAGCGCAGGCGCCTTTTTCCTGATCAGCCTGGCTATGATCATACTCACGTTTGCTGGAACGAAAGCAGGATTGGCGTTCGTTGTGCGAGGGAAGGACATAATAAGGACGGCGATATGGGTACTCGTGGCTGGCGTTTTAAGCTACCTTGCGCTATATTCCGGCCTTGAGCAGGTAATTATCAAGTACGGGCAGGTTTTTTCCGCGATGCAGTTCCTGCTGAGCAGTGATCGCGCTCAGCTTGCAGGTCCAGGTGAGTTATTGCTTCGATACGCCGTGGTCTATTTTGGTATGGTCATCGCAATCGTGACGGTGCAGAATCCAATATGGCATTGGTTTACCAGGCTATTGCCTCGACCGACCAGGACTCGCGATATTATTCCCGCGGAGAACCGCTCAGCTTGATTTTCCCGTTCCCATTCCCGAATGAGCTTCTCATCCTCGCCTGAACTGCCGAGGGTAAGCCTGTACGGAATATTGAAATTTCCGCTGATGCCTTCGGCTGCGGTGGGAGTAAGAGGCCCAGTTTAGCCCTACAGCATCGAACAAAAATGCGCAGCTCTCTCTGAGCCACATCATTGAGTAACGCCACGAACTCAGGACAATATCAGCTCAACAGGTCATCGCTTGTTGGGCCTGTCCTGGTCTATCTGGTGATTATCGTATATGGAAGCTTGATTCCATTCCATTGGAATGGTCTCTCGCTTGACGCCGCATGGGTAAATTTCCAGCATATCCCGCTGTTGAAACTGGGAGTAGCCAGCCGCGCAGACCTGGTAGCCAACCTGCTTTTATATATCCCTTTCGGACTGCTGCTCTGCGGTTGGCTGGTCGGAGAAGATCGACAACCCCGGTTAATGTCGATCGGCATGCTGTTGTCGTTGCTGTTTTCATTGACAGTTGCGCTAGGCGTGGAATTTATCCAGCAATTTTTTGCTCCTCGAACCGTCTCGCTGAACGATATTTTTGCAGAGCTTGCCGGCTCGATATTAGGAATCGCGCTCTGGCCTGTCATTGGGAAATACCTGACGCTTCTGCCACGAACCATTGCCAGTGGAGGTGTGCAGGCACGACAGGGTGTACTGATCGCGTACGTCCTGCTGTATGCGGTACTCAGCTTATTTCCTTATGATTTTCTACTGTCCTTCGACGAATGGCGGGACAAATTGGCCTCCGGTAACGCCGGATGGGTTTTTGCCCCGAATTGCGGTGAAAAATGCTTTTTACGACTCATCCCGGAGGCGCTACTGGCTGCCCCGCTGGCCGCGCTGATCTTTCAGCATTCCAGACAATACCATCTACCTTCCCTGCTTCTTTCCGCAGCAATTACGGGCGCAATACTGGGCGTTCTGATCGAAAGCCTGCAATTGACGATTGCATCCGGCATCAGCCAGGGGGCCTCGGTTATCTCACGTGCGGCAGGCCTGACACTTGGAGCCGGACTGATACCGTTCGCCAGCAACCTGGATTGGCTGGCATTGCGCCGATATATCAAACCGGTACTGGGCCTGTGCATCCTCCCCTACCTTGGGGCGCTTGCGTGGCTGAACGGCTGGTTTTCGGGCGAGCGGCTGGGTGCATCCGAAGGTTTGGAGAGGCTTGGAGACATACGCTTTATACCGTTTTACTATCACTACTTCACCACTGAAACAGCCGCGCTTATAAGCCTGTTATTTCAAGCCGCGCTTTATCTACCTATCGGGGCAGGCTTATGGATCTGGCGCTGGAGCTGTTTCCCGAGCGGGTGGCAGCAAGACTTCCAGCGGAGAGCAGCCGTTGCTGGACTGGTCGCCGGAATAGCTGCATGTATTATTGAAGCCGGCAAGCTCTTCATTGCCGAGAAGCATCCAGATCCAACCAATGTCCTGATAGCGGCAGCGGCAGCGATGGGAGCATATCGCCTGCTCCATGCATTATCTCCCACTCAACCAGACACCACGGCATCATCTGCGCAGCTCAAGCCCGAGGAAACTGCCCCGCGTCATTATTTGCCTCCGGTTCTGGGAAAGTTTGCGGAAATCCATCGATCTGAGCGGCTTTTCTCTAATGAACGTCCTCATTGGGCAGTGGCCGCTGGTATTCTCGCTATCGTTGTTGCGGCCTGGGCTGCGATAACGACTCCACTCGGCGCAGGCTGGGTTTCCTTATCTCTTATCGTATATGCAGCATTGATCTGGTGGCAACCCGGTCTATGGCTCGTCTGGGTGCCCGCCTTGTTACCCCTGCTTGATCTAACGCATTGGACCGGCCGATTGTTCTGGACCGAATTTGATACGGTACTTCTGGTTACCCTGGGCGTGGCCTATCTCAGGCTCGGCTCCAGGCTGCCTCCGCAACGCTCGTTGAGAAAGCTGGGACGATGGCTGTTCTTCCTTTTTATACTGTCCGCAGCAATCAGCTTCATCATCGGCTTGTTCCCGCTGGCGGCACTCGACCATAACGCCTTCTCGAGCTACATCAGTTCTTATAATGCGTTACGGGCGGTCAAAGGTTTGTTATTTGTTCTGGCTTTTATGCCTTTGCTGGCACTTCAATGGGAAGAGCCGCTGCGCGCCACAAACCGCCTAGCTCTGGGAATGACGCTGGGGCTGGCAGGAACGGTAGCTTATGTATTGTGGGAACGCGCTACATTCCCGGGACTTTTCAATTTCGAGAATGACTATCGCATTACCGGACCTTTCCCGGGCATGCATGTTGGCGGAGCTTATATCGAAGCCTTTTTGACGGCTGCGTTGCCGTTCGTGGCACTTCTTGCATGGGGGCAACGCCGCGCCTGGGTTACGGTATTGGCGGTGGGCCTGTATGGCTTGGGGGGATATAGTGTGATGGTGACGTTCTCCCGCGGCGGCCAGGCAGCTTTTGCATTGGCGAGCCTGGTTCTGCTGCTCGGCTTCCTGAAGCTTGCAGCACATGGGCGTTCGCATCGCTTTTCCAACATGATAGCAGTGAGCATAATTGTCGGAGTTGCGGCAGTCATCACATGGCCCATTTTCAGCGGACAATATAGCCAGGCACGCTGGGCAACAGCAGAGCAGGACATGGAGGCGCGCACCACGCATTGGGCTGATGCCATTAGTATTGCCCAGAGGCAAAATGCGTCGCTTTTTGGCATGGGCTTAGGCTCGTTTCCAGCAGCCTATTTCTGGAATTCGAATGCACCCTCTCGCCCCGCCACTTATGGATTCATCAGCAAAAACGGAAACAGCATATTACGGCTCGGCAGTGGTAGTCCTCTATATTTCGAACAGATCGTGGCGGTTGTAGCGGAGCAATGGTATACGCTGTCAATGGATTTGCGTGCGGAAACCGGAAACCCGACGCTGATCGCAACGGTCTGCGAAAAAGCAATGCTTTATTCTTACACCTGTACGCACGTGCCGCTGCAGGATAATGCAGGTAATAGGGATTGGTCTCATTTTGAGATGCAAATTCATGCCACGAATTTTGGCCCTCCGGGAAGCCGGCTCACGCGGCCAGTAAAATTATCACTCTATAACAGCCAGCCCGGCACTGTAGTGGATGTAGACAATGTCACGCTGCTGGATATCTCCGGAAAAAACCTGGTGCGTAATGGCGATTTTTCCGAAGGCATGCATCATTGGTTTTTCTCGGCAGATGACTACCTGCCGTGGCATGTGGAAAATCTGTATTTGAGTGTTTTCTTTGAACAGGGCTGGTTCGGGCTGCTCTGCTTCCTTGCGCTCATTGTCTATGCGATCGTACGGTGGTTGCCGCACGCATGGAGAAATGATCCGCTGAGCCTGGTACTATGCGCATCGCTCACGGCCTTTCTTGCCGTCGGCCTCTTGAACAGTTGGGCAGACGAGCCCCGCCTCAGTTTCCTGTTCTACCTGTTACTGATCGCGGGATTGATCGCCGAAGCACCTTCTGTTCAGGCAAGGCAGCACTCCGCCCTGGTTCGGAACAGTCCATGATATCGCCGCCGCTTTTATCTTTCGGCGGTGCTCAGGCCAGTATGTAATGGGTATTTACTTCGGATTAAGCAGAGATCAGTTCACTGGACACCAAGGATCGTGAAATCGGGACCTCAGCTTGGGATGCCAGCAGTGTCTCAAGCCGCCTATCGGAAACGAACCCGACATAGCTGGCCAAGCTATGTCTCAGGACTACATCTAGATCGCCGAGCGAAACCTGAGTCCAGCGCTGGTGGCACCCGGCACCATCAACAAATGGCCACTGAGCGTGCATAGCATTATTGGGCCGGTTTTCCAGCCTGCGTGCTCGAAGACAGCGAGAGAGGGCACATTAGTTGCGCGAACATGCGCGATTATCCGATGAACGTTACGAGTTGAAAGATCGCTTACGGTTGCGGCGATTAATCGCTGGGCGGCACCTCGTCGACGATATGCTGGCCATGTATATAGATAACTCAGGAAGGCATCTGTTTCGGCCATCCCCAAGTATAGCGGCGGTGAATCGATCCGGCAGGCGGGTCCACGCTCGATACTGAGCTGCGCTACGAGCGAATCATCAGCCAGCAATAGATGCAAACTGCCTCCATGCCTAAGAAGTTGTTTTGGATTTGAACCGCATTGCTCAGCTGCACGTTCAATTATATCGCTGGAGAGATTGGACAGTGCCTCGTCAGTGTACAAGCTCAAGTAGCGCCAACCGGACGGTAGCATCAATGACTTGCTCGGCTGAGCAAATATCCAAACAATACGAAATACGTCAATCCGGGTAAGTAATTTCAGTCCGAAATAAGCGGCGGCTCGCAGTCCTCCGGGGCCTTTCAAGAATTCCAGTCTCTCCTTCATTAAAGCTCAGTTTCCGCCTGTGGAGCGCCTGACGGCGATATCCCGGACCATCCGCTTGATATGCGCTTTGAGGCCGCTCTTATCAAGCCAGCTTCCAATTGCCTCGGATAGCGTGTTGGTCGCGATCAGTGCATATGCATAAGCTGTGCCCGGCCAGCCGCGCGGGATCAAGTAATAGTGCCGTTCCTCCCGTGATGCATTTGACATTCTCTGCTTATATAAACTGTCTCCAGCCAGGAAATCAAAGCGGTAAATTCCTGCTGTCATTAGATCGGCCATAACCTCGGTATGCAGATAAATACCCGGTTGCAGCTTGGATATGGCTGGATCATACCCTACATGGTGTGCATAATAGGTGTGCCTGTCGTGATAGCCAAGCTGGAAAGCAACCGGTTTGTCCCCGATCTGGAGAATGTACGCCCTAAGCCAGCGATTTTCGGCCATCTTACGAAGGTACGCGACCTGTTCCGCTGTGTTTTCAAGCCCAAGGCCAAGCAGATGATATTGATAAGTCTTGCGGGATACTTCCGCCAGAGCCGCTGCGAGCTCCTCGATTTGTTCCATTTCTGTGTAACAGGCCAGGGTTACCGCCTCCCCCGCCTTCACGCTGAAATTCCTGCGGGTGCGCCGCACATCCTTACGGCTTTCACTTCCCAACGTTCGAAGATAGTCCTCGAATTGCGCTCCCTCGGGTAGCTCGATGAGTCGCCGGGTATAGGAGGGGCCGTAGGGCACCACATGGAAAAGACTGTAAACCATGGTGTCTCGCGATGTCAGCAGATTGGCCAAAGGCGAGCCTGCTGGTACACCCTCGAAAAACACAACCCCTCGCGCGCCTATTGTTTCCCGGAGAAGCTTGAGCAATCCTGTCAGCGACGAAGAATCCACACACACAGGCTCTCCCTGCATTGCATGCCTTCGCACTGGAATGCGGAATAAGGTTGTCTCGCCAAAGCAGTACGCAAGTGCTCCTGGATGAACAAAAAAGGGAGCATACCCGCAAGGGTTTTGTGAATCCCCCTGAAAAAAATAATGAATAGACTTGTCCAGACTATCGACACGACTGCTCAGCCAGCGGGGATCCAGTGCAAGGGGTATAGTGCCTGGCAGAGAGAGGTCAGGAATATTGCCTGGAACGTCAGCCAAGTACCACTGCATCATAACCTTCTTTGAAATGGATGATATGGACAAAGCATCAAATTCCAAACCTCATCATTTTTTTTAGCCTTGACTTAAGCCCGAGCTCATCAAGTTTATCGCCGATTGCATTACTGATATAGTCGACAGTCCGCTGACCATGCAGCAGAAACCTATTCTGGATGTTGTTGCGCAGAAAAAAAACATTGGCGCACTGAATGCTGTGTGTTGCAAACAGCTTTTTGTGCTCGGATTGCCCCTCTGTAAAGTCAAAAAAACGGAATTTGCGCTCTTCGAATAAATACTCCAGGGCGAGCCACTGCAAAACGGTGCCGACTGAAAAATTCATATAACCGGGATCATACCCAAGAAATGCATAAATTAGCACGCCGTTTATAACAGGGCAGTAGAGATACGAGATGGGTTTATCTTGATAAAAAAGAATGAACCCACGTACCCTATCCTCGCCAGCAAGCTGTTCAACTCCCCGACAGAATTCCTCTGAATCTGGCAGCCCTTCATCAAACAATCTCTCCTGATAGCTTATTCTGGACACAATGCGTGCAAGCCGAAAGAATTCGGCCATTTCGCCAGGAGATCTGTAGACTCTCCAGGAGATACTGCCACCGCAATGCTCTGTGTACTTCCGTATTTTGCGGCTGATAGTCGAGCGCGTCTTAGCGGAAAACTTGCCCTTGTATTCCGCAAACGACTGCTGCATGTCGATGTAATAGCGGGGATACTGGGCGGGAACATAGCACAGATATACGCCTTGCTGCCGTAGCACGGGTTGTGGTCCGGTGATGCGCAGCGATCTTATCAGGAAGCCCTGGCTTCCTTCATGCAGAGGATCAGCGGGCACTATTGGCTCGGCTACGGGGAGTGCTTCATCATCAAGTCCCGCTTCCCGCACCTGCAACAATAACCGGGGGGCAAGTAGAGTCTTGTCGCCCAGTTGTATCTTTATCGGCACCTGCTGGCAATGCCATGTCTGATTCAACGAAGCCTCCTGAGCAAACCCTGCTCCAGCATTCTGAATCCCGTTTTCCAGACCGGTGAGGTAAGCGGAGCGGGTTGCAGGGGAGCAGACACAGGTATCAGGCCATGAAAGCCCCGTACGCGAAAACAATCCCGATGCCGGTCAAGGAAAGAGCAAAGTTTATGAAAACGCTCTATTACAATCCCGTCCGGACGGTCCATCGCCGGGTTAAGCAATTCGAAATTATGCGACAGGATGACAAAGGCTTTACGTCCGGACTCCAGCGACTGCCAGAGCAGGCCCTCCATCTCCCGATAAGAACATGCAGTCAGTTGGGCATGCCGCAACCCGCCCAGGCCGCTGTCGAAGACCGTCATCGGATATTCGTACACACCTTCGCATTCGACAGGCTCCACCAGTGGCATTTCAGGACTGACGCCGCTATCTTGTCCGAGCATGCTCGCGTTGTAGCTGCTGTCGAAAGTGATCTGGTTCGCCTTCAGGGCGCGCAACGTGTCCCGGTTGAAGCCAAAACCTCCCGCACGAAACGCGTTTACACGCGGCGCTCCTGCTGATTCGATCAACCGTACGCCTGCCTGTATCAGGATTGTTTGCTCTTCCAGTGAAAAATAGCGCAGATGCTGCCTTTTGCGGCTCACATTGTCGAGCAATGGCCGGTTCGATTCATCTACCCATTCGGTGTGGAGATGAAGCTGTATTTCATGATCTTCCTCCCGAATGAGAGCAAGAATCTCCGCCAGCGGCTCACGACCAAACCGCGTCGAGAACAGGGGTTCAACAAAAAATACCCCCGTCAATCCGTAATCCCGCAACTGGCGCAACTGGTATGGCAGGCCATAATCCCCGTTAGGGGTAGAACCATAGATATACCTCCGGAAGGCTGACGGGAATTTGGCGTCGAGGTCCTCCCAGCCATTGCACCATACCTCGACGTCAACAGTAAGGAATACATCCAGCATCGGGCCACTCACGGAATTTAACGGCTATCGGATATCGAACAAACAGATCAGGATGAGCCGGCGCACGAAAAGCCAGGAACGCCTGTCTGCCACAGGGTTTCCCCGTCTGCTCCGATCTGCCTGCGAATCTCGGTTCCGCCACGGCCTGCTCACGCAAAATGAACCAGCCTCAACCCTCGTCTGGAAGTGTGCACTTGCTCAGCATTAAGCACGTGACGCAGAAACGATTCGAACATCAACAACGACCACAGGGAAGCGCTATAGTCGCGTCGTCCCGACTGGTGCTGGTCCAGCATCTCTCTCAGAAATGCGCGGCTGAAAAACCCCGTATCCGCCAGAACCGGCCCGAGCAACGCATCATTTATCCGCTGGCGCAGGGGACCGCGAAACCAG
The DNA here is from genome assembly GCA_017306155.1 of Nitrosospira multiformis. Lineage (GTDB taxonomy): Bacteria > Pseudomonadota > Gammaproteobacteria > Burkholderiales > Nitrosomonadaceae > Nitrosospira > Nitrosospira multiformis_F. The sequence goes on from JAFKJB010000007.1 coordinate 64,405, forward strand.
CTTGCGAGCGGAACCGAGAATCCCATCTTGTCGCGATAAAGAATGTCGTCTGACAGGTAGGGTTCCAGGGCCTTCTTGAATACGTATTTGCCCTCCTGCCCGCGCAGTTTGATGGATGCAGGGAGTCCCGACATCCATTCGACCAGTTCGTGATCCAGCAGGGGCACGCGTACTTCCAGGGAATGCGCCATGCTTGCGCGATCTACCTTGGTAAGAATATCACCCACCAGGTATGTTTTCATATCCAGGTATTGAACACGGGAAAGAGGATCTGTCACCGGACACTTATCCGCATGCCTGCGCAGGATCTCCACGGCTCCATACCCCTGAAGCTCGCGTCTGAAAGATTCACTGAACAACCGGCGCCTCATGCCGTCTTTCATGATCGAGACACTGTGAAAATAGCCTTCCACGGAATCTCTTGCGAGAGCTTCAAGAGTGGATTTTGCCCGCAAAACTTTCGGCGCCCAATCCGCTTTGGGATACAGGTTTCCGAGCAGGCCGAACAGGGGTTTGCGAAGCCCCAGCGGCAGAGCGGATCGCATTCTCTCCTCATAGAGGTGCCAGCGGTAACGACGATAGCCCGCAAGGTTCTCATCACCCCCATCCCCTGACAAGACAACAGTGACCCGTTTCCTGGCCAGTTGGCAAACCCGGTAGGTGGGCATGGCCGAACTATCGGCGAAGGGCTCGTCATACAGTGAAGCCAGTCGGTCTATCAGGTCGAAATCGTCCTGATCAACCTGACCTACCTGATGATGCGTATGATAGCGGTCCGCCACCTTTTGCGCATATTGAGATTCGTTGAAAGCAGGATCGCCAAAAGAAATGGAGCAGGTATTGACGGGTTCGTTCATGAGGCCCGCCATCATTGCTACTACTGCGCTCGAATCCACGCCTCCGGACAGAAAAGCGCCCAAGGGCACTTCGGTCATCAAATGTACCCTCACTGACTCACGCAGTCGAACAATCAGTTCTTCCCGGGCTTCCTCCAGACTCAGGGGAGGATGCATCGTAAATGGGACATCCCAGTAGGATTGAGGTTGAGGTACGGTTCTTGCCCGATTGAGCTTCAGAGTGTGCGCCGGTGGAAGCTTATAGGCCTGCTTGAATATGGTTTTTGGCTCCGGCACATATCCATAGGCAAAATAATCTTCAATGGCATGAACGTCCATATCCCGGATAAAACCGGGATGGGCAAGGACTCCCTTGAGTTCCGATGCAAAAATGAAGGTGCCATCCTCCAGCAGGCTGTAGTAGAGTGGCTTGATGCCAAGCCGGTCTCGCGCGAGAAACAGGACTTCCTGATTCCGGTCCCACAAGGCGAAGGCGAACATGCCGCGGAAGCGATTCACGCAGCGTTCACCCCACTCTTCCCAGGCATGAACGATGACCTCGGTATCACAATGGGTCCGAAAGGTGTGACCCAGGCTGGAGAGTTCTTTGGCAAGCGTCTCGAAGTTATAGATTTCACCGTTGAAAACCACCACCACGCTACCATCTTCATTGAAAAGGGGTTGTTGGCCGCTGGAAACATCCATAATCGAAAGACGACGATGACCAAAACCCAGTCCCGGCTCGATGTGAACTTCTCCTTCATCCGGACCGCGATGGACTTGAACCTGGTTCATTCCCAGAAGCAACTGCCGGTCGATTGGTCTTTTGCCGCGAGTATCGAACAGGCCAACAATTCCGCACATGTTATTCTTCCCTCCGCCTGTTATGCCCGGCCCAGCACTTTGTCATAGACTTCAAGATATCCGGACATCATGGCTTCCATACTGAATCTTGCCTCGACCTGTTTTCGGGCGGCGCAACCGTGTTCCACCAACAACCCCGGATTCCTGTAATATTCCTGCATGGCTCCTGCCAGCGCGGCTGCCGATCCTGACGGGACCAGCATTCCTGTCATGCCTTCCTCAACCAGTTCCGCATTTCCTCCCACCCGGGTCGCGACGACGGGCAAGCCGGTGGACATTGCCTCGAGAATGGTATTGGAAATGCCCTCTCCGAGCGAAGGAAGCACAAACAGATCCATGCTGCGCATGAGTTCAGGGATATCGTTCCGTTCACCGGGAAACCAGGCAATTCCTTCGACCCCCGCCTCACGCACTCTTTCAATACAGCGCTGCCGGGTACTTCCCGCCCCGACAATCAATAACCGAAGCCTTTCGCGAGCGGCTGGCATTTCCTTCAGTAAAAGTAAAAACGCTTCTATCAGGCCGGGATAATTCTTCACGTCTGCCATGCGGCCGACACTGCCAATGACAAATGTATTTTCCCCGAAAAATCCCGGGATCGCCCCCTGAACTGTATTGTTCTCCCAGCTTCTGCTTTTACGCGGATAAAAGCGTCGGCTGTCTACGCCATTGTAGATTTGATTGATGCGATGCGGCGCTGCCCGTACCGTATCGACAAGCCAGCTTTCGAGATCCCTGCTGACGGTAATGAAATGATCTACAAATGGACGAATGGTTTTTCTCAGTAAATTATATTTTCGGTTTTTGCCATGCAGATCGAACATATCCCGCCCGTGTTCGCCATGCACTCTTGCCCGCGCGCCCGCAAGGGCTGCAATCACCTGGCCTTCCATGGCGGCCAGATTACGCGTATGCACGATGTCAGGCTTCAAGCGCCTGAGCGCTTTGAAAAGATCGATATAAAATTTGAAATCATGTCCATCACGCTTGTTCAACGCGATAACCTCCACGTCCTCGCTGACGATCCTGCTCCTGAAGTCCGAATACCCCTTCACGCAAACTACGACATGCCGGTAGCGATCCGATGGAATATGATTGATGAGATTGACCACACCATTTTCCAGCCCTCCCACTCCCAGATGATAAATCACGTGAGCAATGAGAGGGGGTTGCTTGACGTGTTCCGCCGGATTCAAGCGCAACTGGCCGCTAACGATTGGCTGCATTTCGAAGCGCACCCGTTATTGCAGGCGTCCTGTCCATAATAAAATCCTGGAGCACTGAAGCTGCTTCATCGACGCTGTCCTCGTATCGTGTTGCCACAATGAGCTCAGCCATATCGTCGCCTCTCCCCAGGAGCTTATTCCTGGCCAGCATAAACTTTGCCCAATACGGATTTGCGGTCTCCTCACCCCCTATCCAGTACCATCGCCACACAAGCAGCGATGCCGAAGAGGAGCGCAACCGGTTCTGTTTGACGATTTGTTCCTGCGAACCAAGGAAGATCCTGCGCATATCTTCTCCGGCCGCATACCATTTTGATTCCTTTCCCGGCACAAGCACATTTTCGGAATTGATCAATTCAGCACCCTGCTTCTGGTCGCGGTAATAACTGATGTAAAGGTCCACCGACTGTCCGTTACTCCGGTAATTTCTCAGGAACTGAGCAGTCGAACCTATGTATATCGGTTTCCAGTCGGAAAGGAGTTCCGGACTGCCTTGCCATTTGCCGGGCGTATCGAAGATATGGATTTCCACTTCTTCCGTACCGTAGGAAATCTTCCTTTCCAGCCACTCCGCGTATATCGGCCATATGATAGCTATGGCTAAAACCGCGACAGCAGTGAAGATTGTCCTTATCCAGGCGGAATCGCCCTGTATGGCATCACTCTCCGGACCGTGGTTATTTCCCGGCGGGACCGGCGCTGCGAGGCGGGCGCCATCAAACCTGTTCTCATCTTCACGCCAGAAAGATCCGATCCAGAATAGCACCAGCATCACAAGACCAAAGAATATCCATCCGTAAATCAGGTGGTCGATGCCCACCGCGAGCTGCATATCGCTCAGGTGGCCGGTCATTACGATCAGATAGGCGCGGATACCGTTGGCAAGGATCGGCACGATCAGAGACAGGGCAATAAATATCAGCCGACGGGTGAGGCTCCGATAGGTCAGGTAGGCGTACAGGGTTCCCAGCGTAAAGGATGCAATCAGGTAGCGCAGGCCGCTGCAGGCTTCAACCACGGACCAGTTGCCGCTTGGAATGGTAAAAAAACTGCCTTCACGATAGACGGGGACTCCGGTCAACTGAAGCGCTGTTACGGTAAAGTCCGCGGTAAAGTTTATCAGCGGCGGTATGAATGCATCGCCAAAAGGTACGGCAAGCAGGAGGTAGGCCAATGGAAAGGCCAGCGCCCATGCCATCTGATTTCCCAGGATGGCCCAGACAGCGGTGGAAATCATCGCTATCACCATGAATTGCGCAAATACCTGAACACTCGCCAGTGTTCCCAGAAGCCAGCTGAAACCGAGAATCGCAAGCACGAACAGAGCTTTGGGATTGGGGCGCGCAGAAAGAGTGGCGAGATACTTGCGCTGTCCCCAGATGAGATAGCCGCTGAACGGAAAGATCAGAAACCCATGAGCAAACGTATCCGACCTGGCCCAGGTGGAAATCATGGACCAGGTAGTCTCGTGATAAGCAACCAGAATTGCCGCAATGACACCGAGCGCAAGCAGAGCGCCCGCTTTCATCTCCTCATGCTCCAGTGTCAATGAGGGGTCTGGGACTATGCCCTGAGGGACTCCTGCATTCATATGCATCGCTCCACTCGAAATTGTTTATACCAATGGCAGTACAAGGAACTCCGCCTAAACTGCCTGGGGTTGTGACAGGAGCCTGTCGATACGTCCCAAACCATTTTTCCAGCTGTAATCTTCCAGCACGCGCGCTCTGGCAGCACGACAAATTCCAGGATGCGCGCCATTCTGGAGAAAGGAAATGACTCGATGGGCAAAGTCCTGCTCATCAAGGGCAACCACCAGTTCCTCCTCCCTTCGTGCGTGAATGCCTTCCGCAGCTGACGGAGAGGCTATCACGATTTTCTCCATGGCCATTGCCTCCAGGACCTTGTTTTGTATTCCACGCGCAATGCGCAACGGTGCGACCACCAGCGAGGCGTGCGCCAGATAGGGCCGGATGTCGGGCACAGATCCTGTTACCCTGATGCCTGGAAATGCCACGAGAGCTGCTACGGCACTGGACGGACGCATCCCGACGATATAGAACTCGATTTCCGGCAGCTTCGCACGGATCGCCGGAAAAACAGACTGCGCAAACCAGACGACTGCGTCAACATTGGCCCGATAATCCATCACGCCGGTGAACACAAGAATACGTTTCCCCTGCGGATACGGATTGGGATAGCTATTTTGCGGTGAAAAATAATTGGCATCGACGCCGTTATTGAAGTGAGTCACTTTTGCAGCAGCTTCGGGTAGCAATTGATGAAACAGATCCGCTTCGGTCTCGGAGACGAAAGTGGCGCTGTCGAACGCGCGTACGATCTCCTTTTCATAGTCCAGCAGCAATCTCGCTTCTCTTCGGTATATCCAGTTCATCGGCCAGCCTGCTGACGTCGAATATTGCACCCACTTGTCCGAATCGATATCGACAAAATCGATAATCCGCCGGATATGACGCACACGACTTACATATTGCGCCATTCCAGAGGAAAAGATCAGGATATTCTCGACAGGTCTTGCGCCAAGGAGGCGATTTACCCATGCTTGCAGACGCGGATTCCAGTAATAGGGAAGGGTAAGGGGTTCCCTGCGAAGCAGCCCCGAGAGACTTCGCACCCTGGCCATGCCTGGATGAAGATTGACGAAACAGGTTTCCCCGCAGAGGTTTCTTACTTTCTCGATATATTTCCGGTCCCTCTCATCATCGATAAAGGTACCGAGATGGACGCGGTGGTGCTGTGCCAGATGTTCCAGCAGATGATAGGACCGGATCTTATCCCCCTTGTTCGGGGGATAAGGAATTCGATGGACCAGATAAAGCAATTCGCGCATGAATCTAGCCCAGATTTCTTACGATGTGCGGACCGACGAAATTTGCCAGTCCCAGTGGCAGTTTCTGCCAGGCTTTGATGAAGAGCTGATACTTGGGATTGAGGGGATTATGATCCGGCACTGCCTTTGCCCGATGGAGCTGATACTCATAGTGCAAGGGCTGCGGTTCGAATCCCCAGTTCTTCTTGAAATCGAAAGAGCCTGATCCACGTTTGCTGCGTCCGAAGTCAAAAACCTTGTATCCCTTTTCGCACGCCCGGCGCATCAGTTCCCAATACATGAAATCATTTCCCGCCACCTCGCGTGCTTCCCCGGTACCGCCTCCATAATAGGGCAAGACTTCGTCCCGAAAATAAAAGCTCATCACCGCGGAGATGGTGCGGTTATCCTTTACGATTATCATCAGTTCGCAATCTTCCGCAAATACTTCTTTGAGCAAACGGAAATACTTTCTCGAAAAAACCGGAGTACCAAGGCGATGCACGCTGGTCGAATAAGCTGAAAAAAAACGTTCTATATCCTGATCAACGACACTTTCCAGTTCTGCCTTGATACCTTTTCGCACCATTGCCCGCTGCTTGCGTGGAATGGCGCTCATGTTCTGTTCGACTTCGGACGCTATCTCCTTGCGGAAGGTGACATAAAGGTCCTTTCCGTGCCAGTCGGCGTGATGTGGCTTCAGATTCCTGTATTCGAGATAATCTACCTGCAACTCCTGGGCGAGTTTCTGGGCAGACCGGTCAAGTGCATCGCGGACAGCTTCCGAATTGGCAGCAATCCCCCCATACACGCAGAAGGGCAGGGAACTCAGTGAATGACCAAACAAGCGGCTATTAATCTCCGCTAGAGGCAGCACGCCCTGAATTTCTCCCCCGGACTCCGCGTAAAGAAACCGGGTTTTATGACCAAAAGCACGTTCAATGACAGTTTGCCAACCTGCCCGGTGAAAGAAGGTCGCTTCCCGGCAGCACGATACGAAATCATCCCATCGCTTGACTTCCTTTCCGGAAAGCAGGTTTACCGACAAAGCGCCAGTTGGATGCGGAGACTCAAAACTCACATTTGCGACCGAATACGCCTGGGAGCTCATGCACCTTCCAGAAAAATTCTATCCATCCGATCCCATCTGAAGTCGCGAGCCAATGCCCTGAGCCGGTCTTCCATCCGATGGAGGTTGTGATAGTGGCGAAAGCGCGTTTTCATGCTGATTCCCTTCTGGCGCGGTTGCTGATGGTCTATTTCCCATGGGTGGAAATAGAAGATTGCAGGACGCTCCTCGAAACGGTTCAGCCTCTGCAGAAACCAGCGGGAGACAGGGTAAGGCCATAACCGGAAGTAGCCTCCGCCACCTGCCGGGAAGTTTCTCTGGAACAGTCGTACCGTTGTAATCGGGACTTCCAGCAGCGTGTTGTTGCGGGGGTAATAGGCGAACCGGGGAGCATCAGGGACTCCATAGTGATCATGCCGGATCGGATAGATGCTGGAACTGTAACGATAGCCCGCATCTCCGAGCAGATCCAGAGCCCATTCATTCTGATGTCCTATAGAGAAACTCGGCGCCCGATAACCGAGTACGGGTTGCCCGGAAATATCTTCCAGGAACGCCTTGCTGCGGATGATGTCCTTCTTGAATTCGTCAGGGTCCAGTTCCCAAACCCGATGGTGGCCCCACCCGTGACTCGCCAGCTCATGGCCTTCTGCAACCAGCCGCATCACCATTGCGGGATACCGCTCCGCAATCCAGCCCAGGGTAAAGAACGTTGCTTTTACCCCTCTCTCGTCCAGCAATGAAAGAATGCGATCGATATTATTTTCCACACGGCAGGGGATGGAGTTCCATGAATCTCTTGAGATATGCGCTGCAAAGGCGGAAACCTGGAAATAATCCTCCACGTCAATCGTCATTGCATTTCGAATGGGGTCAGGACTCATTTGAAAAGTCTCGTATAATTCGAGTAGCAATACCTGCGCCTGCAGCGAACGCACAGCCCCCTCGTAATCTCGCCGTCATGCTGATCGGCATTTCTTGATCGACCCTGCTGGGTCGCGCAGTTGAATCACACATGGGCAGATTTGCCTCTAGCGAAGCCGCTTGTTCACGTCAGCCAGCGAGAGTACCTGCTTGAGCAGGCCCATCAGGGAAACAACGGTTTCCTCCAGCTTGGCAACCCGGTTGCTCATCTCCTCCAGACCGGTAACGAACTGCCCTTCCTCCAAGACGGAAGTTTTATCTCCCGGGAATAGTCCGGTTTCGACTTCAACCGTATCAAATTCCTCCTGGATGTCCCGGATCACTTCGTTCACTTCCGATACCCCGAAATGCTGCAGCTTTTCGAGATAGCCCATCAGCAGGAGGCGATCGCACAACGCATTGATCCTCCTCGGAATACCCCCGGCATAGCGATATATGGCGTCAAAAGCATCCTCATCAAACCCGGGATTTCCGCTCCAGCCCGCAGTCTTCAATCTGTGCTCGATATAGGATTTCGTTTCCGCCAGGTCCATGGGGCCGAGGTGATAGGTTGCAGTGATTCTTTGCCGCAACTGCTTCATGTCATTACCAAGGAGGGTTTTCCTGAACTCTGGCTGTCCGAGAAGAAATGTTTGCAGCAGAGACTTGTTATCTCCCTGAAAATTGGAAAGCATCCTCAGTTCTTCCACAGTATGGGGGGAGAGATTTTGCGCCTCATCCACCACTAAAAGCGCGCGCTTACCCTGTTGCTCGCATTGTCGGAAGAATTTTTCGAGTGCGATGAGCACAGGTGTCTTCCCCGGGTTTCCCTGCGTCAACGGCAACCCAAACGCCGCCGCGACCATCCTCAATGTGTCGTCGGAATCCAGGCTGGTATTGACAATTTGGGCAGCAACGATCTTTTCCGGCTCCAGTTGTCGAAACAGATTGCGGACCAGCATGGTTTTCCCCGCACCCACTTCTCCCGTAACGACAATGAATCCCTCCGCTTGCGCCAACCCATATTCAAGGTAGGCCATTGCGCGGTTATGTCCTTTGCTGCCGAAAAAGAAATTTGGATCCGGGCTCAGTTGAAATGGCTTGGCTTTGAGCCCATAGAATGATGTATACACTTCTTCTCTTCTGCTAAAAAGTCATGTTCACATAGGCTATTGCGGCGTTCTCGCGATAATTGCCCGCCTGATTGGAATCTCTCTCATTGCGCCGGTACTGGATCGTACCGCTCAGGTTAGGCAATATCTGTGGGAATCTCCGGGTCAGACTGGCACTGATAAACCTGAGATCATCTTTCCTATCTGTACTGAGAAAAGAAAACCGGGTGTACGCGAAACTGAGATTGGCATTCGTGAACTGGGAAACCCGGTAACTCCACACCGCATTGCCGCCTGTTTGCTCTGTATGGTTGAGAAGCGCCGCATTTGCCGCGCCGATGATGTCGGCATCCACACCTTCAGGCGAGTAGGCCTTGCGCGTCATATTGAATCCTCTCAATACCAGCGTATTCCTGGCACCATTGAAGGCAACAGAGGCCTCCATTCGCTTCTGGAGAAAGAGCCGGTTTGTAAAAAAATTGGTGGGACCAAGAAAAGAACCGGAGAAATTGGGGCCTAGCAAGAGGCCGGTATTCTGTTGGATGGTTTCCGGAGAAAGATTGGGAAACTGTACTCCAATCAGCTGGTTCAGCGAGCCCATAATGCCCGCGCCGCCACCAAGCATGGACTGCTGATTGAAGGTAGTAATATCCTGGATATAGATGAAATTCCATGTTGTCAGGCGGGTCCGATGCGTTGCTTCGGCAAAATAAGTATCTCCGAAGAATCTTTTTCCGCCATTCGCCACTATGTTTGTTCTTTCGCTCGGCGTCCACACAAAACCTGCTGACCAAGTAGGGCTGGAAGGACTTCCCCGGATTGATAGAAAACTGTTCCTTTCGTAACCTCCTGTCGCTGTCAGACCGATCCTTGGGGTAAACATGTAACGAAGACTGCCGATAGAGCGCTCCAATTCGACGGTTCGGTCAGACCTGTCGAAATGAATCATGTTGTGACTGTAGCTCAAACCCCAATGCAGCTTGCCGAAATCGGTGCCGCTATTCAAACGAGCAAAAAAGCTGTCGGCCTGGCTGTTTTGAAGCAGGCTTGCGTTTGAGCTGACTATGTTGTGGGCATAGCGTAATTCGGTTGAAGCAAAATTCTTGAAGCGGTGGCGAATATAGGGACTGACATTAAATGTCCTGACATCGGCCCTGTTGCCTGTGACATTCACATTATTGAGCGCTTGGGGTCCAAACAATGAGATGTTCTGCTGAGTAATATTGGCGATTCCATCCACGAAAAAAAAATCTTCCATCAGCTCGGCAGTTCCACTCGCGTTCAGTCGCTGCCTCATTCTGGTGAAACTGGAGTTCCTGGCATAGATGAGATTATTCATCGTATAGTCGACACTTAAATTAAAACGACGCGCTGTGCCGCTCAGCAAAATACCGGGATTGATTTGAGTAATGAAATCACCTCCCCCTGAACCCAGTCTCAGATTATCGCTATACGTCTCTATCAAGTTGAGCCGCGGAAGAACTTTCCACTCCGCTGCATTCGAGCAAGAAGAATAAGACGAAAATACCAGAATGACCCCGGCTACAGTGCAAGCTGGCGATAACAAAATGCCATGCCGACACTTATTCTCAGGCACTTTCATGGTAATAGTAGCCGTAGTATTCTCCGCCAGAAAATGCCTTGGTCTTGTTGTAGATCAGGTTTACGACGTCACACGATTCAATTTGCCGCAGTGTTTCCTTGACAGCCTGCTGCGACGTCGTTTCCGCCTCAACCACAAGGACAATCTGCCCCATCTGACTTGCCAGTACACGTGCCTCGCTGGTCAGCAGCAAGGGGGGAGAATCAAAAATAACGATGCGATCAGCATAACGTTCTGCAAGCTCCTTCAATAATTCTTCCATACTCCGGCTGGCGAGCAGCTCGGTGGAGTGTGAGTGCCGCCTTCCTGCGGTAAGGAGTGTGAGTTTCTCGACATCAGTCTTGATCAGTACATCCCCCAGACTGAGATTTTCCTCTACAAGGATATCCAGCAAGCCTCTTCCTGTTCCCACACCCAGGATTCTTGGGATCGAGGGTCGCGCAACATCCGCGTCAACCAGCAAAACCGTGCGATCCATCTCCATTGCAATACTCATGGCGAGGTTGACAGTGCAAAAACTTTTTCCCTCGCCAGCGAGTGCGCTGGTAACCATGATGAGATTGCCGTTCTTGATCATGCCCGGCCCTTTATTGAAGGCATTGGTCAGTAGCGGCCGCTTGATCACGCGAAACTGCTCCGCTATTTGCGTTCTCCCCTGATCGGGGGTGACGATACCGTACTGACGCATTTTGACCAGATCAAGGTTCACCCGGTTTGATGTGAAAACCGTATTTGGCGGGGCTTTTTTTTCGACCTCTTTTGTTTCGGGAATACCGCTATTGAGCTTCTGATCAGGATTTACCGAAACCGACGGGGGTACTTGTGCACTCGATAGCACCCCTTTTTCCAATTTTCCTACAGCCTTTTCAATTATGCTCACGTGTTCTCCCGTTCTGTTCCGAAATCCCCTGCGCTCTGGTTTTATGGAATTACTGCGCCTACCGGGGGAATTGTGACAGGAATGGTGGTTAAAGAGATATTAATTAAATGATTCTGCCACACTATTGAACTCTGGAATTGATTCAGTCGGCGGCCTGAAGTATTAATGAAAGAATTGGGCCGGAACAATGCAAACTTCATCAAAATAGACTTCAGGCAACAATCAGTGAGATGAGGATCTTCCGCCGGAACAGGTTCCATCATCAATACTTCCAGCATCGGCCCGATGATCTTCCAGAGTATGAATCACGCCATCTTCAGCATAAGGACGCCGTACAAGCCTAGCAGGGACAGCAGGGATAAGCCGAATGCATAGAGGCGCTTTCTGCGCTTTACCTTTTCCGCATCTGTCCAGATCATCGGAATTGAACCCAGTATCGGCTTGCCCGAAATTTCCCGCAGACTGATCTGGCTGTGGAAGGTAGGTCTAACCTGGCTGATAACGAAGGCCACACCGATCCCCGCCAGCAAAGAACCCAGGAAAATGATGGAGAAGAATTTTTTCCGGTCCGGGCCAATAGGTTTGTCAGAAACTGTCGGCGGATCGATGACACGGAACGACACCAAGCCTGTGGTGGAACCCAGATCTCCCGAGATTTTGGCCGATTCGCGCCGCTCGAGAAGTTTTTCGTAGTTTGCCTTGTTTACCTGGTAATCCCGGTTGAGCTGCGCCAACTCGGCTTCAACCTGGGGCACGGCATTACTCAAGGACTTGAGGCGCTCGTAGCGAGCGTTGTATTCTTCCACCCGCGCATTCATGGATGCCACGTCAGCTTCCGCGTCCGCCAGCGCCACGTTGAGTTGCTGCAACATCGGGCTATAGTTTTTGCCCGGATCCGAGCTACCCCTCGTCAGCTTGGCCTCTTCGATCTTGCGTTCCTCAAGCTGGGCAATGAGACGTTTCGCTGCAATGATATCCGGATGCAACTCCGTGTAGTTCAGCCTGAGTGCGTCGAGATTCTTGTTCAAAGCCTGAATTCGGGAATCAAGTTCCACATTCACTATCGATGAAGCCGATCCGCTTTCGCCCTGATCCACGAGAAGGACAGGTTCATCACCCGTGATCTGACGCTTGATCGCATCTCTCGCCTGTTGCGCCTCGCGCAGTTCCAGCCTGGTTTTATTGAGATCGTCCATCGCCCGGGACAACTGTGAATAGTAGTCATTGCCTTGTTGCGGCATTATTCCAATGTTTTTCTGTTTGAATGCCTTGAGATTGTTTTCCCCTGCGATCAGCTTCTCTTCATAAGATTTAATTTGCTCATCAATGAAGCGAATGGCCGATGAAGAATCCTGGCTCTTGTTTCCAAGCCCCTCTTCAACAAAAAGGGTCAATAAAGACTGGACAATGTCTTTGGCAAGTCCTGGATTCTGATTATTGTAGGAAATAGTGAAGAGATTATCCCGTCCCGTAGTTCCCAGTTTGATCTTATCCATGAGCTCCTTCACGAGCCCTTCCTGATCCTTGGTATCTTTTGCCTTGATATCGAGATCCACCATGCGGATGACTCTCTCCACATTGGGACGGCTGATCAGGGTGCGGCTCATGATGGAGATCTGTTGCTGCGTGTCTGGCGAAACCGTCATGCCCTGCAACAACGGCTTCAACACGTTTTGCGTATCGACATAAATTCTGGCGGAAGCCTGGTAATCATCAGGGAGCTTATATACGATGACCCAGCCTGCGATTGCCACGACCCAGGCTGCCGCCACTGCGACCCAGCGATATTTCCATATCCCTTTCAGATAAACCAGGAGTTGGGTTGTCAGCTCCTCCATATTGTCAAACGATCCTTAGAAATGCGGTCAATGATGGGGAGGACAAACGCACTCCCGTTGTCTTGGAATAGCCTCTAACCAGAATTTTCATTACCCCTGGCATTATCTCTTGCTGCTTCATGGGAGTTGAAAAATATATGGCGCTTATCGAACAGGATGAATGTCTTATCTCATGATAGCCGATGGAGGAATAGAAATCCGGGTGGAATAAGCCGCTATTTCTATCCCTGTTCCTGGAATGATTTTTCCCATTTCAACTTATCGTGCAATGAAAAACTCTTATACCTTATCGAAATGCCGTTACAGGAGAATTAAGTCCTCGCAATGGAATTCCACAGATCAGAAATAACTTTCCGGTATGACAAGTACATCTCCCTGCTTCATGGGTACGTTGGCCGTCACATCCCCATCCCGGATCAGGTCGTCCAGCCGCACGCTGAACTGATGTTGCTTCCCGTCCACGTTACGTACTATCCTGGCGCGATTACCCGCGGCAAAGTCGGTCATGCCGCCTACCGCAATCAGGACATCCATCAGCGTCATTTCCTCCCGATAGGGCAATGCCTGAGGTTCGGTTGCTTCCCCTATCACCCGGATCTGCTCGGAGTACGGGCCTACAAATTCTGTCACCACAACGGTCACGACCGGCTGCTGGATGTACTTCGACAATGCCTCCTCGATATCTCGCGCAAGCTGTGTCGAGGTCCTTCCGCTTGCCGGCAGATCCTCTACCAGGGGAGTGGTAATCTTGCCATCAGGCCGAACGGGCACTGCCATGGAAACTTCGGGATTACGCCAGACAATGATATCGACATTATCTCCCGGGCCGATCAGGTAATCGTGCGCAAGGGGTTTCTCATCTGGATTCAGGGACGGATATGTTTTGCAGCCACCAAGGGAAAGAAGGGGAAGTGCGACAGCAAGACAAGAGAACCATGTCACAGTACGGATACTACGGATACGAAGGGCGTTCACTGAATTTCCTTTTTTGTTGATTAGAAAATGCCTGAGCCAGGAAGGGATTATTGACCTTTAATGCAAAATAAAGATGCTATAAGTCAATACACCTGTCAAGACAGGATTCATGTGCCCGCAAATAACAATATAACTATGCATCGTACCGTATTTCAGCCACGCCGGAACCTGGAAGAATGCCTGCAATATCGGCGGCCGACGACCCGAACTTCTCGATTCAGCCGTTGCAATATCCTCAGGTCATCGATACGCCGGAACATGTCGCGCATCCTATCAACTTGAGGAGCAGGAGCGAATTGGACTTTAGTACACCCTTACGGCACAGTATGTTAAATTCCGTACAAAACTCAAATTATTTTTCCGGAATCGACGCATCTTCGATAAAAAGCGACGGAGGGCGCTCCTGCTGATGCAACGCCCAGCGCACGTGTTCGCGTATCAGAGCCGAAGCGTCATCGAGACGCGCTCGCAATGCCTGAATGACAGGTTGGGAGAATGGCGCATTCCCCAGGCCGACAGCCAGGTTGCGCAGCCATTGCTCATGGCCGATGCGCCGAATCGGACTTCCGGCAAGCCGTGCCTCAAACTCCTCTTTGCTCCATCCGAACAATTCGATCAGGGACGCGCTATCCAGACCGTTTCGCACGGAAAAATCCTCTTCATCGGTAATTGCGGCAAATTTGTTCCAGGGGCAGACGAGCTGGCAATCATCGCAGCCATATACCCGATTACCGATCAAAGGCCGCAGGGACTCGGGAATACTGCCCTTATGTTCGATAGTAAGATAGGAAATACAACGTCGCGCATCCAGCCGATAGGGTGCTATGATCGCCTGCGTCGGGCAGATATCGATGCACTTCGTGCAACTCCCGCAGTAATTGCCTATGGGATTGTCCACGGGCAGCGGCAGATCCGTAAACAGCTCGCCCAGAAAGAACAGGGATCCCGCGTCACGGGAAAGCAGCAGCGTATGCTTTCCGCGCCAGCCAAGGCCCGATTTTTGCGCCCATTCAACTTCCGTTACCGGCGCGCTGTCGCTGAATACACGGTAATTCAGGCGTCCTGTTTCCGCTTCGATTTTCTCCGCAAGTTTCTGCAAGCGCCCGCGCAGTACCTTGTGGTAATCCCGACCCAGAGCATAACGCGATATGAACGCGCAAGTGCCATCCCGGATGACCTCCCAGCTGTCCTTTGCGACCGGTGTATAATTCATGCGCACGGAGATCACCCGCAGCGTCCCGGGAACGAGCTCGGCAGGACGAGTACGCCGGGTGCCGTGTCGTGCCATATAATCCATCTCCCCGTGACAACCCTGGTCCAGCCATTTGAACAGGCCTGTCTCCGCCTCCCTCATGTCCGCGCTCGCATCGGCAATGGAAACCTTCTGAAAACCGAGCTTCTTCCCCCATTCCTTGATGGATCTGGCAAGTTGTGGAAGATCGGCAGTAGAGTCAGGAAGATCCTGCAAAGGTTCCGGGGATAGTTCGGTGGACAGGTCTTTACGCATATTCACATCATACCGGCTCTGCCGCCATTCATCACCTTGATGGCTCTTCACCAGACCTGCCATCTCGCCGATGAAGCCGCTACCCTGGCACTCGGAACCGCAATAGCTCCGGCGTTGCGTCCGGGTCTTGTTGTATTCCTGCAAGGCGAACTGGGAGCAGGCAAAACCACATTTACGCGCGGCATATTACGCGGACTTGGCTATCTTGGAAAAGTGAAAAGTCCCACCTATAATTTGATTGAACTTTATAAAATTTCTAAGTTATACTTGTATCATTTTGATTTCTATCGTTTCAATAATCCCAACGAGTGGGAAGAAGCGGGCTTCCGGGATTACTTCAATGCAGACTCGATCTGTCTCGTGGAATGGCCGGAAAAGGCAGACGGACTATTGCCCCAAGCCGATTTGAAATTTATATTCACGGTCGCGGAAGAACGTAATGTTGAAATTCAGGCGGATACGGAGGCCGGCAAACTGTGCGTGAAACGATGGCAAATTTCATCGAGGAACAATACGCAGCATTGAAGGGGGAGCGACCCTGGTCTGTTCCTTCAGTCTCACAACCCTTGAACTCAATCCGACTCTCCTCTATTCGAAACCGTCTGGCAGCGGGCGCATGCCTGTCAATCACCGCACTTCTGCTATCGTCATCCAACTCTGCCTGTGCTGAAGAAAAGATACACATCAGTTCCGCCCGTATCTGGCCATCCGAGGAATACACCCGTCTTACGCTTGAATCCACTTCCGCCATTCGCTACACCCTCACTACGATAAAAGATCCGGACCGCGTCGTCGTTGACCTTGAGGGTGTCTCACTGACACCGGAACTGAAAAAGCTGATAGACAAGGTAGATCCTGCGGACCCCCACATTCACACCGTACGCTTCGGCCGCTTCAAACCAGACATATTGCGGCTGGTACTTGACCTGAAAACCGAAGTCGAACCCCAGGCATTTGTCATTCAACCCGTTGGAACCTACGGACATCGACTTGTCCTGGACATCTACCCTGCCATCCCCCCTGATCCGCTGATGGCCTTTCTGAATAACAAGGACAAAGCAGGATACATGCTGCGGGACGAGCCAAGCATTGGCAGCAGTGTCAGTTCAAGGACCGAAATCGAAACTGCCCGGAGCAGTGAAGCGGCCAGAAAAAGCGGGCCGGAAATGATCCGCCTCATCACTATCGTTATTGATCCCGGGCACGGGGGAGAAGATCCGGGCGCGATAAGCCGGCGCGGTACCAGGGAAAAGAACATCACTCTGGCCATCGCCAGAAAGCTGAAAGAAAAGATAGACAGGGAGCCGAATATGCGCGCGGCCCTCACCCGCGATGGAGATTATTATATTTCACTGTCGCAGCGGCTGGTAAAAGCCCGCAAACTGAATGCGGACCTGTTCGTATCGGTGCACGCGGATGCCTTCAATAAACCGCATGCGCGCGGCTCGTCGGTGTTTGCTCTTTCAGAACGGGGCGCCACTTCGGCGGCTGCGGGATGGCTGGCAAGAAAAGAAAACGAGGCGGACCTGGTCGGCGGCGTCAACCTCAATATCCAGGACCCCATTCTCAAGCAGACTTTGCTGGACTTATCCCAGACAGCTACGATCAATGACAGCCTCAAACTCGGCAAGGCAGTCCTCTCCAAGATAGGCAACATCAACCACCTGCACAAGGCGGAAGTCGAACAGGCAGGCTTTGCCGTCCTCAAGTCTCCCGACATTCCCTCGATCCTGGTCGAGACGGCATTCATCAGCAACCCGGATGAGGAAAGGAGGCTGAGAGACCACGGCTATCAGGACAAGCTGGCCTCCGCTATATTCGCAGGGATCAAACGCTACTTCGCCGACAATCCTCCCCTCGCGCGTTCGAGAATGGTTTCCCTCGATTAGCCTCCGGCCAGATCATTTGGGAACGTCTTCTATGGTTCCCAAATGAAACCCGAGCTGCCCGCGGCGCCGTTCCTCGAAATAACGGTTCAGGGGTTCGCGTATGACGCGGAACGCGAGTGTATCCCAGGGGATTTCCGCTTCCTGAAAAAGTTTGACGTCGAGACTCTCGATTCCCGGTTTGAAGTCAAGATCCAGGAGTCGCGCCCGAAACAGCACGTGCACCTGGTTGATATGCGGCAAGCTATAAATCGAATAGAGTGCTCCCATTTCCACCCGCGCGTTTGCCTCTTCCCGGGTCTCGCGTTCGGCCCCCTGCACCAGCGACTCGGAATTTTCCATGAAACCGCCGGGCAGCGTCCACAAACCGTGACGCGGTTCAATGGCGCGCCGGCAGAGCAATATCTTATCCTCCCATTCCGGAATGCAACCCACCACAATCTTCGGGTTCTCGTAGTGAATGATACTGCAAGCGGAACAAACATGACGCGGCAGCGTGTCGCCTTCAGGGATACGCAATTGCACACGCATGCCGCAGTTACTGCAGTATTTCATCAATGCCGGTTTTAGCTAACCTGTTCAGGAAAACGTTATTTCCAAAGGACAATTTTGCATCTGAATGGGGTAAGGATGCAATCCATCGAAGAATATATTATCTGCTTCCTTCCGCATCTGCCCGCATTATCCCTGCATTAATCCCTCGCATCTTTTCTGAATGGGACGCTATCCCCCAGCGCTTGGATGTAGCGATCGATGTCCTGCGTTTCCCGCTCCAGGTAGCTTCCTATTGCAGCGGCAAATTCGGGATGAGCCAGCCAATGGGCCGACCAGGTCCGCACCGGCAGGAATCCACGCGCAAGCTTATGCTCGCCCTGGGCGCCTCCCTCAAATAAAGAGAGGCCATTTATGATGCAGTACTGGATGGCTTGATAGTAGCAGGTTTCGAAATGCAGCCCCGGCACGAATTCCATCGCGCCCCAGTAGCGTCCGTACAACGTGTGCGAGTTATGGATATTGAAAGCGATGCCGACCGGCTGCCTGTTCCGCAATGCCAGGATCAACAGGATGTTTTCCGGCATGCTTTTGCCGAGCCGGATAAAGAATTCCAGATTCAGGTAGGGCCTGGAATGGTGCTCGCGGTATGTATTGTTGTAGCAATCGATAAAGAAATCCCAGCGCTCCTCGTCCATGTCGTTTCCTGACAGCCATTCGAAGTGGATACCCAGATCCTGTACCTTGCGTCGTTCCTGCCGGATCTTCTTGCGCTTGCTGTAACTCATTCCTTCCAGAAAATCCTCGAAATTTTCATAACCTCCTCCCGGCCGGTTCTTCCAGTGAAACTGGACGCCGCATCGCAGCATCATCCCCGCTCCCTCCATTTCCCGCGCCTCCTGCTCCACGGGAAACAGGCAATGTAACGACGACACCTCTGTTCCGGCATTTCCGTTTCGCGCCATCGCAAGAGCGGCTGAAACGAGCAATGCGCGCTGTTCGGAAGTTTGCGCAAGCAGCCGCTTTCCGGTGACGGGACTGAACGGTACGGCACTCAGGAGCTTGGGGTAATAATCATGACCGGCGCGTTCATAAGCGTTTGCCCACGCCCAGTCGAACACATACTCTCCGTAGGAGTGGTTTTTGAGATACAGTGGCATCGCGCCCTGCAAAATGCCTCTCTCCCAGAGAGTAATGAATCGGGGCAACCATCCCGTTCCTTTTGAAGCGCATCCTGCTTCATGCAGCGCGGAAAAAAATTCATGCCGCAGGAACGGGTCGTCGCCCGCCAGCGCATTCCAGGCGGGAGCAGATATATGCTCCGGAGAATCCGTTACTTTTATTTCCAATGTGCCAATTCCGGGCCGCTTTTCCCGCGCGGGACACGTACCCGGAGCTCGTTCTGGTATCATGCAAGCATAAAGACAGAAAGCCCGATCGACCGTCCAAATGAAGCTCGCCATTGCCCAGATCAATTGTACAGTCGGCGACCTTGACGACAATACCCGAAAGATCCTCGATTATGCCAATCGGGCAAAAAATGCGGGAGCCAGACTGGTCGTAACCCCCGAACTCGCCTTGTCCGGATACCCCCCCGAAGACCTGCTATTGCGCGCCGGATTCCAGCATGCATGTCAGAAGGCGCTTACCGAACTGGCTGGCAAAATAAGCGACATCACCGTCGTAGTCGGACATCCCCATCTCGCCGCGGATAAACTGTACAACGCTGCGTCGGTAATATGCAACGGTAAAATCATCGCTACGTACCTGAAGAATCTTCTGACCAACGATACCGTGTTCGATGAGCGGCGTTACTTCGAACCAGGCTTCCGCCCCTGCGTGTTCGAGCTGGATGGAATCAGATTCGGCATCAATATTTGTCAGGACATCTGGCAGGAAGGTTCGGCTACACGTGCAAGAGAAGCCGGTGCGGAAGTGCTGCTGGTGCTGAATGCCTCTCCTTATCACATGAACAAACAGGCATTGCGCTACGATCTGGTTCGCAAGCGCATCGATGAAACGGGACTCTCGATTGTATATGCCAATCTTATCGGGGGCCAGGATGAACTGATATTCGATGGCGCATCTTTCGCCATGAACGCCGGAGGCGACGTGACTCATCAGTTCGATGTGCTGGTAGAAACACTCGGCGTGCTCGAATTGAAGGGAGTTGCGCCCGTAACGACAGAAATCGCACCGCTTGAAAGCCTGGAAGCGAACGTTTATAAAGCGCTTTGTCTCGGAGTAAAGGACTACATAGGGAAAAACCGCATTCCGGGCGTATTGCTGGGGTTATCAGGCGGCGTGGATTCGGCGCTTACCATGACGATTGCGGTGGACGCACTGGGGGCGGATAAAGTAAAAGCAGTGATGATGCCCTCACAGTTCACCGCCGACATAAGCTTGCTGGATGCCCGCGCTATGGCGCAAACATTGGGAGTGCGCTATATCGAGCTTCCCATCGAACCGGTATTTGGAGAATTCAAGGATACGCTTGCCAGAGAGTTTGCCGCGCTGCCCCGTTCCGGCGTTCCGGACCTTACCGAGGAAAATCTGCAAGCCCGGATACGCGGAACTTTGCTGATGGCGCTATCCAATAAATCCGGCGCCGTCGTGCTCATCACGGGCAATAAATCCGAAATGGCGGTGGGCTATTCCACTTTGTACGGAGATATGGCAGGGGGTCTTGCCGTCTTGAAAGATGTCACCAAAACGATGGTATACAGGTTATGCCAGTACCGTAACGGGTCAGGAAAAGTGATTCCGGACCGCGTCCTCAGCCGCGCACCTTCAGCGGAATTACGTCCGGATCAGACTGACCAGGATAGCCTTCCGCCTTATGCAGTTCTGGATGCTATTCTGGAAGAATACGTGGAACATGATACAGCGCTTGAGGAAATTCTACGCATGGGCTATGACGAAAGGGATGTGCGTCGCGTCGTGCATTTGATCCGGCAGAATGAATACAAGCGGCGGCAGTCTCCCCCTGGCATTCGCGTGACCTCCCGCGGATTCGGCAAGGACTGGCGTTATCCCATAACAGCGCGATATCAGGACCAGTTTTAGGAGCAATCTGGAAGAAGCGCGCAAAAGGCATGTCAGCGGATTAAAATGGCGTATGCGGTGGCAGGAAGCCGCGAAGAAAAGGCCTCTTCTGGCCTTATGATCAACATGATGAGTAAAAGGAATGCTTCATGAAAAAAATCGAGGCTATCATCAAGCCTTTCAAACTGGACGAGGTATGCGAGGCGCTCAATGAAATCGGGATAAGCGGACTGACAGTTACCGAAGTGAAAGGATTTGGAAGGCAAAAAGGCCACACCGAGCTATACCGGGGCGCGGAATACGTAGTGGATTTTCTGCCCAAGATAAAGATCGAAATTGTAGTGCTCGCGAAACAGGTCGACAGCGTTATCGAGACCATTATCAATAGCGCGCGCACCGGAAAAATCGGCGATGGCAAGATTTTTGTCACCGATATCGAACAGGTCGTAAGAATACGCACGGGCGAAACGGACGAAACCGCCGTCTAGACCAATCTCTGCTCAGGATGGTTCGCTTGAAGATCGAGAGTGGCCCGCTGGTTCAGCGAACCGGGATGGCAAACGGCTGTATTCTTTGCTCAGCAGGAGAGAAACCGGTGGCCGCATAACTGAAGCCAGCATGAGCCATGCATCGGCCAGTTCCATTCATCCAGTGGATTGAATCCATCCTTGCATTCTCCCTGATTCCTGCCCCCGCCCGATCCTGCTCCTTCCACTGCATCCCGGTATACCTCGCCCCCGCCCCTGTCACCCGGAACTTCACGTGGGAAGCAGCATCTTACCGACCATGAAATTGCGCCACATAATGTTTTTTTTGCCGATACTATTCACGGCGAGTATCCATGCCGAAGGACTGCCTGATCTTGGCGATGTATCTCAAGCAGCCATATCTCCAAGAGAAGAGCGGGAGCTCGGACTGAAAATAATGTCCGAGATCCGTTCGGACCCCAGTTACCTGGACGACGCGGAAATTGACGGCTACCTCACCCATCTCGGCAGTCGTCTGATTTCAGGCTCCAATGAAGCACGCCCCGAGCAGGAGTTCGAGTTTTTTGCCCTCCAGGACCCGGCTCTCAATGCATTTGCATTACCGGGAGGTTTCATGGGATTCAATAGCGGCCTGATTCTCGCGGCTCAGTCTGAGTCCGAGCTGGCAGGAGTGATGGCACACGAAATCGCGCATGTCACGCAGAAGCACCTGGCGCGCATGATCGCCGGGCAGAAGTACAGCATGCTGACTTCCCTCGCCTCGATGGCGCTGGCTATCCTGGCTTCTCGCGCCAATCCCCAGGCGGGTCAGGCTATTCTCGTGGCCTCGCAGGCAGGCCAGATCCAGAAACAATTGAACTTCACGCGGGAACATGAAAAAGAGGCGGACCGGATCGGCCTGAATATATTGACCGGCGCAGGACTTGATCCGCGGGGCATGGCCGACTTTTTCGAGCGCATGCAGAGGGCAACCCGCTTTCTTGAAAATGGCGCGCCTTCCTATCTGCGCACTCATCCCGTTACATTCGAACGCATCGCTGATATCGAAGGCCGCACGCAGGGCTTGCCCTACCGGCAGGTGCCGGACAGCCTGGATTTCCAGTTGGTGAGGGCCAAGTTGCGGGTATCCATAGAAAAACCCGCCGACGCAGTGAAGTATTTCGAATCGATTTTGCGTGAAAAACGATACACCAACGAGACGGTGGAACGGTACGGACTCGTAACAGCCCTGCTGCGGAGCAGGGAGTACGGGCGCGCAGACAAGGAATTGGGGCGCCTGTATGACAGCCTGCAGCCCGAGGGCGCGGGGGAGGCTCTCCGGGATCATCAACTCGGGACTTCCATTCGGATTCAACGCAGAATGACCCCCTCCAGCCCCATGATAGAAACCCTGGCGGCCCGCGTCAAACTCGCAGCCGGGCACACTGCCGAAGCACTGGATATTTATCAAGCCGCCCTATCGATATTCCCGCAGCACCGCGCATTGATCTACGATTACACCGAAGCGCTCCTGAGCAAAGGCAGCGCGCAGGAGGCCCTCGACTTCATCGACCGTCAATTGCAATTCGACCCGAGCGACGTGCGCCTCTATAGATTGCAGGCGCAAAGCCATGAAGCGCTGGGAAACCTCCTGCTGCAGCATCAGGCGCTGGCGGAAGTTTATTCACGCCAGGGTAATTACCCGGCAGCAATCGAGCAGCTGCAGATCGCGCTTAAAACAGATGATGGCGACTTCTACCAGATGTCGAGCGTGGAAGCACGCCTCAGGGAATTGCGCGAACTGGCCGACAGCGAGTCCAAAAAGAAATAGAACGCGTCAGATTCGATTCTACTGGCCGGAAATAGATATAGATATCCACCCCTCCCTGCCTGCCGCTGGCCTCCCTTCAGAGGATATTCCGGCAGTTCAGGGGATGCTCCTGCGGAATGGAATTCGCGGATAGCCAAACCCCCGCTCCCTTGATAAAATCGAACTCTTCCCACGCATAATCCATGGATCATCATCAAACTCAGGAACAACCATGACAAGACATTTTGGCCCGACTAAAAACATTGGCACCTTCTATCCACCGCAACGCGTCCTGATGGGTCCGGGACCTTCCGACACACATCCCCAGGTTCTCGCGGCAATGGCCCGTCCCACGCTGGGCCATCTCGATCCGGTATTCACGGACATGATGGAAGAACTGAAAAGCCTGCTGCGATATGCCTTTCAGACTTCCAATCTCCTGACTTTCCCGGTTTCCGGCCCCGGCTCGGTCGGCATGGAAATGTGCTTCGTCAATATGGTGAGTCCTGGCGACAAGGTGATCGTATGCCGCAATGGAGTGTTTGGGGGGCGCATGATCGAGAACGTTCAGCGCTGCGGAGGAACCGCCGTGGTGGTGGAAGACAAGTGGGGGGCCCCGGTCGATCCGCAGAAGTTGGAAGATGCCCTGAAGCAGAATCCGGATGCAAAAATCGTCGCTTTCGTTCACGCGGAAACCTCCACCGGAGCCCTGTCGGATGCCAGGACGCTTTGCGAAATCGCCCAGCGCCATAATTGCCTGACTATCGTCGATACGGTCACCTCCCTCGGCGGCTCTCCGGTAAAGGTGGATGAATGGAAGATCGATGCCATCTACTCCGGCAGCCAGAAATGCCTGTCATGCCCCCCCGGCCTGTCGCCCATCAGTTTCTCGGAACGGGTGGTCGATCTCGTCAAAAGCCGCAAAACCAAGGTGCAAAGCTGGTTCATGGACTTGAACCTCCTGTTCGGCTACTGGGGAAGCACGCGCACCTACCACCATACCGCCCCGACCAATGCGCTCTACGCCTTGCACGAATCACTGCTGATGTTGTATCAGGAAGGGCTGGAACATTCCTGGGCCCGTCACCAGCGCAACCATGAAGCGCTCAAGGCAGGGTTTGAAACCCTCGGGATGGAATATCTCGTGGAGGAGAAGTCTCGTCTGCCGCAGCTTAATTCGGTCCAGGTGCCGCAGGGAATCGATGAGAAAGAGGTGCGCCGCAGATTGCTCGCTGACTACAGTCTCGAAATCGGCGCGGGTCTTGGCGACTTTGCAGGCAAGATCTGGCGTTTCGGCCTCATGGGCTACTCGAGCCGGATGGAAAACGTCATGCTGTGCCTGGGTGCTTTGGAAGCGGTATTGTCCGATATGGGCATGAAAATCGAACAGGGAGCAGCGGAAGCAGCGGCGCACCAGGCTTATGCCGCTCATCCATTGCCGGTTGAAAGCAAGAAGACCGCCAAGGCAGCGTGATTGCAGAATAGAAGGAGCGAAGCGCATCCCCTCCAGGATCGAGGAGGATGCGCCAGGTTTCCATCGACGCCACTTACCGGATTTACTCCATTTCCAAACCGATCCCGCTTGGCCGCCGTCTTCGCTCACACCATCACGGCGCTGTCTGCACTATCTTCGTTGCTCGCTTATCAGCTTCTCGTGATCATTCGATCTGAAAAGGGGGTGAACTACAGCCCCAATCTTTGCCACACAGTGGTCGTTAGTCCTGCCGAATTCAACGTGTAGAAGTGCAGTCCGGGTGCACCTGCATTCAATAGCCTGTCGCACAGATCGGTAACGACATCCAGGCCGAAGGCGCGTATGGAAGCAGAATCATCTCCATAACCTTCCAGCCGCTTTCTGATCCAGCGCGGTATTTCCGCCCCGCAGGTATCCGAGAATCGGGCAAGCTGGGAAAATTTATTGATCGGCATGATGCCGGGAACCACCGGAATGTCGATGCCCATCGCCTCACACGAATCGATAAAGTCAAAGTAGGCGTCCGCATTGTAGAAATACTGGGTTATGGCAGAATCCGCGCCGGCTTCGATCTTGCGCTTGAAATTCCTCAAATCCTCCTGAGCATTTCTGGCTTGCGGGTGGTACTCCGGGTAGGATGCCACTTCGATATGAAAGGCGCTGCCGTACTCGCGGCGAATAAAGGCCACCAGTTCGCTGGCATAGCGGAATTCTCCTCCTTGCGCCATTCCCGAAGGCAGGTCACCCCGCAGCGCGATCAGATGGCGAATGCCGCTGCCGCGGTATTGCTCCAGCATGGCGCGGATATTTTCCCGGGTTGCGCCAATACAGGAAAGATGGGGTGCCGCGGCCAGGCCTTCTGCCTGAATTTCGAGCACGGTTTCCAGGGTACGATCGCGTGTCGATCCTCCCGCACCGAAGGTTACCGAGAAGAATTTCGGCTTGAGTTGCGCAAGCTGCCTGCGCGTGGCGCGCAGCTTCTCTACCCCTTCCGCAGTCTGCGGCGGAAAAAATTCGAAGCTGAATGTGGGAACAAATTTTTTCTGTGATTCCATGGCGAAGCGGAAAAGCGCGGGAGAGGGTAAAAAGGTGGCGGTCCAGCCACCTTTTTCCTTCGCCGCGCTAAAATCCAAACCTGAAAAAAATCAATAACGATACATTGCCGGCTTGTAGGGGCCGTCGATGTCCATATTCAGATAGCTCGCCTGTTCCTCCGTCAGTCTCGTGAGTTTGGCACCCAGTTTTTTGATGTGCAATCGCGCTACTTTTTCATCCAGATGCTTGGGCAGCACGTAAACGTTTTTCTGGTAGCTGGCGCCATTCTGCCAGAGTTCCATTTGTGCCAGAACCTGGTTGGTAAATGAAGTCGACATGACAAAGGAAGGGTGCCCTGTTGCACAGCCGAGATTCACCAGTCGTCCCTTTGCCAGCACAATGATGCGGCGGCCGGTAGGAAAAATGACGTGATCGACCTGCGGCTTGATATTTTCCCATGGGTACTTCTGAACCGAGGCAATATCGATTTCAGAATCGAAATGACCGATATTGCACACGATTGCCTGGTCTTTCATCCGCACCATGTGATCATGGGTAATGACACGCAGATTGCCGGTGGCAGTCACGAAAATGTCCGCCTGATCGCAGGCTTCATCCAGGGTGACGACGCGATAACCTTCCATTGCCGCTTGCAGTGCGCAAATGGGGTCAATTTCCGTTATCCATACGGTGGCTCCAAGCCCGCGCAGGGATTGCGCGCAGCCTTTGCCGACATCACCATAACCGCACACTATCGCGATCTTTCCGGCAATCATGACGTCGGTCGCCCGCTTGATCCCGTCCACCAGGGACTCCCGGCAACCGTACAGATTGTCGAATTTGGATTTGGTGACGGAATCATTCACGTTGAATGCCGGAAACGGCAGTTCGCCTTTCTTCTGCATTTCATACAGGCGGTGGACGCCGGTAGTGGTTTCCTCCGTCACCCCCCTGATACTCGCGCGCCGGGTGGAATACCAGTTGGGGCTGACGCTCAGGCGTTTGCGAATGGCGGCAAACAGGGCCTGCTCTTCTTCATTGGCAGGACTGTCGATGACAGATGGATCTTGTTCCGCCCTGCTGCCAAGGAGGACGAGCAAGGTGGCGTCGCCGCCATCATCCAGGATCATGTTGGGACTGCCATCAACCGGCGAGGTATCTCCTGGCCATTCAAAAATACGGTGGGTATATTCCCAGTACTCATCGAGAGACTCGCCCTTATGGGCAAATACGGGAATGCCTTCTGCCGCAATGGCGGCCGCGGCATGGTCCTGGGTCGAGAAAATGTTGCACGAAGCCCACCGCACCTGTGCGCCCAGTGCGGTGAGTGTTTCAATCAATACCGCAGTCTGAATGGTCATGTGCAGGGAACCGGCAATGCGCGCGCCTGCAAGCGGCCTGGCACCGGCATGCTCTTCCCGTAGCGCCATCAGACCCGGCATCTCCGTCTCGGCAATGGCGATTTCCTTGCGCCCCCATTCCGCCAGGGACATGTCGGCAACTTTATAGTCGGTAAAGCCGGCGCCGGCGGATGCCGAAGCAGGACTAAGCACAGCGTTCATAAGATTCTCTCCTGAAAATGAACGAGCGCCGTTGTAGCGATCCTTCCCTGCCGAGCCTCGCGGGACAATGCCCGTTGCAGCGCTCCTCGGTCTGGAAGGGTGAGTGAGGTGACTTAAGCCTGAAGACTGACCGGTTCGGTTTCGGCGGGTTCGATTCCCGCTTCCTCGCGCAACTGTGCGGCCTTATCCGTGGATTCCCAGGTGAATTCCGGTTCATCCCGGCCAAAGTGGCCGTAGGCGGCGGTCTTCTCGTAGATGGGACGCAGCAGATCCAAGCCGTGGATAATACCACGCGGGCGCAAGTCGAAGTGCCGCTCGATCAGTTTGACGATTTTATCGTCGGAAATTTTTCCGGTTCCATAGGTGTCGACCATCAGCGAAACGGGTCGCGCAACTCCGATCGCATAAGCCATCTGCACCTCGCATCTGCTGGCGATGCCGGCTGCGACAAGATTCTTTGCCACATATCGTCCGGCATAAGCGGCGGAGCGGTCCACTTTGGACGGATCCTTGCCGGAGAAGGCGCCGCCGCCATGATGCGCGGTCCCCCCATAGCTGTCCACGATAATCTTCCGGCCGGTCAGTCCGCAATCTCCCATCGGTCCGCCCACGACGAAACGTCCTGTCGGGTTGATGAGGTACCGGGTTTCGCCATTCAGCATTTTTTTCGGAAGCACGGGCTTGATGACTTCCTCGATAATGGCTTCGCTCAAATCCGTGTGACCGATATCCGGATGATGCTGCGTGGAAATGACAACGGTCTCGATTCGCTGCGGCGTACCATTCAGGTAGCGTACTGAAACCTGCGACTTTGCATCCGGACGCAGCCACGGGAGGCGTCCATCTTTCCGCAGTTCCGCCTGGCGCTCCATCAGCCGGTGGGCATAATAGATCGGCATGGGCATCAATTGCGGCGTCTCGTCGCACGCGTAGCCGAACATGAGACCCTGGTCACCCGCCCCCTGCTCCATTTCCTCTTCCTTGGTGCGGTTGACCCCTTGCGCGATATCCGGGGATTGTTTGTTGAAAGCAGTCAGCACTGCGCAGGTGTTATAGTCAAAGCCGATATCGGAACTGTTGTACCCGATGCGCTTGACCGCCGCGCGCGCGACTTGCATGTAGTCTACATTGGCCTGGGTGGTGATTTCGCCCGACATGACGATCAGACCGGTACTGCATAATGTTTCGCACGCTACCCGCGCATTGGGATCCTGAGCCAGGATGGCATCGAGGATGGAATCGGAAATCTGATCGGCCACCTTATCGGGATGACCTTCAGACACGGATTCGGAAGTAAAAAGATATTCGCTCATTTTGTCCAGCCGCTTAATCGTAAAAGGTCTGTAGAATACCAAATTACGCGCTTATTAAGAAGGTGGATAATACAATACGGCCTGGCATGCCGATATTTCCATACCTCGGGCCGTAATTCCTGTTCTTGCGACTCTTGATGAATGAAACTCAAGTTCACCAAAATGCATGGCCTCGGCAACGATTTCGTTGTCATTGACGCAGTGAGTCAGCAGATTTCGCTCTCACCGGAACAGCTGCGGCGGCTTGCGGACCGCCGCCTGGGAATAGGCTGCGACCAGATTCTGCTGATTGAAAAGGCGGAAGGCGACGCTGATTTCCGCTATCGCATTTTTAACGCCGACGGGGGAGAAGTGGAGCAATGCGGCAATGGAGCGCGCTGCTTCGTTCGCTACGTCCACGACCATGGCATGACAGGCAAGAAGGAGATACGGATTGAAACGCTAAGCGGGGTGGTTATTCCAAAGCTTGAAGCGGACGGGAAAGTAACGGTCAACATGGGTGTACCGAAATTCGATCCCGCCGAGATTCCTTTTATCGCCGAACGGCGAGTGCTGACTTACCCACTCCGTCTGGATGACAGGCAGGTGGAAATCAGCGTTGTGTCGATGGGCAACCCTCACGCCGTCCAGGTAGTATCGGACCTGGATGACGCGCCGGTCTTGACGGAGGGTCCACTCATCGAAAATCATTCCCGTTTTCCTCAGCGGGTAAATGCCGGATATATGCAAGTTATCGATCCTCATCATATCCGGCTGAGAGTCTACGAACGGGGTGCGGGTGAAACCCTGGCTTGCGGCACGGGTGCCTGTGCGGCGGCGGTTGCGGGAATTCAGCGGGGACTGCTCGAATCGCCCGTCAGGGTAAGCTTTTCCACTGGAGATCTGTTCATACGATGGGATGGGGAAAATCAGCCGGTCTGGATGACGGGTCCTGCCGTCGCCGTTTTTGATGGAGAGATCGAGTTGCAGTTTTAAAAAAAGAAAAGACATGAAATCAAGTTTCGAAGAGATAGCAGAGTATCTGCGTGCGCATCCGGAGTTCTTTGAAGCATATGCCGGCATGCTGGCAGACATTCAGGTGCCCAATCCCCATGACGGGAGGGCAGTTTCCTTGAGCCAGCGTCAAATCCTGGCATTGCGGAGCAAGAACCAGGTTTTGCGGGATAAGCTGGAGGAGCTGATCCTGTTCGGCAGGGAGAATGACGCTATCGCGGAAAAAATGCACCAATTGGCAGTCTCGCTCCTCACCTTCAGGCGTTTGCCCGATCTTCTGGATGGACTCGTTTTTGCGCTGCGTGAAAACTTCTCGGTGCCTCACAGCGCGCTTCGGATCTGGAACATCGGTGCTGACGAACCCCTGCCACCGGAATTCGTACCCGTCAGCAGCGAGATTCATGCGATGGCGGAAAATTTGCAGCACCCTTATTGCGGCCCCGATGTTCCGGATGAGATCAGAAGCTGGTTCGGCGGACAGGCCGAGCATTTGCGTTCATTTGCGATGACAGCCTTGCATGGGGACCAAACCATCGGCTTACTGGTAATGGGCAGTGAAGAACCGCGACGGTTCTATCCGGAGATGGGAACAGTCTACCTCGCGCGACTCGGTGAACTCGCCAGCGCGTCATTGAGACGTTTTCGCACCGGCTGAGAAATGGGAAAGAGGCGACGCCCGGAATCCTTAAGCGGCCTGAATGATTCCAGCAAGATGTCCGGAAAAGGGGAGGCCGAACTTGCCTCCGCCTATATCGCTTATCTTTCCACCGCGCGGCGGCTGTCGCCGCTCACCTGCGAAAGCTATGCCCACGACCTAGGCATACTCATGAATCTCTCGCGGGGGATCGCGCTGGAGCATTTGCAAATCCACCATATCCGGCGTTTCCTGGCTCAGCTGCATGCACGCGGATTGTCCGGCAGGAGCCTGGCGAGGAGGCTGTCTGCATGGCGCGGACTCTACAATTACCTGATCCGGCATCACGGTCATGCATGTAATCCCTGCGCCGGAGTGCGGGCACCGAAGTCACCCAGGGCCCTGCCTCGCACTCTGTCTCCTGATGAGGCCCTGAAGCTGCTGGAGTTTGATGCTTCCGATCTGATTACCTTACGCGATAAAGCCATGTTCGAGCTCTGCTATTCTTCGGGATTGCGGCTGGCGGAACTCGTGAACCTGAAACCTGAGGATTTAAGTCTGGAGGACGGGATCGTGCGCGTTACCGGCAAAGGGAATAAAACCCGCGATGTGCCGGTAGGAAGCAAAGCCGTGCAAGTAGTGGGAGAATGGATGAAACAACGCAATGCGCTCGCCAGGCCGGGGGAAACGGCGCTATTCCTGTCCCGGCACGGGAGGAACATCAGCCGCCGGTCGATTGATCAGCGCCTGAAAATTCAGGCAGTAAAGCAAGGAATCAGCGGGCGCATCCACCCGCACGTGCTGCGGCATTCATTTGCATCGCATGTGCTGCAATCCAGCGGCGACCTGAGAGCGGTGCAGGAAATGCTGGGGCATGCCAGCATCAGCACCACGCAGGTATATACCCATCTCGACTTCCAGCATCTGTCGAAAGTCTATGATGCAACCCACCCGCGCGCACGAAAGAAGAACGAGCCTTGAACCGCAGGGATGAACCGGACTACGGATTGGCGCAAACACTGTTTGCATTCTTCTCGTGAATCGGCGTTATAATCTTCGCTCTCCAATTATCGGGCTAGACATGGCAGAATACCACGGCACAACCATACTTTCCGCCCGGCGCGGGAATCACGTCGCGCTGGGCGGCGATGGCCAGGTGACGCTGGGAGCGGTGGTGGCAAAAGCCAGCGCGCGCAAGGTGCGGCGGCTGTATCATGACAGGATCCTGGCCGGATTTGCCGGAGGGACGGCGGATGCCTTTACCTTGTTCGAACGTTTTGAAGGCAAGCTGGAAAAACATCAGGGACACCTCATGCGCTCGGCGGTGGAACTGGCAAAAGACTGGCGCACCGACCGGATTCTGCGCAGGCTGGAAGCCATGCTTGTCGTCGCCGATCCAGCCGTTACCCTCATTATTACCGGGGCGGGAGATGTAATAGAACCCGAGTTCGGGCTGGCGGCAATCGGCAGCGGCGGCTCCTACGCGCATTCAGCGGCACGCGCGCTTCTGGAAAACACTGATCTTGCAGCGCCGGAAATCGTCAAGAAGGCGCTTACCATAGCCGGGGATCTGTGTATCTACACCAACCAGAACCACGTCATCGAGGTTCTGGAGTAGCAGCCGGAGAAAATGAATCCCGACAGGACAGGGCTGACCCCTCTACCCTCTATTCCGGTATAACCTTATGCTTTGTATCGTTCGTGCTGCTGCTTTGATTTCTCTCATCTTTTGCCTTTATTACTGACCTGACCATGTCTCAACTGACTCCCCGGGAAATCGTCCACGAGCTTGACAAGCACATCATAGGTCAGGATGCCGCCAAGCATTCGGTTGCCATCGCGCTCAGGAATCGCTGGCGCAGGCAGCAGGTGCAGGATCCGCTGCGCCAGGAGATTACGCCCAAGAATATTTTGATGATCGGTCCGACGGGTGTTGGCAAGACCGAAATAGCGCGTCGGCTCGCAAAACTTGCGGATGCGCCGTTCATCAAGGTCGAGGCGACCAAATTTACCGAGGTAGGGTATGTTGGACGTGACGTGGATTCGATCATCCGTGATCTCGTGGAAGCTGCGCTCAAGCAGGCCCGGGAGCGTGAAACGCAAAAGATGCGCGCACGCGCGGAAGACCATGCTGAGGAACGCATACTCGATGTGCTGTTGCCCGTTGCCAGAGAAACGGGCCTGCAGGTGGAATCCACCGAGGCGGAAAGCGCTACCCGCCAGAAATTTCGAAAGAAGCTGCGCGAGGGAGAGCTCAACGATAAGGAGATCGAAATCGAGCTGGCGACCCCGCATACCCACATGGAAATCTTTGCTCCCCCTGGAATGGAAGAGCTGACGACGCAGATTCAAGGCATGTTCCAGAATCTGGGGGCGGAAAGAAAAAGAACGCGAAAACTGAAAATCCGCGAAGCGATGAAACTCCTCGTCGATGAGGAAGCCTCGAAGCTGGTTAATGATGAGGAATTGAAGCTGCGCGCAGTACAGAATGTCGAGCAGAACGGCATCGTGTTTCTGGATGAAATCGACAAGATCACGAGTCGTGCCGAGGCTTCGGGAGCGGATGTGTCGCGCCAGGGGGTTCAGCGGGACCTGCTGCCTCTGGTGGAGGGCACCACGATTTCCACCAAATATGGCATGATCAAGACCGATCATATTCTGTTTATCGCCAGCGGGGCGTTTCACCTCGCCAAACCTTCCGATCTGATTCCCGAGATGCAGGGCCGGTTTCCAATTCGGGTTGAACTCACCAGCCTCAGCGCCGACGATTTTGTACAAATCCTCACCAATACGGATGCCTGTTTGACACGTCAGTATGAGGCGCTGCTTGAAACTGAAGGGGTCAGGCTGGAATTTACTCCTGATGCGGTCAAGCGTCTGGCGGAGATTGCCTTTGCAGTCAACGAGAAAACAGAGAATATTGGAGCGCGGCGTCTTTATACCGCCATGGAAAAACTGCTGGAGGATGTTTCATTCAATGCCGAAAAACACCAGGGAGACGCAGTTGTCATTGATGCCGCCTATGTGGATAAACGGCTCAGCGACCTGGCGCAGAGCGAGGATCTGGCCCGCTACGTGCTGTAACGCGCTGAAGGCTTCTCCTCCGCCATCAGGCAATCCATCATTCCATAAGAAAGAAGGATTATCTCTTCGCGATACAGATGCTGCACTACTGATAGAAGCTGCGGTTACACTGATTGCCCTGCCACATAACCCGATGACCAGGCCCACTGGAAGTTGAAACCACCCAGTTGGCCCGTGACATCCACGACTTCCCCTACGAAATAAAGTCCGGGTACTTTCTTCGATTCCATCGTTCTGGAAGAAAGCTCGGCAGTATCGATGCCTCCCAGTGTTACTTCCGCCTTTTTGTAACCTGCGGTGCCGTTCGGGAAAACCTGCCAGGCGTGCAATTGAGAGGCCAGTTGCTTCAAGCTCTTGTTGTCATACCGGTTTACAGGCATTTCCGGAAGCGTACTCCTCATTGCGCTCAGCCACGCTTCTGCAAACCGCCGGGGCAGATGCTGCGCCAACAGATTGGAAAGCAGCGCGCCGCTGTGCCTGCGATCGAGCAACCAGCCACATGCATCCAGCTCAGGCAGCAGGTTGATATGGATCGAATCTCCCGGTCGCCAGTAGGAGGAAATCTGGAGGATTGCAGGACCGCTCAAACCCCGATGCGTGATCAGCAGATTCTCTCGAAAATGCGCGCCGTTGCAGCTCACTATTGTATCGAGCGCAATGCCGGAGAGCCCTGAAAAAACGGACAACTGTTCCGGCGCAAAGGTCAGCGGCACCAGGGCGGGACGCAGCGCCGTAACGTTTATGCCGAACTGCTCCGCGATGCGATAGCCGAAAGGACTGGCGCCGATTTGTGGAATGGAAAGGCCTCCGGTCGCAACTACCAGCGCCTCTGTCATCACCCTGCCGCAACTGGTTTCCAATACGAATCCAGTATCGCCGAAACCCCGCTCTATGCGGCTTACCCCGCAGGGCATTTGAAAGATGACTCCAGCAGCCTCGCATTCATTGCGCAGCATGTCAATGACTTGCCATGAAGCTTCATCGCAGAATAGCTGTCCCAGCTTTTTTTCGTGATAGCGGATGCGATGCTTTTCCACCAGTTCTATGAAGTGGCGAGGCGTGAAGCGTGCCAGCGCGGATCGACAGAAATGCGGATTCTGCGACAGAAAATTTTCCGGAGCAGTGTGACGATTCGTGAAGTTACACCGTCCACCCCCCGAGATACGGATTTTTTCTGCCAGCTTGCTGGCATGATCCAGCAGCAGCACACTCCGTCCACGCTTCCCCGCTTCCATTGCGCACATCATGCCGGCTGCGCCAGCACCTATTACGACGACATCTTTCTTCAATTGCGATGCTTGCGGGAAAATGAGCCTTGTGGGTTTACTCGCATTCTGTCACAGCCTTGCGCCATACGCTGGCGAGCCAGGGTTGTTGCTCGCGTGGAAGACCTGCCGGGCGATAGTAATGGCCAAGCTCGACGAAACCCGCGCCGGACATATGACGCCTCCAGCCGCCAATATCGTGATATACGCAATAACGCCCATGATTCCAGCCCTCCTCGTTATTCCCGCGAGGATTGGAGCTGAACAGTACTCCGCCCGGTTTCAGCGTTGCCCACAGTTCCCTTAGTATGCGCGGCAATTCACCGCTCGGCACGTGGAACAGAGAGGCATTCGCGAATATGCCATCAAAGTATTCTTCAGGCAGATCGAGCTGGAGGAAATCCTGCTGCCATATCTCGCAACCACTATGGTTAGCCGCCATTTCGACAAACCGCGTTGCCCCTTCCAGCCCGACCGCTATATGACCAAGATCGGCAAAAGATTTCAGGTCACGGCCGGGGCCGCAGCCCAGATCCAGTATCTTGAAGGGTGGAGGACTTTCGATGTGGCGCAGCAATGCAGCAATATTCTGGCTGACATCATGATCTTTGGTACCCTCCCGGAATGCTTCAGCTCTTTCGTTGTAACTGTTCAGGGTAAGATGGGAGAGTTTTCCGGGATCCGATGAATCTGTTTTCACGGCAGCTTGCACGAATAGGGTAAAGATCAGGCGGGCATTCTGTCCGTCTGTGGCGCGAATTGAGCGAAAAGAGTCGAGCGAAAAGCACTTACTCTCTGGCAACACCCAGCAATGCGCCGCGAGCCTGAAGATCAGTCATGATCTTCAGGCCGCCTTGCGTCACGACTTCGGGTGAGGGATGCCTGCTTTCAATCGTGATGATCTCAAGAGCGGCACGTCCCGTGTGCTCTTCCAGCACAAGCAGATCTATCAGACGCGCAGTAAAGGCGTTTATTTCTGAAAATTGAACCTCGTCATCCGCGTCACGAAACAGCAACAGGTAAGTTTCTGCCTGGGTGATGCGAGCGCGCGGACGAATGTGATGGACTGGCCAGTGATAGCAAAGATTGGCAAGTACCGGATTCAAAAGAGGCCGTCCCTCGAGCAGATTACCGGTGGCATCGATCATCCTCCAGTCAGGCATGCCCGTTGATGTGGACAATGCCAGTTCCATCCATTCGTAGTGCGCGAGTTCCAGGAGAAACGCCGGGTAGCTTTCAGGGATGGCGCCTTTACTCGCCAGAAATTCAATAAACTCACCGGCTATCTGATGAAAAAGAGGAGAACGGCTGCGGTGCGCAATGAGAAAGGCGCGCACCAGCCTCGACCATTGCCGCGGTCCCAGCACATCTCGGGTCACCGGGAAGCATCTGAGAAGAAAGCCGTCGAGATTCTCGTAAACCAGCCTGCTATATATGCGCATGCGTCGCGCGTCGACTCCAGGTGGAACAGGGTTTGCCCCGGGATTGCGAAGGTGCGCAGTAAAGGCGTACTGGAAGCGCTGGAATTCAGGAAGCTGGACAGACATCGCCTGAATGCGCATGCCGCGCCTGGATCAGTGCGATGCGCTGCACTTCCCGCATCAACTGCTCGAGCGGAGGAATATTGAAATCACGCTCGAGCAAAGTCGGCACAACACTGTGCATGCCATAGGTCTGATCCAGCAGCGACCATACCGGATCGATTACATCGGCGCCGTGAGTGTCGATGATCAGATTCTCCGCCTCCTTATGATGCCCGGCCATGTGCATATACACGATGCGATCGGAAGGCAGAGTACGGATGAAGTCCACGGGATCGTAGTCGTGGTTAATACTGTTGACGTAAACGTTATTGACATCGAGATGAAGATCGCAGTCCGCCTCCAGCAGCACAGCCTGGATAAAGTCCAATTCACTCATCTCGGTGGCAGGCGAAGCGACATAAAACGATGCATTTTCCAACGCGATACGCTGCCCGAGAATATCCTGTGTACGGCGAACGCGTTCAGCGACATATTTTACCGCTTCCTCCGTAAAAGGGATCGGGAGCAGATCGTACAGATGACCATCGTCAGAGCAATAGGAAAGATGTTCCGTATAAAGAAGTATCCGGTGCTGATCGAGGAAATGGCGGATCTTTTGCAACAGCATTTCATCCAGCGGAGCGGGACCGCCGATTGAAAGAGAAAGACCATGGCAGACAAAAGGATAGCGCTCAGTAAAAAAGCACAGATCCCGTGCCGCACCTCCGCCAAGATCGATCCAGTTCTCGGGAGCGATTTCAAAAAAATCGATGGCGTCGGGGACGCCGCTTTTCAGCGCAGGAATGAGCTCCCGCCGGAAGCCCAGCCCCACGCGGGCGAAGCGTGGGAACTGTTGCATATCAGTTATTTCTTCATCTGGCCATGAGGTGCTGCCGTTGCGCCCCCGGACTTGCTTTTTGCAAAGCTGTCCGCTTCCGCCGGGTCGACGACTCCATCCTTGTTTGCGTCAATCTTGTCGAAGATGCCTTCGTGATGCTTGATAAATTCTTCCTTGGTCACTTTATTGTCTTTATTCTTGTCCGCCAGCGACATGCCGCAATTTCCCTCCGCCGCTTTTGCGCCTGATCCATATTTGTTTGGATCCACTCTGTCGGCGTAAGCCACTACATAACGCTCGTTTAACGACTGCATGACGAAAGGATTGCTTGCCTTGCTGTCCGCCTCACTGTCGCCCGCGAAAACAATGGGAGAGGCGCTGAGGCCGGTAGCAAGGACCGACCCTATGACTGCAGAAATCCTGGATTTTTTTTTGTCTTGCACAGTTAGTTCTCCTCAAATCTGGAAAAAATATTATGTCACAGTTTGGCAGGAACGGGAGCCGATTCCGCTGACCCTGGGGCGCGATCGGGAACAGGAAATTTTCCCGGAGAGGCTTGCAGCAAAATAATGCATTTATTTATTTCGGGGGTATTCAAGGACTGAAAATTCTGCAAGAATTCGTGCTGCCCCATGTGCCCTCCTATATGTTCCACAGGAGTTGAACATGAAGAGGCTGCGATTTTGTCATGAACAGGAAGGAGGATGAGAGCCTGGTTCTTAAGCTAAACTGTAGGATTTCCGTTCCTGGCGAAACCTTGGCAAGTTTCTGCCAACCGCATTGCTCTCAGAGCGCATCAACTGAACCGGAGATGAGTTATCTGTATAATGGGTTGTTTTTAAATAGCAGTTGCATTGTTACACGTCACCCAGCAATGGAAAGGAAATACTGACTATGCCGCAAGAAATGTATAAACAAACCACTCCCTACATACCCTTGAAGGGAGAAAGCTACATGAGTTCCAAGCAGCTTATGCATTTCCGCAATATTCTGGAAGGCATCAAGTTTGAATTGGGACAGGATATCGATCGCACGGTTCACACTATGCAGGACGAAGCCACAATATTTGCTGATCCTAACGACCGCGCCAGCCAGGAGTCGGACATGGCGCTCGAATTAAGAAACCGTGACCGTGAACGCAAGCTGATCAAGAAGATAGATGAAACGATCTCAAAAATAGATACCGGAGATTACGGTTATTGCGAAAGCTGTGGTGTGGAAATCGGTTTAAAGCGCCTTGAAGCCCGCCCCACCGCAACACTCTGCATCGACTGCAAGACCCTGGATGAAATAAGGGAAAAGCAAGTCGCGAAATAAACATCTATCTGCCTGCTTTTCACTCAGGTTCCGCAGGTAACGAAGTACTTCATTGTCTTTCTGGAATAAAAGTCCCGTTGAGAGGAGACTTTTATTCCGGAAAGTCAGTTAACTGAACTGACTTCAAAAAACAAAAACCGAAAGAAACGGGAGACAGGGTATAGAGAGGAACCGCGTCGAGAAATTGGCGCAGCTCTGCTCCTTGTGGAAAATTCTTCTCTCTGTTCCGCCATCAGGTGGTCGCGTTGTCGACCACATCGGCCGCAACCGCTTTCATGCTGAGACGCAACCTTCCCTTGTCGTCAGCTTCCAGCACCTTTACCCGAACCATTTGTCCTTCCTTGAGGTGGTCACCAACATTGTTGACGCGCTCATTGGCGATTTGCGAGATATGCAGCAGGCCGTCCTTGCCCGGCAGGACGCTGACAATGGCGCCAAAATCCAGAAGCTTCAGCACTGTTCCGTCGTATACCCGCCCCACTTCAACCTCGGCCGTGATGTCTTCGATGCGCTTTCTCGCCAGTTCGCCACCCTCGGCGTTGACACATGCGATCATAACATTGCCATCGTCCGTAATATCGATGGTGGTGCCCGTCTCTTCAGTAAGCGCACGAATCACTGCGCCCCCTTTCCCTATGACGTCACGTATTTTCTCGGGGTTGATTCTGATCTTGATGATGCGGGGAGCATGTTCCGAGATATCTTCGCGCCGGGCCGGCAATGCCTGCTTCATGATCGCGAGAATATGTATCCGTCCTTCCCTTGCCTGTACCAGGGCAGCATGCAGGATCTCTTTGGTGATCCCCTGAATCTTGATATCCATCTGCAGGGCGGTAATGCCATTTTCGGTGCCCGCCACCTTGAAATCCATGTCGCCCAGGTGATCTTCATCACCCAGAATATCGCTGAGCACGGCAAACCGGTTGCCTTCCTTGATGAGTCCCATGGCAATACCCGCCACATGCCCCTTCAGGGGTACGCCGGCATCCATCAGGGCCAGGCAGCCGCCGCAAACGGATGCCATGGAACTGGAGCCATTGGATTCGGTAATTTCAGAAACCACACGAAGCGAATAACCAAACTCTTCCGGGGAAGGCAGAACTGCAACCAGGGCGCGTTTTGCCAGCCGTCCATGCCCGATTTCACGCCGCTTGGGCGTTCCAACCCGTCCCGTCTCTCCGGTGGCATAGGGAGGCATGTTGTAGTGAAGCATGAAACGCTCGGAATAATCTCCCTGGAGAGCATCGATTTTCTGCTCATCGCGACCAGTCCCCAGCGTTGCGACTACCAGGGCCTGGGTTTCTCCGCGGGTAAACAACGCTGAACCGTGGGTCCGCGGCAGGAGACCGGTTCGGACCGTTATTGGCCGGACGGTACGGGTATCGCGCCCATCGATGCGCGGTTCGCCATCCAGAATCTGCGATCGCACGATTTGCGATTCCAGTGCAAAACAGGCCTCCTTCACTGCCTGCGCGTCAGGACCTTCCCCGTTCTCGACGCCGAGTTCGGTAAAGACTCTTGTCCAGATGCTATCTATGGTCTCGGACCTTGCCTGCTTCTGCTTCTGGCGGAAAGCGGCACGCAAATCATTCTCGGCCAGTTCCGCAATTTTAATGGCCAGCCCAGGGTCTCTTGCAGGCGGCTCCCAATCCCATGCGGTCGCGCCCGCCTCATCCGCCAGTTCATTGATGGCATCGATGGCAATCTGCATTTGCTGATGACCATAAACGATGGCGCCCAGCATGACATCCTCCGACAACTCCATTGCATCGGATTCCACCATCAGCACAGCCTGCCGGGTGCCAGCCACGACCAAATTCAGCTGTGTCTGCTTCAGGGTGCTGGTATCGGGATTCAGTACATACTCGCCATTGATGTAGCCAACCCGGGCCGCGCCAATAGGTCCGTTGAACGGGATGCCTGAGAGCACCAGCGCAGCAGATGCGCCCAGCATGGCTGGAATATCGGCATCTACTTCGTTATCGGAAGACAGGACGGTGGCTACCACCTGCACTTCGTTGTAGAAATTTTCAGGAAAAAGGGGACGGATCGGGCGATCGATCAGACGGGAGGTAAGAATTTCTTTTTCGGAGGGGCGACCTTCCCGTTTGAAAAAACTGCCGGGTATCCGGCCAGCCGCATAGCTCCTTTCCTGATAGTCCACCGTCAGGGGAAAGAAATCCTGCCCCTGCTTGGCACTTTTCGCACCTACGACGGTAACCAGGACGACGGTATCGCCCATGCTGACCATAACGGCGGCATGGGCCTGCCTTGCTATTTCTCCGGTTTCGAATGTTAGTTGATGAGACCCGTACGTAACACTTTTCTTGATTTTCAATTAACTGCCCTTTTCGATTAAATCATTCCGGTTTCGCTTCCAGGCACCATAGGCCGCAATCGCGCAACCGATACAAGCGGAATCCATTCCAAGCTCAAGGAAGCAATGGGTTATTCCGCTGCTATCTCAATCGGGGATTTATTTTTATTTACGCAGGCCGAGCCGTTCTATCAGCGCCCGATAGCTCTCCACACTGTTCTGCTTCAAATAATCGAGCAGCTTGCGCCGACGGCTTACCATCCGCAGCAAACCGCGGCGGGAGTGATGATCCTTGACATGCGCTTTGAAATGACCGGCCAGGTCGTTGATACGGGCCGTCAGTAACGCCACCTGCACTTCGGGAGAACCCGTGTCTCCTGCAGCCCGTTGATAATCGCGCACCACCTGTGCTTTTTGATCGGTTGTGACTGCCATGCTATTCTCCATTACGCCTGATGCGAAAGGGCGATATTTTACTCTTTAACAGGGTGAATTCTCAAGACATTATTGGATTTCAGTGCACCGGCAGGGCGTTGCCCATTCACTATGGGCAGTTTACACGCTGATCACACGCCTCAAGAGCGATCAGAACCAACGACCTGATGCCTCGCGATACATCCGCCAGGCGAAGATGCTGGCGAATGAATGGCACGCATCTCCGCACCGGCATAACG
Source organism: Nitrosospira multiformis (assembly GCA_017306155.1). Lineage (GTDB taxonomy): Bacteria > Pseudomonadota > Gammaproteobacteria > Burkholderiales > Nitrosomonadaceae > Nitrosospira > Nitrosospira multiformis_F. Next base: position 105,777 of record JAFKJB010000007.1, read on the forward strand.
TACCACCGTCGACAGGGTAGAGCGCGCAACACGCGCGTCCGATGCCAGCCGCAGCAGTGTGCCGAGAGTCAGCGAGCGCTTCAGTAGCAGCCCCAGCAAACGAACCAGGCGAGGACTTCCGTCCGGTCGTACTGCCTCTAGCAGAACACCGGGGGGGGAGAAATCGAGGGGGTCTGAAATAGCGCGTACCGCCATGAATGGCAAGCCGGCATTCGTGGCAACTTCTGCAACTGCGCCGCTTTCCATATCTACTGCGTTCGCACCGGTGGATTCAGCCAGGTTGCGTTTTGCAGAAGTGGAGGCAAGCACTTTGCTGCTGGCAGCCAGGATTCCGCCCGCCACATCCAGGTGACCGGGCAGGCATTGCTGCAAGCGAGCGCGCCAATTCAAATCAACCGGCAGGAGACAGTCGCCCGTATGGATCGACTCGGGCAGCATCAACGCTCCAGAATTCAGGCCGGACTGCAATGCGCCTGCAAAACCGAAGCTCATCAGCGCAGTGGCTCCTGCTGTCCTCAGTCCAGTTGCGGCTGCGCCGGCTGCCTCTGCTCCCATCCCACAAAGCCAGACAGCAGTGCCATTCCCGAGATCTGTCCTTTGATTGAAGAAGAGGCGCAATGGTGTTATGCAACGCGCCTCCACCCGCATGGCGACAATGATACCGACTCCCGTCACGCAGGGAGCTTCCGGTTCAATGCATGAAATCGGGTCAATGCCCATACCGGGAAATATTTCGTATACCCGTAGTACTTGAGGTAGAAAACCCGCGGGAAGCCGGGAGCGGTAAACCAGGGCTCATGCCAGAGCCCGTCGCCGCCCTGCTCCCGCAACAGATACGCAATTCCCCGGTGAACCTCATGACTGCGCCATTCACCGGCCCCCATCAGGGCGAGCAGTGCCCACGCGGTATGAAAAGAAGTGCTGGTATGAAACTGGCCTGCCTGCTGGGGAGAAAGGTAGCTGTCGTTACTTTCTCCCCATCCGCCATCCTCCCGCTGCACGGATTTGAGCCAGTGCACCGCGCGCCGGATGGCAGGATGACCGATATCTATCCCGGCCAGACGGAAGGCCTCCAGCACGGACCACGTTCCATAGATATAATTGCTGCCCCAGCGGCCGAACCAGGCGCCGCTGGCTTCCTGTTCATTGAAAAGGTATGCCAGGCTTCGTTCCAGCGCCTGTTCATGCCTGGACTGGCCGTACAAGGCGAGAAAACCTGCACAACGGGCCGAAACATCACTGGTCGGAGGATCAAGGAGCGCTCCATGATCGGCGAATGGAATCTCGTTGAGATAGTAATACGTATTGTCGCTGTCGAAAGCCGCAAACCCGCCATTGCTGGACTGCATCCCTGCCAGCCAGTCGGCAGCCCGGCTGATGCTTTCCTGATAAGCCTGGGGGTCGGCCTGATACAGTGCCCACGCCACCGCAGCCGTGTCGTCGAGATCGGGATAGTGGGGATTCGTGTACTGGAAGGCCCAGCCGCCTCCCGGCAATTCGGGATGATCTTCCTGCCAGTCCGCCGGCGCATCGAGCACCTGGTAGGGAACCAGCCAGTCGAGCGCTTTCCGGATGGGTTTCTGATCGACCTCCGTATCCTCCTGGAAGGCGAGACAAGTCAGGACGGTATCCCATACCGGGGAGACACAGGGTTGGCACCAGGTACGCTCGCCTTCATCCACCAGCAGCAGGCGCAGCGCCTTGCGGCATTGCACCCGTGCGGGATGATCATACGGGTATCCAAGCAATGCCAGAGCTTCGCTGGCATTCACCATGGCAGGAAAGATCGCCCCCAGACCTGAGTCGCCGTTGAGCCTTTCCACGATCCAGCTTTCCGCCCGCCGCAGCGCTAATCGGCGCACCCCTTTGGGTATGAAGGGTTCGAGCAGGGAGAGAGTGCGCTCGATCAGCAGAAACACGCGATTGAGTGCAGTACGTACCGGAAAATAATTCCGCTCCTCCTCCGGGGGTACCGTGAACAGTTCCTGGATGCCGACTTTGCGCGGATTCGCCGCGCGCGCCCTCAGGCTGCAAAGGATAGACAGCGGAACCATTACTGTCCGCGACCAGTATGCGACCTTGCTGGTATGAAATGGAAACCACTTGGGGAACAGTATGATTTCCACCGGCACAAATGGCACCCCCCGCCAGGGAAGCTGGTCATACATGGCAAGCAGCAGGCGTGTAAATACATTGGCTCTCGCTGCGCCGCCATGCTTCAGAATTGCTGCACGCGCACGCACCATGTGGGGCGCGTCAGGTGAGTCACCTGCAATCTTCAGAGCATAATAGGCCTTGACCGAACAACTCAAGTCGAACTCACCACCGTAGTAGAGCGGCCAGCCTCCGTGCGCTGCATCCTGCTTTTCACGAATAAAGCGGGCAATCCTGACCTCCAGGCCCGGATCCACTTCATCCATGAAGTGCATCATCAGTATATACTCGGCGGGAATCGTGCAATCGGCCTCCAGTGGAAAGCACCAGTGGCCGTCTTCCTTCTGCTGAGCCAACAGCGCGTCGCGTGCCGCTTGCAGTCCCGCTCTCAGCATTTTTTCGTCCATTGCGGGAGTATTGTTTGAGCTCGAGGATTGAGCTTGCAACGAAGTTCTCGCCATACCTCCGAATTTTTTCATGTACTTTTACCTAGCGCCTCTTTAAAGTTTCAGAAAGAACACATTGCAGGATGTGAATGCAGCTATAAAAACCATTAAAAGCATGATTTTACTCGATTCGGTCCCGAAATCGGTACATCGTCGAGATTCACGCAGGAATATTTACCGCAGATGCAGCGCCCGTTGGACGAATGTGGAAGCAGTTGAGATTTGATTAAAATCTCATTGCAATGGCTCGGACGTCGCCTCGTTCTGTACGGAATCCTCATCTGCGAATTCGTCCAGGCTCTCCGGCGGCGGGTCGCCATCATAGATCAAATGCTTGCGCTGCTGTAAAAACCCTTCTCGAACAAAAAGATAAGGATCCAGGGCGGCCTGATCCCGAATACGCATGGGACCGGACAACCGCGCCCGCTTGTCGATGATACTTAAAACCGTGATTGGAGCTACAACTGCGCTGCTGGCGACAGTACCCGCATAAAACAAAAGATTGCTGAAAACGCTCACAGGAATGCCTGGCGCATCGCGATAGCTGCTGGGACCGAGCAGAGGGACAAAAAGATAGGAGCCGGTACCAACGCCCCAGACACCGAGTGTCTGCCCGAAATCTTCATCATGCTGCGGCAACCCCATGGGGCCTGCCATGTCGAAGAGCCCACCCAGACCGATGGTCGAATTGACCGCAAAGCGCAGGGTGTCCTGGAATCCCTGCCGTACTTTACCTTGCAGGAAGTCATTCAGAATAACATTGGGATATGCAAGGTTGTCGTAGAAATTACCGATCGAGCGCTGCATGCGGTCTGGCACATGCTTTATATAAGCATCCGCAACCGGCGCCAGAACGGCGCGGTCCACCGTGTCGGTAAAATTGTAAAACTGTCGATTGGCTCTTTCATTCGGATCGATCGTGTCGATACTCGCATCGTTCTTATGCAGCGTCGAACAACCGGTAAACAGTGAGATGCATGCCAACAACAAGAAAGAAGTTCGCATATTTGCCACCATCCATAAAGGGAAGGCTATGCCCCTGTTAATCTGTCCGTCAGAATCAGAATCCGCATGGAATGGGAATGTCCGCAAACCGCTACAGGTGCAAAGTATACAATTATTGCCGGGCTAGCGCACAAATTGAGCCTTTGCCCCTGCGCCCGGCGCGCGCAGTAACGCCGGGAGTATCACCAGCGTACAGATAAGCGTAAAAGCCAATCCCACGGTAAGCATTATTCCCATACTCGCAGTGCCCCTGTGCGATGAGAACATCAGGCTTGCGAAATCCACCAGCGCCGTCAGCGCGCTGTAAAAAATCGCACGTGCAGTGCTGGTGTGGATCAGAATCTCGCTTACCAGTTCATTATTCAGGCTGCGATGCACCATATGCAGGCTGCTATCGATCCCCAGGCCAAGCAAAAGCGGGAGGGCAATGATATTGGCAAAATTGAACGGAACATCCAGAAGGATTGTGAACGCAGCGGTGAACAGGCTGGACAGCAGCAGCGGGAGCAGGACCAGCAGCGTGTACTTTACACTGCGCAACAGCACCAGCAGGGCGACGATAATTCCAGCGAGCGCAAGCAAAAACGCCTGCGCGAATGCGTGCACCACCGCCTCGCCTGCTTCAAGGGTCACCACTGGCGCTCCCGTCACCTCGGGCGCCACTTTCTGTACGCTTCGCACGAAGCGCCGCAATGCATCATTGTCGTTCAGGTCTTCTGACGGATAAATCGCCAGGCGATATTCCCCTGACTGGGCGTGCCAGCGACTGCTCAATGATGCCGGCAGATCCTGCTCGCCAAACAGGTTGGCTTCCGTCGCGGTGCGCAGGTTCTTCAGCGCGGCAGGTAATGTAACCAGCAGATCTCCCTCCACGGATCTCAGCAAAGCGCCCTGCTCGGCAGGGCTGGCTGTACCCAGCTGTTCAAACAGGGAACTTAAGGATGACCTGAGCTTGCGTGCGGCCGGCACTGACGCATGCTCCGGACGCGCGGCAATAAAACTGTCCAATGCGGCAGCCAATGCGTCGAGCGCCTCACGCTGTTTCCAGATGGAACTGTCCACGTGGCGACCCTGCGCCACCATTTCGATCGGCCCCACGGTCAACGTCATTTCCTCGATGAGTTGCAGCTTTTCTTCCTGATCCGCCGGCACGAAATCGGGCAGACTGACTACCTTCTCCACCTCGGGAAGCTTGCTCAATGCGTGCGTCAGACGCGCCAGTTCCTTCTGGTCTTCTGCCAGCACAACGGAATGCCACGGCGAAAGATCGGGCTCCGCCAGGAGCTCACGAAAGGCCTGTATCGCTTTTCCTTTCTGATCCTGCAAATTCAGGAGATTGTAGTCGAACCGTACTTGAGGCAGCAGAAGAAGAGCGCCAATCGACGCGGCGAGCGTGACGGCGTAGGTCAGCCTGTGCCATTTCAGGGATAACTCCAGAACTCTGCCAACCGACGCTTTCGGTGGAGCAATTGCTTTGGCTTCACGCCGGGTTGGAAGGTAGCGCAGCAGGGCAGGCGCAACCGTAAGGGTTACCAGAAGGCTGATAATCATGCCTGTGCCGGAAATCAACCCCAATTCCGCCACGCCGCTGTAATCCGTCGGGATGAATGCGTAAAAGCCGATTGCGTTAGTGATGGTGCAAGCGGTAAGGGCGGCGCCAGCGTCCCCACCCGAAACATGCAGGGCCTCGGTAGGCGGGTTGCCGCTTTCCAGAATTTCGCGATAACGCAGCAGAAAGTGAATTGCGAAGTCGGCGCCCAGACCGATGTACAACACGGCAAACGCAATGGAGATCAGGTTGACATGTCCCACCGCGGCGGTGGCAAATGTCGCCGTTAGAATCAGGCCCATGGCGAGACACACCAGGACGTTGATGATCAGCCCGGCCGCTCGCATCGCAAAATAAAGAACCACAGCGACCAGGATAAAGGTGATTATTCCCGCGTATTCCATACCGAGCAGCGAGCTGCTCAGTTCGTCATGCGCTAACGCCACTTCCCCGGTAATATGCAGGCGGACTGCTCCATCCTCCGTAATTCCGGCAGCGTCTGCCGCAGCGGATAGCGCCTTGATGGCCTGCTCCCCGGGAAACATCTGATCATAATTGAGCTTCGGCGTGACCAGGATCAGTTCCCGGTATTTGCTTTTTTGCGGTTCGCCGCTGAAGAGGGCCTGCCACGACAATGCACGCGGCGATCCTTCCAATCTCGCTCCCAGCGTATCGCTCACTGCGCCCAGCACCGGGCTGAGCTCCAGAGCGCGGCCCTTCTGTAATTCCTCTACCGCCTCCTTCAGTACATCGGCGAAAGCTGCGAGGGTAGGGTTTCCGGCAATATGGGCCATCAAAGGCTGTGCTGCCGCGACGCGATCGGTTACCTGCTGCAGTTCCGGAACGCTTTCATAGAGCAGGCCATTGCGTGTGAAGAAGTCGCCTCCCGTCGGGGAATAGACATCCTCGAAATTGAAAGTGTCTTTTTTCAGGCGCGCGGCAAGGCGTTCGGTTGCCTGACGGACCTGCTCGGGCGTCGGCGCTTCCAGCACTACCAGAAGCGTGTCGACATCCTGCGGAAATGTCTCGTTGTAGTGGGTGATATTGACACGAAACGGCAAATCCCGTGAGAGCATGTCGGTTGTGTCGGTATTGATGCCGAGATTGCGCGAGACGTAGATGCTGCATCCTGCGGAAATCAGCAGTGCTGCAAAAAGAACCCAGGCGCCATGGCGATAGCAGACGGTGGCCCAGGCTGCAAAAATGCGGTAAACGCGGCTTTCTGAATCGTTGTTTGTCGTGGTCATGCTTGGGAAGCAATGTCGGAGAATCGATCCGTGCTCAGAGAATGGCTTCGGGAGTTAACAGCGAGTTAAAAAAGAATCCCGGGCGTTGGCGAGTCAGGATGCAAAAAGGAAAACTTGAAGTGGCGGTTTTCCTCGGGCCCATCAGGATGCCGTCATACCCGCGAAAGCGGGTTCAAAGATTTGTAGTGAGATTTGCAGTGTTCAGTCTTTTCCTGCCTGCTCGATCTTCTGCTTGAGCATGTCGACAAGCTTTGGAAAACCATCACGCTGAAGAATGGCACGATACTCGACACGCTTTAATGCCAGATCGCTGACCCCGTCGGCCATAATATTCACTATATGCCATCCATCCTTTCCCTGCCGCAATATATAGTCGAACCGCACCGGCTCGCCGCTCGCCTGGATCAATTTGCTGCGTATCATTACCTGCTCGCGGGGCATGGATTGACGCTCGAGAAATTCGAACTGCTCGCCAGCGTATTCCTTGAACTGACTTGCGTAAGTAGCTATGCTGAGCTTGCGGAAAGTATCTGTAAAGGTTCGCTGCTGTTCAGCATTCAATTGCGTCCAGTTCCCTCCCAGCGAGGTGCGCGCAATGAAGTCGAGATCATGGGTCTGATTGATGATGGGAGCCAGCAATTCGTAGCGTCCCTCGTAGCCGAGTTCCGGGCCCTCACGCATCGCTTTGATGAGCACTTCCTGCAACTGCTCGACAACTTGCTCCGGCGTTCCCGGCTCCTGGGCCTGACTCCAGGAGGAAGATGCCAGAAGCATCAGGGTAATTATTTGAAGTTGCAGCAGTGACTTCAGTGCAGTCAGGATCTTCATGTTGATAATTTTATAGCAGTTCGTTTCATGCACGTGATCGACAGGGTGTCGCATCCGGCAATATTCGTTGTGATATCCGACCACGCGGTCTTGCATCGAGCGGGACGATATTTTCCAATGCTTCGGAAATCCGACACCCCATCGTGACACTTCTATAATTACATCCACATCCCGAACCGCTTTAGCGGTTTTGCCGGGTATTTGACAGGATCGGACGGATCCAGCCATGATCCGATCGACCCGCTCCTGTAAAGTGGTCAAGTTGTCTCGACCAGACTCAGCATCAAACCCAGCGCGCATTGACTTTTATGGTTGCCGATCAACGCAGTATCGCCGTTTCGGCAACAGGCAACGCTATCGCTCTATTTTGACCGGAATTCCTGCAAGCGTCGCCGGGGTTTTCAATTCCTCTCGCGCCCATTTCGGTGTAGGCTCCGCCACCATCGGTCCCGTTGTTTTCGGTCCCCTGATGGATGTGATCAATGCTTTCAGCGGATGCTGCAGCATATCTTCCACCGCTGTGGCTTCATAACCGCAATGCGCCATGCATTGAGCGCACTTCGGATTGCTGCTATTGCCGTATTTATCCCACGGAGTATCATCCAGCAGTTCCTGGAAACTGGATGCATATCCTTCATCCGGAAGCAGATAGCAAGGCTTTTGCCAACCGAAAATATTGCGTGTCGGATTTCCCCAGGGCGTGCACTGATAGTTCTGGTTGCCCGCGAGAAAATCGAGATAAAGCGACGAGTGATTCAGCTTCCATTTGCGGGTCTTGCCTATCTTGAAAATGCCTCTGAAGAGATTCTTGGTATCCTTTCCTTTAATGAAGATATCCTGCCTGGGGGCGCGCTCATAACTGAAACCGGGCGCAATCGTCGCACCCTCGACCCCCAGGTCCATTGCATAGTCGAGGAATTCCGCAACATCTTCCGGTGTCTCGCCCTGGAACAAGGTGCAGTTGACGGTAACCCTGAATCCCTTTGCAACCGCCAGTTTTATAGCCTCGACCGCACGGTCGAACACCCCGTCCTGACAGACAGAAGCGTCATGCCTTTCCTTCAGGCCATCCAGATGGATGGAAAAGGTCAAATAAGGAGAAGGAGTATAGTCGTCGATCTTCTTTTTCAGCAAAAGCGCATTGGTACACAGGTAAACATATTTCCTGCGCGCAACGATGCCTCTGACGATCTCTGGCATTTCCTTATGTATCAATGGCTCCCCACCCGGGATGGAAACCATGGGCGCTCCGCACTCATCGACCGCCTCCATACATTCATCATATGACATCCGCTTGTCGAGGATGTGATCTGGGTAATCGATCTTACCGCAGCCGGCGCAGGCCAGATTACACCGGAACAGGGGTTCCAGCATCAAGACCATAGGATATTTTTTCACTCCTCCCAACTTTTGCTTGAGCAGGTAGGTGCCGATAGCTATCTGTTGACGTAAAGGAACTCCCATGTATAAATCCTCCAAAAAACTTCCGTAAACTTTATTAAAGTCAGGTTGGGATCACCCTGATCTTTCCTGTTGTTTTGCAGGTGCTGAAGTTGTCTGAAATTGCGCCCAGGCACTTCAATCCTGGTTCGTTTTTGCGAAATCTCGAAAAAAATGATCTGGGCCCGTCACTCGAAATAGGGCAGTCAGGCGACGAGCTTTGCTGAAACCAGCTGTATTTTTCCCTTCTATTACTTGCATCCCGTCTTTCGATCTGACAGTTATTTGTCATTCTTCCTGGCCGGATTGCTGTGATGTTTTATCCTGTAAGCATGTTAACACGTATATTTCCCAAACTAAACTCACAACTCATCCAGGGTTAAACCGCACGGAGGACCATAACTTATGACCACTTTTCCTGGAAAGGGCTGTAATCCCAGCAAGGTTGCTCAGTGATCGATCAACCGGGCTCATCAGAAGTCGCGGCTCGATGCAGTTGGCATTTAATCGAAGGTGGAAAAAAAGGGCGCCGAAGCGCCCTTTTTTCTGTTGGACGACAATCAGAAATTGTGGCGAAGACCGATGGTGAAGGTACTCCGGTTGGCGCCGGGAGGTGCATAGCCGGGTGCGGTGTAGTTCACCGTTGCGCCGGGAGCGGTAGCCAGGTCATTTATAGCTGCGGCATTCGGATTGGTTACGTACACATGCTGATAGCCACCGAACACGCTGGTGCGCTTGCTCAGGTTGTGAATTGCGCCGACGGTAAAGCTGTCGGCCTTGCGTGCCTGCGCGTTGTTGACGCCGCCAGCGTGGGCCTTGGTCATACCGCCCTGCGCCACCAGCGTGGTGTTGCCCCATCTGTATTGGGCACTGGCAAACCAGAGATTTCCGTCTCCGCCCCAGTTCATGGCGGAGTTGCACTGACCGGAAACGAGTCCCGAATCGAGCGGATTCGCCGTCAGGGAGGCAGCAGTGCTACAAGTGGCGGCTCCCAGTGCATTGTTGACATCTTCATACTGGCCGCTCAGCTTGAAATTTTCCCAGGCCCAGGAAGCGCCGACACGCCATATTTCTTCTGATCTGAGACCCATGCTTTTCTGGAGGCCGCTGGCATTATCCCGCGAATAGCCACCAAAGATATCGAGGCCCATGCCCATGAAATCGGCATGGTATTTGGCCGCCGCCTGTCCATCGAATTCGCCGTTGCGTCCGCCAGTATTGCCATTGCTGCCCAGGCCGCCAGGAAGGAGACCGGAAATGATGCTGCCGTTCTGGAGAGGATTGAGGGAATTGGCATCACCGGGCATCAAAATACCCGAGAAAGTGAATCCTTCGATGCTTGCGGAGTCATAACGAATGGCGCTGTTGACGAAAGTATTCGCACCGGAACCCATGCCATTGGCTGAACCGGTCATGGTACCGCCGGCGCCATTCGCTTGCAGGGTGGTGTAGGCGAACGGATCGATTGTCATACCCCCGGCAAAGTCCTTGAAGGGAGACTGGAGGCGGCCAAACCTGACATCGCCCCAATGGCTGTGGGAGAGGCCGACCCACTGCTCACGGGGGGTGGTGGCGGAACCGGAGCCGGTATTCAGCCCGAATTCGAGGCGGGCATTTGCTTTCAGGCCATTGCCCAGATCTTCTGTAACCTGCAGACCCCAGCGGGAAGAGCGGGAATTGTCCTGGAGTGCTCCCTGGCTGGGCTGGCTGGCGAAATCAACCAGACTGTATTCAGCTTGTGCCCGACCAAAAAGCGTAACGTTTGTCCCCTGAGCGGATGCAACCACCGGGGCCGCGAGTGCACCGGCGGCGGCCAGTGCAATCAGTTTCTTTTTCATGTGGAAAATCTCCTTTAAAGTTGAAACGGTGGGGCCTCGCACCGACCCTATTTCGGTGGGAGTTTATTCCCGCTGCCTGGACCTCCCGAAAATGAGAGGGTTGAGAGATTGTGCCTAACGTAACAACGCCTAGCAAGGAAATAAAGAGAGTTTGAGAACTGGATAAGAATATGTGTTGCTTTTTTGCAACAAAAGCACACGGGACCTATGTGGGTCGGGTGCAACCCGGACGACCGATAAATTACTCTACCCGAACAACCTCGTCAGCTCGGCCCCGGGATCAGGAGCACGCATGAAGGCTTCCCCTACGAGGAAGATGTCTACTCCCTGCCCGCGCATCAGCGCCACATCGTCGGGTGTGAGTATTCCGCTTTCGGTGATGGTCATGCGGTCTGGCGAAATGCGGTCGAGCAGATGCAGGGTCGTATCCAGGCGGGTTTCAAATGTATGCAGGTTGCGGTTATTGATACCAATCAGGGGAGACCCCAGCTCCAGCGCGAGTTCCAGTTCCGCACCATCATGAACCTCGACCAGAACGGCCATCCCGAGCACATGAGCCAGCGATTCCAGCTTGCGCATTTCCGCTACTGCTTCTTCCTCCTGGCGGTGACCCCCGACCGAAATGAAAGGATCGCGGAAGGCGGCGACAATGATGAGGATGCAATCCGCGCCCATGAGCCGCGCCTCGGCCACCTGATATTCATTTAGCATAAAATCCTTGCGCAGGAGCGGCAGATCGCAGGCGCTTCTGGCCTGCTTCAGATATTCCGCGCTGCCACGGAAATATGGCTGGTCCGTCAGAACCGACAGACAGGCCGCGCCATGCTGGGCATAGCTCACGGCGATAGCCGCGGGGTCGAACTGTTCGCGCAACACGCCCTTGCTGGGGCTGGCCTTCTTTATTTCCGCAATGACGGCCGGCAATCCCAGGGCAAGCTTCTTGCGAAGCGCGCCAACGAAATCCCTTGGCGGCGGTAACGCCTCCGCCTGGCGAAGAAGCACGGCAAGAGAACTCCGCGCTTTCAATGCCGCAATCTCCTGTCGCTTTGTCGCCAGAATCTCCTGAAGAATATTAGCCATGATCAAACGAGAGAAACCTCGCCGCGGTTCTGCCGGTTTGAGAATTCCACCAGCTCCTGCAATTTTTCCCTCGCAGCACCGCTTTCTATAACGGCATGCGCTTTTTTTACGCCTTGCGCGAGCGACTCTGCGGCACCTGCCACATAAATCGTGGCACCCGCATTCAGCAATACGATATCCCGCGGCGGGCCAGGCTGATTATTCAATACCGCTCTCAGCATCTCCGCGGACTGAGCGGTGTCATGCGCCTGTATTGTTTCAATGGCAGCTGTTTTCATGCCGAAATCTTCAGGCCTGAGGGTATATTCGAGGACCTCTCCATGCCTGAGTTCGCCTACCAGCGTCTCGCCGGCTATCGTGATCTCATCCAGCCCGCCCTGGTTGCTGGTGCCATGAACCACCATGACGTGACGGCTGCCCAGGCGATGCAAAACGCGTGGGATGATACCCACGAGATCGGGATGAAATACGCCCAGCAGTTGATTTTTTGCTCCTGCGGGATTCGTCAGCGGCCCGAGGATATTAAACAGGGTGCGCACCCCCAGCTCGCGCCGTACGGGGCCAGCATGTTTCATGGCACTGTGAAAATTGGGCGCGAACATGAAACCGAGACCGATTTCACTTATGTTCTCCGCTATTTGCGCCGGTGTCTGGTCGAGGTTGACGCCCAATGCTTCGAGCACATCGGCACTTCCCGATTTGCTGGAAACAGAGCGCCCCCCATGTTTCGCCACCCGCGCGCCGGCAGCCGCGGCGACGAAAGCGGCGGTGGTGGAAATATTGAAAGTATGGGCGCTATCGCCTCCCGTTCCACATGTATCGACGAGGTGGCGGTCATCCCGCACTTCCACACGGGTGGCAAATTCGCGCATCACCTGTGCCGCAGCAGCGATCTCGCCCACGGTTTCCTTCTTCACACGCAAGCCGGTTATAATCGCTGAAATCAACGTGGGGGAGAGTTCTCCGCGCATGATCTGCCGCATGAGCGACAGCATTTCATCATGAAAGATTTCACGGTGCTCGATGAGGCGCGTCAGTGCTTCCTGTGGGCTCACAATGGCCCGCTGCTGAGTGATACCGTCCCTTCAGCCCTTTCAGCCGTCTGGCCGGGATTCATGCTTCGTTCAGATTTCAGGAAATTCCCGAGCAATGTGTGTCCATGCTCGGTCAGAATGGATTCCGGGTGAAACTGCACCCCTTCGATGGGCAGAGTCTTGTGACGCACCCCCATGATTTCTCCGTCTTCAGTCCAGGCGGTGATTTCCAGGCAGTCGGGCAGGGTTTCCCGTTCAATGACAAGAGAGTGGTAACGGATTGCGGTGAACGGATTGGGCAAACCACGAAACACTCCTGCCCCGTCATGAAAGATAAACGAGGTCTTGCCATGCATGGGTTGCGTTGCATGGACAATTTTGCCGCCGAAGGCCTGGCCTATGCTCTGATGACCGAGACAGACACCCAGCAGGGGAACCTGCTCATTGTAGTGCTCGATCAGGGGTATGGATATTCCAGCCTTGCTCGGCGTGCACGGGCCGGGCGAAATCACGATGCGCTCAGGCTTTAACTGTGCAACTTCCTGAGGCGTGATTTCATCGTTGCGAAACACTTTCACTTCCTCGCCCAGTTCGCCAAAATACTGAACCAGGTTATAAGTGAAGGAATCGTAATTATCGATCATCAACAGCATAGCAAGAAACCCACCCGATGAAGTCCACCCTGACATGCAGGTGCCGCTCATATCTTATTTTACGCTGAAGCTGGGGGGATAAAACAGGATAGCGAAGAAACTTGCATTATCTCTTCTCCCAATCCGGGAGGCAAGGCCAACAGAAAGAAGTTTGGCACGCCGACTCTTTCAAACAAAGGACCGAGCGTCCATGGGGTGGAAAGAGATAGGAAGAAATTCCCTGTTGCCCGAGTCGACGTGGGGCAGCGATCGATGAGAAACCGCTGATGAGAAGTCGCTATGTGGTCACTCGATCCGTTCCATGGCAGCGAGAAGTCCGGCATCGTCCATTTGCGCCAGCACGAGAATGCCAGCCCGCAAAATCTCGCTCTTCTTCGCCGGCCGGCCCTGATCCAGGCAACGTTTCTTGAGCACGGAAATCTGCTTGTGCTCGCTCTCGGGAATAGAATAACTGTCGCGTATCCGTTTATTTTTCTTCGGCCTCGCGGTATTGGAAAATTCTTCCGCATTCTCGCCCGTTTCCTTCTCTGATCTTGACTTTGCCGGGCGCTTCCGCGGCTTGTCCTCTTTCGGGCTGTGCGGGCTGGTCTTGTCCGATGCCGGCGATCTGCGAGGACTGACAACTTCCGCTGGTGTTCCTGTCAGAAGGACGGGAATTTGCCCGGCGTTTTGTGATACTGCCGCTTCCTTTGCTGTCCGGCCGGTTTTTTTTGAATTCTGTGTTCTTGAATTCTGCTTGCGCGCTGCTGGCGTCATGATTTCTCCTGAAGAGGTTCAATGGAAATGGAATATGCAGGATATGCGCCCTAAAGTCATGAACAAACAATAGTGCTTTCCCTTGATGCAGTATTTACTGGTCGAACACGACTGCTGACAGGTGTGGTACCTGCCTGGAACACCGGAAAACATAAGGCTCCTGTGATCGCTTTCCTATGGTAGCAGATGCCCGTGGATCTCGCGGCTCTCGCGGCTGATGGAAGGCTCCAGATGCCGGGTTTCAAGCTTTTCGCGATAATTTTCGAGCAGATTTTCCATTTCGACGCTCTTCATCCCGGTGAAGGGTTCGGCCTCCAGAATCGCATTCAAAGGCCCCTTGCTGGCATACCAGTCCACCAGTTCGCGCCCGATGCGATAGAGCTCGCCGTTATTCGTTTCACACAGGTTTCTTTGCTCCCCCTCCTTTGCCAGCGACGCTGACTTGACCTTCAGGTCCTGTTCCAGCCGTTTGCGTTGGAGGTCGAGTTCCTGGTTCTGTTTCTGCGCTTCCTTGAGTTGAGCGCTCAGTTCCGCTTTTTCCCGGCCTGCCGCTTCAATGTCCTTTTCGAGCCGTGATGCCCTGGCTGCGGCACCGGCCGCAGACTTTTTATGAGACTCCGTTTCCTTGCCGGCATTCTTCAGCGTTTCTTCCAGCGCTGTCTTCTCCTGATCGAGTGCCGATTTCTGCTGCTGCACTTCGTTCAGCTGCTGTTGCATGCGCCGCAGCATCTGCCGCTCTTTCTTCACATTCCTGTCGGTGGCGCCGCCCGCGGCGCTGGCAGAGGGGGCGGAAGGCCAGGAGCCTGCCAGCAGGGCAACGATCGTCCCCTGGGCCAGGAGCGGTAGAATCTTTTTTTTTCGACGGCTCATGATATTCCTTTCTTCAGAATCTGGCGTTCAGATCCAGATTGACGGAATCGATCGACAACGGCAATCCGCTGATATTGTCGTATGACATATAGCGAAGCCCCAGCCAGGTATTGTGGGCTATGCCATAGAAGCCCTGGAGGGTATAACCCTTGTGATTGGTGCCGCCAAGGAGGTAATTGGAATCGGTAAAGGCGTCCAGCATCGAATCCCGCTCCGACCGGCGGTAAAACCCGAGAACCTGCCACTGATGCCGCTCGGAAATAACTGGATAACCGATAGTGAGGCGGGCCTGGTATGCGTTGATTTCCGGCCTGATATTCTGGCCGGTGCGGGCAAGAATCCTGCCCTGGTCATAACCCACATTACGCGCATAATCCAGCGTTCCGATTACATGAATCGGCTTGAACCTGGAGTAGTCCGCCACCATGGTCGCGTTCGCGATCTTGTAATCCGCAGCCAGGGCCCATAAGTTCGTGGTCGGATCGCCATCGTTGTCGATGTTGAAAAGACTGTTGCCCTTTTGACGGAATAACGGGGCAGTCTGGTTGAACAGGGTATCGCCAAAGTCGGGATTGCGGACACCGGCGATATTTTGAAAATCATAATAGGCTGCCCCCAGCCGGATTTTGGTGTCGGCACCTTCCGGAGTCCACTCTACGCCTGCCTGGGCCCCATAAAACCATTTATCCTTGGCTTTGACCGTCTCGCTCTGATTCACCTTCTGCAACGGAAATATGCCTGCATTGAAGAACGGCTTGATCGCTCGCTCCTGCTTCTTCCACGGGTGGAGATTGACTGCGAGCCCCTCGAAGTTCACGTCCACGTCCCATATCAGGTCCGTATGCACCACGCCTGCGGTGGGTATGGTGTGGGGCGCTTTTCCGATGATACCGGTGTATAGATTGCCAACCGTGCCCACGAAGAAAGGATTGGCGAAACGTCCGCCGCTGACAGTCAGCCAGTCCCAGGGGGAAAGCTTGAGATAAGCCTGATCCAGCACAAAGCTGAATTTACTGTTGAAAGTACCCAGCGTCTGCAGAGTGGAGGTGGGGGATCCGCCCATCAAGTTTCCCGTGACGGCCGGTCCGTTGACGTTACCGGTGGCCAGGCGCAATCCCATATCTATCCCGTTCGCGACTTTGGCATTGATGCCAAGGCGCATGCGGATGCGCTCGCGGTGATGACTATCTTCGGTCGTATTGTCGATTTGCTGTCCGATCGCCTGGAAATTGGCTGCGGGCGCGTTGCGGTCACCGAAGAAATCTGCCTGCTCGCGCAGCCGTATATCCCCTTCCAGGGTAAAGCGGTCCAGCCACTCAGGAGTGGCATTGACGTTGCCCCAGCGCTCCTGCTTGGCCTGACCCACCACTTCCTCGCGCAACTGATCACGAATCTCTTTCTTGATGTGCTCGGGAACGTAGGTAACCCGTACCTCGCCTTTTTTCGGCTCCCCGGCCTGCGGCTGCCCGCTCTGTTCCCGTGCCTGCTGAGAGGCCTTCGCCTTCAGTTCCGCTTTCCGGATCATTTCATCAGCGACCTCCTGCTTGATGACACCCTGCTCCACCAGGAGATGAATCAGGTTCAGGGTAGTCTCATACAGGACTTCTATCTTTTCGTGCTCGTCGGTTTTTGCGTCGGCGCCGCCTATGACCGCTAGTGTCATGGCTGCGCCTGCGAGCATCGCAGGGATGTTCATTTCGTTCTCCGGACCATCAGGCGCGCGAGGTCACACGTATTTTTAACGGCTGCGGCATATCTGCCGGCGGACCTTCGCGCAACGCCTTCAAGTTCTGCAATACATCTTCCAGCAATTCATCAACCTTCGGGTTGCCGGTTTTGTCAATCAGCGCAACCCGCGCCACTTTCCCACCGGTATCGATCCACACTTTCACGACTATCCGGTATGTCTTGTCCTTGAGCGCCTGTTCCCGCGACAGCGCATCCTGAAAGGCGGAATTCACCGCCTCGTTTACTATGGCGTCATACCAGGCCCAGGGGTTTCCCCTGGCGCCGCCTATCAGATCGGCGCCACCTTTTTTCCCGACAAGGCCGAATCCATCGCCGTCGCCCGTCCCTTCGGCATCGACACCCAGATCCGGGCCAGGCGGCGGCTCCTCCGCTTCCTTCATGGGTTCGGGGGCAGGGTCCGGCAGCTTCACCTCTTCCTTTACTACAGGTTCGGGCGGCTTCTGCTCCGGGGGCGGAGGTGGAGGAGGCGGTGGCTTGATCAGCGTGATCTGCTGTAGCGAACGCTTGGGGGGTGGCTCATCGCTTCCCAAAAGCTCCTTCAGCCATAGTCCCAGCATGATCGCCGCAGCCAGGCCAAGCACAGCAACTCCCCATCGTGCCCAGCCTGACCAAGCGGGCGAATCTGGCTTAGATGCCTCCATCAGCCGTCATGCCATTACTTCACCAGGCGCTGGGTGACGAGGCCCAGCTGCGTTATATCCAGTTGCCCGAGCAATTCGAGCACTTCCATCACCTTGCCGTACTGCACCACCGTATCTCCCTTGACTACGACCGGCAGCTCCGGGTTGGCTGCTTTCAACTGGCCCAGCCGGGTTCTCAATTCATCCAGTGTTACCGGGTAGGCATCCAGAAAAATCTGTCCACTCTCGTTGATCGTGATCGCCTTGGTTTGCGGCTTGGCCAGGCTGGGAGAATTGCTGGCCTTGGGCAGGTTGACCTTTATCCCCTGGACAGATGCTGTTGTCATGATGATGAAAATCACCAGCAAGACGTAGGCAAGATCCAGCATGGGAACGACATTGATCTCGTCGTAAAGCTCGTTTTCTTCCTGAAGCTTCATGTCAATCCGTCAGCGGCTGTAGTTTTCGGCAAGCTTGGTGATGAATTCATCCACGAAAATATGCATTCTGGATACTATGGTCTTGATGCGCGAGGCAAGATAGTTGTAGCCAAAGAGGGATGGAATCGCCACGCCCATGCCGGCGACGGTTGCCGCAAGCGCGGCGGCGATGCCGGGCGCGATGGCGTTGACATTGACGTCCCCAGCTGCCGCAATGGCCGCAAAGGTGATCATTACTCCCATCACAGTTCCCAGGAGGCCGATGAAAGGGCCGCCGGAAATGGCAATGGTCAACAGCACCATGAACCTGTTCATGCGCTGGATTTCTTCCACCAGCCCGGCATCCAGGCTTGCACGGATGGCGTCGAGGGACTGGGGTGTCAGCGACTTGTCGGTATGCGCGGCATCGGTATCCTGGAAACGATGCGCCAGTTCAACCGCGCCAATGTGATAGATTCGATAAAGAGAGGAATGCTCGAAATCCCTTCCCAGCCCCTCGGCTTTGTCTATCATGGCCAGATCGGTCGACAGCTCGCGGAATTTATTCATGAAACGATGGTTGGACTTATCCACGCGATTGATGTAGACCGCCTTGCTGTACATCACCCATATCGCAATCAGCAGCATCACCGTCAGAAGGCCGATCGCAACCCAGCCATCCACGGTCAGCGATTTCAGGATGATGCCCATGTGCGAGGCATCGGAGCCGCCTTCGATGGTCTCCTCTTCGCCCATCACAACCAGCTTGCCATCCGGCCCCAGCGCGGCCTGAACCGCAAACCATCCGGCTACCCGCGCAAGCCCAGACACTTGCGCCTCGTCCATCTCGCCCTTGAATCTTCCGCCCAGCGTCACGCTGCCGACAGGCAATACCACGTCCCGGGCTTCGCCAGCCGCCTTGCCATCTATATACAGGCGTAGCGCATCCGCAATCGTGAAACCGATGTGATGCCATTGTCCCGAGGTGAGAGGCTTGTCGGAGACCACGCTCGCTCCGCCTGATTGCGCCCTGATCAAGCCACCGTCAAACGAGACGCTCGCGTTATCGGACTGATAAATGATGCCGCCGGGGGAGGCAGGCTTGACCCATACGCTGAAGCTGTAACCCCCTGCTGCCTGTACCGTGGGGAGAATCAGGCTTTGTGCGCCGTCGAACCCCGCGCCTCCATTCGAAAATGATGCCGCCACATGCTGCGCAGAGGATTGTGCGTGCAGGTTGTTGGGTCCACTATCCTGAGGACTTCCCTGCGATTCGGCAAAATGATAGATCGCGCTGCCGGCATCGTACGTCCCCTTGGGATCGGCTGCCGATGTCGCATTTTCATTGCCGTAGTAGAGGAAAATCTCGGTCTGGGCCGAAAGTCCGGGTACTTTCACCCAGATGAGCGCCAGTTCGTTTGCGACATCCCATTTTTCAAAATGGAACTTGAGCTCGGTCTTGTCATCTCCCGCGATCAGGCGTATATCGCCGCCATTATCGTTTGCCGAGAAAAAATCGAAGTTGCCTGTGTGCAGACGGATCAATACGGGTACGTCCGCTACCTCGCCTGATGGGCCTGTCAGCGTGATTTTCTTGCGGCTTGTCCAGTCCTCATTCCACCACGCGTAACTGGAAAAAGACCACGTCGACAACACAAAGGCGAGCAGAAACGGCAGAAAACGCATGCAAATTAACCCCAATAAACAGCGGAGAATTATCCATGCATCTGATTACAGGCATTGGTAATGAACCGTGAGCCGAACGGATCATGTGACTGCCATGTGACTGCCATGTGGCGACCATATAGCGGCCAGTGGCGGCATATGGGGAAAGTGGAGGTCATGATCCAGGTTTAACAAATCTCTCATCAAAATGAAAAGGAAGGCGGCTAACGTTTGCGCAATTCACCCCCCGGCTGAGTCCGTCCCGAAACAAAGGAGAAATGACATGATCCACCGAACATCCTTCCACCCTGTGCTGACAATCTTATTTTTCTTCCTTGCCTTACTGGTTATTGCGCCTGCCCTGGCCAGCGAAAAAAATGGCGCCACGGAAAGAACCCGGTTCCATGACGCTTCTCCTGATAATTCCAGCGGCAATATTCAACTCGGCCCTCGTCCTTTTTTCCTTGTCGAGGATATGGAGCCCGGCGAACTCAAGAGCAAGCTCGCGCGTTGCGATAGCGGTCCGTTCAGGAAAACGTCCTTCTCCATCGGTCATCGCGGCGCGCCGCTGCAGTTTCCCGAACATACGGCAGAGTCCTATCGGGCAGCCGCTCGCATGGGTGCCGGCATTCTTGAGTGCGATGTAACATTTACCAGGGACAAGGAACTGGTATGCCGCCATTCGCAGTGCGATCTGCACACCACCACGAATATTCTGGAAACGCCCCTTGCCGAAAAATGCACGCAGCCTTTTACGCCTGCCGAGTTCGATGCTTCGGGGAACCTGATTCAGGAAGCTTCCGCCCGCTGCTGCGCGAGCGACATCACCCTGGATGAATTCAAGAGCCTGAGGGGCAAAATGGATGCCTTCAACCCCGGCGCAAGGAACGTGGCGGAATACATGCGCGGCACACCGGCATGGCGCACCGATTTGTACGCTGGCCCTACCAGCGGAACCCTGCTCAGCCACCGGGAGAGTATCGAGCTCTTCAGCAAGCTGGGGGCAAAAATGACACCCGAACTCAAGAGCGCGGAAGTAGCGATGCCTTATGACAGCGATGGGGATGGAGTCGGCGACTACACGCAGGAACATTATGCTCAGCAGATGATCGACGAGTACAAGGCTGCCGATATCAAACCTCGCGATGTCTTTCCGCAGTCCTTCGATATCCGCGATATCCGTTACTGGATCGCCAAGGAGCCCGAGTTTGGAAGGCAGGCGGTTTATCTGGACGATGCCAATACGGTCGCCGATCTTCCCAAGGCCGGTGAACTGGCCGCTTATAAGGCCGAGGGCATCAATATTGTCGCCCCTCCCCTGTTCGCGTTGCTGGACGTCGACGGGAGCGGCAATATCGTCCCGTCCAGCTACGCCATGCAGGCCAGGGCCGCAGGACTGGACCTCATCACCTGGAGCCTGGAGCGCTCCGGAATACTGGCTGACGGCAATAACGGCTTTTATTACCAGACTTTCGATTCGGCGATAAGGCGCGAAGGCGATGTGATGAAAGTGCTGGATGCTTTGAACAGGAAAGTGGGCATTATCGGCATCTTCAGCGACTGGCCCGCCACCGTGACCTACTATGCTAATTGCATGAAGCTGAGGTAGCATGGCTTTCCGGGATCTGATCTGATACTTTCCTCGCACTCGGCCCTCCGGGACGCATCAAGGAGCATGCATCCGAAAAACCGGAATCGGCATTCTCCTGACATCCCGGACGGAAACGGGCACACCCTGCTTGATCTGCTTGCCCGAGCTGATTCCGTCGCGCGAGGCCGCGTCAGTTGCAGCTTTCCCTGGACCGGCACCACCCATAAATTCCGGTCAGGCAACCCGCTTTCCCTTATGCATCACCTTTCCCCTGTGGCCCGGCACTTTGACTTAAGGATACTGTTCCGGACCGGACACCGGCTGCCGATGGCGGCTGCATCGAAGCGACTGATCCGTTCGGCTCAGTATCGAGCCGTGCGTCCATGCAAATCCTGTAGCACGAACTCATGAAAATAGGCTCGTTCGACAGAGTTCATTCCGGCAACCATCTGCATATACATACCTCGAAGCTCGAAGCAGAACCACCAGTTACAACGTACTGAAACAAGGAGATATGATGAGTAGTGCCCTCCATCCCGACAGGAAAAACAATCCTGATCGCGCCAGCAGCAACGAATCCGGCAATGCATCCCTGCATGATCTGATCGAAGCTGGCAGGCTTTCCCGCCGAGCCTTCCTCCAACGCTCGCTGGGCCTTACGGCTGCCGCATTCAGCGGCTCCCTGCTCGATGGCCTGGTAAAGTTTGCTTACGCAGCACCGGCGCCTGTGAATGGCATCGGCTTCGATTCAGTGCCTGCCAACCTGTATCTTTCACCTGGAGATGACGCCGTTACCGTTCCCGCCGGCTATACCGCACGCGTACTGGTCGCCTGGGGAGATTCCCTCACCCTGGGGCCGCACTGGAATCCGGGGAGCGCAATGACCGAGACGACACAGCTGCACACCTTCGGGGCCCATATCGATGGGATGCATCTGTTTCCCTTCCCGCCCATGGGATCATCCGGATCACCCGGCGTTGCCAATATCCGCGGTCTGCTGGTGACGAACCACGAGTATGTCGATCCTCCGCTGGTCAATAACATCACCCCCGCATCCAGCTATGCGACTACCTCGATCACTTTCGAGATGGTGCGCGCACAGCAGGCTGCGCACGGCATCAGCGTGGTCGAGGTATGGAAAAAAAACGGCATGTGGGAAGTCAAGCGCACCTCCGCCTTCAACCGCCGCATTACCAGCAACTCTCTCTGCAAGCTGAGCGGACCTGCCGCCGGCCATGATCTGATGAAAACGGCCGCGGACCCCAGCGGCATGAATGTTCTGGGCACTCTCAACAACTGCGCCAACGGCCACACCCCCTGGGGCACTTATCTCACGTGCGAGGAAAACTGGAACGGCTATTTCTCCAACGAGACAGGAGAGGTGGCAGGCGCAAACGATCCTGAACAGAAGCGTCAGGTTCTGGTCGGGCAAACGCGCTATGGTATCGGCAAGGGCGGGTCCGGTTACCGCTGGCACGAAGTGGATGCGCGTTTCCGCGCCGACCTCAACCCGAATGAACCGCATCGCTTCGGCTGGGTTGTGGAAATCGATCCCTGGGATCCAAGAAGCACGCCGATGAAGCGCACCGCGCTAGGACGTTTCAAGCACGAAAACGCCAGTTGCGTCGTGGATCCCGATAATACGGTCGTCATATATATGGGTGATGATGAGCGCAACGAGTACCTTTACAAGTTTGTCTGCGCTGACAAATACAATCCCCGCAACCGCGCAGCCAATCGCGGTCTGCTGGATTCCGGCACGCTTTTCGTAGCAAGGTTCAATGCGGATGGCGGCGGGGAGTGGCTGCCGCTGATCTGGAACCAGAATGGACTGACGCCGGAAAACGGCTTTGCCGATCAGGCCGAAGTATTGATCAAGGCGCGGCAGGCGGCGGATCGGCTGGGCGCCACGATGATGGATCGTCCGGAATGGATTGCAGCCCACCCTGTCTCGCGTGAAGTCTATATGACGCTTACCAACAACAACCGCCGTGGAAGCAACCCGCCATCCGGCAACAACGCCGATGGAAGTACGCGCGCCGGCAATGCGCGTCCCCCCGTAGATGCCGCGAATCCCAGGCCGGACAACCGTTATGGTCACATCATCCGCTGGCGCGAAAACATGGGCAAGGTCGATGCCATGGATTTCGAGTGGGACATTTTCGTTGAATGCGGTGATAAGCTGGATCCGCAGCCGCACCATCGAGGCAATATAAAGGGTGACGATTACGGCGCTCCGGACGGCCTCTGGTTCGATCAGGATGGCCGCCTGTGGATACAGACCGATCAGGCAGGCGATGCCACCGGCGACTGGGCCAATATCGGGGGAAACGTCATGCTGTGCGCGGATCCTTCCACGGGCGAGACACGCAGGTTCCTCACCGCGCCGAAGTACTGCGAGGTTACCGGGGTTACGAGTTCCCCGGATGGCAAAACCCTGTTCGTCGGCATCCAGCACCCCGGAGAGGATTGGGAAACACATTTCACCCAGAACTCGACCTGGCCTGACAGCGGTCAAAACGGTCCCACTACGGCCAGCGGTTCCCCCTCCAAGCCACGTTCCGCTGTGGTGGTCATTACTAAAGATGATGGCGGCGTAATTGGCACTTGAGTTATCGCGCATCCGTGACCGGTCGCATCCGCAGCATCGCGGAGCGGAGCGCGCACAAACTGATCGACACCGGCCTTCGTCCATGAAAAATCGGCTGCCTGCCCCCCTGGCGAAGGTGCGGTATCGAACATATCTTTTACCTGAGGATTGTCAAAATGCCTCTCCATGTACAAGCGGTTCGCAGACTTTATCGGAGATCCAGGCTTATCAGAGATTCCTTTTCTAAAATCGCGGTCCTCTCTGGAGGACATGTTTTTCCATCTCGAAAGAAATACTGAATATGAAAAAACGAAGATATATTGATCTGTACGGCTACACCCAGGATGAGTTTGATCACTGGCTGGAAAAAGGTATCAACAAAAAGCTCCGTTCTGCCGGAAAATCCAGGTCGGAACTGGACATGCGCACTATCTTTGCGGTTTATCATGATGAAACCCGCAAACTTCCTCGCCGCAGACTCCGCGAAATGCGCACTGCCACCTGATCTCCGGCTTCCCAGACCGCCTGCTGACCCAGTGGAGTTCCTGGGCGGCTTTCAAGACATTCAGGATCAATAGTCGTCCCTGAATAATCCCACAGCTTTCTGATTTTATTTTATAAATTTCTGAACTTGCGAACTTGCCTGTTTTTGTAAAATTACTGCAATTTCCTTGCAAATTCAGGGATTGTGTTGGGACTGAAAGTCAAGCATGCCGAAGGCAATGATCTGTTTGGCCAACAATTACGCTGGAATGGGTTTCTTAGTTTAACCATCACCGCCTGTTGCACCCATAGCGCATATTCCACCCGCGGAGGCCGAAGAAAATTATTATCGGCAACTGGCCCAAAAGGCCACGGTAGAAGTTTAATCTCTTCGGGTTTAATTCCCCGCCTGGGGCGAAGGCTGGCTGAAAGCCAGCGAATTGTAAAAGCGCAGTCAATACTCCGCTGCTTGCGGCGGGGTGCTTTATCTTGAACCAAAAAGCCCCCATGAAAACCGGGGCGATTCAGTCAGACATACGTGTGAGCAGGAGGTATTTTCGAAGATCGAAAACACCGTATGCGAGTGGAAGTTGCTCTCAGCGTCCGCTTGCTGTGATGAACGCAAGTTCTCCAGCATCAAGACTACTTTCTCCTTCTTCTCCTTTCATCTACACGACCAACACTCCTGTTCAGGGTGTTGGCACCTCACGTACCAGACGCATTCCGACCAGCGTGTAGCGCGAACTCGGCGTAATCCAGTTGCGATAGGATGAGCGCGCGTACAAGGCCCAGGTATGCCAAGATCCCCCTCGCCGCACTCGCACGCTGCCATCGGTTGGTCCTTGCGGATTATCGACTGGCGATCTCGCGTAATAGTCGTCCGCATACCAATCAGAGACCCATTCCCACACGTTGCCATGCATATCGTAAAGTCCCCAGGCATTTGGCGCAACGCTGCCAACGGGTGAAGTGAAGGCAAAGCCGTCATGACCTGATAGCGCAAATTGTGCCCAGCGTAGCCAATACTCCCCGGCATCAAGATCGAAGATATTCGCTATCTTGAGCAGGGACAATGAGTTATCACCAGATGCATAGCGTGTTCGCGTATCGGCACGGCAGGCATATTCCCATTCCGCCTCAGTCGGTAAACGATATTTTACTCGCTCCCTCTCACTAAGCCATTTCGCCAGTGCCACCGCATCGTTCCAAGTTACGTTTACGACCGGATGATTATCTCCTTGGACAAAACCTGGGCTGCGCCAAGAGTACTTCGGCTTACGTCCCTCGAAAGCATCGCCACTAACGGATTGTGTAGGGTCATAGTTCATGTTGTATCCGTAACCTCCCGTTCCGTCTGCCACCGACTCCGGGATATAACCTGAAGCTTCTATAAATTTACGAAACTGCCCGACAGTCACCTCAAACTGGCTCAAGTAGAAAGCTTGCGTGATACGTACCCGATGCACTGGTGCTTCGTCTCCCAGTTCCAGAATACGACCGCGCTCGTACTGGGGGTAGGCCTTTGACAACACCTCGTGTGATTCATCGCTGCCCATTGAGAATTCACCAGCGGGCACCAGTACAAACTTCATCCCTAGAGAGTTCTCAATTACCGCACGTGGCGCATCTTGATCAACAGCAAAGATTGATGCGGATATTGTTAAGGTAAGAACAAAAACTAGCGTTGCAGACAACAGATGTCGCACAAGGCGTCTCCGCTAATATAGGAATAATATTAAGGTTTTATTGTGACCGGCAGCTTTGTATCAGACATAGTGCTCACGGCAATATGCCCCATTGCACTTACATCAGATGCTCACATTGGGAATTATCTAATATAAATCCGGTAGTTGATTACAACCTGGGCAGCCACAAGGTCGCCTGGATGCGTCAACGCAAAAGGTAGCTTTCCGTTTTTGTACGCCACAAACCCGCGCAAGCGGGTGTGTATTTTGAAAGAAACGGACTGGTCTGCGGATGTTGCATTGGACTGGTTCATCGGGCTGATTGCTGCCGCTCGATTCCTCCGCTTGAGCCAGACATTAACCTCATGGCTCCGTCAAAGCGGACGTGCACCCGCCCGTTCTTGAATCCGGCTTTCTCCGTACTTTTACCGTGAGCTGAGAAGCACGTGTTGAGAATCTCACATATGGGATTTCTCTGCCTCGCGCAATATGTCATGCACTTTCTTGCTTGCAAGCAATGTCAAGAAGTTCTTGATTCGAGCTCCTGAATGCAGGCGTGCAAGCACAACGACATAAATTCTCTTTACTTTTTCCGCAGGCTGCCCCGTTTTCTGTGCCAGCTGGTCAATAGCGTAAAGATCCTCGGATGCCAATAGCACGCGATCAGTAGTGTCCATGAAATCTTATTTCATCATCAGGCTTCCATAGTTACCCTAAGGAACCGCTGGACAAACCCTCCACAGGGCGCATTGCTGCAAGACCGGGATGATCGGGATGAGCTTTCGCGCGACCTATCGAGGAGATCCTGAATTATTTATAGGCCTGGATAATTGCAACTGCAAGTTCACGCTACTAATCCGGGGAGCAAACGGTACAAACGCCATACCGGCGGAAGCTGGGATTCAGTTACGTTCAAAGTACGGCATTATTAATTTGACTGGATTCCAGGTCAAGCCCGGAATGACGATTCATAGTATTTTCCCGCCGGATCAATAAGAGAATGAAAGATGATTTCTGCCTTCTGTCTTCTGCATCAGGAACGAACCAGACAAAGCCGGGAAGAAAAGCTTAAAAGGGAATCCAGGTCTCTTCCTCCCCTCCTCGAAAGCATCTGTGCAATAACTGATCTTTCGATGTCTGAGCAAGCAAGCTTTCGAGGAGGCTGCTATTATTCCCCATGCCCGATCACCTCGGTCGAAATAAAGGTGGGCCTGAGTTTCTTCATCTCATCGGATGTTCGCGCTGCTTCCGACAGATTTTGCGATAAGGCGGCCGTTGCCTTGGAAACGTCATCCCCCTGCTGGGTAGCGCCGGAGGTGGTAGCTGTGACTGCGCTGGCATCGGCTACCGGGGTACCGGTGGAAGTACCTGCCACCGCGATATTATCCGCACCCAGCACGACCTGTGCCGCAATATTGAGGTTATTGGCGCGAATGCCGGCATCTCCCGCGTTCACCGTCCCTCTGGGGGCAATCAGATCGATGTCGCCCGCCCTGACGCCCCCGCTGGAGAGCGCGCCAATTCCGCTACCGGAAGCGGCACCTTGCAGTTCCTGGGTTACGTTACCTTGGGCATCCACTTTGATGAGCGGGGGCGGCACAGCCGTCGCTGTTTTCTTGCCTTTGCCGGCATCGATATCCCCCTCACTCGACCACAGCAGGACATCGCCCCCCCCTACCGTCAGAATACGCGACTGGTTGACGAGAATGTGGTCGCGGGCAAATCCGCGCACGTTGCCTTTTGCCACCGTCAGCATACCAAGGACATCATTGCCCGTATTGACCAGCACTTCCGGCGTATTACTGAGGCCGACGACCACGCCTCCCCCCGGCACCATGAACTCGATATTTCCGCCGCGCTCGGTCTTGATGCGGCTGGCAAACAGATTGATTTCCCCCTGATAATTCTTGAAGCTCCCATCCTCGTTTTTCTCGCGCAAGCCCGGAAATAGCCGTTCCAGCGTCGCATAACCGCGTTCATAGTTTCCGGCATAGGCGCTATTCGGATTGTTGAAGTCGCGCCCTGTGGTACGCAGTGCGGAATAGACCATTTCGCGCACCATGATGCGCTGGGTATCCGCATCCAGAGCGCGCACCTCCCTGACTGCCTGGAGCGCATCGGCGCCATCCAGATCATTGTTGCCTACCAGCCAGCGTGCCTGCCACAGGAGGATATCGTTCGGGCTCCCCTCCGTTTTTTCCAGATCGGCAATCAACCGGTCCAAGGCGCCGGTGTAATCGATTCCCTTCGCACCCACTCCCGCCGCGACATCGATATCGACGCCTCCTGCCGGTAATTCAGCATTGTCGAGGTCTCCCCGGCTGACGATCCCCGCGGATGTAGCAAGATCGATATTGCGTCCGGCTGTCACCTCCAGCCGTCCCAAACCCCCGACCCAGATTTTTGCCAGGCCCGCGCGGTCGTTTCCTGCGGTAAAAGCGATATCCCGGCCCGCTGTCACCCGGCTGACGTCGGAAGGGTTGGCATGCTGCGCCAGGATGCCTACATCGCGCACGTCCTGCCCGGCGCGTAGCCAAAATGCCTTGGACAGATCCAGGGAGAGTTCGAAAGGATTGCCCTTGACATCCCCGGCTACCGCATATACACGCGCCGGTTGGGTATCACCCCTATGAACGGGAACGGCAGCATGCAAAAGATCGAGGTCAGCAGCGCTCACCGCCGTATTCGGAAACTGACTGGATTCCCTGCCTGGCCGGACCGCGCCGGGGATCAGCGCAGGGTCCCTGTCGCTCATGGATACAACGGTTGGAATATTGATCGAATTTGCGGCCAGCAACGTGAGCTGACCACCGGTAGCTGGACTCAGAACGATATCGTCCACGGCGCTCAGCGCGATATTGCTGCGAAACGCGGTAATGGAAAGGCTGGGCGGCAGGAGGGAAAGCAGCGCTGGCTTGTAGCTTCCCGAACTGATGTTGAAGTTGAGCGACGTCCTGTATGCATTCTGCATACTTGCGCCTGCCCCCCCGCCATTCTGGAGCGCCACGTTGCCATGCAGGCTCTGCAGGCTCGCACCGCTGCGCGGGCTATAGGTGGAAAACAGGCTCCAGGTCGGGCTGGTGACATTTCTGACGTTGAATGCCGTACTGTTGCCGGATGACTGAACCACCAGGTGCGGATTCAATACGGTCTGGATATTGACGTCTTCCCGCGCCTGAACCTTCGCCTGCGCGTCGCCCACGGCCAGAATGGTGTAGAGCGGGCTGCCATTCACATTCTGCCCGCTGTCCACCTTGCCGCCCGCCTTCAGATCCAGACCCCCCCGGTCTGCATAATACTGCCCACCCAGTAAATCCGCTCCGGCTTCCACCTGCACATCGCCGCCGCCAGTCTTGAGCAATCTGGCTGCATCCGGGCCCATCGCTGCCATGCGCGCCTGCGTGGGCGCGCTGGCCGAAACATTCTCGATATTGCCACCGGCAGTCAATGTAACATCACCCCCTCCCAGAGCGCCAACGCCTTGCTGGAACTGGTCGAAACGCACCCACCAGGCAGGCTGAAGCGTATATGCGCCGGTGGAATCATTCAACCTGCCCTGCCGGAACAGCCAGTTGGAGTAGAGCTGGGCCGAAGGTATTCCGACTATATTCCTTAAGGCTGCCAGACTGACATTACCGCCATCCTGGCTGAACTGAGCATTTGCAGGTATGGCAAAACCATCCACTGCGTCGGCTATGCGTCCGGCCGTATAAATTGCCGATTTACCATCGGCAAGTTTGATATCCCCTCCCGCCGCAATGTGGATATCACCTGTGCCCGTGCGCACGAGCTTGCCGGCCGCCAGTGCGACATCACCTCCATCGGCCTTGACTGCCATGGGATCGGCTGCATCGATATCTGCCCCTCCGACCAGCCGGTAACCCCACGAATCTCCGGCCAGCAGCGCAGCAGGCGTGATTCCGCCGCTGAATGGCGTCGCTGCATTGAAACCATCGGAAAGATTGCTGTTCAGTTTGAGATCCCCCGCTGCCCGCAAGGTGAGCATGCCGGGCTCACCCGCAGGGCGGCTGGCTCCCAGATTCCAGTCATTGGCGAGCGTGAGGTCGCCTGTCGAGCGTATCTCTACGCCAGGACGCAAATGGAAACTGCTCTCTCCCGCCTTGCCCAGGCGCGACAGGATTGTTCCGGCATGGGACGCAAAGCTGGTATTGTCGGCGTTGACAGCAGCCAGGCTCAGTGTGCCGCCGCTTCCACCATTCGTGCCGCTGGCGGTGAGCGCATCGACGCCATCATAGATTTTGACTGCCTCGATCACGACCGATTTGGCACCGCTGATACTGCTGTTTATGTTGTCCAGGGCGACCTCGTCACCGGCGCCGCTACCGAGACGGGGCGCGCGCAGGAGAATCTTGCCGCCTTCTCCATCATGGCCGCCATGCACATCGATCACACTGCCCTCAGCCAGGTTCAACCTGCCCTCTGCGGTCCCGATTTCCACTTCACCGCCATTTTTTCCATTGCCGGTGGAATAGGCGTCGAGCTTCGTGCCCGCCAGCACGTTGACATCATTCCTTGCATGAAGATCGATGCGGCCCGCGTCGTCGCCTGATACATCGATACGCCCGGCCAGATCGAGCTTGCCGTTATCCACCGCAATATGGACCTCTCTTGCCCTGACCGTATCGGATGCGGAGAGGCTGACATCGCCAGTACGAACACGGAATGTTCTCGCGCCATCGAACACACCTTGGTTGAGAGTCTTGTTAAGCGTGGAAAAATCCGGCAGCGCCGCCACATCCAGATCAAAACCTGCGCCATTGCCTCTTTTGCCACCTGCCCCCGTCCCATTTGCCATGGCGGAACCCAGCAGACTGCCTGCGGCAATCGCCGCCGTACCTTTGCCGGCGCGCACGATCACCTTGCCCGCGTCTCCACCGGGTGCGGCAGAAACGTTTACCTGCGCGCCAGGCTGCACCACCACGCTGCCCTCTTCACTTGCGAGCTCAACGATGCCGCCGGGCGATGCGCGCTCTACATCGAAGAATGCCACGGAGCGGCCTGCCACATTCGCTACCGCATTCGCGCCCAACTCAAGATTGCCCGTAGTCGCCGCGAGCTTAAGTTGTCCCGAAGGCAGGTCGGCCTCCGTATCGAACATCACCTCCGTACCGGAGAGCGTCCACTTCGCTCCCAGCGTATCCCTGTCCGCGAACGCGCGATCCGCTTCCTTTCCGGTGGCATCGAGCCTGCCTGCTGCGGCAAGAGCCTGGCTGGCGCCTTGCTCGCCGCTTATTCTCGCCACATCCAGCTTTGTCTCAGCCGCGGCAATATCGGCACTGCCGGAACCGCGTCCGACTATTTCATTTGCGCTGATAGCCACCTGGGAGAACCCTTCGACGGATTTGGCGCCTTCGCCCAATATCAGCGTGTCGGCCTGTATTGCCAGCGCCCCATTGCCGGGTGTTCCGCTCGTCGTAAACGCCGCCGCCCCCGGATTGGAGAGGAGCAGGCTGGTTGCGTGCAGGGTAGCGGTTTTACCGTTGTTATTCACGCCGTCTAATCCCGCACCCAGCAGATTCAAGGCTTGCAGTGTCGGCTTACCCTGGGCGTTCACGCCACCAACGCTCACGTCGCCATAAAGATCAAAAGTGGAATAACTCGTCAGCGTCAGCGAATTAAGACTGTTCAAGCCATCAAGTTCGCTCTGGCCGAGAGTCAGGCCTTCGGAACCTGCCGGAGCTTCGCCGAAGTTGACACGCATGGCGCCGATCGTCAGGTTTCCGGCGACCGGATTATTCCCGCGGTCAGCAAAAACAGGCGTACCTGCAAAAGTGTTCTGCCTGGTGGCATCCAGCGTGATCGAATTTCCAGACCGGATAACGCTGCCTGCTTCGCCGATCAGGGTCCCCTGGCTCCTGTCGGGGCTTCCGGTGCGCGAAAACGCGGCAAAAGCCGATGCTGCCCGTACCAGCGCTCCATTACCGGCTGTATTGTAGCTCCCGCTGGCGCTGGCATTGCCCTGGGCTTCGATAGCGCTGCCCGATTTCAGGATGAGCGAATCCTTTGCCGCCAGAATGACTTCATCTCCCTTCAGTGCGTGATTGATATCATTGGCCAATGTTACCTCTTCAGCGCCCACCACCAGCGCAGTGCTATCACTTGCGGTGTCGCCGCGGCTGCGTGTGCCGCCGATGAGCAGGCTTGACGCACCCAGTGCATTGAGCGCACTGGCTGAAATTCGTGTAGCGAGCGGATCGACGCCGCCTGTTCCCGAAGAGGTATCGCTGGTGATTGCAATTCTGGGAGCACTGATATCTACTGCGGCGCCTCGCCCTCCCGTACCTGCCGCCAGTTTGAAAAGGGCATCCAGCTTGAGATTGGCGGTGGTATCCATGGAAAGGAGCCCCGCGTCCTGCGGCCGGCTGTTACTGGTCGTAAAAAAATCCGAGGCGCGCGTGAGCGTGATTTCCGATCGTTGCAAGACCTGTTCGCGGCTGAGCACTTCAAAACCGCTCCAGATTGCATCACGCGGTGCCTCCACCCAATCCCGGGCCCGGCTGTCAGTGACGTAGCCTGGCACGACCTGGGTCCCATCCTGCTTGCTGTATGCTTGCCCTGGCAGCAGATTGTGCGCATCAGTGTTGAGCCTGATGGCATAGGCCCCAGGCAGCAGCGCATAGTGGGCGGGTAGCAGCGTATAAACGCCTGCCGGCAGTCCCGGTATGCCGGAAAGATACACCGCATCTCCCGGTGCGCGATCGAAACCGGTATTCTCCTGCCTGTCGCCCGGCGCAAATCCGCTCGTATAGCCGGGCAGGATGGCATAGGTGCCGGCAACGCCGAGAATATCACGCGACCCCCCCGGCCCCACGCTGAACTCATAAGCCTGCAAATCTCCCCCGCCTGCCAGATCGACTGTCGCTCCCGCCTGCATATCGATATTCGCCGCCTGCGCGCGCACTGATTTTTCTGGCAATGCAAGCTGCGGGATCTCGAAGGCGTCCGGTTTATAAAGCCAGCTGCGGCCATTCGCGAGCACGCCAAACGGAATGAGAGCCCCGGATCCCCCGGCAACCGAGGTCAGGCTGCCGTCCTTGAACGTAAGCGTATCGGTCGCGCTGAAGGTCAACTGGCCGAACGGAGCCCATATATTGCCATCCTGGACGATATTTGCGGCTGTCACTGTCAGGCTGCCGAGCGCGGAAAGCGGTTGTACCGGGTGCGTCGTACTGCTGCCGAACGCCACTGTCCGGTCCGGCGCCAGAATGCTGACCTGGCTATAAGTCGTGGGGGCGATCACGGCGCCGCTAAAAACCAGGTCGGCCGCACTTGAAAAGGTGCCCACCGGACGCGGTGAACCGCCGCTGCTTATACCCGAAAACCTTACTTCCTGAGAACCGGTGAACTCAGCACGTGACATCCCGCTGAGCGTCAGGTTGCCTGCCAGTTCCAGCAGTTGTGCCTCCGCCTTGAAACCGCCGGCACCGGCAAGCGGCGTATTGACCGCATCCACGCGATTGGCATCGAAATTGCCAAGCCGCAAGGCTTCCGCTTTAAGCGCGGCTTCGCCTCCTGCCATTTCGATGCGTGGCGTGTCCAGCACCACTTCTTTCAAGGGCAGCGGTCGGCTGGCGCCGAGATTCAGACCATTTTCCAGCCGGATCGCATCCCGGCTTTTCAGGGCGATACGGTCAAACCCCGCTGCTTCGAGTGCCGCGGCGCCAATCGTGGCTTTCCCGTTGAGTCCAGCCGGAATGATGGAGCCGGGAGCCAGACCTGCCGTCTGCGATGCTCCCGTCGGCCCCAGGCTCAATACGCGCTCTTCGAGCGGAAAACCTTTATTCTGGGCATCGTCCACATCCAGAAGTCCCAGAACGACATCAAGCGCTCCCGCGCGATTCGACGTGCCACCCGGCTGCGCCGTAATGCTGCCCTCCAGCAGTATGCCTTCGCGCGCTATGACACTCAGTCTTCCTGCATCGCTGCCTACCCACTGCCCCAGGCCTCCGGCCTGGTTCTGGATATCCAGGCGGACGGGTGCGGCGCCGGCCAGATTGATATGAGAGCCGGACTCGGCCACGATATGCCCGAACTGGGCGTTCAGCATCACTGTCCCACCGCTCAGCACCTCCCCCTGGGTGAGGCGCTGACTGTCGAGGTACGTGAGAGCCTTGCCGGACACATCGAGTAACGCCTGCTTGCCCAGCCAGAGACTGTTGCTTGGATTGAAGTTGAAGCTGTGACTATGATCGAGCGTTGCCGTAATGCTGCCGCCGGGGGCGGTGATACGTCCTTGTATGTTCATCGAACGCGCTGCTGCCAGCGTGATTTGTGCTCTGGGATCCGCCTCGATATGCGCGCCCGCTCCGATCACCACATCGGCTGCGCCCCGCTCGTCGGGATTTTCTGCTGTAAGACTCAAATTGGCTGACTCGCGCACGAGATCGTCGAGTTTGACCGGGCGCGTAAAATCTTCCATTCTGCTGCCGCTTGGCCTCAGGCTGTAGTCAGGCTGCAATTCGAGGCTGAGGACGGTGGGTTTGATTTTCACACCCTCGGATAACGTGACGCTCTCATTTCCCGTCAGATTGATATCACCAAACCCGCCCCGCTCGAAAAACCCGGAATCGAGATTCACCGCGCCGGTGGTGCTGTCCGGCGTGCCGCCAATCTGGATTCTATTGCTCGAAACCGAGAAAGTACCGCCTTTGCCAATCCCGTAACCGCGTACATTGTCAGCCAGACCGGAAACGGCATTGCCGGACAGGCTGATGTCGCCACCGTTACCGGCAATCACGCTGCCTCGGCTATCCACCTTGAGCCTGCCGCCTCCAGTGACATCCAGCAGCGTATTTTTCCCGAGAGCGAGATCATCAACGGCCGAGAGGGCTATCCTGCCGCCGTTTACCAGGCCCACTTCGCCAGACCCTGCGGGCACTCCACGCAATTCGTTTACCCACGCACCGCGCGCGGATAACTTGACTCCTTCCGCTACAGCAAGATTCAGCGGACCGGATGAACGCCCCGGAAGATCGTTTCTGTTTGCATGGAGCATGATTGAGCCGGCCGGGGCGTCAATGTCCGCTTCGACCTTTACTCCCTGCGCCGTGATATGCACGCTGCCGCCTTGCGGCACTCGCAAGGCCTCGCGCACCTCCGTTGCCTGGTTACTGAAAATTTCCAGATTGGCAACTTTGTCCCTGCCTAGCAGGGCCGGGTTGAGGCGCAGTTTATTGACGAGATCGGATGACAGCGTGTCGCCGAATTTGAAACTTCCCGGCAACAAAGGTCCTTCGCTGCTCAGCACGGTCTGCTGGTTATGCTTGTAATCCAGGCCATTGATATTGTTCGCTATCGGATCGCTGCCAAGAATCAACCGCGCGCCCTCCGGCATGATGCCCTTGTCGCGCTGCACCTCTCCCACGACCGTGCGTCCCTGCACATCCCCCTGCATGACCACCGCGCGCAGGCCCATGACTTCCAGGGCACCCGCATTCTTGCCTTCGGTATAACCCGGGTCATAGTTGAAGGTCTGTCCGAGGTCGATCACTTCCTTCACGTTCCAGCGCCCGAAATCCTGCACGTAACGGGTGGCAACGCCGTCGTAACGCACATCGGCGCGGGCATTCGCGATATCGGTCAATATTCCCCGGGACATGAGCAAGGTCGTTTTCACGCTGGAAGGCGTGTAGCTCAAGCTGCCGCCGGATATATCGATCATCGCGCCGGGAGCGATGATGGCTTCCCCCTGAGAGTTCACGCGCACCACGCCGCCCTCCGTGGATCTTTCCGCCACCGTACGCTCAAGACGCGCCTGGTAGGCTTGCAGACTATCCTTCGCGATCAGTGTGGGAGTGCCGGAGTCGGCGCTGGCCAGTGCGCGGTTGATGTCCACATAAACTTTCTGGCTGCGCAGCGGGCCATCCCGGTTGACGGGAGAATCTTTCAGTTCGTCTCCGCGCAATTCCACTTCCACCGCGTTTCGTGCCGCGGAAACCTTTACATTTTCCAGTCCGGCGACATTGATAAGAGCGCCGTTGTCAATGTGAATGCGGGCGGTATTGGAAGCAGGAGCATCGAATGCCTGCCTGAACGGATCGCCGGGCTGAAAAAGCAAACTCGGGTTATCCAGCGCGAAAAAATCCACTTTGCCTGCGGGCGCGTTGATCACGGCCCCCCTTTCCATGCGCACGTCCTGTCCCAGCACTCTCACTTGGGAGGAGAGCACCAGGCCAGTACCGGTCACTCCATCCAGCACGCCGGCCTGATCGGATACATCCGGCAATACCTCCGTCAGGCTGCCGGCGCCGAGTGTTGCGCGGCCGCCGCGCATCGAGCTGTCCTGAGCCGTGGCGGCATCTTTCGCCAGCAGGTATACGGAGCCATTGGCAATCACCGAGGTGGTGGCGCGGGCGATCCCCTGCTGATTGACGGCATAACCCACCATGGTGATATTGCCGCGCGGCGTGCTCAATTCACCCAGATTGGTCACATGGCCGAGTTTGTCCAGTGCCGCATCCTTCAGTGCAACTGCCTTGCCATCGAGCTTGCCGTCTCTGATGTCCGTGTTTGGGGTCTCGAAATCACTCAGTCCCGCCGGACTGTCGACTTCGACCAGAAGTCCGCGCACATTGGCATCCACTGGCTCGGCCGAGGCGGAACGCAGGAATACCTTGGTGCCCGCGGCGGCAATCACCTGCCCATCGGGCGCTTCCACCGTGCCTTTATTGATCACTGTCGGTGCGATCAACATAATCCGTCCCTGACTGCCGGCCGTGATCCGCGCGCCTTCGAAAACCTTGATGAAACCGCCTGAACCTTCGAACTGCGGAACCGTCTTCTCGGTAGTGAGAAAGGCATTGAGGATGAAGTTGTCGTGGATATCCAGACTGCTGGCGGTAAAGCTGTTGAGATTTACTTGAGAGGAACCCATGAAGGCAATACCATTGGTATTGACTAAAATGACATTTGCATTCTGCCCGACGGCCTGGCTCAGGATGCCTGCGATCACGCTCGGATCGTTGTCCCAGACGCGGTTCAGTGTCGTAAAATTCGCACCCTGCACCAGGTTCTGCGCAGCAAGACTTTCCACCTGCTGGAACTGAACCGAATGACCGGGGCTGACATTGAAGCTTTCCCAGTTGAGGATGGCTTTATCCCCCACCTGGTTGACCACTGCATCGGGGCCATGAACATGATAATTCGCCTGGCCGGCGCTGACGAAATCAGGAACGGCGCCGCCACAACTGCCTCCTGCACAGGGCACGGGCAGTTCCGCCTGTGCAGTTGTCGCCAGCAGCCCGGTCATGAGCAGAACCGTACCACTTTTAGCCTTGCCACTGCGGCGCCGCGTGGTTTCTGCAACGGGAATCAACATACCCAGAGTCTTGTTGAAAATAAGCCGGTAGATATTCTGATTCATTCTTTCAATTCCTTGAGGGGTCAGGAGGGAACGGCCATACTGCGAGCATGGCGGCAGTATGTTTATTCCTCAACCTTGTTTCAGAAAAATCGTCGTTATCCGGTTATACGGATCGTTACAGCAGCAGGCAGGATCACCACGCGTGCCGGAAAAGAAAGTGCACGCGCTTGTCTCCTGCCTTCGTTCTTCCAACCTCTTCGAGCGCCACGGCCCAGGCCACGTCGGCCGACAGGCTCTTCCAGCCCTTGAGACGAAAACCCATCCCGGTACCTGCAAGATCAAAGCGATCCGTCTGCCCGGGCAAGGGCTGCTGCACTCGCACGATGCCTGCATCAATAAAAGCCAGAAGACGGAACTCATCCAGTCCCTGGAGCAGGTATGTGGCGTAATTGGGCGTAAAGACCTCGAGCCCTCCCGTAACGCTGTCGTCACCCAGAGCAGAAACCTCGCGGTAACCGCGCACGGTATTGACGCCGCCCACGATGGACTGCTCATTCGAGATGAGCGGCTGTCCTGCGATCTGCCAGCTCGCCCGGCCGGCCAGTCCCCAACCCTGGGGCCACGTTTCCGTGTGGGAAAAATTGCCACGCAGATAGATGTAACTGGCGCTGCCTTTAAAGCGCTTGTTGGCAAATTCCTGTTCGTCCCCAACCAGTCCGCGCACGTGGAAATTCACCGATAACCCGAGCCTAGTCGTTCTTCCTTCTCCCAGCCAGCTTCCATCCCAGCCCACGGTGAATGGAAGATAGGTGATCGGCGTATTGAAGTTGCCACCCGCGATGAGGTTTACCGTTTGGGTAAAATCCTTGTAATCCAGTCCCAGGGTTGCCGTGTGGAAGAATTTTTCACTTCCCGGCAGCGGCAGAATGTAGCGCCCCCCCACGATCAGGCCGTTGCCGAGCACATTGAGCGTACCCAGTGAAGCCACGTTCGAAGCGGAATAGACGCTGTATAAGGCGAGAAAACCGCCGAACGGCAACGGCAGGGTGTAATTGGCGGAAATGACCCTGCTCTCGTCCGGATTCTCGGGAGCAACCAATCCTGTCACCCCCAGGCTGTGCTGCCGGTGCCACAGATTATCCCAGCTCAGGTTCGCGCTCAGCCGGGTCAAGGACGTATTGGGAATCTGGCGGCTGTTTAACTCCACGCTCCCATGGAGAGGCAACTGATCCTTCACTTTCAGATCCACCTCGACCGTGCCGGGTGTCTTCCCCGCCCTTAAAACGGGTGTAATCCTGCGATCAGCCGAGCGGTTCAGGCTTTCCAGCTGCTTCTGCATTTCGGGAAAGTTAGGCACTTTGCCTTCTGCCAGTTCCGGTATCGCCGCCTTGATATCCGCCGGACTGAAATAACGGGACTCCACCACGCGCAGACGCTTCACCGGCGCTTCGGTCACCTGCAGCCTGACCACCGCCTCGTCGACTTTCTGCTGGGGAATGCTCACGAGCACGGTCAGATAGCCCGCATCATGATAGGCGCG
This sequence comes from Nitrosospira multiformis, assembly GCA_017306155.1. GTDB lineage: Bacteria > Pseudomonadota > Gammaproteobacteria > Burkholderiales > Nitrosomonadaceae > Nitrosospira > Nitrosospira multiformis_F. The sequence continues at coordinate 144,342 of JAFKJB010000007.1, forward strand.
CTCGAGCGCGTCACGCGCCTGCTCCACATCCTCCAGGCTCTTGTTTTCGCCGAGATGCGGATAAACCGCCTGTTCCACCATTGTGACGGACAACAATGTGGCGCCTTCCACTCGATACTCGAATACATCGAAACGGGCTTCCTGCGCGTGAGACGAATGGATCCAGCCCGCAAGGCAAAGCAGCCCTCCCACCCGCAGCAATTTATTTAATAGTTGCAACATCAAACCAAACCAAACCAGTTCCTGTACGTGCGAATGGGACAGCCCTGAAAGAGCTGTCCCGAGCAGCATATTGGAGACGGCGTTGCACCGCCTCCGTAAGTGACAGGCCTATTGGCCAGCAGGTAAGCAGGAATTGCCGAAGCGCATGCCTTTGGAGGTAGGACCGCTGGCTCCCGCCACTGGCGTGGCGAAGATTCCCCTCAGGTCGCTTTCACCCAGGGTGGCAGCAACCGCGGTGATCAAGGCAGCAGCACTTGGGCTGGCGGGACTGATGGAGCCGCCGGCAGTGAACGCCGCCAGTTCGTACCAGAAGTTATAGGAACCATCCATCGCCTCGGCACGGTGCTGGGCATCGGTATTAGGAGATACGCGATCCAGCCTGACGAATGCCCACCGGTCGGTCGTAGCAGTAGGTGCTGGCGTGTTTTCCATGGATACCACGCCCAGAGCGAGCTGGCTTGCCCCGGTGGCGGTATTCAAGGCGCTCTTCACGCCCCCGGTGCTGGATTGTTCGCTCACAATGGCCGTTGCCGTGCTGTCGGTTGCGCGCGCCGGTTCCAGTGCGCCCTGCGATATCCCGGTTGAACAGGGCTTGTTGAGGAAGCGCATATTGGAGGCAGACTGCGTGCCGGAGGTAGGCACGCGACGCACCAGATTGACTATCGAACCTGCCGGACCGCCGAACAGGCTGCCATCCACGCTACTGATCGAATCCCTGCTGGCAATAGTGGTATAGCGCTGTGCCGGCAGGCTGGGCTGACAGGCAGGCGTGAGATTGGGCGCGGTCGGAGAACCGTCATCGCAGGTCGCGGCCAGAATGCCGGCGGTAACGTCGTTCTTCTGCAACTGAAGATAGAGCGGATAGCTCACGGCTACGCCAAAGGCCTGCCCAATGTTGGTCGCCACTTCCTCGCCAAGGGAGCTCAGGTTCAGTGCAATATCCAGGTTCTGCTTGTTGATCAGGTATTCCGTATCCGAAAAACCGCCATCCGGATAACTTTGGCCCGGACGTCCGGCAGCATCGCCCTTGAGCGAAGCGGTAAAGGTCTTGGTAATGGTATCGCCGCAGTTGTTGTAGCGGGCAATGGGGTAGGACACGCCACTCAGGGTGACGTTGGTTGAGGCAGCGGCGCCCGCTGCGCACTTGCCGCCGCCGCCAAGCAAGGCGACATCATTGATGCGCTTCAGGTTGCCGGGCAGATATCCGTTGGGGTTCGGCTCTCCCGCCATGCTGAGATGGGGCGCATAGGCGTTGAAAGACCCGCCTTCAACCGTATGATAGACCACCACTTTCTTGCCAGCCAGCGCACCGGCGGCGGAACTCATGGTGCAGGCATAGGCGACGCGGTCACCGCTGCTCTTGCCGGGCTCAGCACCACTGCCTTCCAGGTACATATGAGCGTCATTGGTACCGCCATTCCCTGCCAGGCCATTGCACAGCGACATGACGCTGCGAAATACGGCATTGGTAGGCGCGGATGCACCCGACAGCCAGACGTAGGTAGTGGGGCCGGCAGCGACCTGAGCGGGGGTCAGGGCGAAAGCAGCCGGGGTCGTGCCGAGTGCCGCGATGGACAGCGCTATTTTGCTCAGCTTCATTTTCATCTTGGTATCCTTTATTTTCAGATTGATATTTCAGGCTGAAGCCCGCCTTTCCCGGCCTCCCTGGCCGGGCGTAAGCAGCTCATTGCGAGTCTCAGACGCCGGCGCGGCGGCGGACGATCATGCCCAGCATGCCCAGCCCTGCCAGCAGCATGGCCCAGGTATCCGCTTCGGGAATAGGAGAGACGGACGGGCTCGTGAAGGTGAGCATCCCATTCTCGGTCAACCTGAATTTGCTGAACTCGCCTTCGCCAATGCTGCCATCATTATTCAGATCGACACCAAACGGGGTCTTGACGGCCTGAGCGTAACTTGAGAGAGAGGATGTGGTCAGTAACCAGAAATTCTGGTCCGTACCCAGAGGCTGGGTGGTATCAGCAGTGGTATTCGCCAGCCAATTGTCGCCCTGGCCAAAACCATTAATTGCGCCGAAGAAGGTATCAGGATCATCTGTGGGCGTGGCAACGCTGGCACCATTTGCATCGGTGGCATGCGTACCGCGACTGTTATTGGCATCGATGTACTTTTCCATGTTCTGGAATGCCACCAATGGACGAGTTGCCAGCTTCGGAGCAGTGTCCGTGTTCATCGTGGTGAGATAACGCGAACCGCCGATAGTGCCAAAATCCGTGTTATCCAGTGCGATAACGCTGAACTCGACGAGGGGCGCGTTGGCAGGGCCGACGAAGTTCATCAGTTGATTCCAGGAAGCGCCATAGGCGCCACTCGTCAAGTCCCAGCTTTTGTTGAAGCCCGCCTGTCCGTTCTGGGCAAGCATGTCATTCATTCTGAAACCGAGATCGAACAGACCTGAAATGTCATCACCACCGGAAGTGGCGGAACTGCCGCCGTAATAACGGACGTTGAGCAGCAGTTCGCCATTGCCGGTGGCGCCGCCCTCGATAGCAGCAAGCGCCGGACCGGAAAGGACCGCGGCGGCGGCAACAGCGAGCGCCTTGAGTCTGAAGTTTGTTTTCATGCGGGATACTCCGTAGGTAATTAATGGTTGCACCAAAAAAATCCGGCTGACTGATCCTTGAAGCTTCGCTTCATCTGATCAACCGTCCTGGAGCAACCCGGCTACCTCCGCTTGCTTGGAGACCCGCAGCTTTCCGTCCCCGCCTCGCAACGGGTTTGGCTTTGTTCCTGACCGGCTAGAACGCCTGTACCTGTTACCGGACGTGGGTCACTATATGTGACAGCCGTGAACCGTCTGTGAAACACAATCGGTATTTTCGTGGTACTTTCTGCCTATTCTTTTGGTCTGCGCGGTGGAGACTCATCATTCGCGCGTACCGGATGTGATGGAGTATGGGCAGCAGGAGCACTGTTTCCCCGCTTTTCATGGAGCGCCAGGATACCTCGCAGGAGTAGCTGCGAGGAATGACGGCGGATACGATGAAGAATCCGGTGCGCAAACTCTGGATCGGGGAGATCGACGGGGGGATTCAAAGCGTGATTTTCAGTGCCATCGCCTTGGCTACGGCATGGGCCCGGTTATTGACCCCCAGCTTTCGCAGGATCTTCTGGATATGGTTTTTGACGGTAAGCGGGCTGATATGTAGCAGCTGGGCTATTTCCTGATTGCTTTTGCCCGCCTGAACATGACGCAGAATTTCCGTCTCGCGGTCTGTGATGAGTTTTCTGCTTTTTTCCCGCACGACACCCTGATTGTGATGGCGTTCATGAAACAGCATGCGCACCAGTGCCATATGCATGTGCGGCATCAACAGCTCGAGGAAATAAGCATGACGCTCGCTCAGCGTCGTGGAAATCTGGGTAAAGGTAAAGAAGCTGGTGGTCCGGCCATTGGCATCGAACATCCCGTGCGCTGCAATACGCTGCAGATTTTCACGTTTGAGGTCGTGCGCAAAACGCTTGTAGGTGAGTGCATGCGGATTATTTGGGCAAACCAGAAGCGGCTGGTTTCTGCCCGCGCTCCACGCAGACATGGCGCGAAATACAATCCCGCCATCGGGACGGCAAAGCTCTGAAAACCGGATTTCGTCCATATCCGTCCGGCTGAATCTTTCAGTACTCACAACCTGACCATTGCCCTCGTCAAACAGGCATATGAGCATGCCATGCGGCAGGAGGCCCTGCAGTTCACCCTGCGCCCATAAAAAAAACTGATGACGGCGGAATATATTGATCGATGAATCGATAATCCGGAACAGGTATTCCGCCTCCCGCTCCGTCAGCGTAAACTCTCCCCCCATCATTCCTTATGCCCTGATTATTCGTATCGTTTCCGGGCTGTAACGGTTTTCCCGATATTATTTTTTAGCTTCGCGTCTTAGCTTCGCGCAATTGCGTATTTTCGGGCCGGCATATGACTGAATCATTAAGATCCCGTGTCAGATTCATGAATTCGATGTAGGCAGAAAGGACTACGCAAACGCCAGGAGGAAACGCAGGACGCCTTTTCACAGCCATGAAACATGCACTCGTGAAGAGACCGGTGGAGACAGGATTCCCGGAAACTTCCAGCCCTGAACTTCAGGACCTCTAATATTGAATGTTCTGCGGGGAGGAACCGGATTGCGAAGACCTCGGGTCCTCTTGATCCGATGGACTCGGGGAGAGCGAGAAAGGCGAGGACGGTGATGAAGCGCCTCTTTCCGATTCGGGTCGGGGTTGGGAACCGAAGGCTCCCGGCTGCGGCTGGGAACCGGCTTCTGTCTGCGGCCGAATATCTCCTGCCGGCCCCTCAGATGGAGATTGCAGTGGAGTAGCGGGTGGATCGGCCGGCGCAGCTTGTGTTTGGGGTGGGCTGATGGCAGGATCTCCGGGCAGGTAGATGAACTTCCAGTCGCGATAATCCTTCGCTTCCGCAAAATCCGCATAGCGTTCCGGAAAATTGGCGCGCCTGAGCGGAATCTCCTTTGAAAGGCTGTACACGCCGATTATTCCGGCATTCGGTTGTCTGGCCAGACCCCACTCGCTTGAGCTTGTCATCGGATCGAAGAATATCTTCCGGAGATGCCGTTTGACCGTGGGAAAGCGTTTATCCAGGAGCAATTTTTCCAGTGAGTCGGGGTAGCGCTTCGGCAGGCCGGGCGAATTTTCGTAATAGGAGCCGATCGCCTGCCTGAACTGTTCTCCGGCAAACATCAGTTCTTTTTCTTTCTCCCGCCGCACCTCGGTACGCCACACCTGTACGGCGCCTCCCAGCGCAATGCTGGTCAACGCCACCACGAACAGGACCCAGATATAGGTAAAACCCTTTTGCCCTGTGCTCCTGCCACGCCCCATTCCTTACCCTCCACTCCCGGCTACCAGGTCGCGTAAGAGGTTCCATCCTTTGACTCTTCCTCCGCGCCGCTATGCACATCATAGAGGCCTTCGGCTGAATCAGGGGGAGGGAGAGCGACCCAGGTTTCGGAACTTTCGGTCAAGGGATCAACCGGAATGGCGCGCAAATACCGCTTCTCGACCAGCTCTGCCAGATTGCGGGGATAGCTTCCCGTATCGCCGTAGAACTTGTCGATGGCATCCCGCATGACATTCAGGTCCTGACGCAATACTGCTTCCTTTGATCTTTCCACGGAGTTGAAATACCGCGGAGCGGCAATAGTGAGAAGAACGGCGATGATAGCCATGACAACCAGCAACTCGACCAGGGTGAATCCGGAACGGAACGAATCGCCCGGACTGCTTCCCGAACCAAACCTGTCCCTGGTTTTTCGCATTCTGGTCACCATTTATCGTAGGCAATGCCGTTCATGCCGATCCGCGGTGAACGGGAATACACATCGAAAACATCATTCCCCTCCTGCGGGTTATCCGGGGAACTCTCGTAGGAACGCTTGCCCCAGGTGTCGGCATCGGGCAATGCAGGGTCATCCGCCATCGGATCCCTTGGCAGCCGCCGCAGGAAGTATATCTTGCGCTTGGCGGGATGCTTGATATCCGGTATGCCCTGCACCAGATCTTCCAGTTTGCGCGGGTATTCCGATTCATCGGCCTGCCGCGTGATCCTTCCTTCGGTCACCGCGTGCTTGTATGCGTCCAGCGCTTCGCGGATCTGGCGTAATCCCACCCGCAGCTCCTGTTCTTTTTCACGCTTTACCGTGAGTTCATATAACGGTATCGCTGCAGAAGCGAGCACTGCTGTAATGGCTACGACGACGGTCAGTTCCACCAGGGTAAATCCCTGTCCGCCTGCTTTTTTTACCAGCACCGTGCTCGCGGCAAAAATACGTTTCATGTCAGCTCAACGAATGTCCACATTGACAGCCGGTGGCAAAGGCACCGGAACGGGCAGGGGCCCGCTTTCGTCCCTGAAGCTGGCATTCCCGATACTGATCTGCGTCGTGACCGGCTTTTGCGCCAGTATCCTGAATCGCACATCCACGGCGCCGCCACCCTTGCCCAGTTTCAACACGCGCGTTCCGGATTTATCACCCTCGTCCACCGGTTCAACCGCCGCAGGGTCGTAATTCAGTTCCAGTTCGCCAGGGGGGAGCGCCTCTGCGTCGGCGACGGCCACGCTCACCGCAAATTCCTGTCCTGCGGGCACCTGCTCCGGCGCAGCCAGTGTCACAACCGGCGTCCCCTCCGCAGGAGGAGGCGGCGGTGGCGGCCGGGTCTCCTCCCTGGGAGGCGCAGATGGCCACTGCCGACTGGCGTCAGCACCGGAGGTCGGGGAAGAAGAAGCCATCGCCAGCGCTCGCGGCGCCACCTTGCCGATCATCAGCGGCGAAACCGATATCGCGTTTTCCGTGCCGAAGTGCACTTCGCTGGCCGCTTTCGGCGGACGCGCAATGTTGCGCACGATGCGCGGCGTGATCAGAAGCGCGATTTCAGTCTTGTTTCGGATAACGTTCTTACTGATGAAGAGCTTTCCGATCCATGGCAATTCTGCCAGGCCGGGAACCTTGGAAAGCGTGGTGCGCTCGTCGTCGCTGATCAGCCCTGCCAGAACCTGGGTTTCGCCATCCCTCAACGCCAGCGTGGTCGCTGCGGTGCGCGTACCCACCTGATAGGCAAGCCCGCCACTTTGGAGGGGGACTTCCTTTACAATATTACTGACTTCAAGGCTGACTTTCATGGAAACCTCATCCTGCAGGGAGACGGTGGACTCCACGTCCAATTTGAGTCCCACGTCGAGATAACTGACTGAAGAGGCCACACCCACGTTGGCGGCTGCGGTCGTGGTGACGACCGGAACCTTGTCGCCGATCAGGACTTTGGCTTTCTCCCGGTTCTTGACGCGGATGCGCGGATTGGCAAGCACGTTGATAAGGCCGTCCTGCTGCTTCAAATTGATGATCAGGGCAGGGTTGGCGACGAATCCGATCAGATTGTCGAGATTGGAACCATTGCCGTTAATGCCCGCGCTGCTGATCTGGAAGGGCGGGAAAGGAGCCACGCCGGCGGCGGCGCTGGCTGCGGTAAGGTAATTTACATTGATCTTCTCGGGATACTGCAATCCGAGGTTGAGCAGTTTGTTGCGCCCGATTTCCAGCACCTCCACTTCCAGCATGACTTCGGGATCGGCCAGATCATTCAGCGCAACCAGCCGCTCGACCAGCCGGATCGCCTCCGGCGTGTCTTTCATGACGAACAGATTCAGCTTTTCGTCGACGTGCATGTCCTTGGTTTTGATCAACCCCTTGACCATCGCGACCATCTGCTTCACATCGGTATTCGTGACAAAGAAACTGCGCACCATCAATTCCTGGTATTCCTTCTGCTTGGCCGGGGTATTCGGATAGATCAGCACCGAATTTTCGTTGAGCACCTTGTGTGCGAGCTGGTTCGTCACCAGCAGGAGCTTGAATACATCCTCGATATTGGTCTCGCGCACAAAAATGGTGGTCTTGCTGTCCTGCTTGACGTCCTTGTCAAAGACCACGTTGATGCCGCCGGTACGCGCCAGGATTTCGAATACCGATTTCAGCCCCGTGTCGCGAAACTCAAGCGTGATAGGTTTTTTGAACGCGGTTTTCAGGATAGGGCCCGCTTGCGCAGCCTGCACTTCCATCTCGGTGATACGCTGAATGAGCCTGCGCCCATCCCGCTGCATCGGATTTTCCTGCAGCACGGAGCGGACCTCGTTCGAGGCAGCCGCATACTCCCCCCGCTCCAGCAATTCTTCCGCGCGTTTTACTGCCGCTGTATGGCGGCGATCCATATTGATCGTCTCCAGCCCGGCGAGCGCGCGTTCATGGCGTGGATTTATTTCAAGCGCCCGGTGAAAACTTCGCTCAGCCGCTTCCAGATCACCTGCCGACCTGGCGGCTTCCGCCTCGAATACGAAACGCGCGATTACAGCCTCGCGCTGACGCGCGAGCACTGCACGAATTTCGAGGTTATCCGGATTTTCTCGTGCCGCCTGTTCGAGGCTGGCAAGTCCGGTGTCGAGCTTGCCCTCGGCTATGAGACGCTTGCCCTCCACGAATGCATTGTTTGTCGCGCATCCTGCAGCCCCGGCAAGAACCAGGGCAAGCAGAACGTGTTTGCCAGTTTTCATGGAATGATTGCCGCCCCCGCGGTAGCCAGCATCTGCCTGGCGTTAAGGGGAAGATAGGTGAACGTGATGCCATGGTCGCTCACCTCATCCAGTCGATACTGGTTATTGATGCTCTCACCGGGCCTGACGATATAGTTGCGTTCTCCCAGGGCGAGAAACACGCGTGTTTCATCCCCTTCGACAACCTTGCCCAGATACCTGAATTGCATCGGCGGCGGAGAGGGTGGCCTTGGCGGCTCCGGGCGGGGCGGTGGCACCCACGACTTCTGTCCGAAAATGTCACCGGCCCGGGCGCTGAATTTTCTGCGCTCCAGCCGCTCGAGATCCAGCTCGCCGACTTCATTTCCGCCGGCTTCATTTTCAGTGGCATTTCTGCCTGCGGGCGCTTCCTTCCCGAAATTCCGCGCTTCAGCAGGTTCCGGAAGCGCTTCCGGACCTGCTTCGCCTTCTTCTCCGCTCACCCATTGGGCCGCGAGAAGCGTAGCCAGCAACGCTCCAGCCAGCCATAACTTGCGCGCCTTCTCTGTCGGTTTCAACGCTTGCCTTCGCCCAGATAGAGATTGAATTTGATATTCGCTTCCAGCAGTTCCGCGTGCACCCCTTCGCGCCGGATGACAACATCAACCAGCGCCAGTGCCGGCACCGTATGCAAGACATCGGCAATGAAACCCCGCAATTGGGAATAATTTCCGCGGACTGGCACCATCATTTCGTAGCGCGCCAGTTCCAGATCTTTCTCACGTACCATGCGGTATTCAGTGCCGCTGATTTCCACACCTCGTTCTCCTGCAATCCGTACCAGTTCTCCAATCCAGAACGGGGAAGAATCCAGCTTCGGAAAAAATGCGTAGAACGCCGGCAATGCCTGGTCGCCTTGCAGCCTCCGCCTGGGATTCCCGCTCCCGGCGGAAGGCTCCTTTCTTATCCTTGTTTCCAGCGCCTCGGCTTCAGCCCTGAGTGCCTTCGATTCCTCCTGTCTCGGCAGCACGGCTACCAGAAAAAATACAGCGGAGAATACAAGCAGCCCGAAACCAAGTTTTCCCGCGGGACCAAGCCGCTCCGTTTGCCAGCGCACCCGCAGCCATACCGTTTTAATGGAATTCAAGTCCATGACGCCGTCAGAAAAAAAACCACTGGCCGCTGGGGGTCATCCCGTTTGACTTCATACTTGAGCAAATAAGCATCCTTGATAGCGGACTGGCGCTCCAGTGCACTGACAAAATCAAGCATGGCCGACATATTCTTTGCTTCCCCACCGATACGGACTGTGCGGCCAAAAATATCCGGTTGAAACGACAGCAAGGCCACCTCCTGGCTCGCCGCATGCTCGACTGAATCAAAAAGTGTTTCCCATGGCAAATCGATCTCGCTCATCACCGCATTGGCTTTCTTGAGCTCGTTTTTTATTTCGCGCCCGCCCTGCGCTGACCAGATACGGGGCGTGGTCTTGCGTTGCACTCGCCGATCCATGCTGGCGATGCGCAAATCCCAGTAAGCCACCTCGTCCATGGCCGCTTTGAACTGATGCAGTACGCCTGCCAGGGCAAGAGCGCCCAGCAAGACGAGGAAGTAACCCGCACTCCGCGCCTCCCCCTGGGGAGGGAATCTCAGCTTCAATCTACGCATCAGGTGTTGCGGCTTGGATCACGTCATTGAAAGGGTAATGGGCCGGAGCAGGGCGCGCTTTATCCTCCAATGGAACAATTTGCCAGCCACTGCCTTCCGGCAAGGTCAGATCGGGATGTTCCGGCGCGAAAAGACGCACCTGGCCGGCGGTTCCGGCGGGCGCGGAAAAAAGAAGCGCTTCACGCTCGAGCGCGACCAGAAGTTCCTCTTCCACATCCTCCAGTATTCTCTGGTTCAGGATTCGCAGCCAGGCGCCCCCCTCCAGCAGCGCCAGGCAAAGCCGCCCGGTTTCGATCAGTGCGAACCATGTACGTCCATTGTCGAAGCTGCCATGCCAGTGGTCGAATACGCTCGTGAAATAGGGCTCCACGTATTTGAGCTTCATCCGCTGACTGGCGGCGAGTTCTTCCAGTTCTTGCAGAAAGCTGCGCTCTACCGCTGCGCAAACAGCCCCGGTAGCCGGGTCCCAGGAACTTATGCTGAGCTCCCACTCCGCCGCCCGCTCCCCGTAGATTTCCTGCATCTGGAAAGCTGCATAAGTCTGCAACTCCGCCGGCGTCTCGATCTTTGATTGGGGCGGTATCACGGCGTAGCGGACAAAATGGTTGGACAGGAGGATATGGATATCAGCGCCGGTTTCTGCCGGAAGCATCCGTTTCAGCTGGACAAGCGTTGCTCCCCAGGTGGTTCCCTCGTCAGCGCGTTCGCATGCTGCCATCTGTCTCTCGGCCTGACCTGGCTTTACGTGACGCTGCAAGCGGACGAGCTCGACCCGGTACGGAGACAAAAAAGCGCTGACCCGGTTACGCCACGATAGTGACACGGTTTGCCTCCTGTAAACTCGTCTGCCCGCTCCTGACCATGGCCAAAGCGGCATCCCGCAGGAACAGGGTGCCTCCCCGCCGCGCGGCTTCCTTTATACGGCGTACAGGTTCTTTCGCTACGATGAGTTCGCGGATTTCATCATTCAATACCAGAATTTCTGCGATTGCGTTTCGTCCACGATAGCCGCTTCCCCGGCAATGGCCGCATCCTTTGCCGCTGCGGAATCTGAACGTGGCGATCTGCTCAGGATCGATTCCGGATTCCGCAATCAGCTGACTGTCGGGTTGTTCTTCCACCGCGCAATGCACACAAAGCACGCGCACCAGTCTTTGCGCGGCAACCCCATTCAGGGCCGAGACGAAACTGTAGGGATCCACTCCCATGTGAGTAAAACGGCCGATGACATCAAAAACGCTATTGGCATGCACGGTGGTAAATACGAGGTGCCCGGTCAAAGCGGCCTGAATGGCAATCTGCGCCGTTTCCGGATCGCGGATTTCGCCCACCATGATCTTGTCGGGGTCGTGGCGCAGGATGGAGCGAAGGCCGCGCACGAAAGTCAGTCCTTTTTTCTCGTTGACGGGTATCTGCAATACGCCAGGCAATTGATACTCGATCGGGTCCTCGATGGTAATGATCTTATCGTGGCCCTGGTTGACTTCCGAAATCGCCGCATAAAGTGTCGTAGTCTTGCCGCTGCCGGTGGGGCCTGTTACCAGCAGCATTCCATAGGGTTCCGAGCTCAGGCGCCGCAGGGCGGATATGGCAACTCGATCGAATCCAAGATGATCGAGCGTCAGGCCTTTGACATGATCGGCCAGCGCCTGGCGGTCGAGAATGCGCAGTACCGCATCTTCTCCGAAAGCACTGGGCATGATCGAAACACGAAAGTCGATCTCCCGCCCCTGAATGGAAATCTTGAAGCGGCCATCCTGCGGGACCCGCCGCTCAGCTATATCCAGATCGGACATCACCTTGATACGGGAAATGACCTGTTCCGCCAGATCAGCCCCCTGCACCACCCCGATCATGGACAGTACACCGTCAATGCGATATTTGATCGACAAGGCACCGGGAACGACTTCCAGGTGAATATCGCTCGCCTGCGACTTATGGGCGTCATACAACGTCGAATGCACCAAACGGACCACCTGGCTGGTGCCTTCGTTGATTGTCTTCAGCGAAAGATCTTCCTCGCCCGATTGCCTGATACCTCGCTCTGCCGCAGGCAGCACGCTGTCCATGGCACGCATGGTCTGTTCCTGCTGGCTGAAAAAGGCTGCCAGATCGGCGGGGTGAACCAGGTGCCATAGCGCGGGAATATCGATATATTCTTCCGCCCAGGCCCTCAGGCTGGAGGAAAAGGGATTGCTGACGGCAAGGATGTGTCTCCCCTGCTGGCGAAGCAATACGCACTCCTTTTTAGTGGCTTCGCTGAAAGGCAGTATTTCAAACGCCGGAGTTGACGCTCGCAACTTCTCCATCGTCAATACCGGCATTCTGAGCAGGCGGCCGAGTTCTGCAATCAACTGCTCCGGCTCACATCCCAATGTTTCCTCCAGGATGCTGATCACCGGAACAGCCCGGCTGGCGGCCTCGCTGCGCGCTGCGGCCAACCGGTGCATATCCAGCAGGATCGGGGACGGCGGCTGGGACGCTTGCGCGTCTACCGGATGCTCATCCCGGGAATATTCTTCCTGGAGCGCAAGAGACGGCCGCCCTGTCTGCTCGGAATTCTCCCTGCGCTCGCTGATGAGTACGGAGGATGCATTCATAATGTATATCCCGTCGCCCTTATCGAGCGATTCGGCTTCGGCACTGGATCAACGAAAGAAAATTCCGAGGTAACCGGAGGACAGCAACAACAGGCTCAGCCCACACTTCCCGCCAGCTGAAAGATAGGCATATACATGAGGATGATGATCCCGCCGATGACTGCGCCGATCACGGCCATCAGCACCGGTTCGATCAGCTTCGTCAGCCATTCGACCCATCGCGCAATTTCTTCATCATGAAAATTGCCGATGCGCTCCATCATTTCACCCATGAGGCCGGTTCTCTCGCCGACTCTCAGCATCCGGTTTCCCACTGCGGTGGTCAATCCTTGCGCTTCCATCGCGCTTGAAATGGGTTTTCCTTCACGGATAAGAACCGCGGCTGCCTCGACCTTTGGCCGAAAGTGCGGCTGAAGCAGACCGGTAACCATTTCCAGGGCTTTTGCAACCGGAATGCCTCCGCGCAACAGCATGCCCAGCGTCCGGTAAAAACGCGCAAGCTGGTAAACGCGCATGCGTTCCCCGATGGCTGGAATACGCCATAACTGCTTTGCCGCATGCATCTTGAAAGAAGGACGTGTGACTCCGTACAGGATGACGCTGGTGACTGCCGCCACGAGGACTGCCAGCTGCCCCCCCTGCTCATGTACGAAATGCCCCCATTGAATCAGCAGTACGGAAAGAAAGGGCAGATCCGCTCCGGCATCTTCGTAAATGGCGCTGAACTTCGGTACTACAAAAATCAGCAGGAAGATAGCAACCAGCAATCCGATTATCAGCAGGAGCACGGGGTAAATGGATGCGCCGATCAGCTTCTTTCGAACCAGATCCATCTGCGTCTGATAGGCGATGAAACGCGTCAACGCTTCGGGCAGATCACCCGTGCGTTCGCTCGCGCGTGCAGTGGCGATATAGAGCGGCGGGAAAGCCTGGGGAAAAGATTCGAGCGCCCGCGAAAGCGTCACCCCTTCGTAGAGCCGCGCCAGAAGACCTTCGATAATCTTGCGCGTGCCATTATCCTGCTCCTTATCAGCCAGTGTCTCGATACTCTCCACCAGGCTGAGCCCGGCGACCAGCAGGGAAAGCAGTTCCTGGCTGAAATGTGCGAGTGGAAAACGCGATTTCGGCCTGGGCATCCAACCTGTAAACCTTCGCCTGACATGCAGGACCATTCCGCCCTGCGAAGCGATCTGGAGACGGGCATCCTCCTCGCTATCGGCCTCGAGTTCAAGAAGTACTGCGCCCCGTCCGGCGAGCACAGCTTTTACCTCGTACCGCATTGCAGCCTTCCAGCTCGCCTACCAGTTCGTAATGTCGGCTGCTTCACCTGTACCCCCGGGTTGGCCGTCCTTGCCGTAGGAAAACAGGTCGTACTCCCCATGTTCACCGGGATATCTATAAACGTAGGCCCGTCCCCAGGGATCTGGCGGCGATGTTTTTTTCAGGTAGGGACCCTGCCATTTCGGCTCGCTGGATGGACGCATCGTCAATGCCACAAGACCCTGCTCGGAATTCGGGTAGTGTCCGGTATCCAGCCGATACTGGTCCAGCGCTTTTTCCAGGGAATCAATCTGGGCCTGAGCCACTTTCACTTCGGATTTCCCTACCTGGGAAAAATACTTGGGCGCCACATAACCTGCCAGCAAGCCAATGATGACCATCACGACGAGCAATTCAAGTAACGTGAATCCGCCAGCCGTTTTAGGCCGGCGCAGCGCGTTTGACTCCCTCATTTCAGTATTCTGATTTTGATTTTGATATCTGCTCATGGACTTCCACAGCCAAGTGTAAGCATCTTACATGACAAAACTATTACTAAGAACGAGCAAGGAGAGCTAGAAAAGGCTGATTGATTAGCGGATAAAACCGCGCGAATCATATTAGCTTCCCCGTAATTCCGCAAGTCCATTGTGGGAAATAACATCATTCCCTTTGATGTCACGTAAAGTATTTTCGAAGATATTTATTTCAGCAGACCGCCTGAGATATTCCTCCCGCAGATCCGAGCCGCCACTCCTTCATTGCCGGCGAAATCGGCGGACTTCAAGCGCTTCCGCTTCCACGCCATGCTATTCTTAAACATATCCAGGTAACTAAAAGGGGGAAGAAACAGGATGCCAGGGGCGATACCCCCGCTTGCGCCACAGGAAAAGCTGTATTATCCTTCGCGCGCCGGCAGGCGCTCTACCCCATTTCAAGCGTTTGGCATCTATTGCGCTCATTTCCATTTATCCATGTCGATACGAGTTCTGCTAGCTGTCAATCACCCGATCGTTCTTTGGGGATTGGAAAAATTCATAAACGAGTCTCCGCAAATACAGGTTGTCGGCAAGGCAACGAATGGCGCGGAAGCACTCCATCTGGCCAGAGAGCAACAACCCCACATCCTTCTGCTCGATCCATCTCTAGGCAGGGAAAACGGAGTGGATCTCATCCCCGGACTGCTGGCTGAAGGGAATTTTCACATCATCATCTTTACGGAGATTCGCGATCGGACCGCTGTTGATACAGCCGTGCTCAACGGAGCACGGGGAGTGGTCTATAAAGAGGAACCTGTCGAAACCATTCTCAAAGCTATCGAGAAGGTTCACAAGGGGGAACTATGGCTGGATCGAAGCACTACCGGTCGTGTCTTTATCAGCTTATTGCGCTCCGGTAAAAACACCGCGTGCCCCATAACAGACAAAATTACCACTCTCACGCCGAAGGAGCGGGCCATTGTCAACGTCTTTGCGGAGGAAGCAGGTGCGTCAAACAAGAAGATCGCCCGAACCCTGTGCATCAGCGAACAGACCCTGAGAAACCACCTTACGTCCATCTTCAGCAAACTCGACATTACCAACCGTTTCGACCTCTTCATGTTTGCAAAGCTTCATCGGCAGCAAATCGGCCCACCTCTGAATCCCTTAAGTCAATCCGTCCGTCAATCCACCCCTTTCAAGAGCAGTTTGTAGCCACTTTCATCCAGCAGCAGCCTGCACTGCCATCCTGACTCTTTCCCTGAGTTTCTCGCCCCCCGCTACTCCTCCAAAGAACGCCTTGCGCAACCCTCGCCAGGTTCGATCTTGAATCTTTTCCAGTTGCTCTGCTGATTCGAGAACCTGCGTGCAAGTGTAGCCTCCACCAACCTTTCAGGCTGTCGTCCCGGTACTAATGTACTGACTTATTTAAACAAAATTGGTACATGCACCCTATCAAAAAAGTACACTCTTCCCATGGCTGCATCCCTGCTGTTTGCCCATAATCCGGTTGCCATAAAAACAAAACAGTGGGCTGTTGAGCGCAAAACTGGTCATCTTGCTGGATGTCATGACATGCGTCATGACATCTATCGAACCGCACGCTGTTCCACTTGATCCCGTAGAACACTGAACAGGTCTTGCGCGAAAGACGCAGGAATTGTTCAGAAGCCCTTCTAAAAAAACTCAACAATCACAGTTTTGGACTGGCAAGGCCGCTTCGGCCCGGAGCCTCATTCGTTCAAAAATCACAATTCTAGAGGAACTTCAAAAAATGAAGTATCAACATAGCGATGCTATGAGGAATTTCTTTGCTTCCGATCCCCTCCGGCATTCCTCAATTGCTTTTTCCTGCAAGCGTTTTTGCGGTGGCCTGGCTCTTCCGTCCGTGCTCTGTCTGACTCTGCTTTCTTTACCCGCGGAAGAAAGCGCTGCGGCTGAGCATCGGATTGAAATGACCGCAGAGCAACTCGAAGATGGTGTACTGGCGTATCGCATGGTTGCACACCAGGTAGACAAGGTAAATATTACTTCCCGTTACAGCAAGCAGGCGACAGTGCCCGGGCCCACGATCGTCCTGACTGAAGGTGACAAGGTCAGGCTGACTATACGCAACGGCATCAGCATGAGCTCAGACCAGCAGATCAGCGTCCATGTGCACGGAGTTCACTACAACATCCTGAGCGACGGCTCGCTCAAGATCATCAACAAGATCGACAACGAAGGCGCCTATCCCGACTATGGCGGCCACTTCTATACCTATATCTGGGATGTTGCCCCTGGCACTGCCGGCACCTGGCCTTATCATGACCATAACTTCGAAACCCACAACGGCGCGGAAGACAGGGGGCTTTATGGTGCTGTCATCGTCAATCCGGCATCGGGCACGGTAACGGCCAGTAACGGCAGCAGCATCTCAAGCATACCGGTTGCAGGCATCAAAAAAGATTATGTGCTCTATCTGAGCGACGATGCGTTCTGGGGGATGGAAATTGACGGCGCCACCCGGCAGCAGACCCCGCTCGGCGCAAATCCCCTGCTCAGCGCAAACAGCGGCGACAACGTCAGGTTTCACCTGATCGCGATGGGCACCTATCTGAACCGATTCCAGCTGGAAGGCTATCAATGGGTGGAGCCGGGTACGGCCAGGCTGATCAGTTCGAAAGATATCGGTCCTCTCGAAAACCACGCATTCACGATCAAGGCATTGGGCAGTGCCAATTACATGAATGCAAACTTCTCACGCAAATTGATGGGTATGAAGGGCAGTTTCGTCGTCACCAGCAATGCAACCTCCCAGTGAACCGGTAAAGATAAAAAGGAAAAAATTAAATGAACAAAACTATTCTTGGGCTGAAGGCAGCATCGGTGGCGGCGGCGCTTGCGCTGCTTGCAGCCTCGCTGCTGGCTTCGCAGGCAGCGCTCGCTGCGGTCCATGACATTTCGTTGACTGCCGAGATATTACCCAATGGCCAGTATGGTTACAAAAGGGGAGATAAGGCGGTAATTCCAGGACCCACCCTCTTCGTGAAACAAGGCGATACTGTCAATATCACGGTTACCAACAACACCGACAAACCTGCCGGTTTCAAAGTGCCCGGTCTTTCAACCGCCACCGCCGCACAGGCAGCGCCGAATGGCGGAACGCTGAGCTACACGTTCACCGCCACCAGAACCGGAGCCTATCCATATTACGGAGAAGGGCAGCAGCTTCTCGGGCTGTTTGGCGCTGTAGTTGTGGATAGCGCGGATGGCAAGGCGGAAAGCTTCGTGGATGGCGGCGGTGCCGTCAAATCGGTTCGCACCACGGATCTCTCCAAGCAATTCGTCCTGTTCATGGTGGGATCGACTTTCTGGGCCACCGAGATATCCAAAACGGGGATGGAGACTCCCTTGTGGACCAATCCCACTCTTGGCGCTGTCGAGAACGAGATTGTCCGGTTCCACGTCCTGTCGGTGGGGCCGGGCCATACTTTCCACCTGCATGCGCACCGCTGGCTCGAGCAAGGAACAACCAGCGTGATCGACACGAGATTAATGGCGGACGTGGCTGACAGCCATACCTTCACCGTCAAGGCAGGTACCGGTGTCGGGGCTGGCGACTGGCAGTACCACTGCCATCTGTTCTCACACATGGAAGCCGGCATGCATGGCAGTTTCAAGGTTTACTCCACCAATGATCCGAACAGGGGAACAGGTAACAGTATTGCCGGAGCTTCTCCCTACGGGGCCATTTTCGGGAATACGAGCAACGATCCTGGCCTGGTTACTTTCGTAATCTCCGACGAACCGGGCATGTGGTTCAGGAGCGCGCGCAGCGAAACCATTTTCGGCGTTACCGGCAGCACCCGCTCTCTGGAAGTGATTCCTCCCGGCAGCAGCGTCAACTTCATCATGGCGGACACCAACACGGTGCACAGCATGACCAGCCTGCTATGGCCCAGTGGCGCGGGAAACCCGTCGAATGGACACCACTCCAATAACGGCAACGGTAAAAGCAGGGGACGCGGCACTGCCCATACCGAACACGCATCCATGCCGTTTGACCAGACCCGGGCATACAAGGGCGGCGGCATCGTCAAACTGACGACACCTGGTCTGTATGTATTCACCTGCAAAGTGCATCCCTATATGTTTGGCGCGGTAATCGTCGATGACCCGGATACCCAGGGGCTTGACCTGGGCGACACCATCAATCTGGCGACAGGCATCGTGAATCTTCCCACCAGCAGCGATCTGGCTACCCGATTGCTGAGAACCTTCTTCATTGCCACGGCACCCAACAACTGGCAGAAATTTAATTCTCCCACGCCCTGGAAGATAACTTATCCCGGCGTTCCCGTCCGGATTACCGGTGGGGCTGTTGCCAACCTGGCGGAGGTCCTGACAGCCAGATACGGCAACGATGTGGCGTTGACGCCCCAGTTTTCGCCCGCTGTTCCCGGTGTGGGGGAAGTATGGGTGGATACCCAGTTCGAAAAAACTGCCGGCAAGACCAAGCCCGGCACTATTACCGTTGTGGATACGAGCAACTGGAAAGTGTCGCGCAAGATCGCCCTGCCGCAGATCAATATGAACAATCCGCACAACATGTGGACCAACAGGGATCAGTCGGTCGTTTATCAAACCCAATGGTTTGACAACAAATTAACCCTGATCAACCAGAAAACGGGGGCGCTGATCAAAAATATCCGCGTAGGCGAAGCTCCGGCTCACGTGATGACCCGTCCCGACAACGACGACATCACCGTGACCAATAATGGCGAAGACGGAATTTCTCTCATCCCGGCAGGAACGACGGAAGTCAGCCAGATGCTGCCTACGCAAAAATCCGGACAGCAGGCAACCAATCCGCATGGGCACTGGATCAGCGCGGATGGCACCCAGGTGGTCACGCCCAACATCTTTACCAGTGATGTAGGTTTCTATGATCTCAACAGCGGGGCTATTCTGGAAAGAACTCCTACCGGGGAAAACGCTCCGGGCGCCCATCCCATTGCCATTGCAATGATGCCTGATTCCAGCAAATACTATGCCGCCAACCTCCTGCATCACAGTGTGAGCGTGCTCGACGGAAACGGGACATTGAAGAAAACGATCGATCTCATCGCAGACTATAACCCCATTGACGGAACCATACAGGATCGTGACGGAGATGGTCAGGCAACTGTGGGCATACTCCCCATCCAGTTGCCCGTCTCTCCGGATGGCCGTTCGGTAGTGGTTGCAAATATGGGTGAATCCATCATTGTCATCGATACGATGACTGATCGGGTCGTCAAAATGCTGCCCTGTGACGCGGGTTGCCATGGGGCGAATTTTGGCGCCAAGAAAGGCGGGGGATATTATGCCTATGTCACCAGCAAGTTCTCCAATGAGCTTATCGTGGTGGACACCGATCCCAACAATGATGGAAACCTGTCAGATGCAATGATAGCGGGACGCGTTTCCCTGGTGGGCGATTCCAGCGTTTCCGCCGATGACCGGATCAGCAGCCTGGCGGGTTACGGCGGCCAGGGAGTGCTTGCTATTCCCAATGTATACAATAGCTGGGTCAAGAACCTTCCCGGGGAATGGAAGGAACAGTTGACCGCGGCGCAGCAGGACCCCTCTCTGCGCTAAGATCAACAATCCTGTCAAAGCTATAAAGGCGGCCATCCATTGTGATGGCCGTTTTTTTGCCCGTAGCTTCAATTTTTAAAATAATTGGATTGATTCCTGAATCCCGGTCAGCTTGAATTCAGAACAATCGTTCTCTATAATAAGAACAACTGTTCTCAATTTCACCCTGGTCATGCAACCGCTCGACATTTCTTCTTACCTTGGCAGGCTTCAGGATTACTATGCCAGGGAAAGAATCATTCCCTCCACCACTCAGTTATCCACGCTATGGAATGTAAAGGCGCGCTCCTGGACGCATCAGATCGTTCAGCGTTTAAAGGAGGAAAATTTTCTTGAAAATGCGCCTGGCAGCCGTCTTCGCCCCGGGCCCCGCTTTTTCGAACGGACGCTGGGGCCGGGGGTTCGAGCGGGAAGACCTCAGCAGGCTGCCGATGTTCAGCCTGAACTGTTGCGCATAGACGACTACCTGATCGAAAAACCTTCCCAGACCATTCTGTTTCCGGTCAAAGGCGATTCCATGACTGATCTGGGAATACTCGAAGGCGACATGGTGGTCATTGAACGCAGCGATTCGGCTTCGCCTGGAGAGGTGGTATTGGCGATTGTGGATAACGAACTCACGCTCAAGGTCCTCGCCAGGGATAAGGAGGGCTACTACCTGGAAGCCCGCAACGAGGCGCGAAGCAAGGAATATCCGCCTATCCGCCCCCGTCATAAACTGGAAATCTACGGATTTTATGTCGGTCTGTTCCGGAAAACCCAGGTTCCGGGACATCGCCTCCATCGCCCCGGTTTCGGCCGGTGAATCAATGGAACGTGTATTTCCATGCCTGCTTCTCCGCCTTCAATGCCCCCGGCGCCCCTGTCGCTCTCGCAAATTGAAGCCCGTTTCAAGAGCAGGATATGGCGAGGAAATGCATGGGGCGCCTCCGATGATCCCGTCATTTCCAGTGGCTTTCAGGAGCTGGATAAGGAACTGCCCGGAGGGGGCTGGCCTACCCGCAACCTGATGGAACTGCTGTTATCAGCAGAGGGGCTGGGGGAAATAAGGCTGTTGAGTCGCGCTCTGGGGGAAATTACCCGAAGCGAAAGAAACATTCTGCTGGTTGCGCCACCTTATATTCCCTACATGCATGCCTGGGAGCATCAGGGAATCGATAGTCACCGTGTCGTGCTGGTCAGGGCTTGCAAGCCTGCCGAGCGATTATGGGCGCTTGAGCAGGGCATCAGGAGTGCCGCCTTTGGGGCCATTATCGGTTGGCTGCCGGAAGCAAGTCAGCAAGCAACGCGAAAGCTGCAAATTCTTTCCCGGACTGCGGCAGGCCTCGTTTTCCTGTTCAGGCCGGCGAGAGCACAATTCGAATCCTCCGCAGCCCCGCTGAGGATACTGCTCAATCCCGTGCGAGGGCATTCCCACACGCTTTCCTTGTATCTGTTGAAACGCCGCGGCGCTCCATTCGTCCTGCCTGTTCGCATCCCCCCGCCTCAAGCCGCCATCTTTTCCCGCCCCGCTGAATTAAAGCCCGTCCTCGCTCCTCTCACTAACTGAATCATGCTGTGGATTGCCCTTTACTTTCCGGCATTATCGCTTGACTGGATTGAACGCCGGTTTCCGAAGATGCTCATTCCCGCAATTGCCGTGACTGTCCGCAAAAGGAACCAGACCTCTATTCAACAAGCCAATAAGCCGGCGCAGGAGCGGGGGGTCATGGCCGGTCAGCCTCTGGCCAGTGCTTTGGCTGTTTTCCCGGATCTGGTGATCATGGAACAGGACCCGCATGAAGAAAGAAAAGCCTTGCAGCAAGCCGTATATGCTGCATTACGCTTTACGCCCAATATAGCAATGCAGAACAACGGCCTGATTGCCGAAGTCTCCGGAAGCCTGAAATTGTTTGGTGGCCTGAAAAAGCTCTGCCAGTCACTCAACCGGGCAGTGACTGCGCAAGGTTTGCAGTTCAGCGCCGGGATTGCGCCCACGGCAACGGGAGCAGGGCTGCTGGCGCGTTCCGCCCAGCCGGGCACTGTCATCAATGGAAAGGGTGAGGAATTCCGGATATTGCTCGACGCTCTGCCTGTCAATCTGCTGGAATCGGCCCAGCTTCATCTTGATGTCATTCGCGGCATCGGCTGTAAAACACTGGCTGATTTACGACGATTGCCTCGCGGCGGGATAGCGCGCCGATTTGACCCGGACCTGCCAGCAGAGCTCGACCGTGCCTACGGCGACTCGCCCGATCCGCAAAAGTGGTTCGAGGCGCCGGAAGATTTTCAGCAAAAAATGAAAATGATGGGGCTGGTTGAAAATACCGCATTGCTGCTGGTTCCCGCACGACGAATGGTCGAACAGATGTGCGGCTGGCTGGCTTCGCGTCATGCGGCGGTATCGGCCTTTTCATTCATTCTGCATCACGAGCATTCCTTGCGGCAACCCCATAAATTCACCCCGGTAAACATACGCCTTTCCGAGCAAGGCAGCGACCCGGCTCATTTAATGCTGTTGCTGCGTGCACGCCTGGAACGTACAAAAATAGTGGCGCCGGTGTGTGAACTGGAATTGACGGCAGATGAAATAGCGGCGGGAGCAGACAGCAATCTGGAATTGTTCCCCACCGTGCAATCCGAGGCCACTTCGCTCAATCGCTTCATCGAGAAACTTTCTTCCCGCCTGGGACCGGAAGCCATCACCGGTTTAAAGGTTGTTTCCGATCATCGTCCCGAATGCAGCCAAAGATTGGAACTTTCAGCGATGGGCGGCTTGAATCGCTTTTCGAAGCGAGAGGCAAAGGCGCAAATCATCCAGCCGGAATCGCCCCGTCCAGCCTGGCTGATGGAAACTCCGCTGGAACTGAAAGTGCAACGTGGCCAACCGATATATGGTTCACCGCTGAAACTGCTTGCAGGACCCGAGCGAATCGAAGCCGGCTGGTGGGATGATGCCGCAGTTGCGCGGGATTATTTCATTGCGGAGAACGACCAGGGCCAGTTGTTATGGATTTACCGCGAACGCAACCCGGTGGAAAAAGATAAGGGGAACAAAGGCGGAAACTGGTATCTGCAAGGGCTGTTTGGATAGCTTCCATGCACTCTTCCGCTCCGGATTACGCTGAGCTACATTGCTGTTCCAGCTTCAGCTTCCTCAAAGGCGCTTCCATGCCGGAAGAGCTGGTCGAACGTGCCGCGGACTTGGGTTACAGCGCCCTCGCCATTACGGACGGATGCTCCGTGGCAGGAGTGGTAAGAGCGCATGCGGAAGCCAGAAAAACGGCGCTGCATCTTCTGATCGGCAGCGAATTCATGCTGGAGGATGGGCTGCGGCTGGTGTGTCTCGCCATGAACCGGGAAGGCTACGGCAATCTGTGCGAACTGATCACGCTGGCCAGGCAGCGCAGTGCGAAAGGAGCCTACCGCATTACCCGCGCGGACTTTGAAAGCTGCACGGATGCGCCTCATCTTGCCCGCTTGCCCGATTGCCTGGTGCTGCTGATTCCCTGCAGGGATCAAGTGGAGAGTTCCTTGACTGAGGATATGCGCTGGACGCAGTCCCTGTTTCCCGGCCGCTGCTGGACTGCTGTCGAACGGCTGCTTCATGCCGGGGAAGAGGTGCTGTTTGAGAGAATACGGCAGGCGGCTGAAACCATGGGCATGCCGCTGGTGGCGGCAGGCGATGTGCATATGCACGATCCTGCCCACAAGCCCTTGCAGGATACGATGACCGCAATTCGGCTGGGCCGCCCGCTGGCGGAATGCGGTTATGCGTTGCAGCCTAATGCGGAACAGCATCTGCGCACCCGATCGGAACTGGCGCAACTCTATCCATCGGAACTCCTGCAGGAAACCGTTTCCATTGCCGCGCGCTGCACCTTTTCGCTGGATGAACTGCGCTATGAATATCCCGATGAATTAACCGGAACTAATGAAACTTATACCGGCTATCTGCGGCGCATGGTCGAAAATGGCATGAGGTGGCGTTTTCCCAAAGGCGCCTCAATCAAGATAAGAAAGCAGATCGAGCATGAATTGAAGCTGATTGCCGATCTCAAGTATGAACCTTATTTCCTGACGGTATTCGATATCGTAAGCTTTGCCCGGTCGCAAGGAATTTTGTGCCAGGGGCGCGGATCAGCGGCAAATTCCGCGGTCTGCTATTGCCTGGGCATTACCGAGATCGATCCGGAGCGCAGCAATCTGCTGTTCGAACGCTTTATTTCCAGGGAACGCAACGAACCTCCCGACATCGATGTCGATTTCGAGCACCAGCGTCGCGAGGAAGTCATTCGGTACATCTACCAGAGATATGGCCGTGATCGGGCCGCCATTGCCGCAACAGTCGTCACTTATCGTACCCGCTCGGCAGTTCAGGATGTGGGCAAAGCGCTGGGGCTCGATATCGAGCGTATCAGACGCCTATCCACCTCCCTTGCCTGGTGGGATAAAGGTTCGGATATCAATAAGCGCCTGAGCGAGAACGGCTTCGATCCCGGCAGCCCGGTAATCCGCAAGCTGATTCTGCTGACCACCCTCCTGTATGGCTATCCGCGCCATCTGTCCCAGCACGTGGGCGGGTTTGTGCTGACACGCGACAAACTCTGCCGCATCGTTCCCATCGAAAATGCCGCCATGCCGGATCGCCGCATCATCCAATGGGATAAGGACGACCTGGCGGAGGTGGGATTGATGAAAGTCGACGTGCTCGCGCTCGGAATGCTATCGGCAATACACCGCGCGCTTGATCTGATTTCGAACCGTCGCGGTGTGCCATTCCAGATGCAGGATATACCTCCGGAAGACGAAAAGACGTACGACATGATCTGCAGGGCGGACACGATTGGCGTCTTCCAGATCGAATCCCGTGCGCAGATGTCCATGCTGCCGCGCCTGAAGCCGCGAGTTTTCTACGATCTGGTAGTGGAAGTCGCCATCGTCCGTCCCGGTCCGATTCAGGGCGACATGGTGCATCCTTATCTGCGCCGCAGGCAGGGACTGGAAAAGGTCGATTATCCGGGCGGTGAAGTGGAAGCTGCATTGGGGCGGACTTATGGCGTCCCAATCTTCCAGGAACAGGTGATGCAGGTGGCCATGCTTGCCGCCGGTTTCTCTTCGGGCGAAGCAGACCAGTTAAGACGTTCCATGGCTGCCTGGAAAAGAAAAGGAGGCCTGGGTCCCTTCCATGAGAAGCTGATCGATGGGATGACAAGCCGGGGTTATTCAAAAGAGTTTGCCGAGCGCATCTTCCGGCAGATCGAAGGCTTTGGCGAATACGGGTTTCCGGAATCCCACGCTGCAAGCTTTGCATTGCTGGTATATGTCTCCGCCTGGCTCAAATGCCATGAGCCCGCCGCTTTCCTTTGCGCCATGCTGAACAGCCTGCCCATGGGCTTCTATAGCGCATCACAACTGATCCAGGATGCCAGGCGACATGAGGTTGTCATTAACCCGGTAGACATCACTGCCAGCAACTGGGAGTGCATGCTGGAGGAACAGAAGGATAAAGCGCTTCAACCGATTGTCCGGCTGGGCTTGAACCGGGTGAAAGGGATGGGACTGGAAACCGCCACCCGCATTGCTGAAGCAAGAGAAATCGCACCTTTTGAAGACCCCGACGACCTCGCAAACCGCGCCTCCTTGAATACCATTGAAATACGTGCGCTTGCCAGTGCAGATGCCTTGCGAACCTTGTCGGGTCATCGGCGCCAGACGCTGTGGACTGTCGCATCCCACATAAGACAGCGGGACCTGATGCGGCATGCTCCGGTGAAGGAAACCTTGCCATCCATCCCCGCCGCGGCGGGGGAAAAGGAAATCGCAGCCGATTACGCCAGCACCGGGCTTACCCTGCGCAGACACCCCCTGGCGCTGCTGCGGCCGAAGCTGGCAAGAATGAATCTGCGCTCGGCAATGGAGCTATCTGATTACCCTACCGGGCAGCTGGTCCGGACCACCGGCATCGTGACCTGCCGACAACGCCCTGGCACCGCCAGCGGCGTCATGTTCGTCACGCTCGAAGACGAAACCGGGATAACGAATGTGGTGCTGTGGAACCGGATCATCCTGAAGCACCGCCGCGAAGTCTTGAACTCAAAGCTCCTGACAGTGTATGGCGTATGGCAGTCCGAAAGCGGCGTCAAACACCTTATCGCCAAACGGCTGGTAGATCACAGCCATCTGCTGGGCAATCTCGCAGTGGAAAGCAGGGATTTTCATTAGTGTCAATCAAGCACAATCTTGTGAAACTTTGTTGCAATCACCAGGACGCAATATTTGCAAAAACATTTTTCACCAGGATTTGCTATAAATCATATGCTACATTGCAGGCTGGAATATCTGATTCAAATAACCCGGAGAAAAATCCATGAATATTTTCAGACGTCATTCCTTGTTATTGAGTTGCGGCATTGGATTCGCCGTATTTTCGGGCGCCCTTGCAGCCCAGGGTTTCGATCAGTTGAAAGACATCACAGGAGGCAGTCTCGGCGGCGCAGCCTCGTCATTGGGACTGTCATCCATAACGTCCGGCAGCGCTGGCAATGCCGCGGGAATCATTGAGTATTGCATGAAAAACAACTACCTGGGTGGCGACAACGCTTCTTCGGTCAGGGATCAGTTGATGGGAAAGATTACCGGCAGCGGAGATCAACCAGCCCAGAATAATCCAGACTATATCAACGGCGCGCAGGGTATCGTGAGCGGCAGTACTGGCCAGAACGTGAATTTGAGCATGGCGGGCATGAAGGCTTCCGCAGTGAAAAAGGTGTGTGAGACGATACTTGAGCAGGGCCAGTCCATGCTTTCAGGAAACTGATCCGGAATGGAACCTGCTTCAGCCTCTCATATTCATATGTTATATATTTTGGGGCCGCTCCCTGCTGACTGTTTCCCGGTTCTCGTTGCGTGTCCTTACTGTTAACGGTCGCTTTCTTCCAGCCTGCGTAAGCCCTAAACCTTCCCACTCTCAAACCCCGCCGATGAGCAAAGAATTCCATAATTCCTCTGACTATGGAGCGGCGGGTAAGCCCCGTTTGAGCGTTGAAGCGGTCATCATATTTACGGTCTTCGCTGCGGTGATGTTTGTCACAGCGCCGACAAACGGAGATTTTGCATGGAGTGACGCTCCCCGCCACGCGCTGAATGGGGTGTTCCTTCGTGATTTTTTTATCGCAATGCCTTGGGAAGATCCGCGGCAATATGCGGTCGATTACTATCTCCGTTACCCGGCATTGACCATCCTGTTCTATCCACCGCTCTTCTCCCTGTTCCTCGCGATCGCTTACTCCATCTTTGGATTCTCACACGAGGTAGCACAAGCTACCGTAGCATTCTTTCACCTCATATTAGGATTAGCCGGCTATATGCTTGCCCGGCGGTGGATGCCGAATGGTTACGCGATAGCCGCTTCCTTGCTGCTCGCGGGTGGACCGGAAATCGCGTTCTGGGGACGGCAGGTGATGCTTGATGTTCCTGCCTATGCATGGCTGGCGCTCATGGCAGTAACCTTTGTGCGCTATATGGACTATGGTGAAACCCGCTATCTCTGGCTTACCGTACTCCTGTTTGTTGCTGCTCTCTACACCAAACAAACGTCCTTATTCGTCGTTTTTCCCCTCCTGGCCGGTTTGATCTCTGCGCATGGACTTCAGGCGCTCCGCAACCGGCAATTATGGGGCGCGGCAGTCACGCTGCTTCTATTTGTGATTCCGCTCGCCGTGCTGCATCTGAAGTTCGGCCAGGTTAACATGGCCTCGATGATGGGAAGCCAGCGCTCGGATTTACCTCGGACATCAATTGAAGCGTGGACGTATTATGCGACCCAACTCCCCGGCCAATTAGGCTGGCCAACAGTAATTCTCTCGATTATCTACCTGGCCGGTGCGACGGTAAGGGCTGACTGGAGATTGCCTCGCCCACACATGGTATTCCTTATTGTATGGTTTGTCGCCGGCTATCTTTTTTTTTCGTATATCATGGTTCGGGAACCTCGTCACGACCTGATGGCTCTGTTACCCCTGCCAATTTTTGCGGTACTGGCGATCAAGAAGATAACGGAGAATCGGCTAAAAAAAACAGGGCTTGCGCTAGCTGGAGCAGTGGCACTTGGGTCCGTGGCCTGGTCCGTGCTGGCTTATCCCGTTCATTGGGTGACCGGTTATTCGGAAGCTGCGGATTTCGTACTGAAAAGAGCTCCACAAAACAGCGTAGTTCTCTTTTCCGGTTATCGTGACGGCAGCTTTGTCTTCAATATCCGCGCGGGAAAACGCACTGACGTAAGTGTTGCGCGAGCAGACAAGCTCCTGCTTCGAGTGGCAATCGAGCGGGAGCGGGGCGTTCAGGATCGCAATCTGTCAGCGAACAAGATCGAAGATCTGCTCAAGCGCCATGCAATCCGGTATGTGATAGCCGAAACAGGGTTCTGGCATGATCTTCCTTCCATGGCAGCGTTGACTGCGTTATTGAATGACGCAAGCCGGTTTAAGGTAGTCCAGCGGATTGCAACTCAAGCCAATTACCATAACACGGATCATGAGCTAGTTATATATGAGTATTTGGGTACGGTTGACACGAACCCGCAGCCGTTGAGCGCAGAATTGGTAGGAAGTGGTATAACACTTAAGCAAAAGTAACCCCTCTTGAACAGAACTCTCTCTAGGGCCTGTTGACGTTTTGATCTAAAGGTTTTGTGATTAGGAAGAAAACTCGTATTGTTAAAGCTCTCATACAGTAACAACACGAGTTTTCGATGCCCCGATTGCTGCTCAGTGACGAGTATTGGTCGAAGCTGCACAAGATTCTG